>CAMDAF010000001.1 GCA_945888525.1 Chitinophaga pinensis
GTGTCTTGCATTTTAATTTGTTTCTGAATAACTATCGTTTTGAGGATCCTTTGGTGGGGTTCTTAATACTTTGATGAAGTAATATAAGGTCATAAAGGTAATCACAGCAAAGGATGCCACCATGGTTATAAGTGCGCTGGTATTCATATGTTTTTAAGGGTATTTCTGCGTTTAGAAGCTAGGTGAACCATATAGGCGATTAGACCAAAGACGATTAAGAGGAAAGGTCTCGAAATATTCTTAAACCACATCATTCTTTCTTTCTCTCTTTTGAATGCATTCAAACTAAAGGAGGCAGCTGTATAGTTTTTGTAGAGTTTGTCTTTTTCTCTAACTGCAAATATACCTGTTTTTTCAGCCTTACTAAGGTTGTTTTCATTCATGATGTTTTGTCCAAAATATATTTGCGAATCACTAAGGTTTTTTAAATCACTGTTTCTTATCTCGAAAATTTGATCTTTTAATGTTTGGGGATTGCTTGCTTCGGATATTTCTGTTTTAGTGGCTGTGTGGTTTATCGTCTTCCAAATGTCTGGCAAACTTGCAAAGAATACAAAGGCCAAAATCAGGGGCGTTACGTATTTAATTACAAATTTATAGAAGTTAGGTACCTTAATGTCGGCGCCTTCAATGATTTCTCTCCAACCTTTATCTATACCAAATACCCAGGCAAATAGAATGATTTCTATTAGAGCAAATACCACCAAAGAAACAGTGCCTGCCCAATAATCGTATTCATCAAAAACACCTTGATTGAAAAACAAAACCGTTGGAAGTCCTAATATTAAAACCACCAAACCGAATGACCATGCGCCCTTTTGTCGCGACCACCCAAATTCATCTTCTAAAAATCCCATCCATGGTGTGCCCATGGCCAAAGAAGATGTTATACCTGCAAAGAAGAGTAAGCCAAACCACATCACTCCAGCAATCAAAGCCATAGTATCTCCCCACTGTTGAAATAAATAGGGAAGTGTTTTAAACCCTAAGCCTAAGCCACCTGTTTTTGTCATTTCCACTACTTGGTCGATACCCAAATACCCAACTGCAATTGGTATTAAAATCGAACTACCCAATACAACTTCTACAAACTCGTTCATCCAGCCAGCAGATTGAGAATTAAGAGCGATATCGTCTTTTGACTTAACGTATGAGGCATAACAATGTATTGAACCCATACCCAAAGACAAGGTAAAAAATATTTGTCCGGCAGCCGCCAACCACACTTTCGCGTTCCAAATAGAACTGAAATCTGGCGTCCAAAGATAGTTCATTCCCAAGGTGCCATCGTTGATGGCATCGTGATGTCCTGCTTTTAAGGTGATCCCTTTATACGCCAAAAATATTCCGAATACAATCAACAAAGGCATACCGATTTTTGCTGTTTTTTCAACACCAGCGCTAAGACCTTTGCTTAAAATCCAAGTGTTCAATAACAATGTAATTATCCAAAAAACAATTGCTTCAATGCCCGCACCAGATTTTAAATTGGATACATCAATATAGGTGTTAAAGAAATTAGCAACTGAACCTTGGTCCATGCCCTTAAATGTACCTGTAACTGAATGGAACATGTACGATAAGGTCCAACTTTCCAAATAGCAATAATATGCAGCCACGGCTACATTGGTAAATATGCCAAACACCCCTATGTATTTCCAAAGGCGTTTTTTGTCCATGCTATCCAATATGAAGGGTGTAGAATGGTTATTCGATTTGCCGCCAAAGCGACCCATTGCCCACTCGACATACAGCAAAGGCACGCCCATTAAAATAAAACATGTGATGTATGGAATAATAAAGGCTCCACCACCATTTTGTATCGCTTGTACTGGAAACCTTAAGAAGTTTCCCAATCCAACCGCATTTCCGGCCATTGCCAGTATCAGACCTACACGAGATCCCCAAGATTCTTTATTTGCCATAAGGGTGCAAAATGCTATTTTTCAACATGAAAACAAAGTCCAAGCCAAAATAATATGACATAAATCTTTTTGTTATTTAATAAGGAAAATACTTAGCTGAATTTAGGTGCAACAACTAGGTCTTTTCCGCCTGCGCTGTAATCGTAAAATCCACGACCAGATTTAACCCCTAAATCGCCAGCTGTAACCATATTAATTAACAATGGAGAGGCAGCGTATTTTGGATTGCCTAGGCCATCGTTTAATACATTCATAATGGCCAAACATACATCAAGTCCAATAAAGTCTGCTAATTGTAGAGGTCCCATTGGATGGGCCATGCCTAATTTCATAACGGTATCAATTTCTTCAACACCTGCAACACCTTCATTTAAAGTGATGATTGCTTCATTGATCATTGGCATTAAAATTCTGTTCGCAACAAAACCAGGATAGTCGTTCACCAAAGTTGGAACTTTTCCAATGGTCTTGCTCAAATTCATAATGGTTTCAGTAACTTCTTTTGAAGTTTTATAACCATTGATAATTTCAACCAATTTCATCACCGGTACTGGATTCATAAAGTGCATACCAATAACCTTATCTGGTCTACTGGTAACAGCTGCTATTTTTGTAAT
Source organism: Chitinophaga pinensis (assembly GCA_945888525.1). Taxonomy (GTDB): domain Bacteria; phylum Bacteroidota; class Bacteroidia; order NS11-12g; family UBA955; genus JABMMZ01. The sequence goes on from CAMDAF010000001.1 coordinate 2,543, forward strand.
ACTAATTGATGAAGTATTTGAAGACAATATGCAATGCGCTGGCGCTGCTGCATCAATGTCTTTGAAGATTTGTAATTTAATGCCAACATTCTCAGTTGCTGCTTCAATAACCAAATCGGCATTTGATACACCTTTTGACAATTCTGTGCTGCTGTTTATATTTCCAATTGCTTGATTTTTTTGTTCCTCTGTGATTAATTGCTTGCTCACTTGACGGTCTAAATTAGAAGCGATTTTTAGCAATGCTTTTTGCAATGCTGCTTCATTGATATCGATTAATTGTACATTGAATCCCGCTAGGGCAAATACGTGGGCAATACCGTTTCCCATAGTGCCACAACCAATTACAGAAATATTTTTCATGCTTATTTGACTTGAATTATTAATTGACAATATTACTATTTTAAATTAGGAAATTGAAATCAAACTTCAACTTAAATGGGTTTAAATTTCTTTATTTTGACTCATTTAAAGTCTTTTTATAAACCTCTAAACAACGCTTCCTAGCAATGTCGTGGTCTACAATTGGCCTTGGATATTCAAGTGAATTGAGTTCTGGTATCCATTTTTTGATATAGGCCAATTTCGGGTCAAATCTTTCCGTTTGCAACTTCGGACTGAATATTCTAAAATAGGGTGCTGCATCTACCCCTGAGCCAGCGGCCCATTGCCATCCGCCATTGTTGCTTGCCAATTCGAAGTCTAATAATTTCTCTGCAAAATAGGCTTCCCCCCAACGCCAATCGATAAGCAAGTGCTTGCATAAAAAACTAGCCACCACCATGCGCACCCTATTGTGCATAAAACCAGTTGCATTTAATTCGCGCATGCCTGCGTCTACTATGGGATAACCAGTTTTGCCAGTGCACCAAGCCTCGAATTCTTCTGAGTCGTTGCGCCATTCAATGCGGTCGTATACAGGCTTAAATGCGCCCGTCATGGCATGCGGGAATTGGGCCATGATTTGTATGTAGAAATCTCTCCATATTAGTTCGTTTAACCAAGTTTCACTCAATGCCAAAGCTTTTTTTGCCTTGTCTCTTATCGAGATGGTACCAAATCGAAAGTGTAAACTCAATTTACTGGTTGCATCCAATGCCGGAAAGTTTCTAGTGTCGGCATAGTTTTTTATTAGGCTTGAATTAACCGTATGGCTTGGGAAAGAAATATTGCTGCTTTCAAATCCCAGTGAAGCCAAACTAGGCATTTCGAATTTTACATTTTGTATGAAATTGTTGTAATGCTCAGCGCAAGGGTGGGCTTTGAATGTATCCTCTTTGATTAGGCTTTTCCACTTGCGTGAATATGGGGTAAATACCGTGTAAGGTTTTCCATCCTCTTTTAATACTTCTGTAGAATCAAAAATACAATGGTCTTTAAAAGACTTAAATTCTATGCCTTTACTCAAAAGTATGGACTCAATTTCTTTGTCACGCAACTTGGCATATGGCTCGTAATCTGTATTCGTAAATACAGTCTCAATAAGATATTCGGAAATCAGATTTGCCCAAATGTCTTTTGGTTTTCCATGTAAGACCAGTAAATCTGAATTGTGTGCAATTAATTCAGACTTCAATTTCAATAAACTCTCGTAAATGAATTCAACCCGTCGGTCTTTCTTGTCGTTAAGTTTTTCGAGAATTTCGCTGTCAAAAATAAAAATTGGCAACACGGTGTTCTTGCTTTTAAGGGCATTCGATAAGGCTGCATTGTCCTCTAAACGCAAATCGCGGCGCAACCAAATAATGTTAATCTTTTCCATTCGTTAGTAAGTTTTTTAGAGCGTCTCCACTGGTCTTGAATGTAAATTTAAATCCAAGTTTTTGAATTTTATCGGAAGATATATTTTGATCACACAACAAAAGTTCATGCCTTTCTTTTCCGAAAATAAGCCTTAAAATAAAACTTGGAATATTGGGCAATAGGATAGGCCTGTGTATCAATTTTGCCGCCTGTTGGCTAATTTTTTCGATGCTTTCGGCTTTGGGTGCCACGCCATTGAAGGTGCCCGATAGTTTGTTTTCGAAAAGATAAATAAACAAATCACACAAGTCGTCTATGTGCACCCAACTGCACATTTGTTTGCCAGAGCCAGGCACAGCGCCGGCGTAAAATCTCATTGGCGCTGTGAGTTTCTTTAGAAAACCACCCTGCGCAGAAAGTACTATGCCAATGCGCACAATTGCCAAATTTTGTGCCTGTGGTTTAAAGGCATGTGCTGCTTGCTCCCATTTTTCAACAAGCTCTGAAATATACCCCTGGCCTAATGTGGAATCTTCATTTAATTCATTTAAACAAACATTTGGGTAATAGCCACTTGCCGATGCTGAAATGAATGAAGGGACTAAGACATTTTGTAGTTTGAAGTTTTTTAGCAAAAATTCAATCGGTTTAACACGGCTTTCTTTTAGTATTAGCTTGCGTTCATTGGTAAAATTTTCGTCAAAAATCCCTGCTCCGCAAAAGTTGTAACAAGCTGAAAATCTATTCAAGTCTATGTCTGGAAAAATTCCGTTTTGAGGGTCCCAAAACAGTGTCTCCTCATTAATGCATTTATTTTTTTGTGTGGAGAGAAGAACAATTCTGTAATTTTTTTGTTTAATCTTTTCAATTAGTTTTGAACCAATTAAACCACTAGCACCTGCGAGTAATATTTCAGACATAATTTTAGAACAAACCTACAACTTATAAGTTTTGCAAAAATGAAAAAGGGAAAAAAAGACTTTAGAAATAAATTGTTTATCAAAGATCTTGAAAACATAAGCGGAATCAAAGCCCATACGATTCGTATTTGGGAGCAGCGCTATAAAATATTCGAACCACATAGAACCGATACAGGAATTCGTTATTACGACGAAGACCAATTGCGTTTGATTCTGAATATTTCAATATTGAACAACAATGGGTACAAAATTTCCAAAATAGCGGAAATGGGCCTTGATGAAATTCTCGAGAAATGTCAACAATTGTCTGAAAACAAGTCAAAGTATGATGGGCAAATTCAAGCACTCATAAGCACCATGATGATGTTTGATGAAAAGGAGTTTAACAAAATTTTGTCCATTAATATTTTGAAATTGGGCCTAGAGGATACTATGACCCAGATTGTTTTTCCTTTTATAGCACAAATTGGTTTGTTATGGCTTTCTGGTTCCATTCACCCAGCGCACGAGCATTTTATCTCAAATCTTATTAGACAACGTTTGTTTGTTGCCATAGATAATTTGTCGATACGCCCAAGCAGTGATTCAAAGAAGTTTTTAGTCTTTGTGCCTTCGGGTGAGTCTCATGATTTGAGTATTTTGTTTGCTAATTATGTGCTGCGTTCTCGCGGACATGAGGTCATTTATCTCGGTTCTCAAACACCATTCGAAGACCTTTACAAAATTTTCGACCTGCGTAAACCCGATTTCATTTTCAGTATTATTACGTCTTTGAACAGCAATGTGAGTGTTCAAACTTTTATCAATAACCTCGGCAAATATTGGAAAGAGACACAAATATTGCTTTCTGGTTCTCAGGTATCGAACAAAAAGGATTTGAAATTAGCCGAAAACATTCGAATATTTAGTAACCCTGGCGATTTGCTTGAATTTTTGGTGGAAATTAAAGAAAATCTTAAATACAAAAATTCAATCAAAAGTTTTTCTCAACAAAACAATACAAACAATACGGGCTTCTAATGCTGCACGTTGAAGGGTTACATATTTCGTCTAAGGATAATGTTTTGGTAAAAAACGTTTCTTTCTCAATTAAAAGAGGTGAAATCTTTTCTTTGGTTGGTGAATCGGGTTCAGGTAAGTCTCTAACTTGCTTATCGATTTTGTCAATTTTAGCTGAACAGCTATTGGTCAAAGGTTCGATAACATTTACCAATAGTTCTGGGATTTCTGAGCGAATTGAAAACATGGACAGCAAAACAAGGAAGGAGTATGCCTTAAAAAAAATTGCTTATGTTTTTCAAGAGCCACTGACGGCGCTGAATCCAGTACAAACTTGCGGCCAGCAATTAAAAGAAAACATTGAGCTTTGTGGTTTAAAAGGCAAGAAGGAAATAAATTTGAGGGCTTGCGAACTGCTCGCAGCTGTCGAACTTGTCGATTATCAGAGGGTCTTAAATGCTTTTCCTTTTCAGCTTTCCGGTGGGCAAAGACAAAGAGTAATGATTGCTATGGCAATGGCTGGAGATCCTGATTTGATTATAGCCGATGAGCCAACCACCGCTCTTGACGTGGTTTTGCAAGATGAGATTTTGGGTCTATTGAAAAAATTGTGTGTCGAAAACAATCGCAGCATGCTTTTGGTGTCTCACGATATTGATGCCGTTGCCCGGTTTTCAGACCGTATTGCGGTGATGTATAAGGGTGAAATTGTAGAATTGGGACAAACCAGAGACATTATTCAGGCGCCTCAGCATCTTTACACCAAAGCCTTGTTGGCTTGTAAACCTAAGCCGCAAAACAAAGGCTATTACCTCCAAACATTAAATGACAGTATCGCTGGAGCAGATTTTATTCCTTCAGCTATTCCGATTGAAACATCTTCTGATGAAGTCTTAGGGAAATTGGCTCATTTGGTAAAAGATTATAGGGATGGAACAAAAGTCTACCGCGCTTTAAACGACCTAAGTTTTGAAATTAAAAAAGGGGCAAGTGTAGGTTTAATTGGAGAGTCGGGTTCGGGCAAAAGTACCATTTCCAGATTGATGGTTAAATTGGAAAAACTGGACAAGGGTAGCATTGAATTTGATTTTAAAAACAACAAGCCACTAACTTCCAATATACAAATGATTTTTCAAGACCCATTTGCAGCATTAAATCCTGCACTAAAAGTGGGTAATATGTTGGATGAGGTATTGCAAAAACACCAATCTGAACTTAATAAAGGTGAAAGAAAAGCAGCCTTAGAAACCTTACTTGCTAAGGTTGGATTATGTGCCGATGATGCCCAGAAGTATCCAAACGAATTTAGTGGTGGTCAAAGACAACGTCTATGCATTGCAAGGGCTCTGGCAGCAAAACCTGTATTGTTGATTTGCGATGAGTCGACGTCTGCTTTAGATTTGTCGGTTCAAGCACAAATATTAAACTTATTGAAAGATTTGCAGGTTACCGAAAATTTGAGTGTCTTAATGATTACCCACTCAATGGCAGTAGCAGCTTGGTTTTGCCAATATTTGGTGGTCTTAAAAAACGGCGAAATCATTGAACAAGGTGAAAGTAAAAATTTAATAGAACATCCTATTAATGAATACACCAAGGCCATGGTTTCGCATACATGAGTTAGGCTGTTATCTCCAAACCTTCTGCTTTGTCAATATGTTTTGCTAACATGAAAAGTTTAAAGACTTTTATTTCATCATTTTAACTTAAGTTAAAGCTATTGAAATTAAGTTATCTTTGCAGTGATAATGGCTAAAAAGAAACTAAAAACCCATAGGTTGGAGAGCGAAATACTAAAAGTACTTACCGAAAATCAAGGGAAAATCTTGAACCATAAGCAAATTTTTGCAAGGTTGGAATCCAGCGATTTGCCGAAAAGCGCAGAAGATATTTTGCCGGTTTTATTGGAACTAACCGCCAGCAACAAAATTGGCCGCAAAGACACTTATAAATTTTACAAGCACAGCCCACGCAAAACCGTTCAAGGGCAAATTGATATCACCCGCAATGGCCGTGTTTTTTTGAAAGTTGAAGGGGTTGAAGACGACTATGTTGTAAACAATTCTCTGATCAATCTTTTGCCTTTTGATGTTGTCGAGGCTGAAGCTTCGCAAGCCAATAAAAAGAAATTAACAGCAGATGTGTTAAGTTTGGTTTCTCACAGCGACAGAATGTTTGCAGGGGTTCTACTTTTAAAGCAAAATACATGGCTGATCCAGCCAGATAATTCCCGTTTTCAAACCCCGTTTTCTGTTGATGCATCTCCGTTGTTTAAAGTTGGGAATAAAGTTTTATTTAAAATAAAAGAATTTAGCCGCAACAAACATTATCCAACAGCTCAAATAGCAGAGGTACTAGGAAAGCCGGGAGAGCACAAAACCGAAATGCATGCCATACTCGCTGAGTTTGGTTTGCCTGAGGCATTTAACGCTGAGGTGCAAGAAGCCTCTGATTCTGTAGCGGAAGAAATTACAGCAAAGGATTTAAAAGGTAGAGAAGATTTTAGAAAGGTTTTAACCTTTACGATTGATCCAGATACAGCCAAAGATTTTGATGACGCCATTTCTTACCGAAAATTGGAAAATGGAAATTATGAAATCGGCGTGCATATTGCCGATGTCAGCCATTATGTTTTGCCCGATAGTGTATTAGACAAGGAAGCACTTAACCGTGCGACCTCTGTTTATTTGGTCGATAGGGTTGTGCCTATGCTTCCGTTTTCTTTGTCTGACATAGTCTGTTCTTTGGTTCCTCATAAAGACCGCTTAACTTGCTCTGCTGTTTTTGAAATTAATGAAAGCTTTGAAGTGCTCAAAACGCATTTTGCAAAGACAGTAATTCATTCTGATAAGCGTTTCAGCTACGAAGAAGCACAAGACATATTAAATGCGGGCTCAGGAATTCATTTTGAAGAATTGGAGCACCTCAACCGTTTTGCAAAACATTTGTCTAAGAAGCGCTTTGCCGATGGCGCAATGAATTTTGAGTCCACTGAATATAAATTCATGTTGGATGAGGATTTTAAACCGATTTCTTTGCAATTAAAAATTAGACAAGACACCAACAAACTTATAGAGGAATTGATGCTCTTGGCCAACCGCTCGGTGGCTGAATTTGTTTATGAGCAAAAGCCAAGAAAGCCATTTGTGTATCGAACGCACGACGAACCGTCTGATTTGCGCTTGCAAGAATTGAAACGATTTGTTGCCCGCTTTGGTTATAATATTGATATAGAAAATGAAAAGACCATTCGCCGTTCATTGAATAAGTTATCCGAGGATGTGGAAGGTAAGCCCGAACAGGATGTGATAAGAACAATGAGCATAAGAAGCATGGCCAAAGCAACTTATACCAGCAACCGACCAAGCCATTTCGGTTTGGCCTTTAACCACTATACCCATTTCACCTCTCCAATTAGACGTTATCCAGATGTGGTTGTTCACCGTTTATTGTTTGCTTATTTGGATGGCAAAACCATGGAACAGGCCTGCAATTGGAATATGGAAAAATTGGATTTTGCATGCAAGCAGAGTTCTAAAATGGAAATTCAAGCCTCTGAGGCTGAGCGCGCATCGATTAAATACAAGCAAGCTGAGTGGATGGAACAACAAGTTGGAAAACAATTTAAAGGCGTTGTTAGTGGTATGGCTGATTTTGGTATATTTGTCGAAATAAAAGAATATAAATGTGAAGGAATGATTCGCTTAAGCAACATACCAGGAGACCATTATGAATTTGACAGTTATTTAATGGCGGTTGTTGGCAACAGGTCTCACCGCCAATTCAAAATGGGGGATGAAATTGATGTCATCGTCAGCGCAGCAAGTAAAATTAAAAGAACCATAGATTTAGAAATAATCTTAGACTCACAAAACCATAGTCAAAATGTCAGAAAACATCGTCGCTTCAGATAGTTTTGAAGCGTATTTAATCTCTCATCCGTTTTTAGGGAAACCCGAAAACCTATACAATCCCATGAACTATATCATGCAATTGGGAGGTAAAAGAATGCGTCCAAAATTGCTTTTGTTGGCTTATCAAAGTGTGAATGGCCATCCTGGTAAAGACGTTTATCAATTGGCACTTTCAATTGAAGCTTTTCATAATTTCAGTCTTTTACACGATGATATAATGGACAATGCCCCTATCCGCAGAGGCAAAAAAACTGTTCATGAAGAATGGAACACTGCCACTGCAATTTTGGCCGGAGATAATTTATTAATCCAATGCTATGATCTAATTCTTAAAACCAGTTTGCCGAATAAACCAGAACTTTTGAATGAGTTTAGCATTATGGCAACGCAAGTTTGTGAAGGTCAACAAATGGATATGAATCTTCCAACACAAGAGCATATTACAGATGAAGAATATTTGCAAATGATTCGTTTAAAAACTGCGGTATTACCGGCTTGCGCGCTCAAAATGGGTGCACTTGCCGCCAACGCAAGCATGGATAGAGCAGATGTTTTTTACGATTTCGGTTTGAATTTGGGTATGGCTTTTCAATTGCAAGATGATTTTTTAGATACCTTTGGCAGCAGCGAAGAAACCGGTAAGCAGGAGGGTGGTGATATCATTGAAAACAAAAGAACATTGCTTTTCTTACACGCAATGCGCACATTGACTGGAAGCGATAAAGAGGAGTTGTTGCATTGGTTCAACGAGAAACCTGACAATCCTAGCAATAAAATTGATAGGGTTAGGACTTTGTTTAAACAAGCCCAAAGCGATCAGTTTTTAATGAACTTAAAAGCGGATTTCGAAATGCATGCACTTGCAAATATTGATATTGCTTGCGAAAACTCGAGCAATAAAGCCCATGTATTGGCCTTGTTTGATTTGTTGAAAACCAGAAAAGCATAGTTTTTTCATGTCTTCACATCGTTAACAAACGCTTTTAGTCCTCCCCAATTATTGTGTATATTTGTACCATTAAGTTGATGCAAATTATGGACAAACAAATTAGGAATTTTCTTTTAACAGGTAAAATTGAAGGGTATAGTTATTTAATTCTATTATTGGTTGCAATGCCATTAAAATACCAATTTGACCTACCACAAGCAGTGAAGATTTTTGGAATGGTGCATGGTGTTTTGTTTGTTTTGTTTATGCTAAGCATTGCAGCTTTAATTGGCGTTAAAAAATTGAGTTTTAAAAAGGCATTCTTTGCTTTTTTGCTTTCCTTAGTTCCTTTCGGAACGTTTTATTTGGAAAGGCTTATCAAAAAGTAGTTTTAAAAACCAAAAATCCAAACAAGTCCACGGTTTTTTTGTGCGAATTGCTCGTTTAGATTAAATATTAACCGTCACATATGATCGAACCATTCGCGCACAAGGTTTATGTTGTTCGGGACATTGAGACAAAAAAAAGTCTCGGTTAATAAACCAAGACTATTTAAGTGTTTTGTTTTTGGCTGATTCATTAGTGGTCGTGTCCACCTGCACCATGCACATGTCCGTGCGATAATTCTTCTGCTAAAGCCTCGCGAACAGATACAATATTGCCTTTGAAGTTCAATGCTTCATCTGCCAATGGGTGGTTAAAATCAATTTCAACTGATTCGTCAGTAAAACTTAATATAACGCCGTTCATAGGGTTTCCGTTTTGGTCTTGCATTGGAACCATATTGCCAACTTGAACAATGTCTTGAGGCACATTTGGTCCAGAAAATACATCTCTAGGGATTGTTACAATAAACTCATCGTTAGAAACACCATATGCATTTTCTGCTGTAATATCGAATTCAAAGCTATCGCCAGCTTTTAAGTTGTCTAAACCTTTGTCAAAATGTGGCAACGTTTGACCAATCCCATGTATGAAGACAAATGGAGTTTCTTCTGTTGCGGTATCAACCACATCTCCGTTTTGAAGGGTTAAGGTATACGTTAACGAAACCACCCTGTTTTTTTCTATTTGCATATAAAATATTTTGGGGCGCAATTTCATGCCAATTATTGTAAAAATGAAATTTATTTAACAATATTGCCCGCGTTTTCGACTAGTGTACCATTGTGTGTAGGCTTATGTACTATTTTTAATGTAATTTCGCCGCACCAAGTAATTTATCAATATTGACTTTTAAAGATTTTAATTTCGACATCAAACTACAGGATAGCCTCGATTCTATTGGTTTTGAGAACCCAACTCCTATTCAAGAACAAGCCATCCCACTTATTCAAGAGGGCAGTGATTTGATTGCATGTGCCCAAACAGGAACGGGTAAAACAGCGGCTTTTGTTTTGCCAATTATAGATGCGCTTTCTAAAAATGAAGTCGAAACCACATTTGCGCTAATCATTGTGCCAACTAGAGAATTGGCTCTTCAAATTGACCAAGCCCTCGAAGGTTTTGCTTATTTCACAGGCGTTAGCCATTTGGCTATTTATGGTGGAAGTGATGGACAAGTATTCGCCCGCGAAAAGAAAGCTTTGGTTGAAGGCGCTAATATTATTGTAGCCACTCCAGGACGTTTAATGGCCCACCTAAATATGGGATATGTCAAATTTAACGACATAAAATTTTTAGTTCTCGATGAGGCTGACCGCATGTTGGATATGGGTTTTGTTGATGATATTGTTAAAATTACAACCTATATACCAAGCCAACGTCAAACATTAATGTTCTCTGCAACCATGCCGGAAAAGATTCGCTCTTTGGCTAAGAAATTGCTTCAGAATCCTAAGGAAATCAGCCTAGCTGTTTCAAAACCAGCTGCAGGTGTAACCCAATTGGCCTACTTGGCTTACGATACCCAAAAGAACAAACTCATTACCTATTTGCTGAAAAACAAATCACACAGCAGTGTTATTGTTTTTGCCTCTACCAAACAAAAAGTTAAAGATTTAGAGCGCGATTTGCTTCGTGCACATTTTAAAATTGCAGCCATTCACAGCGATCTTGACCAATCCGAGCGCGAAGGTGCTTTGCGCCAGTTCAGAAACAAACAGCTTCAAGTTTTGGTTGCAACCGATATTCTGTCTCGTGGAATTGATATTGAAGACATCAGTTTGGTTATTAATTACGATGTGCCACACGATCCGGAGGATTACATACACCGTATTGGCAGAACTGCAAGAGCAGAGGCAAAGGGAATGGCCATCACCTTTATAAACGACTTTAACCAATACAAATTTGGAAATATTGAACAAATGATTGGTTATGAAATCGAAAAGGTTCCTATGCCAGATTTTTTAGGAAAAGGTCCTGATTACAATCCATCTTCAAAGAATAAGCCTTTCAAGCATCCGAGTAAATTTCCAAACAAAAGGGTTTTTAAACCAAATGGCCCGAGAGACAATGGACCAAACAATCCCAGTTGAGAATCGAAATAGATTTTATTGGCTGATTTTTGAAAACAGCCAGTGGTTTTTTAGTGGGCATAAAAACCCATTTCGGTATTCACCCAGGTTTTGAACACTGTTGTTGTAAAACAATGTTTGATCGTTTATAATACCTTTCTCGAATGCCTCTTGAACATCATTGTAGTGTATGCTATTTATTTCACCTTTGTCGAGATAGACCATCTGCATACGTTCAAATAAACTGATTCCAAGCATTTCTGAAATCGATTTTAATAAAGCCACACTTTTGTCGATGCTGCATCCGCTGGCGGTGTTCATTGATTCATCAACGGCCAAAATGATAAAACGATTATGGACAAACTCAAACGAGGCTTTTAATTGCGAGTTGTGTGCGGTCCAATTCGAGCAAAAACTTTCGAACATAGGACTGATGCTCTTAATCTCTCCATCGCTTAAAGGTCTTTCAGCCTGGTATATCCAAATTTTACTTTCGTCACTGAGATGGTCCATATTACTGATGCATTAATGAAATGATTTTATCTACCTCGCCAATCATGTCATTGATCTTGAATTTTAAATCGCGGTTATTGCCCTGCTCGTCATTTACACTGTCTGCAATGCGCTTAATTTTAAGCTTTGACTCCAATTCTTTGATGCTGCTGTTTTGGATTTCAATTATTCTTTTTAAACGCTCAAGTTCCTTGCTTTTTTTAGATTGAGCCAACACAATTTCCTCATTTGCTTTTTTTAAGCGGATGATTTCTGATTTAATTTCTTGAAGTCTTTGCGCTAAGTGTTCCATTATTTTCTAATTATTGCGTTCAATTCAGTTTCAAAGGCACTTATCAATGTTGACATTATTGGATCAATATCGGAGTCACTCATTGTTTTTTCATTGTCGTACAATTCAATACTAATGCTCATTGCTTTTTGATTGGACTCCAAAGGTTTGCCTTCATATATGTCGAAGACATTGCATTTGACAATTTTAGGACCACCTTTTTTATTGACAATGTTTTGAACTTTTTCAAAATAAATGTCTTTTGAAAGCACCAAGCTTAAGTCGCGACGAACAATAGGAAATTGTGGTATTGGCTGTAGTATGAATTCTTTCTTTTGTTTCAGTAGTTTTGCCCAATCTAAAACCGCAAAAAACACTTTGTCTTTAATGCCAAATTTTTGCAATAAGTTTGCTTCTACTTCTTCAATATTGTATTCAAACGATTTTACACCAAACAAATCGACCGTTTTTTCACATATCGATTTAATGAAGTAATAATCAACTGTTGCTGATTTGTTCTCCCAACTTTCATTGGTTTTATTTCCAGAAGCAATAATAATTAACTGGTCTTGCTCCTTAAATCCTTTTTCTTTGTTGCTGTATATTTTACCGAACTCGAAAAAATGGGTGTTGCTTTGTTTCCTGTTTTTGTTGTAAGCAATCGATTCTAAAGCACCGTAAAGCATGGATGAACGCATAACATTCATTTCTGCACTAAGTGGGTTGGAAAGGTATACTAGGCCAGTTTTGTCCTCGTACAACTTGTCTGAACTTAAAGAATTGTTCATGATCTCCATAAATCCATTTGCTTTCAAAAGCTCAGCAATTTTTACTTCGCCCTTTCTTTGTCTGTTGTCTGATTTGTAGTTTAATGATACTTGTAAATTTCTTTGAAGTGGAATATGCTCAAAACCGTAAATACGAATGAGTTCTTCCACAACATCAATCTCGCGCGTTACATCGCCTTTAAATCGAGGAACTTCTAATTGGTAAGCCTTGTTGTCTTTGCTTATAATTTTAATGCCCAAGCCAGATAAAATACTTTCGATTTTGGTTTCTGGAATGTCAATTCCTGTGATCTGCTTAATTTTTTCAATTCTCAACTCAATTTTAAAAGGTTCTAAAACTGAAGGGTATAAATCGTAAACTTGACTTGCAACATTTGCTCCAGCGAGCTCAATAAGCAAATTACTGGCCCTTATAATTGCAGGAATGCACATTTCTGGATCGGTGCCTCTTTCAAACCTGAAACTAGAATCTGTATTCAAAGCATGTTGCTTGGCCGCTTTTCTAACTACATCTGGAGAAAAATAAGCACTTTCTATGAAAATTGTTTTGGTCTCATTTGTTACCCCTGAATAAGCACCACCATAAACACCTGCCATGCACATTGCTTCTTCGGCATTGTAAATCATAAGCTCATGTCCATGAAGACTTCTTTCAACGCCGTCAAGTGTCGTGAATTTTTCTTTGTTGTTGCGTTTAACCGTTATTTTTTGTCCTTTTATTTTGTCGAAATCAAACGCATGCAAAGGTTGTCCCAATTCATGAAGTACAAAGTTTGTAACATCAACAATGTTGTTTATTGGTCTAAGTCCTATGCTGTTTAAGCGGGTCTTTAACCAATCAGGGCTGTCTTTAACACTTATGTTTTCCAGTATTATTCCACTGTAACGCGGGCATGTTTTGTTGTCTTCAATTTCAATTTGTATGGCTTTGCTGTTGCTGCTAGGTGCCGATTCATTTGTTTTGATTTGCAACGGGATGTTTAGAACTGTCGATAATTCGCGCGCAACGCCTAAATGGGAGGCCGCATCGCCGCGGTTGGCAGTCAGTCCAATTTCGAACACCACATCGCTTTCAACTTTAAAATAATCACTAAGTTTTGACCCTAGTTCTAAATTTTCAGGCAGTATTAACAATCCGGCATGGCTAGCACCTAGGCCGATTTCATCTTCTGCACAAAGCATGCCTTCACTTTGTTCACCTCTTATTTTTGCTTTTTGAATCGTAAAAGGCTCACCCGCGCTTGGCGTAATCAAAGTGCCAACTGGAGCAACAATAACTTTTATGCCAGCACTAACATTGGGTGCTCCACATACAATATTTAACAAGCTGCCTTGTCCGATATCGACAGTCGTTAAGTTTAACTTGTCTGCATTTGGATGCTTGGAACAGGTTTTTACTTCGCCCACCACTAGGCCTCTAAGCCCACCTTTAATGGAATCAACATATTCGTAATGCTCAACTTCTAATCCGGTAGCGGTTAAAATTGCTTCAATCTCTTCAGGAGTCTGGGTAAGCGGTATCAGGGTTTTAAGCCAGTTTAATGATATCTTCATCAGGCCTGCGAAGATAATAAATAAAAAAACAACTCAAGCAAGGGTTTAATGCACATCTTCTAACACACAACTGTTCAATTAAGTAATAACTGACCAAGCGCATTTGCCATTTCACTAATTTTGTTGAAATTTGCTGCAAATAATTTCATGAAATTCAAGTTTTCTTTATTGTTTCTTTTGCTTGCCTTAATGGTGGTTCTTGCGCTTAGAAATCCTAAGCAAGAAGTACCTAAGTCTGCGGTTTTAAGCAAAGAAGAATTGGGTAAATTGTTGTTTTTTGAAAAGGCTTTGTCGCTCGATTCTACTGTGTCTTGTGCATCATGTCACATTCCTGAATTTGCGTTTTCTGATACCACTGCACTAAGTGATGGTGTGAGAGGGAAACTGGGTTTGAGAAATGCTCCCGGGATCATGAATTTGCATGCCAATGTGCCAATGTTTTACGATGGCCGAGCAAAAGATTTGGCCGATCAAGTTCACTTCCCAATTCAAGACCCAAATGAAATGAATTTGGCCATGCAAGAAGTGGTGAAACGATTAAATGGAGATCCAAAATATGTCAGTATTTTTAGTTTTTTGTACCATACAGAGGCAAATGCAAGCAATATAGCAGAGGCAATTGCGGCTTACGAACTTACCCTGCAAACTTCCAATACGCCATTTGATGCGTATATGTCTGGAGATGAATCGGCTGTTTCTGAATCTGTGAAGCGCGGTCGCGAACTGTTTTTAAGCGATAGAGCCAAATGTTTTGATTGCCATTTTGGCCCCGATTTTACTGGAGATGAATTCAAAAACATAGGACTTTATGATGGATTGGCTTGGGCCGATATGGGACGTTACAACACAAGCAAAGACAGCAATGATATTGGGAAGTTCAAAGTCCCTGGCCTTAGAAATGTTGGGGTAACAGGGCCTTATATGCACAATGGGAAGTTTAAGACTTTGGAACAAGTTATTGAATATTATTCAAACCCATATCAAACGGTTAAAAGGACAATCAACATGGATTCAAGTTTGGTAAAGGCAATCAACTTTAGCCCAGAGGAAAAATTAGACCTCTTAAATTTTTTGAAATCACTTACCGATAAGCAGTTTTTAAATCGCTAAGTATAGTTTACTTTTGCGTCTGTACTTGAATTGATTTTCGGGTTTTAATCTCTTATGAAAGTTAAAGACATTTGTAATGCCATCGAATCTATAGCACCAGTATCTTATCAAGAGGATTATGATAACGCGGGTTTAATCATTGGCAATCCACAGCAAGAGGTAACACAAATACTTTTATGCTTGGACAGCACCGAAGCTGTTGTTGATGAGGCAATTGCCAAAGGTTGTAATTTAATTGTTGCCCACCATCCTCTGATATTCAAAGGCTTAAAAAAAATCAATGGAAAAAATGACGTTGAAAGAACCGTCATTAAAGCCATAGAAAATAAAATTGCCATCTACGCTGCCCATACCAATTTGGACAATGTCTTGCATATGGGCGTTAACCAAAGGTTTGCTCAAAAATTAGGATTAAAGAACATTCAAATACTCGAGGAGAAATCCGACGTGTTGGTGAAAATCGTCTTTTACACCCCCTTGGATTCTTTAGAAAAGTTAAAAACCATTTTGTTCGATGCCGGCGCTGGACATATTGGTCAGTATTCAGAATGCAGTTTTGCAAATGAGGGAACCGGTACATTTAAACCAGAGCAGGGTTCAAATCCGCAAGTCGGGAAAGTTGGGGTTCGCCAAGAACATAATGAAATAAAAGTGGAGGCTATTGCACCAAGTTTTATCGCCAATCAGGTGGTGTCAGCATTAAAACAAGGGCATCCTTACGAGGAAATGGCCTATGAAATTATACCCATTTCCAATTTTAATCAAGGAATAGGGGCAGGGGTGATTGGTGAATTGGAAAACAGTTTAAAACCGTCCGATTTTTTAAATTTGCTCAAAAACAGTTTAAAATTAGAGGTAATCAAGTACACTGTTTCCGAAAAAGAGATTAAAAAAGTAGCACTTTGCGGCGGGTCTGGAAGTTTTTTGCGGAATAGTGCAATGCGCTCTAAAGCAGATGCTTATGTTACTTCGGATGTGAAGTATCACGAATTTTTTGATGCGATTGGGACTTTAATGTTTTGCGATATTGGGCACTATGAGTCTGAAATTTCAACTTTGGAACTATTTTATGAGGTAATTCAAGATAAATTTCCTAATTTTGCGGTCCATTTTTGCGAAACATCCACAAACCCAATCCATTATCATAAGTAAACCATGGTAGATTTATCAATAGAAAAAAAACTAAAAGCCATTTGGGAACTCCAACAAATCGATTCTAAAATCGATCAGTTAAACCTTTTAAAAGGTGAGTTGCCAATGGAAGTAAGCGATCTTGAAGACGAGATTGTAGGCCTGCAAACTAGGCAGGACAACATCAAAACTGAGGTAAAAGCATACGAAATTGATATTACCGGTCACAAAGCCAATATCAAAGCTTCTGAAGAATTACAGAAGAAATACAAAAAACAACTTGAGTCTGTAAAAAACAACAGAGAGTTTGAAGCCTTGAACAAAGAACTTGAAATTTCAGGTTTGGAAGTCCTAGCTGCTCAAAAAAGGATTAAAGAGGCCCAGTTTTATATGGAAGCAAAAGAGCAATCTTTGGCCAATCTGCAAGAACAAATTGAAAGCAGAAGAAAAGATCTTGAATTCAAACAAAAAGAACTTAACACCATCGTAAATGATACGGAAGAGGAAGAAAAAGAACTTTCAGGTCACCGTTCTACATTGGACATACACGTGGATGAAAGATTAGCTAAAGCCTACAAAAGAATCCGCAAAAACGTTAAAAACGGAATTGCAGTTGCTCCGATTATGAGAGGTAGCTGTGGCGGTTGTTTTGCTAAAATTCCACCACAAAGACAAAGCGATATCAAGCAGCACTTTAAAATTATTGATTGTGAGCATTGCGGTAGAATCTTGGTTGACAATGAAGTAACCGGTATTTATACTGAAAAGCCAGTTGAAGAAGAAAAGCCTAAACGCAGAGTTAGAGCGCTTAAAACTGCAAGCAAATAACAAATTAAGCGTATGCTCAAAGCATCGATATTTAAAAAGAACATGTACAAACGTGTTCTTTTTTTTTATGCTATAATTTTTGTTTTTACAAACTCCGCTTTCCCTGCCACGGTCTTTAATGTCAACGAGCAATGCCTTAAAGCTCAAAAATTGATTTTTGAACTTAAATTTGACGAGGCCGAAAAGATTTTACAATCTGAAGGTCAATTAAACAAGGAAAACATTGCCGTTCCGTGGCTTTCTGAATCCATCCTGTTTTTAAAGCTGTTTATTTCTGAGGATGCTGAACTTTATGAAAAATCAAATAAGAATTGGTCAAATCTAATCTCTCAAACTGAAGAATATTCTTTTAACAATGCGTGGTACCGGCATATTTTATCTGATATGTTTATCCACAGGGCACTTATCAGATTCAAATTCAATGAAAATTTTTCTGCTGCTAATGATATTCAAACTGCATTTAAATATTTAAAGGAAAACAAGAAAATGTTTCCGTCTTTTTTAGCCGATAACAAAAATTACGGGCTGTTATGCTGTGTCTTTAGTTCAGTGCCATCAAAATACCAATGGCTGGCCAAAATGATAGGCTTTGAGGGCGATATGCAAACGGGCTTAAAAGAAATTGAACTGTATTTAAAAAGTGATCAAACCTACAAAGAGCATGCTTGTATGAGGTTGGAAGCGACGTTTATATATGGAATGATACAACACCATTTAAATAAAAACTCCAGTATTGCATGGTCAACGATTGAACCTTTAACACGCAACTTTAAAAGCCATTTGCTGCAAAATTACATGCGTGCCGTAATTGCGGGCTATAACGGCATGAATGATGACATGATTGATGTTTTAAAAAGTAAGCCACCATATCAAAACGCTTATCCATTCTACTACATGGACTTTATGTTGGGGCTGGCAAAAATGCGAAGACTCGATGCAGATGCAGATTTGTATTTCAAGATATTTACAGTGAAATACAAAGGGAAGAATTACCTTAAGTGTGCCTACAGAAATTTGTCATGGTTGTGTCAACTCAAAAATGATGATAATGGCGCTAAAACCTACTATTCGTTGGCTTCCAAAAAAGGGATAGCAGCAATTGAAGAAGATAAGCATGCCCAAAGTGAAGCTGAAGAAAATATTTTTTGGCCGGCCGATGTGCTCAAATCTAGGTTGCTTTTTGATGGCAAATACTACGTTTTGGCAATGAAAACAATTAAGTCTATCGATGAAAACAAATTAAACCATATCCGCTTTAAATTAGAAGTGATTTATAGAAAGGCCCGAATCCAACACGAAATCGGAAATCTAGATGAAGCGATTGTCTTATATCAAAATGTAATTGAAGAAGGTGCAAAAAAGAAGTATTATTATGCTGCTTATTCTGCACTTCAAATTGGATTTATATATGAGAAAAAAAATAAGTTTGAACTTGCTAAAATTTATTTCGAAAAAGCAAAGAAAGATTTCACAGACAATAAGGAATATACAAATAGTATAGAGCAGAAGGCGAAAGCAGGGCTTAAAAGAATTGGGAAATAAAAAAACGGATATTTCAATTCAGAAATACCCGCTTAATTGTTATTGTGTGTTTTCGTGTTACTCTGTTTTGACCAGTAAATTTTCTTCTTCATGATTTGTGTAATTTGTGTGTAAATAAAGCCCTACATGCCTGTTATTTAGGGGCATATATAAGGTTTCTTCTCCCATTGAGTATAAAAACTTATGTATTGTAACAAGCATATATTCAATTTCATACTTGTTCTTAATAAAACAAATGTTTTTTGCTATTAATAGCTTAAAGTTCTGTAAATCAAAATGAAAAAAAATATTTACAGCAGTTATTTTCTGCCGATTTTTCCATAGTTCCTAAATATTCTAGATTTTATATATTTGCTCAATCCATATTTTAATGATAATATTTAAACTATTTTAAATTATGCAAAATAATTGTATCTCACCCGTTGAAACAACATAAAAAAAGCACCCTTTTGAGGTGCTTTTAATTTAAAAGATTTTTTTTATTGGATTCGACAATTGAATTCTATTTCAATGTCGGTCTCACCCAATGCTGGATCTCCATTTTTAATTCCAGGTTGGTGTTTTAGAACTACTTTTAATTTACCATTACTGCTTGTTCCAGTACTCCAAATACTTTTTAAACCAATTGGCAGTCCATTTTTGTCAAGGTCGTTCAATTTTATGGCCATATTTAAGTTGCTTACAGTTAAGTTGAATAAATGGTCTTCGCCTTCATTTAAAACCTCATTGCTTATGGTATCCACTGCAGCTTTGCTTTCATCAAGTAATAGAAGGTTTACCGAATAGGTTCTGTTTGGGCTCAATTCTATGCTGTCGAATTGGCTTGGCGCGTTACCACCTTCTCCATCGGTATCCTTGAATTTAAATATACTCTTTTGACCGCTTGCGCTATCCGTGGCTTCGATAATTAAGGTTGTAATTAACTCACTTTCATTTACTGGGGCCGTATTCGGTTTAGGGTCTTTTTCGCAGGCTTGCAAGCCCGTTAGGATGATGGCAAGTACTAAGGCAATTTGTTTCATTTGTTTGTTCATTTGTTTGTTTATTTTAATTTTGTTTTTGGTTTATGTTCATTGTTAGTCTGGCGCTTATGTTTATGCCAGGTTCATCGGTAAAATATCTAAATCTGTTCAGATAGTCCCTGTAGCTGCTGTTTCCAATATTGCTGCCGGTTAATCCGCATTTAAAATTTTGTCCCACAGCTTTGAATTCATAATTCACCTCAAATCCAATTAAAGCATAGGCTTCTGGTGGTGGCATAAAGTCGCTTCCTACAACATAACGGCTTTGTTTGGATTGGTAATTTACCCAAACTTCAGCATTTAAAGTTCTGTGTTTGTATCCAAGGCTCAGTTTGCCATTCATGGACGGCATTAGATTTAAAGCATCTTTTGTATCTATATTCTGTCCATATGGCAATTGTGCACCTATAATGGTATACATAGATTTGTGCACTTGGTATTTCCATCTTGCATTTAAACCGTAAAGTGCCGCCTTGTTCTGCTGGTACTGAAAAACAGGGTAGGCCCCCCTAATGGTTAAAATGACTTTATTACTTGGTATTAAATTGATGTATCCATTTACAATTTGGTAATAGCCTTCAATATCAAATTTGTGCTTTTTTAGATCTAAACTATAGTTCAATGACTGGCTATAGGAACGTTCTGTCCGCAAAGTGCTATCGCCAATTTCAATGCTCGCCAATCCTTGATGCAGTCCGTTCGAGTATAATTCATTTGGTGCAGGTGCTCGCCATGTAGAGGATTGTATAAAACTGATTTTCTCTTTACCGCTTAATTGGTATTCCGCCTTCAATACATACGCAAATCCTGAATAGTTCACTTGTGTTTTGTTCGATACAGCTCCAATCCATCTGTAGATATCAAAATGCTTTTGGTCGTACCGCAATGATCCCTCAATGTCAAATTTCTTAAATTGTTTGTTACCTATTACAAAACCCGCAAAGCTGTTTTGGTAAAAACCAGGAATAAAAAATCGCCCAGTGTATGCATTCGATTGTCTTAATCCAATAAGTCCAGCTTTCCAATTGATTTTATGAAATGGACTCTTAGTCCATACCAATTCGGCAAAACTGCTACTTATGTAATAATCAAATGAAGGACCGGTAAATGAATTGGCAGAGCGCAAGACATCGTATTCTTCTCTATGGTTTTTCTGATAGGACAGGGTCAGTTCAATTTTGTTTTTTGCATTAACTTGTAATGCATTCTTGAATTTCAACATCTTGTGTTGAACCAATTGATAGGGTCTGTCAATTTGATTGGTGAAATTGGCTTTTATCAATGGTGTTCCGCTGTTCATTGCTTTTTCTAGGTCAGATAAATTGCCAACCTGAGAACCCGTATAAATTCCAATTTTGTTCTGAAATTCACTGTAAAACACTTCGCTTAGAAATCCTTTTCTTTGAAATCCTAAATTAATTGAATAATTAAACTCAGACATGCCTGTATTGGCTAAGTAGTCTTTAGAGGTTTTAATGTTGCCAAACTGTTTGATGCTGCTTTGAACCCTGATGTATATCGGCAGATTTTTACTGAGCACTCCACCCAATATGAGGTTGCCAGTTTTACCTCTGCCATTGCTATTTCCTGTTAAATTGATTTCGCCATTTAGCGACTTTGGTTTTTCAGTGAATATGCTTTTGGGACTGATTCTAATAACCCCTCCAATTCCGTCTGCCCCATAGCGCAATGATTCGGCGCCTTTAATAAGCTCGATTTCTGAGGCTAAAAATGCATCAATTTCAGGTGCATGTTCCATCCCCCAGTTTTGCCCCTCCAAGCGTATGCCGTTGTTCACTATAATTACTCTATTGCCAAACAATCCATTGACCATGGGTTTACTTACGGCAGAACCCGTTTTTAATAAACTAATTCCAGCAATATCTTGCATTAAAGAGGAAATGCTTTGGCCTTTCCTATAGTCCATGTTTTTAGCATTTAAATGGTTCAAATCTTCCAATTTTTCTAGTTTAGCGCTGAGTTTAAAACCTATTAGCTCTTTCTCTATATGTCTAAGAAATATTTTAATTAAAGTATCTGAGCGCAATTCTAATACAATATGGATGTGCTCACAGTTCAGGTGACTGATATGCACTTCATATCTTCCAGGACATAAGCCACTCAATGTGAATTGACCTTTGCTGTCTGTTTTAGTTTCTTTTTCTATAGAATCTATAGATACAATGGTGTTGCTCAAGGCAACCTGTTCGAAGCTGTCTTGTACAATACCGCTTATTTTGATTTTGCAGTTTATGTTTTGAGCATTCACAAATACGAATGCAAACAGGCCTAAGGCCAATAATATTGTTTTTTTCAATTGATATAAATTGATTCCTTCTAGATACAATCATAAAAGGAAGGTGAAAATAAAGGTCAAACGTTTAGAGTATATTCTACTATGCGTTTCTAGGGGGGCCTTTATTTGCAAGACTCCAATGGTACTTTATTGGACTTGCATCAATTTTTATTTGAAGATAATTGTTTTCTTGCTTATTGAGACAAGTAAGATTATTGCTGTTGTTAGAAAAGAAACTGTGAAACTGTAAATCACATAAATAACAATGTGCATGCGGGTTTTCTATAGTTGCACTTTCGTGGCTATGGTTTAAGTTGCTGCAATTGTGAAGTGATTGTATAGGTGTGCTGTATGCTAGAACCAAGCCTAGCATCATAAAGGTTAGGATATATTTTTGTATCCTTTTCAATTGTAAATTAAGCGGCTGTCATGTTGTTGGCAATCTCTCTGATCTCGTCTCTATTGTACTTGTTGTCGCTTTTGGCGTACAATGAAACCAAGTAACTTAGATTTTCTTCAACCTCTTCGCTGTCTTCTAGGGTTTGGAATTCCCAACCACTATTAGACTCTAAATGTTCATTCACCAATCGGATTGAGCGGGTAATTAATGGGTCTTGTTCAAGTTTAGCCATCTCTCTTAGCTCTGTGAACATAGGGACCAAATTTGCTACCTTTACGCTATTGGTTTCTATTTCTTTGATGATCTTTTCGATCAATTCATTTGCTTTTGAACTTTTCATATCTCAGATTGCAAAGTAAGGCAAATTTAATGAATGATAAAAGTGGAAAATAGCCAAAAAAAAACCATCAACTTTCGGTTGATGGTTTTTTATAATATTTGGGGGATTATTATTGAACGCTAACTTTGTTGGTGCTGATAATGTCGCCATTAACAACTCTTACCATGTAAATTCCTTTGGCATAGCTAGAAGAGTTAATTTCAAATTCGTTTGCACTTGCTTTAGTTTCGGTGTAAACCACACGGCCATTCATGTCGGTGATGGTAACTTGAACATCAGCTTTAGAGTCAACAGCGTTTAACGCAATTACAAAGCTGCCAAGAGCTGGGTTTGGATAAACTGACATGTTGTTGGTGTAAACAGTGTTTACAGATACGCCCCAGCCTTGTGGGCAGAAATAAATGATTGGCCTAACTTTTATATTGTTTGCGTTGGTACCTGTGCCTTCTGGAGTGATAGGGTCTGAACCAGAAAATTTTCTAACTTCAGAGTACGCTTGGAAACTGCAGTTGAAAGACAATGTAGCTCTAAGTGCGGTGTTTAATGAACCTTTCCAGTGAATGGTATCACCAGGTGCCATTGTTTTTCCTACCGCTTTTAATACGATTTGTGTTGAACTTGGGTAAGCAAAAAGCAAAGTGCTTCCAGAGAAACAAACCAATTGCAATGCCATAGTATCAGTTGCGTTTACAGTACCTGTGCCATTGTTTTTCAAAACAATATCGTAATTAAATGCTGTTCCTGTAGAAGTACTTCTTAATTCAGTTGGGGCGTCAATTGAAACAACTGACCAGTCAATTGTTCTAGCAGAAAATCCTAAGGTTGCAACCATTGCAAAACTTAAAGTTAGTAAAATTTTTTTCATTGTATTTTTATTTAATATCTTACTACAAATGTATCATTTTCAATTTAATCGAGCAAGACATTAAGTGTATCTTCCTCTAAATTGTTTACAAAATGAACTTCTGTGTCTAAAATATCATCCGAAACTTTCTGCTTTTTCTCTTGCAAATTGACAATTTTCTCCTCAATAGTGTCTTTGGTGATGAATTTGTATACAAATACGGGTTTGTCTTGGCCAATCCTATGTGTTCTATCCATAGCCTGCCTTTCAACCGCTGGATTCCACCATGGGTCCAATAAAAACACGTAGTCTGCAGCTGTTAAATTTAATCCCGTTCCTCCGGCCTTTAAAGAAATTAAAAAGATAGCTGCTTCATTGCCTGTCTGAAATCTGTCTACCAGTCTCTTCCGCTCCAAAGCTGGGATATTTCCTGCTATATAGTAGTAGGGAATTTCTTGCCCATCTAAATGGGTTTTGATTAAGGCCAGATGTTGCACAAATTGCGAAAACACCAACACCTTATGGCCTGATGATACAACATTGTTTAGACTGTTGATGATCTCGTCAAATTTGCCAGAAACTCCCGAGTAATCAGATTCAGCCAAAATTGGGTGGTTTGCAATTTGTCTTAATTTAATCAATCCATTCAAGATCAATAAATTTGATTTTTTAAACCCATTCTCTTGAATTGAATCTAACAATTCATTCCTAAACAAGGATTTGATGCGCTCATATTTTTGCTTCTGTTCTTCTGACATCTCACACAAAACAATCTTTTCAGTTTTGCTTGGCAAATCAGAGGCAACCTGTTCTTTGGTTCTTCTTAATATAAATGGTCGAACGATGTCTTTTAAACGCTTAGTGTCTTCTTCATTGCCTTCTTTTTCAATCGAACTGACAAACTTTTTGCTGAAGTAATTAAAATTACCCAAAATTCCAGGGTTTAAAAAGTTGATCTGACTCCATAAATCGGTGATACTGTTTTCTACAGGGGTTCCAGTCATCACAATCTTGTGCCTTGCTCTGAGCTGGTTAACCGAAGCAGCGGTTTGTGAACTCGGATTTTTTATGGCCTGCGACTCATCCAAAACAATGGAATTGAATTCGATTTTTGAAAATAAGTCAATGTCATTCCGAACTGTTCCATAACTGCTTACAATTATGTCGTACAACTTACAAGCTTCTTTTATATGGCGTGTTCGATTAAAGCCTGTATGGACATATACTTTTAAATTGCTGTATTTCTTGGCCTCACTTAACCAATTGTATATCAGAGAGGTAGGCACAACCACCAAACTGCAGGAATGGGTTTCTTGTGCGCCGCTATTTTCCAGCGTACCCGAAGCCCCTTGCTTAAAAAGATTTAGCTGATTCCGTAGCACCGATTCTTGATCCGCTGTATGCCCGGATATTGGGATTGGCTCACAAGTTTCTTTTCTGTACTGTAAATAGGTTAAGACTTGTATGGTTTTACCCAAGCCCATGTCGTCGGCCAAGCATGCACCGAAATGCTGTTCATTCATATAGCGAAGCCAGTTGTATCCTTCTATTTGGTAGGGCCTTAAAGTGGCTTTTATCCCTTTTGGTAAAGGATAATTATTGCTCTTGTCAAATGGCACAATGTTTTCAGAACTGGACATTTCGTCTTCTTCAAATATCCCTTCAAGCAATCCGAAATGGTATTTTTTTATTTGCAAATGGTTTGCCCGCTGATCTGCAAAATCGAACAAACTCGAAAAGCGCGTAAACCACTCTTCTGGAATAATCGCAATACTGCCATCAGGTAATTCAAACTCTCTGTTTCCACTTAAAATGTATTGCTTCAGTTTTATAAAGGGAATTTCAAATTGACCAAACTTTACAACCGCTTCCAAATCAAACCAATCTTTGTTTTTAGAAATCTTAAACGACACATTGCTGTCTCCAATATGGTAACTGCGGCTCAAAGTGCTTTGGTCTATAACCATACCTTGTTCCTTTATCTCAGTTCTGTTTCTATTCAATAGTGAAATCAGACTCTCTCGACTGTTTTCTGGAATAAACAGAGAACCTTCATGCACTTTTAAGCCCATTTTGCTCAAAACATTGACAATAATATTTTCCCATTGCTTCGAACGCTTTACCCTGTGAAATATATAATTGTCGCCTTTTTTTTCTAAAGAAACCGAAACCATTTTTTGCGAATGGTAGGGAAACTGATAGGGGCCGTAATTGAAATACAAGCCGGCACATAATCCTTTTTCGCCAAAACTGGTGAGTTTTAAAATAGGGTAGGCCCGGTATTGTTCCGACTTTATCTCAAATCCTTCAGCGTATACATCGTAGTTTTCGACCAAGGGTTTTACGAATTTCTCAAAATACACCCCTTCGCTTTGTCTGGGAATGCTGATGAATTTTTTCAATAAAAATGGCTTTATCTTATTGCCATCGGTGTCTTTTTTAAAGGTAATTAATTGTTTGTTGCACAGCAACCAAGCTGGTTCGTGGATAATCAACTCGCTATCGTTCTGGCTAAAGCTAATTTTTTGATCACCCAATTTGATGGTCGCGAAATAATTGGTGCCCACTTCCGAACGCCTGAAATGAAACAATATACCTGCTTTCTCTTCGGCGATGTGTATTCGGGTGTGTGTAAAGTTTTTGTCTTTGCCCAAAAATAATTTCTGCGAATCCAAGCGCTCCAATACCTTTAATATACGCTTTTCTATATAGGGGCGGATTTTCGCATGTATTTCTGGTGTGTAATGTTTGCTGAAAAAATCAACCGAGCGTATGGGTTTTTTGCTCTGATGGAATTTTTTTATCAATGCATCTGGCTCCGTTTCGTCCAGTATTTTAACTAAGTCTGAGGTCTCTTTATCGGCCCCAAAATCTTTAGCCGTGTTGTGGTGGACTTTCTGGCTCAGCAAACTGTAATACCCATTCGGCATCAACTGCACAGCAATCGACTCAAGCAAATACCCCAATTGCGGGTGCTTGTACAAGCTGAAAACCATTTCAAATGGTTCTTTGGTATTTACACGAATGTTTCCCATATTCTAAACAGAATATCTAGCAAAGGTAGGGTAAATATTGATGGGCAAAACGGAGGGGAAGGATTTTTTTCAAGGGGCTAGGGGTTAGGGTCCCCACCTCCGTTTCACTTCTGTGGGCAAGTAGGGTTTAGTTTTTTGGGAATACGCAATATTGTCGACTTTAAGCAGAACCGCAATACCTTTCAACTTTATTTTATGCATAATGATTCATAAATAAAATTCTTTAAAATCAAATCCTCGTTTAACGAATGGCCTCGCCCCGATGGGAGTGGCAGCCCTGTGTAAGTTTGTGACAATGCATAAGCGCGTATTGCTGGGCGCGCGGCAGTAAGCCAAGTAAACGCCTGCTCATGCTGGCACAAAGTCACAGGCTAGAGCAAACAGCGGGAAAAAGCGACCACTGAAAAACAATTTCTCAATTTCTCAATTCATCAATTGATCAATTTCTCAATTCATCATTTTCTCAATAACCAAACTCCCCTTGCCTTTCTTTCCTTTTAATCCGATATTTGCATCTTTATTTTAAATGCAAAGAATTTCAAACTACATCAATGGCGCCTTGCAAAGTCCTATCAAGTCTTTGTATTTGGACAATTACAACCCTGCAACAGGTGCCGTGTATTCATTGATTCCAGATAGTGATGAAGCCGATGTTGATTTGGCCTATACCCATGCCAGTGAAGCCTATAAAACCTGGCGTTTAACCTCTTTGGAGGAGCGCTTTATGGTGCTTAACCGCATTGCAGAACTGATTGATAAAAACAACGACGAATTGGCCCTTGCCGAGAGCATAGACCAAGGAAAACCACTGTGGTTGGCTAAAAATGAAATGACCCGTTCGGCGCAAAACTTCCGCTTTTTCGCTACTGCCGCTATGCAGTTTGCCTCTGAAAGCCACAACATGGAAGGTCAAGCCATCAACTATACACTGCGTCAACCCATTGGTGTGGTTGGCTGTATCAGTCCTTGGAACTTGCCCCTGTATTTGTTTACCTGGAAAATTGCGCCAGCCTTAGCGGCTGGAAATTGTGTGGTGGCTAAGCCTTCTGAAATAACGCCGATGACGGCCTTTCTTTTGTCTAGAATTTGCATGGAAGCTGGTCTTCCCGCCGGTGTTCTCAACATTGTACACGGTCTAGGGCCTAAAGTGGGATCAGCTTTGGTGTCGCATCCAAAAATCAAAGCCATTTCTTTTACTGGTGGCACCTCTACAGGCAAACACATTGCTTCCGTTGCTGCGCCTATGTTTAAGAAACTAAGTCTTGAACTTGGGGGTAAAAACCCCAACATCATTTTTGCCGATTGCGATTTTGAAAAAGCACTTAAAACAACCGTGCAAACGTCTTTTCTCAACCAAGGTGAGATTTGCCTTTGTGGTTCACGCATATTTATAGAACGCCCTATTTACGAAAAATTTAAAGCGGCATTGTTGCTCGAAGTTAGCAAACTACAAGTAGGGAATCCATTGCTCAAAGAATCACGCATTGGCGCTATTGTTAGCAAAATGCATTTTGAAAAAGTGCTTTCGTACATCGAATTGGCAAAACAAGAGGGCGGCAGCATATTAACAGGTGGAACATCTTTAAAAATAGAAGACCATGAAAATGGTTGGTTTATTGCCCCAACAATTATCGAAAACCTGGCCTACGACTGCCGCTGTAATACCGAAGAAATATTTGGACCAGTGGTGAGCATTATGCCTTTCGACTCGGCCGATGAAGTGCTCGAAATGGCCAATTCTACCGACTACGGTTTGGCTTGCACCATATGGACCCAAGACATCAGCAAAGCCCACAACATGGCAGCCAATATTCAAAGTGGAATTGTGTGGATTAACTGCTGGTTGTTGCGCGACTTGCGCACCCCTTTTGGTGGCGTTAAACAGAGTGGTGTAGGCCGCGAAGGCGGTTGGGAAGCCATGCGCTTTTTTACCGAACCTAAGAATGTATGTATTAAACTGTAATCTCAAGCCTTGAATAAAACCATCGATTTAAAAACCTTACAGACTGGCGATTTTATCACCCTTGCCCGCGCCATTTCTTTGGTGGAGAACAATCTGCCGGCTGGTAAAGACTTGCTTAACGCTTTGCCCTTCGATGTGCACGTGCCGGTTGTTGGACTCACAGGCCCTCCAGGTGCTGGCAAAAGCAGTTTGGTGAATGCCTTGGTCGACCACCTTTTAAAACAAAATAAAAAAATTGGCATACTGGCTGTTGACCCGACCTCGCCATTTAATTTTGGTTCTTTGTTGGGCGACCGTATTAGACTTGCTTCGCATTTTAACAACCCAGATGTTTACATCCGCTCTCTGGCTACCCGCGGCAGTTTGGGCGGATTGTCAGCCAGGATTTTCGAAATTTGCGATGTGATGAAACACGCAGGGTTTGACCTTATACTCATCGAAACCGTTGGCGTTGGGCAGAGCGAAGTCGAAATTGCCGGATTGGCCGACACCACCGCGGTGGTATTGGTTCCCGAGGCAGGCGACGAAGTTCAAACCCTTAAAAGTGGCCTCATGGAAATAGCCGATGTGTTTGTGGTAAACAAGTCAGACCGAGATGGCGCCGATCTTTTTGTACGCAACCTTTCGGCTTTGGTGCATCAAAAAGAGGCAGGCAATTGGTCGATCCCTGTACTGAAAACCGTTGCCACCACATTTGCGGGGATATCCGAATTCTGGGATGCTTTGCAAGCCCACAACCAATTGAACATCGATCCAATACGACAAAACCATTTGAAAACTGAAAAAGCCTTTCAGTTGATCCTTCAAAACAAAATGGCCAAAATCGACAAACAAGAACTTTTTAATAAAATCAGTGCTGAGTCAAACAAAAACGGATTTAATCTGTATCAATTTCTTAGCAAAGAATATTTAACATGATTACCATACTAAGCGGCTCGCCGCGAAAAAACAGCAATACCCTTCGTGTGGCAAAGGCCATACAGCAACACATACAAAGTTTAAACAACGAGGAGACTGCACACGTCATAGATTTCAACCAATTTGATATTCCATCTATGAACGCTGGGCGCGTGGATCCCAATAATTTAACCGAGTTTCAAGCCAATTTGTTTAATTCTTGTAAAGAATCTGATCTTATTTTTGTTTTAACACCCGAGTACAATTGGTTTCCAAGCGCCGAAATCATCCAAATGGTGCACACCATGGCGGCCCCTGCGTTTAAAGACATGTGGAACAACAAAGTATTTGCAACCTGCGGCACTTCAAACGGTCGTGGTGGACGTATGCCAGCGGTTCAACTAAGTTATACAATTAACAAAATTCTCAATGTTTTCAATTGTGAAAGCATGGTAAGTCCTAAGATATTCGAATCGCAGTTTACCGATAAAGCTATTGATGAGAATGGATTTTCTTTGGGCAATAGCGAGTACATGGCCGGACTCGAGGCCTTCGTGGCATTCAATTTAAAATTGAAATCCCGTTGGCTAAATACTTAGAAGTAAACTTAGGGCCCATTTCCTGACTTCTGTTTTAGTTGCCAATTGGCTTGCTGTTTTTGTATGCAATGCCTGGGGCTTATTGCCAGTCGCCCTGCCTGTGCAACAAAAAATACGCAAGCCCAGCGGCAAGCTGCCACGACAGTCAGGGGCAGGCATTGCGGTGGGTGAGGGATCAATTTGCCTATCTCATTTTTTTGTCCTAATCTTGCTGCGAGTTTTGGGGTGCAATGCCAATTGCTGAGATAATACCCACAGAACCCGGATAAGCGTAATTGCTGCGACGGGGAAAACAGATTTTTTAACATGCCTGGCTTTAGGCTTGCTATTCCAAAACCAATTTTATTTAAAAATTTGTATGAAAAAACAAGCTGTTTTATTGGGCATTTTATTTTGCCTTTTCTCAAATGTTGTCTTTGCACAGCAAAAGCCAATGTACAAACTTTCTTGTACGGTTAAAGTTCCTGAAAATTTAGAACTCGAATCCTACACCATTCAAGTGCTCGATACGGCAATGAAACTAAAAAAAGAGTCGATTGGTGCTTCTGAATTTTTACTTCCTTATGGTGTTTACCACATTGAAGTGCTTGCTCCAGGCTTCAGACATGACAGGACACGCGTGTTTTTGAAAAGCGATGATTCTGTAGCAATTATATTGCTGGAAAATGTTATTGATCAACAAAACCATACCGTTAAAGCCATTCAAGTACGCGAAAAAAATGGATATGCCTTCACGCCCGTTACCGCCAAGCAACTTTCTAGAATCAATCTAGGGCAAGACTTCACCTACCTTATTGGCAATACGCCTTCTGCACTTACAACCAGCGATGCCGGTGCTGGGGTAGGTTATACCGGTATTAGAATTCGTGGCAGCGATGCAACCCGGATAAACGTTACCATCAATGGTATTCCCATTAATGATGCCGAAAGCCACGGGGTGTTTTGGGTCAATATGCCCGACCTAGCATCGTCTACCTCGTCGGTTCAAATCCAAAGGGGTGCCGGTAGTAGTACCATAGGCAGCGGGGCTTTTGGTGCCAATATTAACATCCAAAACATGAGTCAATCGGCCAAACCGTTTTTACAACTACAACAATCTGTAGGTTCGTTTAATACCTTCAAATCAACGATGCAATTTGGAACCGGTATGCTGGGTAAGTTCAATTTTACCGGCCGCCTGTCTAAAGTAAACAGCGATGGGTATTTAGACCGCGCAGCCAGCGACCTTAAAGCTTTTCAATTTAATTTGAGCTACACACAAAAAACATGGAGCATCACCGCCCTTAGTTTTGGTGGTAAAGAGAAAACCTACCAATCGTGGTATGGAACCCCCGAGTCGCGCATTAAAAACGATGTGCAAGGGATGAACGATTATGCCGACCGCAATTATTTGAGCGCTGCCGACCGCAACAATTTGTTAAACAGTGATAGAACCTACAACTATTATACCTACAAAAACCAAACAGACAACTATTGGCAAAACCATTACCAATTGCACCTATTTAAAAAGCTGAACAACAAATTAAACCTAAAATCATCTTTCTTCACCAGCACGGGTAAAGGGTTTTACGAAGAATACAAAACAGATGCACCCTTTGCGAAATATGGGGTGGCCAATTATATAAACAATGTTGATACAGTTCTTAGCAGCGACTTGGTAAGACAGCGCTGGCTAGACAATATTTACTATGGCAACTTCAGCAGCTTAAACTACAAAAACAGGAACATTGACTTTATTGCCGGCATCAGCATCAGCCAATACGATGGCAAACACCATGGCGATGTTATTTGGGCCGCCATCGCTCAACCTTTTGGCAAAGACTACAGATACTACCAAAGCAAAAGCAAAAAAACAGAACTTAATACCTTTGCCAAATTAAACTGCCGCTTTTCTCCAAAGCTGCAAGCAGATGCAGAATTTCAAGTGCGCAATATTCAATATTCAGGTTCTGGCAGCGACAACGATTTAAAAGCCATTCAATTCGATGTTAACTATCTATTTATGAATCCTAAATTGTCTGTGGTGTACGAATTGAATTCTAAATCGTGGATCTATTCTAGTTTCAGTGTGGCCAATAGAGAACCTGTCCGCAGCGATATTATTGACAACACTAAGACCGAGCAACCGAAAGCTGAAAATTTAAAAGATTTAGAATTGGGATACACCTTTAAGGAGAAGTTAAAGATGTTCCAGTTTAATTTATACAACATGCAATACATTAACCAATTGGTCTTAACAGGCGAACTCAACGATGTTGGAAGCTCTTTGCGCAGAAATGTAAAAAATAGCTATAGGAGAGGCATAGAATTAATCTTTCAATACCCTTTGATTCAAAAAACGAAATTCAATTTAAATCTTGACGCCAATTTGAATTTAAGTGCCAATAAAATAAAATCCTTTGAAGATTTCTATTACAATTACGACAGCAACACGCTTGTTAAAGACCTTTATAAGAATACAGATATCGCTTATTCACCAAATACTATTGCTTTCTTAGGACTGAATTTTCACCACCAAAGCAATTTAGACCTTCAAGCCAATGTTAAATATGTGGGTCCGCAATACCTCGATAATACTTCTAATGCCTCAAGGAAATTGGATGCTTACTACTCCATAAATATGGGTCTACAGAAAACAATTACTTTGAAAAGCCAGTCGCAGCTTGTGTTTAAAGCCTTATTAAATAACATAAATGGTGTTTTTTACTCAAACAACGGCTACACTTTCAAATATGTGTATGGAGGCAAATTGATCACCGAGAATTTTTATTACCCTCAAAGTCGAATTAATTTCATGCTTGGGCTCGATTTTAAATTTTTATAGTGTTTAACTAAAATTAAGTTTATTTAAACAAAAAATATGACCAAGTATTGCTAGTGTATTTCAGCAAATTTTTAACAGAATGGTAATTCTAGTCGGTTAGGTTTTGGCTAAACAAGCCCGAAAAAATGCAGTATCTTCGCACCTCTTGTTTTTTAAATTAAAAGGATATCGAAACACTGTAAAAAGTATTGCCAAATTGGCCATTCCTATTACCATTGGACAATTGGGATTGGTTTTAATGGGATTTGCTGATGTTGTTATGTTGGGCCGTTACAACACAGTTTCTATGAGCTCAGCCGGTGTCGGAAATGCAGTGTTTTTTCTGTTGTCATTAATTGGTGTTGGAACTTTATATGGAGTGAGCACAATTATCTCAATTGCAGAAGGTGAGGGCAAGCCTCAACAAGCAATTCCGGTTTTCTTTTCTTCAATATGGGTAAGCTTTATCTTGAGCGCTTGTCTAATGGGGCTTAATCTTATATTGTACTATAATTTTGCTTGGTTTGGACAAAGCCCTGCCATTACTGATTTGGCCAAAGAATATTTATGGATAGTGAATTTCTCATTGCCTGCTTTGCTTTTTTTTAACAATGGCAAACAGGTTATGGATGGCCTTGGCAAAACCCAAATTTCAATGTATGTCACCTTCTTTGGGCTTTTGTTAAATGTTTTACTAAATAATGCCTTGATATTTGGTAAATATGGGGCGCCTGAAATGGGTATGGCCGGAGCCGCATGGGCAACAGTTATTGCCCGCTATGCCATGGCTATATTAATGCTGATCTGGGTTTGGTATCATCCGCGGTTTATTGAACTCAAAAAAATTAAAAGTGAAGTAAAATCTTATGTTTTGTCTATTTTTAGAATTGGATTTCCAGTAGGGTTTACCTATTTCTTCGAAATTGCTGCCTTTTCGTTTGCCTTAATCTTAGCTGGTCGAATCTCTGAATTGCATTCAGGAGCGCATCAAATAGCGATTAATTTAGCTTCCATTACCTATATGTTTGTGCTGGGAATTTCAGCAGCATCAAGTATCGTCGTTGGAAATCATTATGGAGCTAAAGACGCGCTTGGAGTTCGCAAGGCAGGCTTTGCTGCTATTGGCTTAACCATTTTCATTGAGCTTGTTTTTGCCATACTGTTTATGGTGTTTAACCGAGAAATCCCTTTGATATATACCGACGATGTCAAACTCTTAGCAATGACTCCTTCTTTGATAATACTTGCGGCCTTTTTTCAAATTAGCGATGGTCTCCAAGCTGTTGGTGCTGGTGCTTTGCGTGGAATTAAAGACACCAAAATAACTGGCATCATTGCCCTGATTTCCTATTGGTTGTTTATGATGCCGGGTGCTTATTATTTGTGTTTTGAACTTAAAATGGGCATAGAAGGTATCTGGATTGCTTTTGTAATAGGGCTTAGTTTTGCTGCCACTTTGCTTTTATATCGTTTTAATTATAAAACCAAAGCCAAGCGCTTGGTGTTTGAAGATGAATCTTAATTTCTTTATATTTGTTTTAATTTTATGCGCAAACTGTTTTATTCTTTTATTGCTTTAACAGCCCTGGTTTTAATCACTCCATCAACAGATGCTCAATCGTCTCTGCTGCTCAATTATTCTTTGTCGATTGAACCAACTGTGGGGAACAGATTGATAAGTTATAAGGGCAATTATCCGCAATCTTTTAAGGATTCAATTCAGAAGGTAGATCGAAGCCGCGACGCTATTTCAATGGCATTTATGGTGTCTACAAAATTCAAATCTAGAAACCGATTTTATATTGGTTTGCAATTTCAGAATTTTGGATTTACCCGTAAAAAAGATAATTTACGTTTTTTGGATACCATTCATCCTGAAATAGGAATAATGAACGACCTGTCTCAAACCGGTGGCGCTTATGTTGACTTTAATTACAGATATGCCTATTTGGCTATCCCAATTTTGTTCTCTCAACAGATTTCTTCCAAAAAGAAACCCAATACAACCGTTCACTTGATTTATGGAGGTTCAATATCGGCCTTAATGAAGCATGATATTAGAGCAGTTCTGCATGGTTTTTCTACCAGAGGAAATCAAAAAGTTTACACGTTTAAAAATCCATCTGAAAATGTTGACCGCATTAATGTGAATCTCCATGCTGGTTTGCGCATTGAAAATATGCTTTACAACAAAAGCACTTGGGTATTTGTTCAGCCAGAAATATTTGTTCCAACTTTGAATGCAAACTCTAGCAATGAGAGGCATCACCTTTGGGCAATAGGGCTGCAAGTTGGTGTGTATTATATGCCCCAGTTTAAAGACGATAAAAAATAGCATGAGAGCGATTATTCAAAGGGTAAGGCATTCGTCGGTGAGTATTAATGGTGCAACCCATGCCCAGATCGGCAAAGGTTTTTTAGTTTTGCTCGGGATTGAAGAAGCCGATACCCAAGAAGATCTTATTTGGTTAAGCAATAAAATTATTGGTTTGCGTATATTCAATGACGCAAATGAAAAAATGAATTTATCAATAAGCGACATACAAGGCGAAATATTACTGGTGAGTCAATTTACACTTTTTGCTTCTACGCTTAAAGGCAATCGCCCTTCATTTATTAGAGCGGCTCGCCCTGAGCATGCCATTCCTCTTTACGAACAATTTATTTCACAATTGAAAAACACGCTTCCGCAAAAAGTTCAAACAGGTGTTTTTGGCGCCGATATGCAAATTGAATTGGTAAACGATGGGCCAGTAAGCATTGTAATCGATTCAAAAGTTAAAGAATAGCAATCCTTTCTTGTATGCTAAAGCAGGCGGTCTTATTTTTTGACAGTCAATACTTATCTTAATTTATCTCTAAGATTTTCCCAATTCAAATACCTATATTTGTCCCGTTTTATGGTGATTCAAGTTTTAAAATCAAAGATACACAACGTAAAAATTACTTTTACAGAACTCAACTACATTGGCAGCATAACCATTGATGAAGATTTGTTGGATGCAGCAAATATGATAGAAAATGAAAAGGTTCTAATTGTAAACAACAACAATGGCGAACGCTTTGAAACCTATATTATTAAAGGTGAAAGAGGTTCTGGTGTTGTTGGTTTAAATGGCGCCGCTGCTAGGAGAGGAATGCTTGGCGATGAACTAATAATCATTAGTTTTGCAAGCATGGATTTTGAAGAAGCCAAAACGCACAAACCTTGGCTGGTGTTCCCCAATAAATTCAACAAACTGTAACGATGAATAAAAAGGAAATAATCAAATACCTCATTTTTGCATCCTTAGGTGTATTGATTGTTTATTTTATTCAAAAGAACTTTACATTCAGCGAGTTTTTGCGCAACATAAAAATGGCCAAGATACAATATGTGATTCTCTCTGTATTCATGGGTGTTGTTGCTGTTTATATTCGTGCTTTGCGTTGGCAGTTGCTACTAGAACCTATGGGTTATAAAACCAATCTTGGCAATGCCTACCATTCCACTATGAGCGGTTATTTGGTCAATCTTGGCATTCCCCGTTCTGGTGAAGTTTTACGCTGTGCCATGTTGGCTAAAACAGATAAGGTGCCGTTAAATGTTTTGGTTGGTACGGTATTAAGCGAACGAATACTTGACTTACTTATGCTGGTGTTGGTTGTTTTTGGTGCAGTTTTACTTCAGTTTGATTTGCTTTATGGCTACATATACGAAAATGTTATAGTTAAGTTAAAGGACAATAGTTTAGTGCTCATAATCGTCTCAATAATTGGTGTCTTAGGTTTGGTCTTTGTCTTAAATGCCAAGCGTTTCTTTAGAGCAGATTCAGGACTTGGGAAAATGTTCTTAGGGTTTTTTGATGGTATAAAAAGTATATTCACGCTTAAAAAACCAATTTTATTTATTGCTTACACCTTCGGTATTTGGGTTTGCTATTTGTTAACGACCTACTCTATTTTAATGGCCTTTGATTTCACCGAACACTTAGGTGTTGATGGTGCTTTGTCTACCCTTGTATTTTCTACTATTGGTGTTATTATTCCTGCCCCAGCTGGTGGTGCTGCCATTTACAGTATTTACTTTGGGCTCAACCAAATTTATAGTATTCCAATTGACCAAGCAAAAGCGATTGCAATTGTGATGTTCTCGAGCAGCATTATCATGATCATAATCGCTGGAACTATTTCTTATATAATTATGGCTAAAAGGACCAAAGCTTAATTTAATGAGTCACCATCAAAATATTGCCAATAAAATAAAGTCTTTGCCAGAATTGCTTCACGCGTTGAAAATTGAACGCGAAAATGGTAAATCAATTGTTTTTACCAACGGATGTTTTGACATCTTACACAAAGGCCATGTCGATTACCTTGCAAAAGCTGCTGACAAAGGGGATATCTTAGTGGTAGCCGTAAATGCCGATGAATCAGTGAAACGTTTGGGAAAATCGCCCTCACGTCCAATTCAAGACCAAGATGCCAGGGCTTACCTTATTGCAGCTTTACAAAGTGTTGCATACGTATTCTTGTTTTTTGAGGATACCCCAAAAGAAGTGATTGATCAAATTATTCCCAATGTGCTCGTGAAGGGCAGTGATTATATAGCAGAGGATATTGTAGGTTATGACACCGTTACTAAAAATGGCGGTAAGGTCGAAACCATAGATTTTATTCCAGGGTACTCCACCAGTGGAATAGAAAAGAAAATTATTGCAAGTCTTTAATTAGAATTTCCCGGCAAATCCAAATTGAAAGATTGATTTGGCCAAACCCAACTCTGCATAAATTCCCAAATTGTCATCGAAGAAATGCCTGTAGCCAAGAGTCATTTCCATGCCAAGACGGCTCAAACTTGGCAAATCCAGCTTAGGCTGATAGGCTTTGAATTCAGAGTCAATAATCAACTTACCAGTTCTAATTCCTATGCCCAATCCCAAGTACAAATCATTCTTTTTTTCTGGATTGAGGAAATGAATATTTGCTCTTGCATTAAATGCGGTATTGTTGCTGCTTATGTTGATTTTATTTGGGTAAACTCTCCCAAGATTGGTGTCTAAAACGTCCTGAGAATAGGATATCGAATAGGTCATGTGGTTAATGCTCAATCCTACGCCTAGCCATGATTTAACACGGTTTTCATATTTCAAATGAAAGGGTCCTGTACCCGTTGCCGAATAGTTTTTCTCTGTGTTTAAGTAAGTAAAGAAGAATTTGGGCAAATTGGGGAATCCAGCACCTATACTCACGGTGTTCTGTCCAATTTGAGCAAATGATAAGGTAATTTGGGTAAAAAACAGAAAACCTAAAGTCTTTAATTTCATGCCTCAAAAATAGGGGTTAAAATCAATTCTTTTTCCGTTGCCAAATTCTTGAATTTTGCCACCACTCCAAGCCAAGTTTCCATTGATAAATGTTTTGTCTATACTGTATTGAAAGGTATGTCCCTCAAATGGACTCCATCCACAATGGTAAAGTAGATTCTTACGCTCTATTAATTCTGGTCTTTTTTTCACCAAAACCAAATCGGCAAAATAGCCTTCTCTTAAATAACCTCTGTCTTTTACTTTAAACAAGATGGCTGGGTTGTGACTCGTTTTTTGAACCAACATCTCCAAACTTATTTTACCTTGGGCATAAAAATCAAACATGGCTTGAATGCTTTGTTGGACCAAAGGGCCTCCAGATGGGGCATTGATGTAGGCTTGTTCTTTTTCTGCAATGGTGTGGGGGGCATGGTCGGTGGCTATAACATCTATTCTTCCATCCAATAAGGCTTTCCATATGCCAGCTCTGTCTTCTGCCGATTTAATTGCAGGATTCCATTTAATCCAATTGCCTTTTTGGCTGTAGTCTTGGTCTGAAAACCACAAGTGGTGTATACAAGCTTCTGCTGTAATGCGTTTGCTTGCTAATGGTTCATTGGTGAATAGTTCTGTTTCTTTTGCTGTTGAAATATGTAAAATATGCAAACGGGTGCCGTGTTTCTTGGCCAATTCTACAGCCATACTGCTGCTTAAGTAGCATGCGTCCACATTTCGTATTTGTGGATGGTGGTTTGCGTTTAGCTTGTCGCCAAATTGCGACTTGAATTGGGCCAAATTACTGAGCACCGTATGCTCGTCCTCACAATGGGTGGCAATAATTGTTGGTGCATTAGCAAAAATATGGTCTAGAGTACTCGGACTATCAACCAACATATTTCCAGTGCTGCTGCCCATAAATATTTTTATACCACAAGTTGTTAATGGATTGGTGCGCATTACCTCCTCATAATTGTCATTGGTGGTTCCCATGAAAAAGGAATAATTGGCCAAAGCATTTTTTGCGGCGATTTGATATTTATCTTCCAGTAAAGCTTGGGTAACCGCTTGAGGATTGGTGTTCGGCATTTCAAAAAACGAAGTAACACCTCCAGCAACTGCGGCTCTACTTTCAGAGTATATATTGCCTTTGTGGGTCAAGCCAGGTTCGCGAAAATGCACTTGATCGTCAATAGCACCAGGAATCAGATACATACCTTCAGCTTCAATGACTTCAGCATTCGGATGGGATATGTTTGGATCAATACGCTCGATACGTTCACCTTTAATGAGTAAATCGCTTACTATGATTTTGCCCTCATTCACCAATTGTGCTTGCTTGATAATTACCGATTTCATAGCTACAAAGGTAATAAACTTGCGTTTTAGAATTTAGTTTTCAATTTCATTTTTCAATTAAATTATTTTATGATGGGGATCAATTTTATAAATACAAAAGACCAAGACAGTTGAATTCATATCGTCCCAGGGGGATTCAAATCGAATTTTGAGGCATGGTACTTTTAGTCTTTAATTTTACGCAATCAGATTTTTTCTGTGGCTATTTGAAATTTGTAATTCATGCTCTCAAAACAATTCTTTAATTTCGCAGCTTTATGATGAACCAAGAAGACCTGTTTAAAAATATTATTTCCCACTGCAAGGAGTATGGATTTGTTTTTCAATCGAGTGAAATTTACGATGGGCTTTCGGCCGTATACGACTACGGACAAATGGGGGCAGAATTGAAAAAAAACTTACGCGATTTTTGGTGGAAAAGTATGGTTCAAATGCACCAAAATATTGTTGGCATTGATACTGCAATTTTCATGCATCCTACAACCTGGAAGGCTAGTGGGCACGTTGATGCTTTCAACGATCCTCTAATTGACAACAAAGACAGTAAAAAAAGATACAGAGCAGATGTGCTAATTGAAGAACACATTTCTAAAATTAGAGCAAAAGCAGATAAGGAAGTGGAAAAAGCTGCCAAACGTTTTGGCGAAACTTTTGATGAAGCCATGTACCTTCAAACCAATCCCCGTGTGCTTGAATACAATACTAAGGCTGATGAGATTGAATCTCGATTTAAATCTGCTTTAGAAGAAAACAACTTGGATGAAGTTAGACAGATCATTATTGATTGCGAAATTGTTTGCCCAATATCTGGAACCAAGGAATGGACCGAAGTTAGACAGTTTAACCTCATGTTCTCAACCCAAATGGGTTCTTTGTCTGATGATGCGAATACCATT
Source organism: Chitinophaga pinensis (assembly GCA_945888525.1). Lineage (GTDB taxonomy): Bacteria > Bacteroidota > Bacteroidia > NS11-12g > UBA955 > JABMMZ01. The sequence goes on from CAMDAF010000001.1 coordinate 42,979, forward strand.
TATCTGAGACCAGAAACCGCTCAAGGGATTTTTGTTAATTTCTTAAATGTTCAAAAGACTGGCCGTATGAAAATTCCTTTTGGAATTGCCCAAACTGGTAAAGCATTTAGAAATGAAATCGTTGCACGACAATTTATTTTCAGAATGCGTGAATTCGAACAAATGGAAATGCAGTTCTTTGTTCGTCCAGGTACTGAAATAACATGGTACAACTATTGGAAAGAAACCCGAATGAAATGGCACAAAGCCTTAGGTTTTGGCGACAAAAAACACAAGTTTCACGACCATTTAAAATTGGCCCACTATGCCAATGCAGCAGCAGATATTGAGTTTGATTTTCCATTTGGATTTAAAGAATTAGAGGGCATTCATAGCCGAACAGATTTTGATTTGAAAAAACATGAAGAATTCAGTGGCAAAAAATTGCAATATTTCGATCCTGAACTCAATGAAAGCTATGTGCCTTATGTGGTTGAAACCTCCATTGGGCTAGATCGTTTGTTTTTGGCCATTATGTCTGAGGCATACAAAGAAGAAACTCTAGCCGATGGCAGCAGCCGCGTGGTGATGAAATTTCCATTTGCATTGGCTCCAATTAAAGCCGCTATTCTTCCTTTGGTAAACAAAGATGGTTTGCCTGAAAAAGCAGAGGAAATCGTTAAGCTCCTAAAATACGACCACAATGTTGCTACTGAGGCTAAAGATGCGATTGGAAAAAGATACAGACGACACGATGCAATAGGCACGCCTTATTGCATTACTGTAGATTACGAAACCATGGAAACCAATACTGTTACCTTGCGCAACCGCGATACCATGGAACAAGAACGGGTTAACATCGAAGACCTTAGAAATATCCTTAACAATACCGTAAGTCTCTCTTCTTTGTTGGAGAAGAGTGCTGGATTATCTGAATAGTTTTTGTGTTAAAAGGCATTTCAACATTGGCTGATTTTATGCACTTTGAAGGCATGGAAGCGGGCTGTGATGAAGCGGGAAGGGGCTGCCTTGCTGGTCCGGTATCTGCTGCGGCTGTTATTATACCTAAGGGCGTAAATATTATTGGTTTAAACGATTCAAAGCAATTAAGCGAAAAAAAACGCAAAGAACTGCGTTTGGAAATTGAAGAGAAATGTTATTGGAAGGTCATCATGTTAGGACCTGAGGTCATTGATAAAATCAATATCCTAAATGCATCCATTCAAGCTATGCAATTAGCCCTTGATGGTTTGTCAAATCCTTTTAAACATATACTGGTTGACGGCAACCGATTTAAACCCTATAAAAACATTCCATATACCACGGTCGTAAAAGGGGATGGGAAATTCAAAAGCATTGCAGCTGCTTCAATTTTAGCCAAAACCCACAGGGATGATCTAATGGAAAACTTGAATCTTGAGTATCCTGATTATGGCTGGGCTCAAAATAAGGGATATCCTACTGCTTTTCATAGAAAAGCGATTGCCCAATTTGGCAGCAACGTGCACCACCGTAAAAGCTTTACGCTTTTAGCAAAACAAATACCGTTGTTTTAGACCCCAGTGTTAAAATATCATGGTAATACCACCAATGATGTTGAATCCATAAACTGGATAATTATACCATCTTTGATAGCGGTTGTTTAGCAAATTGTTGGCTTGTACAAATGCTGACAATTTGTTTTTGAAGCGGTAATCAAGGCCCACAGAAATATCGTAAAATGCATCGATGCTGTTGCTGGTATTGATTTTGGTATTGATGTCCATTGTTTTTTGCTTTTGTGCACCAAAAGCCATGATGTCAATGTGCGGATACAATTTATTTTTGATGTTAAAACGCATATTCATTTTTGCATCAACGTTTGGCAATTGCCAAGGATAAGCTTGCTCGGAAATCTCGTAATTGTAGAAATTACCTAGAACACCAATTCTTACTTTTTCACTAAAGCTGTAGTTAAATGCGGCAGAAAACTTCAACAAGCTAACTTGGGTATATAAAATAGAGAATGAATTTACTGCAAAATTCGAGTCTTTACGGGTAACAAACAATGGCATTTTCGAAACATCTGAATAGGCAATTTCGAACATTGCATCGGCGCTTGCACCCATTTTTGCATTGATCCCCAAATACGATTTTAGGTTTTCATACATATTTGTTAGTTCGTATTGAGATGTAAATGGATTGCTGTTGATTATGTTTCTTAGACTTTGTTTTTGGTAACGGCCATCAATACCAGCATAGAAATTAGCAAGACCTGGAATCAAAGCATAATTCACTTTTATTACAGGATTGAAATAGGGAACCGCTGAATCTTTTCCATTTATAAATACGGAGGTATTAAAGCCTGCAGTGATTTGCAAACCTTCGTATTCAAATTCAAAACGAGGATCTATTTGAATAAACAAACGTTTGATGCTACTTAATGTATCCAATTTAAATGTATTGTAATCGACGCCCAATGCAGCAGAAAGTCGACAGTTTTTAAGTTCGTTGAAATTTGGAATATTGCCATATAACTTGGTGTTAAAAGCATATTGATTTTCCAAGGCCTTATCGATTCCGAAATTGTAATAATTAAATTGACTGCGGTGCTTTAGTTTTTTCTTACTACTTGCAGTGCTGTTGAAATAAGCTCTAGCATCAAAAGTATTAATGGTACGTGAAAGGTTGTCAGTTGTTTTTTCTAGTTTTTTACTGCTTGTGTCATACCCGTAATAATAGAACTTGTTTTGGCGGTAGTTTACATCAATTCCCAACTCGCTGTTTTCAGTATAGGTACTCGCATAGCCCTTGAAGTTGTGGTTGCTGAAATCAGCAAAGGAATTGTTTAAGTTAGAATTGGTTTGAATAAACCGGTAATGGGCGCCGTAACTGTATTTTTTGTTTTGTTTGTTGTTTAAGTAGATCTCAGCCAGGGGGGTTCTGATATTTCCATAACCCAGTTTGATAAAACTGCTGGGGTAAACGCTTTCGTCATTAACAATCAAATCGACCACTGGCATTGGGTTCACAATTTTTTCAGTGCTCACCTGATGGGCTTTGATTTGATAGGCAAAAACACTAGGCTTTACTTGTGGTTTGTCAATTACAGGAACCGATTCAATTTTTTGAACGTCCATGAATTTAGGTTTGTAGATGGCTTCAATTACAACCTGTCTATTGGTGGTGCTGTCTTTGTCTCTTTGTGCAGATGACACAAAAGGAATCGATGCAAGCAGAAGAATCAATGCGTTTTTCAACATAATACTTTACAAAGAACGTACAATTCGATAGAGTATTGCTTCAAAGGTATGCACAGAATGTTTACTTTTGTGGATATGCCTTTGACGAAAGATATTAAACGCTGCTCATGGTGTGAACGCGATGATTTATACCGCAAATACCATGATGAAGAATGGGGCGTGCCCTCGCATAACGACCATTATTTGTTTGAGTTATTGGTTTTGGAGTTTTTTCAAGCTGGCTTGAGTTGGTATACCATATTAACCAAGCGGGAAGCTTTCAAATTGGCCTTTGATGGCTTTGATGTTCATAAAGTATCAGCCTTTGATACTGAAAAGATTGAGCGCTTAATGAACAATAGCGGAATTGTAAGACACCGATTGAAAATTCAAGCCGCAATTGAAAATGCCAAATGTTTTATTGATATTCAAAATGAATTTGGAAGTTTCTCAAAGTACATTTGGTCTTTTACAAATGAAAAAACAATAATAAGTAGGCCAGAAGGCTTTTCTAATTTGCCTTCAAAAACGGAATTAAGCGATACCCTTTCTAAAGATTTAAAGAAAAGAGGATTTAAGTTTATGGGCAGCACGGTTTGCTACGCCTATTTGCAAGCTATAGGCGTGGTAAATGACCACTTTAGCGCTTGCTTTAAGTCTATATAAATAGGCCTAAGGATAGGCCTGAACCAGCTAAACTGAGGGGATTTTTGCAATAATTCTTTGATTTTGTCCTATTTGCTTGATCCAAGTATGCTATTTTTAGAAAAAAAATAAAAACTAAATTCTGAATGCACCATTGAATGATAGGCCTCTTTTTTTCTTATATGAGCCTTAAATTTGAATTAATTTCTTCTTTTTCTTTTTTTTAGAAAATTAATAACCTACCTTTGTCCCATACTGCAAGGGTTGTTCCTCAGTACGATTAATTTTAAAAGACAAATGAACATTTACGTAGGTAATCTTAGCTTCCGTGCGAGCGAGCAAGATGTACAAAACCTTTTCGCCCAGTATGGTGAAGTTAGCTCAGCAAGAATCATTAAAGACAAATTCACAGGCCGTTCACGCGGATTTGCTATCGTTGAAATGAACGATGACTCATCTGCAAACGCTGCGATTGCTGCTCTTCACGAGAAAGAATTTATGGAAAGAAACCTAGTTGTTAACGAAGCTAGACCAAGAGAAAATTCTGGTAACGGTGGTGGTGGCAATTTCAACCGCGGTGGCGGTGGTAATGGTGGAAACAACAGAAGATATTAATTTTCGAAAACCTCTTATAAAATGGCCCTGTAACTTTATTGTTACAGGGCTTTTTTGCTTTAAAGGCTAATGGTTTTAAGTCTTTTAAGACAGACTAAAAAAAAATGTTGATAGTTTTGATTTTTTATTGAATATTAATCCATACTTTTGCAGCAAATTTTAAAATCCTTATTATTCAATGGCAAATACCGGAAAAATATCACAAGTAATCGGACCAATTGTGGACGTCAACTTTAGTGAAGAAGGCTCAGTGCTCCCTAGAATCCTAGATGCGTTAAGCGTTAGCAAACCAGATGGAGCAGTTGTTGTGCTTGAAGTGCAGCAGCATCTTGGAGAGAAAACTGTAAGAACAATCGCCATGGACAGTACTGACGGATTGGTGCGTGGTTCTCAAGTAACCGATTCAGGGAAACCAATCTCGATGCCAGTTGGTGACGAAATTAAAGGACGTTTGATGAATGTTGTTGGTGAAGCCATCGACGGTATCAGTGTTCTAGAAAATAAAAACAGCAGAGCTATTCACGCTCCAGCGCCAACTTTTGATAATTTATCAACTTCAACTGAACCACTTTATACAGGTATCAAAGTAATCGACTTGCTTGAGCCATACGCTAAAGGTGGTAAGATTGGTTTGTTTGGTGGTGCGGGTGTTGGTAAAACTGTATTGATTATGGAATTGATCAACAACATCGCAAAAGCCTATGAAGGTATGTCTGTGTTTGCTGGTGTTGGTGAGCGTACCCGTGAAGGTAATGACTTACTTCGTGAAATGATCGAATCTGGTGTTATAAAATATGGTGACGAATTTGCTCACAGTATGGAAGAAGGCGGATGGGATCTTTCCAAAGTAGACAAAGAAGAATTAAAAAAATCTCAAGCAACTTTGGTTTTCGGTCAAATGAACGAACCTCCAGGAGCACGTGCTCGTGTGGCCTTATCAGGTCTTACTGTTGCTGAATATTTCCGTGATGGTGATGGCGAAGGTCAAGGAAAAGACATCCTTTTCTTTATCGATAATATATTCCGTTTCACGCAAGCCGGTTCTGAGGTGTCTGCACTTTTAGGTCGTATGCCGTCTGCGGTAGGTTACCAGCCAACACTTGCCACTGAAATGGGTGTAATGCAAGAGCGTATCACTTCTACAACCAGAGGTTCTATAACTTCAGTTCAAGCGGTTTATGTTCCTGCGGATGACTTAACTGACCCGGCTCCAGCTACAACCTTTACCCACTTAGATGCTACAACAGTATTGAGTCGTAAAATTGCTGAGCTTGGAATTTATCCAGCGGTTGACCCTCTAGATTCAACTTCAAGAATTTTATCTCCAGATGTATTGGGCAATGAGCACTACAATACCGCTCAAAAAGTAAAACAAATCTTACAACGTTATAAAGAATTACAAGATATCATCGCTATCCTTGGTATGGATGAATTGAGTGAAGAAGATAAATTGATTGTATCCCGTGCTAGACGTGTTCAACGTTTCCTTTCTCAACCTTTCCACGTTGCTGAACAATTCACTGGTCTTAAAGGTGTATTGGTTGACATCAAAGATACCATCAAAGGTTTCAACATGATTATGGACGGTGAAGTTGATGAATATCCAGAAGCTGCCTTTAACCTTGTTGGTACCATCGAAGATGCGATCGAAAAGGGTAAGAAAATGATGGCCGAAACAAATAAATAATAACTTATGCAAGTTGATATTTTAAGTCCAGATTCTACCCTGTTTTCAGGTGAAGCCAAAGTAGTTACTCTACCTGGTGTCAATGGCAGTTTCCAAATCATGAACATGCACGCACCAATGATTTCAGCTCTTGCTAAGGGCAATGTTATCGTTGACAATGGAAGTGAAAAACAAGAATTTCCCGTAAATGGCGGAATTATTGAAGTGGTAGACAACAAAATTGTGATACTCGCTTAAGCAAGCAACTAAATAATTTAAAAGCCCGATGTTGTCATCGGGCTTTTTTTATGGCTTATTCAAAGCCTCTATAATCAAACTGTTTTTGTCGTAGACATCAAAAACATATCTTGGCTTTTGAAATTCATCAAAAACAATGGTTCGATAATCAAAAAACACAATGAAGGGATTCTCGACTTTTATGTACTTGGTGGTTTTCACAATCTTACGGTAACTGCTGGTATCTGTTTTCCACAAGCGAGCCCTTGCTGTATCCTTTGGTTCCATGCCCATCATCTCTAGAACATCATCATAAGATTTTTTTACATTGGCCTGCAAAACAAATCCAGTCAAATCAACAGGACTTTGCACCCTTACACATCCATGGCTTACTGCTCTATTGTTTTGTTTAAATTTGTTTTTTAATGGGGTGTCATGCAAATACACGTCAAACGGATTCTTAAATGTGAATTTTATTTTACCCAATGAATTGTCATCGCCAGCGTTTTGTCTAATTGTGTAAGGAATATTTTCAGGACTGAGTTTACGCCAATTAATAGAATACGGATCTACAGGCACGCCATCTTTTAAGACTTGGTAATTGTTTCTGTTTAAATATTCTGGGTCTTTCAAAATATGGGCATAAATTTCACGTCCAACGATGCTCGAGGGTACGGTCCATGTGGGATTTAATACCACCCAATCAACATTGCTGTAAATTTGCGGTGTCTCATGGTTCATAGGTTTGTCTGCATAGTTTTGACTTACTACATATTTTTTAAGTTTGTTGTCGTAATACCTTTCTTTTCCTTTTCCTACGCAAACCAATAAGGTATTTACACTGTCAGGATAATGCATGTACAAAGTGAATTCCGGAATATTTACACGTATGTAAGGTTTGGGTGGTTCAAGTCCAAACCATTTTATCCGTTCTATATTCACTCTTATTTCGTCTATTTTATCATTTCTTGATGCATTTAGAATTTTTAATGTAGATTTTCCAATAATGCCATCGTCTGTTAAATTGCTGGTTTTTTGAAACGATTTAACATAGTTTGCCAGTTCTTTTTTATAGACGATTTCATTTCTGTATTTTTCCACCAAACTGTCTGGAGCAAGACCAAGTTCTACTAAACGAATGGCTATGCGACTTGCTATGGAGGTAGTGTCTCCTGGTTTTATTTTACGAATGCCAAGTGTATCGATAAAAGTTTCGCTGCCATTGGTCTGCGAATAGGCCAAGCGCAGCATGTTTCGCAAAAGCGGATAGTCTTTGTGCTGCGGTCTGTATTGAATGAGTTTTAAAATTCCAGAATCTTTTTCCAAGACCTCAAGTAAATTAAAATTGGGATGGTTGGGATAGGGCAGGGTATACTTCATTCCCAACACCAATTTCGGATTAGTTCTACCCATTACCTTGTCGTGCCAAACCGAAACCAAATAATTGTTGAAGTATAAGTCAGCTATGGCTAAGCTTTTATAGATTGCTGGCACTTTCTGGTTTTTAGCTAGACTTAGGTATTTTAGTACAGTGTCCAATTTGTAGTGGCTTGGCTTTAACCCTTCGTAAACCAAACTGTCATTAATGCTCTTCACTTCCTCAATGCTGAGTGGGTCTTGAATTTCGAACAAACTCAATGGCTCAAAATCCTTGGCTTTGTAAATACCATACAAGGTGTCAAAGTAATGGGTAAAATTGCTGTCATTTTTTAAGGTATTTAATTGGCTTTCTATAATTGGAGCCATTTCCTCAAGTTCAAAATCAGCGAGTTTTTCCTCTATTTTGGTTTTCTTTTTACAAGCGTTGAAAATGAGTAAAACAAAAAGTCCTAAAATTAAAAAGGTTTTTAAATGGATTTTCATACTTGGTAAAACAAATATAAGGGGAATAAATCGGGTAATGGGAAATATTAGATTTACTTTTTTTTAAAAAAAATATTAGTCGATGTTTTATTCTTTTTGGTCTTATACACAAACAATTAGCATATAAGATTGTTAAATTTGCATTGATTTTATGAAATATTTTTTCTCGCTGTTAATTGTTCTACTGGCCTCTGTCGGTCTATCAAATTTAAATGCACAAAACAAGGTAACCTTAAGTGGTTATGTTAAAGATTCTGCAAATGGTGAAGCCCTAACATCTGCCACTATTTCTGTTGAAGGTAGTGCCTTTCCTAGCGCCACCAACATGTATGGCTTTTATTCTTTATCTCTATTGCCAGGAAGCTATACCGTTTCGATTTCAAATTTTGGATACAAGACAGAAAAAATTCAAATCGAAATTTTGAATAACATCACCAAAAACATTGATCTTTCAAGAAGCGAATCAAATTTAAAAAATGCGGTAGTTAAGGGAAAAAAGAAAGAGAATCAAGTTGAAAAGGTTGAAATGAGTACCAACAATTTGAACATCATTCAAATTAAAAAAGTACCAGCTCTGCTGGGTGAAGTGGATATAGTAAAAAGTGTGCAATTGTTGCCAGGTGTTAGCACGGTAGGAGAAGGCGCAACTGGTTTTAATGTGCGTGGGGGCAGTATTGATCAAAATCTTATTTTATTAGATGAAGCGCCGGTATTCAATTCCTCACACTTATTTGGGTTTTTCTCCGTTTTTAATCCAGACGCGGTAAAAGATGTTAAGTTAATTAAGGGTGGTATGCCAGCCCAATATGGCGGTCGTCTGTCTTCAACACTTGATGTTCGGATGAAAGAGGGCAACAATAAAAAGTTTGAAGTAAATGGTGGCGTTGGTATCATCTTCAGCCGTTTTTCTATCGAAGGACCTATTGCCCGCAAAAATCCAAAAATGAAAAATAAGTCATCTTTCATCGTGGCTTTGCGGAGAAGTTATGCCGACGCTTTGGCCAAACCGTTTCTAGTAAACAATGAAAATTTGAAAAATGCAATATTTTATTTTTACGATTTCACAGCTAAAGTAAATTATACCTTTAACTCAAACAATAGATTGTTCTTGTCTGCCTATGTAGGACGGGATGCTTTCGGTGCTCCAGGCGCTAAGTTTGATTGGGGAAATCAAACAACAACCATACGATGGAACCATTTGTTCTCTAAAAAAATATTCTCAAATTTCACCGCTTATTACAGCAAATACGATTACCAACTTGGTTTTGGTACTGGGAACAATACCTTCGAATGGAAGTCTAATATTGTTAACTTTAGTGTTAAACCAGATTTTACTTTTTATATAAACCCAAGAAACACGCTTCAATTTGGTGTGGTATCTACCTATTATATCTTTAGTCCAGGACAAGCAATTTCGCAAGACGAAGGCACAAGAGTTGATTTCGGTTTGCCTAAAAAGTATGCCTTAGAGAATGCCATTTACATTGAGAACGAACAAAAAGTGAACGATAACTTTACCATGCGTTATGGCATACGTTTTTCTAGTTTCAATTACATTGGCAAGGGCTCTGCTTTGATTTTAGAAAAGAACAATTTCGCTCAAAGAGCCGATGTTGTAGCTGAGCAAACCTATAAAGCAAGGGAAGTTATTCAATCATACAATACACCTGAACCGCGTTTTTCAGCCAATTATAAATTAAACAAGCTTTCATCTGTAAAGGCAAGTTATAACCGCATGGCTCAATACCTGCATTTGATTTCTAACACGGCAGCATCAGTTCCTCTAGATGTTTGGACACCTTCAACCAATAACATCAAACCTCAAATTGCCGATCAAGTTGCTATTGGTTACTTTAGGAATATTGGCAAAAATTTAGATTATGAATTGTCTGCAGAAGCTTTTTATAAAACACTTCAAAATCAAATTGACTATATCGATGGGGCCAACCTGCTGTTGAACACCCAACTTGAAGCAGAATTGTTAAGTGGGAAAGGAAGAGCTTATGGATTGGAATTGTATGCAAAAAAGAACGCTGGCAAATTAACTGGATGGCTTTCATACACTTTGTCAAAATCAGAAAGACAAGTTGATGGGATAAGCAACAACTTATGGTACAATAACCGTTTTGACCGAAGACATAATGGAAACATTACAGCCAGTTACGAGATTTCAAACAAATGGTCGGCATCAGGCAGTTTTGTAGTCGGTTCAGGAACACCAACCAATTTGCCGAATACCAAATACAGTTTCCAAGGTTACCAAGGCATTCCTCAAAATGCATCAGGTTTGAGAAACAACGTAACCATCAAAGCTTTTCATAGATTGGATTTGTCGGCCACCTATACCCATAAAAAAACAGCCAAATGGGAAAGCAATTGGGTGTTTGGTGTTTACAATGTATACAAAAGAAGAAACCCTTTTTCTTATTATACCCAAAACAATCCTGACAACAATATGCAAACCCAATTGATTCGTTACTCTATAGTTGGAAGCATTATTCCTTCTGTATCTTGGAACTTTAAATTTTAATCTGAAACAACATGAGAAAATATATATTTAGACTAACTTTCGCTCTAAGCTCAGCCTTTTTTTTGAGCGCTTGTGAAGATTCAATAGATTTAGATTTGGGGGTACCGGTGGATCAAATTGTTATCGATGCGGTAATCAATCAAACATCAGATACACAATTCATTAAAATCACAAAGTCAATTGCTTACCTAGACAATGGTACTTATAAAGGATATGAAATGGATACCGTTGGAGTTTTAGATACATCAAATTTTGTGTTTCATCAATTCACTTATAAAGGAAATGGGGTGTATTATTTTGTACCTAGTTCTCCCGATGTCTTTAAATTTGGAAGCACTTACCAATTAATTGCCAAAGATGGCGCAGATACTTATTTTTCTCAAAGCACATTAAATTCACCAACAAGTATCGATTCATTTACCTATTCGTACAAAGAAAGAGGATCATTTGGCGGACCTAAGGGCAATTACATCACCCTTTGGGCAAAAGACAAGATAGGGAAGGGCGATTTTTATTGGTTTAAATTGTTTAGAAATGACAGTTTACAAGCAAAAGCGGGAGATATATTAATTGCCCAAGACAATTCAACAACTGCGGATGGAAGGGGTGATGGCGATTTGTTTATTGTGCCTATAAGAGATAATTTTACTTCACGACCATTTAAACCTGGTGAAACAGCAAGAGTTGAAATTCTCAGCATCACCCCAGAAATGTATTACTATTTAAATTTGATCAGTACACAATTAAACAATAGTGGTTTGTTTGCCGTTCCTCCGAGTAATATTCCTAGCAATATAGTTTGTCTCAATGATCAGAAGAAAAAAGTACTTGGCTTTTTCTGCATGACAGGGAAGGTGAGTACCCAAAAATTATTGATCAATTAAGGTCAACTTTGTTTTTTGGGTTTATTCTTTTGTTTTGAATATTAAGTTGCGTAAAATTATTTAACAATAATTTAACATGGGGCAATTGTTTTTTAAATTTATCCTTTGAAATAGCAATCAAATTAATTTTAATGTAACAGTAAATTGTTTATTTTTTCAATTATTTAAGATTTTTTTATGTTTTAAATGATTGTTTTTCAATTGTTTGTTAATTTATTTTGCAATTCAACCCCAATATGGTTTGCAAGACTTAACCCGAGAAAATAGCCGTTCAACGGATAAGCTAATTTTAACAATAAAAATGCAGAAAATTTGAAATTTCTCTATTATTATTGCAGCAACAACTAATTTTTTCATTAAATGAGTCAAGCGCAAGTTAAAAAATCTACAAATTGGGTTAGTATTCTTACAATTCCCGCAGCATTAATCGTATCAATCTTATTATACATGTTTGTATTCGGAGATCCTGATAACTTCAATGCCGATCATTCACCAAAAGAAGGCAATTTCTTTGCAATCATTCACGAAGGTGGTGTTATCGTTCCAATTCTAATGACCTTATTCTTAACAGTATTTACGGTTGTTATTGAACGTTTAATTACTGTTTATTCAGCTAAAGGAACTGGTTCATTAGAAACATTCTTACAAAAAGTTAAAACCAACCTTAACAGCGGACAAGTTGCTGCTGCTTTAGTTGATTGTGACAAACAAAAAGGTTCTGTTGCAAACGTGGTTAGATCAGGTTTGAACAAATATGCTGAAATGGAAAAAGATACTGCACTTGAAAAAGAGCAAAAAGTGTTGGCTATCCAAAAGGAAATGGAAGAAGCTACTTCATTGGAATTGCCAATGTTAGAGAAAAACTTATCTATTCTAGCGACCATCGCATCCGTTGCGACATTGGTGGGTCTATTAGGTACTGTAATCGGTATGATCAAGGCGTTCTCTGCTTTGGCTACTGCAGGTACGCCTGATCCGGCTGCATTGTCTGCTGGTATTTCTGAAGCCTTAATCAACACAGCCATCGGTATCGGTACTTCTGCTGTTGCGATTATTTTCTACAACGTATTTACTGGAATGATTGACAAATTGACCTATGGTATTGATGAAATAGGTTTCAGTATTTCTCAAACATTTGCTTCAAAGAACAAATAAGACCTGCATACTGGTAATTATTCCAAAACATGCCAAAAGTAAAAATTCCACGTAAAAGTACCTCTATTGATATGACCGCCATGTGCGACGTATCATTCTTGTTGCTTACGTTTTTCATGTTGACTTCAAAGTTTAGACCACCAGAAGTGGTTCCGATTGATTTGCCGAACGCCCGTTCTCAAACCAAATTGGACCATGTGATGACCATCACGGTGGACAAAGACGGTGCTGCATATTTCAGCTTAACTGAAACATCAGACAGAGCAAGTCTATTGGAAAATATGCTGACTATCCACAAAGAAATTCAACTAAGCAACAACCAAAAGAAAGCTTTCAAAGGCTTGGATATGTTTGGTTTTTCATTGGCCGAAATGCCAGGTATCTTGGCGCTGAATCCTACTCAATTCAAAAACTACAAGCAAAACGGTATCCCTATGGATTCTGCTAAGTGTGAATTGGCTGAGTGGGTGTTGCAAGCAAGATATGTTGATCCTTCAATGAAAATTGCAATCAAAGGGGATAGGAACAGCAATATAAAAGCAATAAAGCAAGTCATGACCGCGTTAACAGATAAAGTAAACGTTCAAAAGTTTAATCTGATAACCACTTTGGCTGGTAACGCACAAAAACAAGTCACTAAAGTAGAAGATCAAAAATAAGTCATAAAACATGGCAGAAATAAATACCGCGGAAGGCGGCAGTAAAAAGAAACACGGCGGAAAGTCGCGGTCAAAGAAAATGTCAACCAAGGTGGATTTAACCCCCATGGTAGACTTAGCATTTTTATTGATTACTTTCTTTATGTTAACCACCACATTGAATAAACCCAATGCAATGGAACTTAACATGCCCAAGAAGGCTCTTGATGAAACTGAAATGGTTAAAGTCAACGAGGAATTACTTCTTAATGTAATATTAGACAAAGACAATGCTGTTTGGTTTTATGAAGGTACAACAGTAGCTGACTTAAAGAAAACTGTTTTTGCCAATGAGAAAGGTATCCGCGATATCATTTATTGGAAACAAAATAAACTTGAGAAGTCTTATGGAAGCAAAGACACTTTGATTTGCCTAATTAAGACTACTGAAGATGCAAAATTCAAAAACATGGTGGATGCATTAGATGAAATGGATATAACAGGAGTAAAGCGCTATGCCTTGCAAGATATTCAAGCCATCGAAATTGAAGCCATAAAGAATGGAGGAAACGTTAGAGTAATTCAGTAATTTCCTATTTTATATTTACCTATTATAACTATTGTGTATTAACCATTAAAAAAGAACCATTATGGAAAACAGAGAAACCTACTTAGGACAATCCATGGATGACATTGTTTTTGAAACAAGAAACAAAGCTTATGGTGCATTCATTCTTCGCGGTGCTTATGCAAAGAACATGTTAAAAGCCTTAGCTCTCAGCTGCAGTTTATTTGTGTTTAGTCTTTATACCCCTAAAATGGCCAAATCTATTGGACTATTTTCTGATGAACCTGAAGAACAATTAGATACAACCACAATCATTTTGGCTCCTCCTCCATCTATCAAAAAGGATGATGTACCCCCGCCCCCGCCGCCCCCTGAGCCTATAGTTGAAAGACCAACAGCAAAATTCATGGAGATGAAAGCGGTTGAAAAAGAAAAAGCTGAAGATCCACCACCAACCATCGAAGAACTTGAAGATAAAGATATTGGAAAGAAAGATGTTGAAGGTAAAAAAAGCGATGAGCCACCACCAGTAGATCCTAATCCTGGAGATGGTGGTGTTGACAATAAAGTTTACACCAACGTTGACCAAGAGGCTGAATTTATTGGAGGAGATGCTGCATTCTATGCTTTCTTAGATGACAACTTAGTTTATCCAGCAGGACCAAAAGCCAACGAAATCGAAGGTGTTTCTACCATCGTGTTCGTTGTAACCCAGTCTGGTGCAATTGAGGATGTTCGTGTTGAACGCACCTCTGGAAATGATGAGATGGATGCTGAAGCTGTCAGAGTAATTAGAAAATGTAGCAAACGCTACAAGCCAGCTAAAAACAATGGCAAACCAGTTAAGTCTATTTTCAGAATCGGAATCACTTTCCAACTGGAAGAAGAATAAACATTAACTTATTCAGATGTTCAAACAACTGGTAAAATATCCAGCTTACATTTTTAAGTTCGCTATTTACATCTTGTTCTTATGTTTTGCTGTTTTGTTTTATTTCACAAAAATCAATGCTGAACTAACTCAAAACATGAGAATCTTATATTCTTCTATGCTCTTTTTATACGGAGCTTATAGAACTGTAAGAACTTACCAAGACTTTCAAAAAGAGATAGCCTCGGACAATGAACAATAAATTTTTTACAAGAATTGGATTGGTACTTTTACTAATCCATTTTTTTTCTTGTACCAATTCCAATACACCAAGTGCCAAACAAAGTAAAGCCGATACTATAACTGTATGGGCAGATACGAGCTTGGCTGTATTTGCCAACGAGCACAAAAAGGCTTTTGAAAATGCAGGAAAACCGCCTGTCATTTCTTTGGTGTATAAGAACGAAGCTGAAATTATATCTGCGTTGCTCAGCAATAAAATACACGCTGCGTTTTTACAAAGGTTGTTGAGTCCTGCTGAAGCTGCTGCAATCGAAAAACTGGCAGATTTTAATCCCAAACAATACGCAATCGCTTACGATGCTTTTGTATTTGTGTGCAGCAATAAGAATAGTTTTGAAGGTATTGACCTTGCTGAGGTTCAGTCTGTTTTGAAAGGTCAAAAAAAATCGACTTTAAATTTCGTTGTCGAAAACAAGAACGCTTTAAGCGTGCAGTTTTTGAAATTAAAATTTAATTTAAGCAATCAGCAGCTATCCAATTTATATTCTAAAAATAACTCGGGAGAATTGTTTCAGTTTTTGAAATCAAATCCAAAATCTATTGGCCTTATACCATTTTCCTATATCAGTGATGTTGAATCAGAACCTATAGCAGAAATGCTGGAGGGATTAAAAGTTTTGTCTATTATTTGCCTTGACTCAAACAAAAAAAGCATAAGTGTAATACCTTCACAATCTAGTATTGCAAGCAAGGAATATCCTTTAATTAACCCTATCGTTTTTGTAAATTCTAATATGCCTTTTAAATCAGGCATTAATTTTGTAAACTACTTATATAAACCAAGAGCCCAAAGGTTAACATTGAAGTTAGGACTTTGTCCTGCAATTTTCCCAGGGAGAGAAATCAAAATAAACACGAAATGAAAATGAAACAGATTTTTGCCTTACTAATCAGCTGCGCATTTATTCAAATGTCAAATGCACAAACCATGAAAGATGCAATCAACGAATTGCAAAATGAAAATTACATCAAAGCCAAGCAAGCTTTTCTGAACTTGAAAGCTGAAGAGCAAACTTTAGAATCCTTCGTGTATTTAGGTAATGTTTACCTTAATTTAGGTTCTACCGATTCGGCTCAATATTATTACCAAAAAGCTGAAATGGCTACAGATGCCTATGGAAGTATCGCCAAAGCGAGATTGGCAATTATGGCCAATAAAGATTCAAATGAAGTGAAAGTATATATTGAAAAAGCGTTAAGTCAGTCCAGGCGCAGAAGTGCTGATGTGTTTTTTCAAGCGGCCTACCTTTCTTTCCAACCCAAAGCAACAAATGCTAAGCAATTTATTGGCTATGCTGCTGAGGCGCACAGATTAGCCCCAGGCAACCATTATTACACCTTGGTTTTGGGCGATTTACACCTAGCCTTGGGCGAAGGTGGTAAAGCTATGGGCAGGTATGAAGATGTTGTTGCGATTGATCCAAACAACGTTTTAGCTAACATTAGAATTGGTAGCTTATATTATGCTTCAATGAATTATCCAACAGCAATCGAATACCTTGAAAAAGCGAATGCATTAAATCCTAACTTTAGCATTGCGCATAAAGAATTGGGTGAATTGTACTACCACACCAAGCAAAATGATAAAGCGGCAGCCGAATTCAAGAAATACATTTTATTGAATGACAACGATTCGAGAATTAAAGCCACTTACAGTGGGTTTTTGTACCAATTAAAAGAATACCAAAAGGCAATTGATGAGATCAACGTTTTCAAAGCCACCGACAGCATCAATTATGCTTACCATAGAATTTTAGCCTATTCTAATTTTGAATTAAAGAAATACAAAGAGGCTCAAACATCTATTGATAATTTTTGGAAATACAGCAAAGGAAATAAAATTACGGCTCTTGATTATGGCTATGCAGGCAAAATCGCAGGGGCTAACAACGATACAAGCTCTGCCATTAAATATTTGAAATCTGCAGCAAACCTCGATACCAACAACGCCGATTTTCAAACAGAATACGCTAAGGCACTTTATACTGCAAAACGCTACAAAGAAAGCATCAGCGAATACAAAAGGAGACTCGGTATGAGAAAGTCTGCAGGATCATTGGATTACTATTACCTAGGACGCGCTTATTATTCTAATGGTGAATATGGTTTTGCCGACACCACATTTTCAGATCTTACAAGAATGCAACCTAAATATGCGGATGGATACTTGTGGCGTGCTAAAAGTTTAGAAGAATTAGATAAAGATTTAACGGGATTAAGCTCATCACACTATTTAAAATATATTGAGTTGGCTTCTTCTGATCTTGTTAAAAATAAATCAAACCTTGTTTCTGCATATACCTATTTAGCTTTCGTGGCCCTAACTCAAAAGGACAATGCAAAAGCGAAAGATTATTTTAATAAAATTCTTGAAATTGATCCTGGCAATAAAAATGCCCAGGATTTAGCAAAAAAACTAAGTAAGTAGTTTAACTTTTAATTCATAGAGAAATCCCGATTTTATCGGGATTTTTTTTGCCAGCTATTGTTTTGAAATTTTGTTTTTTGTATATTTAATTTAGGCAAATAAAAATTTAACAGTTCGCGTTAAATTGTTTTTTTTCTTCAGAAAATGGTTCTTAACTTTGGTTAAAACTATGAAGAAAATATTTATTTTGTTTGCTGTCCTAATTGTATTTCCGTGCTTAAATGCACAAATTGTAGAAGATTTTAACGACAACGATTTGAACTCGGCTCCCCAATGGTTGGAGGTTAATTCCAATTTCATAAATACCAATGCTGTATTAAAAAGCAATTCCAATACAGCCAACAGTCAATTTGCCCTCTCTACTGCTTTTAATCTCTCAGGGGAACTGGAATGGCGCTTAAATGTTAAATTAGCTTTCAATACGTCTTCCTTAAACTACATAGATTTTTTCATGTTCGCTGATTCAGTTGGTTTAGTTAAAGCAAAGAATGGGCTTTTTGTGCGCATGGGTGGAAGTGCCGACGAGATTTCATTGTTTAAATTGGCAAATGGTATAGAAACAAAATTAATTGATGGAAAAGATGGCTTGCTGAATGTTTCATCTTCTCAATACACACTTGCTGTTATTTATAAAAATGATTCAATGGCATTGCTCCACCAAAAACAAGGACAAGCCAATCTCGTTTCAGAAGGATGTGTTTATCTTCCTAATCTAAAATTTGCTGAATATTCTGGAATAAGGGTAAGGCAAAGTACAAGCTCTTTCTTTTTAAAACATACTTTCGACGATTTATACATCGGCCCACGCATAAAAGACAGCATCGCGCCTTTGTGTGATAGCTTGAAAATTCTGAATTCAAAAACTTTAGAAGTGTACTTTACTGAAGATTGCGATTCTTTTAGTTTGACTAAAGCCAGCACATTTCAAATCAATGGTTTTATTTCTGCAGACACAATAAAATTGATGGGTTCTAATCATGTAATTTTAAAGTTTAAAGACTCATTTCCAGTTAACAAGTCCCTTATCCTTTATGTTAATGGGGTGAAGGATTATTTCGGAAATACCCTTAACCATACACGCAATTTTATTTTATATCAAACTGAAATGCCAGTCCTGTGGGATGTGTTGATTTCAGAACTGATGGTCGATCCAGATCCTTCCGTTGGCTTGCCAAACAAAGAATATATTGAGGTTTACAATGCTTCAACTAAATTCATTTATTTAGACAATTTGAACATCAGCGACCAAAGCACAACAATTGTTTTACCCCATAAAGTTATTTATCCTGATTCATTCTTTGTGCTCACGACCCTGCCATCGCTTAACAATTCCGCTGATGATCTCACGCTTAAAAATAATTGGGGCAACATTATTGATGAAGTAAATTACAATGATACCTGGTACCGTGATGATTTTAAAAAACAAGGGGGGTATAGCCTAGAACGCATCGATTTAAATAGACCTTGTTTGGCTGCAAATAATTGGTCTGCCAGCAAGGCAAGTATTGGAGGTACGCCGAATGCGAAAAACTCCATATCAGAAAAGCTGCCGCTCGATACCATTGCGCCAAAACTTTTAACCTTTTACACCAGCAATGAGCAGTTAATTAGTTTTGTGTTTAGCGAAAAAATTGACACCAATAATACCCTGCAAACAAAGATCAAAAACAACAATTTAAGTTTGTTGCTTTCGGCAACCCAAGTCCCTGTGTACACATTTAAATGGCCCTATATCCCAAGCAAAGATTCTATTTACAATATTGAAATTTTAGGCGTCAAAGACTGCGAACAGAATATCAATCCTTTAATTAAAATGGCATTTCAATGGCCCTCTGTACCAGAAAAAAAAGAAATTGTAGTGAATGAAATATTGTTTAATCCCAAGTCAAATGGAGCGGATTTTATAGAGTTGTATAACAACAGCAATAAAACATATGATTTGTCAAATCTGTATTTTGTAGAATTGGATGCCAATGGTTCTCCCAGTAAATTTTATCCCATCTCAAAAACCTATAAACTCTTTGAGCCGCAAAGTTATGCCTTGATTTCGGAGGATACTTTTGCTGTGTGCCAAAATTATTCATGTGGAAGGAGCAAAGC
Organism: Chitinophaga pinensis; assembly: GCA_945888525.1. GTDB lineage: Bacteria > Bacteroidota > Bacteroidia > NS11-12g > UBA955 > JABMMZ01. Next base: position 62,682 of record CAMDAF010000001.1, read on the forward strand.
ATTGTTTGTAAAGAGCAATGATCTAATGGCCATGCCAGACAAAGAAGGGAAGGTTATCTTGTACAACCGATTGAACCTTATGGTGGACAGTGTATGCTACAATTCAAGTTGGCATTTTGCTTTTTTAGCAGACCAAAATGGGGTGAGTTTGGAACGTTTAAATGCCCATATGGAAAGCAATGATAAGAATACATGGCATAGTGCAGCCTCTTCTGTTGCTTATGCTAGCCCCGGAGCAGAGAATTCGCAAATCTCGGTCCACACTCATAAAGACTGGTTTTTTACTTTGAATTCAAGAAGCTTATCTCCCGACATGGATGGGTTTGAAGATTTATTGATTTTGAGGTACAAATTTCCAGAAGCGGATTATTTGAGTACAATAAAAATTTTTAATATAGAAGGCAAAGAAATGAAAACATTAATTAACAACAAAACACTAGGAACAGATGGCGCAATCGTTTGGGATGGAACAGGCCAAAATGACGAAGTATTGCCAATTGGCGTTTACTTGGTATTGATCGAATGCCTTTCTCCCTCTGGCGAGCTTAGAAGAGAAAAACTAAGTATCTTATTGGCTGAGAGCTTGTAAATATTTATTTATTCCTCGTCCTTTTGGGTGATAATAAATAAATCTTCATTGTCTTTTTTCATGAGATATCTTTCTCGTGCAAATTTTTCCAAATTTCTATTGTTTGAAAACAACTCCTTTTCGGCATTTCTAACATTTATGATTTCGGATTTAAAATAACCTCGTTTTTCTTTAAGGTCAGACACCTCACTTCGCAACTCGATGAGATCAATAAAGTTATTGCTGTCAAAGACAAGCATCCATGTCAAAGCAGACAAACTAATTAACCAATATTTGTATTTATTCCAAAGTTTAATCACCACACAAAGTAAATGATGTTTTAATTATAATTATAATTTTGATTTACGCCTTGTCTATTAAAATGGAGTATCTGGGCCGTAATACTCTACTGAATTGTTGACAGTCTCAATTAGATGAATTTTATGCAATTTGACATCTGAAGGTAAATGAGGAATTAAACGTTCCCATATTGCAATAACAATGTTTTCTACCGACGGCAATACATCTTTTAGAAAAGGAACATCTAGATTTAAGTTTTTATGGTCAAGATGCTCAACTATTTCGTCTTCAATAATGACTTTAAGACGTTTTAAGTCCATTACAAACCCGGTGTCCTTGGATGGTCTTCCTTTAATGGTCACATACAAATCAAAATTATGTCCATGCCAATGTTCATTAGCACATTTGCCAAAACATGCTTCATTTTCTTCTTTGGTCCAAAGGGGGTTGTATAATTTATGAGCAGCATTAAAATGCGCCTTTCTGGTAACAAATAATACTGGAATGGTCATCGGTTTATAAATAAGCTGCAAATTTAACTCAAAATTATTTATTTTTGGAACTGACTTTTATATGATTATAATTACCGGAGCAGCAGGTTTTGTTGGCAGTTGTCTAGCAAGCAGATTGAATAGGGATGGCTATGTTGACCTTGTATTGGTGGATGATTTTTCCAAAGAAATCAAAAAGAGAAATTGGGAAAACTTGCAATATGCTGAATTGGTCGACAGAAATGACTTTTTTAATTGGGCAATTGGCAAGGGAAATCTTATACAATTTGTTTTTCATATCGGCGCAAGAACGGATACCACTGAATTTAATGTTGACCTATTAAATCAACTTAATTTCGAGTATTCCAAAAACATGTGGAATCTTTGTCTTGAAGAGGGTATACCTATGGTTTACGCAAGCAGTGCAGCAACTTATGGAATGGGCGAGTTTGGTTTTTCTGACGATTACCAGCACATCAATGACCTTAAGCCATTGAATCCTTATGGCCAAAGCAAACAAGATTTTGATCTTTGGGTTCTTGCCCAAGAAAGAGCTCCTTTTTTCTGGGCAGGATTGAAGTTCTTCAATGTGTATGGACCTAACGAGTACCACAAAGGCAGAATGGCATCTGTTATTTTGCATGCAATGGATCAAATAAGTGCCAAGAAGCAATTGAATCTGTTTAAATCGCACCATCCTGACTTTAAAGATGGCGAGCAAAAAAGAGACTTCGTTTATGTGATGGATGTCTTAAATGTTTTGATCTTTTTGATGAACCACAGAAAAGACAGTGGTATTTATAATTTAGGCAGCGGCACTGCCAATACGTTTAAGTTGTTGGCCGAATCTGTTTTTGCTGCACTTCATTTGGAGCCCGCAATTCACTTTATTGACACACCCGTCGATATTCGTGATAAATACCAATATTATACCTGTGCCGATATGCGAAAACTAAAGCAGATTGGTTTTGATATGCCTTTTACCTCTTTGGAAGATGGTATTAAATCGTATGTTCAAGAGTATCTTTTGACCAATAGCATTTATTGAAATTAAAAGACAGCATATTTTTCATCCTTTTTCTTCTGAGCTTTTGCACCGCTTTGCTCATCGAGAATTTCGCTTTAAAAGATGATTTTTTACAGCAGGATGCCAATGCATTGTTGCTGCGAAAGCTCAATAAAAAGCTCGTTAAACAAGAGCAGCTGTTGTCTGATTCAAATCTAATTGACCTAATAGATGGCTTTGATTTAAGCAACGGTCTTTACAAGGACATTGAAAAACAACAGGTATCTATATTTGCCTATAAGCATAAATGTTTGGTCTTTTGGACCGATAACTTAATTCAACCTTACAATTTTGCATGCACAGATACATTTAAGAAGGAGATTTTACATAACAAAAAGGGATGGTTTCAAATGCTCTCCATATCTAAAAATGGGTATGATATCTATTGTTATTTCCAATTTTACCAAACTTATCCATTCAATAATGCCTACTTTTTAGATGCGTTTAATTCTGAACTGTCCTTAGAAAATGTAAATTTAAAACGCAAAGCTTCGAGTTCGAAGCTAGAACCTTCAGGTTACATGACACATTCTAATTTGCCTGAAATTGACCAATCAAGTTTTTCGGGAAAGCGCAAAAGGCAAATGTTGGAGTTCTTTTACACGATATCATTTGTCTTCTACCTGATATTTACTTTGCTCTTGGCAAGCAAGCGCCAATTTTTTAATGCAAGAAGTTTTGTAATGGCCCTGATTGCATTTATTTCGGTGTTTAGTTTTTTGGCGTATTTCAACGTTGTATTAAAACACAAATCGGATATCCCTTTATTTTCTCCTGATTTAGCGGCTTATAGTTCCCTAATACCTTCACTTGGTCATTGCCTCCTTTTAATGCTTGGAGCTGTTTCTGCACTGGTGTTTCTGCATCAATTGATTAGCACCTTCAAACAAAAAGCGCATCTAGAACCCAACAACATTATTTATGCAGGGATATCATTGCTGCAATGGGCTTTGAATTATTTGGTGGTATTGCTTGTGCTGCCAAAATACATTTTAAATTCAAGGATAAATTACGACTTTAAACTCCTGGCCAATGTTGATCAATACACTCTGATAGGCTTGTTTAATGTGTTCTTGTTTTTCTTTGTTATAATTTTATTCAATCGGATTTTATCCAATCTGGTTAAACATAAAATTAATCAAATTGGCTTTTTAAAATTGCACATAGTGATAGGCTTTTTGTTGGCTATTTTTGCCTATTTTTATGCGCATACCAACGGGTTTTTATTGATCTGTTTTTCTGCTTATGGGGTGCTATTGCCTTTTTGGGTCATATTTATTAAGAAGCTATTTTTTAGGCATATTATTGCATTAGGTTTATTATGCTCTGCAATATTCTCTGTACAGTTTGAACAATTAAACAGCTTTAAAGAAAAAGAACACAGGAAATTATTTGCTACAAAATTAATTGCCAAAGAAGACATTGATTTAGAATTTAAGCTTTTAGATATCGAGGAGGAGATGGTGCATAACGAGGCTATCGATTCTTTGTTTTACTACACTAAAAACGATTACAATGAGCTTGAATTAAATTACAGGTATACTTTCTTCAACGATTTCATAAAAAACTATGACATCAGTTTGATGCGCTACGATAGTTTTGGTGCCGACATTACGCCCAATAAACTCAGTTATGGATACGTCAATGCCCTATACAACCAATCGACCAATAAAAGCATTAGCAATTACTTTCTGTACATTAAAGACTTACATTATTTGGGCGGGTATTTGGCCAAATATGAGATTTGTCCTGGAAAACGAAATGTAGGTTATGTTTTCTTATTGTTAACGCCTAAAGTGAAAAGTGATCTATATAATTTAGATTACTTTTTTAATAAAATGGATTTCAATAGTTTGGCCGATAACCGCTATTCCTATGCCATCTATCAAAAAAATGAGCTGATAAAAAGTTTAGGCTCCTATCCATATACCTTAAACAATGACCTTCAATACAGTAAAATGGAGGATGAGTCATTTATTGAAGTTAATGGTTATTCTCAGCTTCTAAAGAAAATAAATTCAGAGACATTTATTATAGTCTCCTTAAAGTCTTACACCTGGAATCAGATTTTTACTGTTTTTACTTTTATACTCTTCTACATTACCAGCATATTGGTTCTTGTTTTTATTGGTCTTTATGCACTTATATTTCTAATTGGCCTGCTTGGCTTTAATGCCAGATTTCAAAAAGTATACGCTGTTATTACCAAATATTTAAGGGTTCTGAATGTGAACAGACTTTATTTAGAAACTAAAATTAGATTGTCATTTTTATTGATGTCGGTATTGATTTGTTCTGTTGTGGTTTATTTCACCGTTCAAAATGTGAACAAAAGTTTTAAAGAGAAACAGAGTGAATCTTTAGATAAAAAGATGTCTCAAATTGTTTCTGAACTAGAAGTGGGTTACAGCAAAAGAGATGAAAGACCAATTCAAAACTTAATTAAGCATTTGGCAAATACCTATGAAGTGGATATTAATTTGTATTTTAAAGATGGCACATTGTATCAAACAGCAAACAATAGAATATACGATGAGTCTTGGTTTTCGCCCTATATTCACCCTTTGGCACATTACGAATTAATACAGCGCAAACAATACAATCTGAAACAGGTCGAGCACATTGGCTTGCTTGATTATCAATCGTATTATAACGCTTTGTTTGATGCCAATCGAAATTTAATTGGGTATGTCCATTTGCCTTATTTTTCAAAATCTTTGGATTTGAAAAATGAATTTTCAAGCTACCTTGGCAGTTTGCTGAATATTTCTGCGTTGCTACTCATGATTTCATTATTGATCGCTTCGTATATTGGTAAAAGTTTGGTGAGGCCTTTGAATTTGATGATTACCAGTTTAGCAAAAATTAAACTTGGTGAGCAAAACCAATTGATCAATTGGAGCCGAAATGATGAAATTGGACAATTGGTCGATCAGTACAATGTCATGCTCAAAAAGCTGGAATTAAGCACTGAAAAGCTAGCAAGAAGCGAAAGGGAAGGCGCTTGGAAGGAAATGGCCAAGCAAGTTGCACATGAAATCAAAAACCCACTGACGCCAATGAAGCTACACCTGCAACATTTGCAAATGTCATTGCATAAAGATGATGCACACCTAAAGAGTCAAATTGCTTCGATAAGCCAAATATTAATTGACCAAATAGACCAGTTAAGCCATATGGCAGAAGAGTTTTCTTCTTTTGCAAAAATGCCAGCGGCGCTTCCTGAATTATACAATATCAATCAAATATTAAATTCAAGTATTGTTCTGTTTCGTTCGCAAAGCCATTTAGAAATCGACTATGCTGTATCAGATGAAGTATTGCTGACATTGGTTGATAAAGACCAATTAACAAGGGTTTTTACCAATATTCTAAAAAATGCCCAACAAGCAACTGAAGAAAATGAAATTTGTAAAATACAAGTCAAAATAGAATTGTTAGAAAGCAGTATAGACATCTCCTTCACCGACAATGGAAAAGGCATTGAAGATGAATTAAAGGACAAGATTTTCCAACCTAATTTCAGTACAAAAAATTCAGGAATGGGTCTGGGTTTGGCCATTTGTAAGAAAATTATTGAACAAGTTCATGGAACTATCACTTTTGAGAGTGAATTAAATAAAGGAACCACTTTTCACGTTATTCTTCCTGTTTACCAATCCGATCACCATTAAATATTTAAGCAAAATAGGGTTTGTTCTTGCACTTATGGTTTGTCTAGGATTGCATTCTCAGACAAACCAAAACAATTTAAGACATGTGCTTATTCAAGTCCACAAAACGGTTTTGCTTTTAGATACAGTTCCTTTGCTTCCAAAATCAGTTGCTGTGTACCGCAAAGGAATAAAACTTGATTCAGGCTTTTCAATCGATTTGAAAGCCAGGGAAATCAGCTTCGAAAATTATTTATTTGGAGAGCATTTAGATATTTTCTACCGGGTGCTACCTTTAATAAAATTTGAAAACTACAGACATAAGCAGTTGTCAATGATTGAGCCAGAATTTGGTTTTGAGTTCCGCTCATTTTACAATTATAAAAATGAGACTGCATTGGCTTCGCCTTTGTTTGGCGAAGGACTCAATGTAAGTGGTAATATAGCTAGGGGATTGGGGTTTGGAAACAATCAAGATTTGATTTTAAACAGCAATTTAAATCTACAACTAAACGGAAATTTAGGCAAAGGCGTATCTATTCTTGCTGCAATAAGCGATGAAAACAATCCAATTCAGCCCCAAGGCAATACCCAGCAAATTCAAGATTTTGATAAAGTATTTATTTCAATAACAAAGGACAGTAATACCTTGACCGTAGGCGATTTCTTAATGAATACCAATAAAGACCAGTATTTCATGAAGTTCTATAAAAAGTCGAGAGGACTTCAAATGGTTTTTAATGACCGATCAAAAGTTCAGCAACAAGTGCAGGCAAATGCCGCAGTATCGAGAGGAAAATTTGTAAGAAATGAGATTCAAGGCCAAGAGGGTGTGCAAGGCCCTTACCGTTTGCAAGGTGCAAATTCTGAATTGAACATCATTGTTATATCGGGTACTGAAGCTGTTTTTTTAGATGGTAAAAAACTCGAAAGAGGACAACAAAATGATTATGTCATTGATTATAATACGGGCGAGATTTATTTTATGCCAACACGGTTAATCAATCGGTACAACCGCATAGTAGTTGAATTTCAATACAGCGATCGAAACTACGCTCGTTCTGTTTTTACTTTGAGTGATGCATTTCAGTTTAAACAGTTTAAAGCTTCGGTTAATTATTATACAGAACAAGACAATAAGCTTCAAGCTACAGATACCTCATACGGTTCACAAATTCAAAAAATACTGGAGGAATCGGGTGATGCTATGGCAACATATCAAATCGAACGCCAGTATTCTCAATTACAAACAGACCGTGTTAATTACCGAAAAATAGATTCTTTGGGTTATAAAATCTATGTATTTACAAACAGTGCAACAGCCGATTCTGGTTTTTATACCGCAACATTTTCATATGTGGGTAAAGGAAAAGGTAATTATATTCAAATTGCAAGTTCTGCAAATGGTCGCGTCTTTGCTTGGGTTCAACCGGTCAATGGATCTCCCGTTGGCGATTATGAGCCCGCTGTTCAATTGGTGGCGCCCAAGAGGTTACAAATGCTTACGGCCAATGCCGCGTATCAAAATGGACAAAATTTTGAAATTAAAATTGAAGGTGCATACACCAACAGCAACAAGAATACCTTTAGTGTTTTGGATAAAAAAAATGACGATGGTTTGGGATTGTTCTTTTCTGTGAATCAAAAAGATTTCAGATTTAAAGATTTTAAAGTCGGAAGTTCTATCAAGTTAGAATACATCAACAATAATTTTGCCTACATAGAAAGATACAGGGCAGTTGAGTTTAATCGAATATGGAACCGCCAAATTAACAATGCTGTTCAAAGTCAAGGTGCTTATGAGAGGATAACAAGCGCATCGGCAAATCTATTATACAAAGACAAACACCGTTTGTCTGTAGACATTTCAAATTATAATAAAGGTCGTTTTTTTGATGGATACAGACTCTTAAGTGATTATAGTTATAGTGGTAAAAAAATATTTTATAGGGCTTATAATGAACAGCTATCTACCAAGGGCCTCAACCTTAACATTGAAAATAAAAACCGCTCACAAACCACTCAACTTGAGACACGTATTAATCTACAGTTTTTAAGTTTTGGCGTCAATTTGATTCTAGAAGAAAGTAGATTTACTTCTGACACAAGTGCAAAATTGGATCTTACTTCATTCAAATACCAACAAGTTTCTGCTTTTGTAGAAAGTAAACTGACTAAAAAATGGACTTACCATTTTGATGCCAATTACCGAACAGATTATTTGCCTCAAATAAATGACTTTAGTTTTAATTCAGCAGGAACCAATTTAAGCGCAAGTGTTGAACATGCAGGCGTTAAGATGAACAGATTGAAATTGGTTGGTTCGTATAGGAACTTGCATATGGTGGGCTTAAAAAATGATGGTGAGGTCATTTTAAGTCGTGTTGAGTACAATGCTAATTTCTTTAAAAAACTTATAAGTAGCTCCACCTATTATCAAATTGGTACTGGAAGAGAACAAAAAAGACAGTTTTCTTTTGCTCTGGTTCAATCAGGATATGGAACCCATACCTGGATTGATTACAACAAAAATGGAATAGAAGAATTGAATGAATTTGAATTGGCCGTTTTTAACGACCAAGCAAGGTATGTAAAAGTGTATCTACCCACCAATGAGTTTATCAAAAGCAATTCCAATGAATTTAACCAAACGCTTCGCATTCAAGCGCCAAGTGCTTGGCAAACATCCACAGCGTTTAAACGGTTTTTTTCTAAATTCAATTCAATAACTTCTTACAGGGCGGACAGAAAAATCACTGACAATAGTTTGTTAATGATTGTCAATCCGTTCCAATTGAATGTTTCTGATTCTTCTTTGATTGCGGTTAATAGTTTAATCAAACAAACCACCTTTTTTAACCGTTCAAATTCAAAGTTTGGTTTGGAACATACCATACAAACCAATAAAGGCAAGCAATTTTTAAACAGTGGATTTGAATGGAAGCAAAATGATAAGCAACAATTAATTTCAAGGTTTGGATTTAGCAAAAGGATCAATTTTGTTGTTGACGCCGAAGTTTCAAGAAAACAAAACAGGAATGGGTTTTTTGAAAACCGCAATTACAATTACAATTCAAAAATTCTGAGACCAGAACTCTTTTATCAAACGTTGAGGGGTATGAGATTTGGAGCCTATTATAAATACACCGAAGCGATCAATACGCCAGAATTTGGTGGCGATCAAGCCTATATTGGAGAGTCCGGTATAGAACTGCGTTATTTTATTATAAACAAAGGCAATATCGACATTAAAATAGCTTCACATAATATTAATTTTGCAGGAAATTCAAATTCTCCCTTGGCTTTTGATGTTTTAAATGGCCTTAGCAATGGAAAGAATTTAACTTGGAATATCGGTTTTGGTGGAAAAACAAAAGGGAATATTCAATTAAATGTTTCGTACGAAGGCCGTAAAACTGAAACCTATAAAACCGTTCATATTGGCAGGGCAGAAGCCAGATACATCTTTTAATTTGGCGTTTCCAAAAATTGTTTAAATTTGCACTGTTATGAAAAATTTAATTAAGTATTCAAGCCTAGCGCTTCTAATCTTCACGCTATTTATGTCGTCGTGCAAGAAAACCGAAGATACTCCTCCAACTACTCCAACAGCAAAAACAGGCATAGTTACCTGCAAAATCAATGGAACTGCTTGGGAATCTGATGTTAGAACCCAAAACACCTTCTTTATCGATACCATTGTTCCTTCTGTTCGAGCCACACTAGAAGGAGATACTTTAAGCCTATTGGCATTTAGAACCAGAACCGGTGATTCAAGTGCATTGTTAATGAATGTATTGCTATCGCCTTCTGGAATCGGCACCTATACAATGTCAAGCTCTGATTACAATATCTACTACTTGCCTAGCACCAATTTGCAGGCTTTGTTCACCACATTGTTTACTTATACTGCTAGTTCAAGCATGACTATTACCAAATTTGACAAAGCGAATGGTAAAATTTCTGGAACCTTCAATACAACTATGACACCAAGTGCAACGGGTGCAACCTATACGGTTACTGAAGGGAAATTCACCGATTTAATAATAGAATAATCACCTTATAATTTTATTGGAGTCCCGTTTTACATTGGTAAAACGGGATTTTTTATTTCCTTTGGTAAACTACAAAACCGTTTTTATTCCAAAGCTCTTTAATTGTAAACTCCTTTTCTAATCCTTCTGTATCATCTGATTTGGCTATGAAATAGACTGCTCGGTCTAAATCTCCATGCAACAACCAGTATTTTTGATTGTCGTCGTATTCTTCTTTTTCCAGTTCGTTAAGCGCTAAAAAACTTGTTTTGCCTTTGCTGCGGATAAACTTTTCATTTAATAAATTTAATCCATCGGTATAGCGCAATGGTTTAACCTTGGCATAGAAATAGGATGCATAACTTTTATAACCAGTAATAAAAATGTAACACTTTTCATTTTCTTTAGATTTAAAGAACTCGATTGCAGTTGCCTGGGTGTGTTGCTCAATTTTTGGTGTTAACAATACAGAAGCTAAAAAGATTACCAGTGCATTCCCTGCCAATAAGCTGCCAAAAAGGATAACGGGTTTGTTTTTGTTCCAAAAATAGATGAAGGTCAAAACGATCAGAAATAAAAGGACACCAGGCAAAGTATGGTAAAGTTGCCAATCCACATTAGCTGCAAAGTTTTGTTTGCTGAATTCATCCTTTATGAGTTTGAGGATAATTTCACGCTTGTATTTCATAATCAATGGAAATGCAATTAATGCCGATGAAACCATAAAACCCATAACAACCGTAAAGAGTTTAAATTGCCATTTGAAACGGTGCACACCTTGGTATATGCTTTCTATCGAATAAGCACTCAGAAAAGTTAGGGGAAGCCAACAAAGTGAAGAATAATGAACAATTTTGGTTTTTACGATTGAAAACAGAATCAAAACAACCCAAAACAAACATTGCATAACGGTTCGAAATAAATTCTCATGGTAGGCGTAATATTCATTCTTTTTCCATACAGCGATTGCAATAATTGACGCAGGAAAGCATCCAATCAATAAAACCAGAGGGTGGTAATATATTGGCTGCTGATGTCCTGCAACATTTTGCGAAAATAGTTCAATTTGATATTGAATAAAAGCAATGATAAAGTAAGGTCCGTTTTGTATTGTTTCTGGGGCAAACCAAATACTGCTTACCAAACCTGTTACGAGCAAATACAAAACCACATTCGAAAAACTAAAAAACCAAACCATGCGTTTGGCAAACACCATGCTCAACAAAACTAAAATACTTACCAATAAAGCTACAGGGCCTTTGCATAAAATAGCTATGCCCGTATAAAATCCAGCTTTTAGAAAGTGACGGTTAACGTTATACGCATTAGAGTGGTTCTTAAGCGCTTCAAAGAATTGCAAAATGCCTAAAAAAATAAAAAAGTTGAAAACAGGATCAATGAGACCTGTTTTGAAATATAAATGAGGGGTAATAGCACCTAAATAACTTAAAACCCACCAATGTGCAATGTGTCCCTTGAAGTTCTTTTTTCCAGTTCGGTAGATTAAGCATAAGGTTAGAATTCCGAAAACTGCATTTGGGAAACGCGCCGCAAATTCATTGACACCAAATATTTTCATTGACAACACTTGCATCCATATAAACAATGGTGGTTTTTCCCAAAAGCCTTGAAAATTGATTTGAACTTTAGAATAATTGCCACTTACAATCATTTCTCTGGCCGATTCTGCGAAATTTATTTCATCCCAATCAAATAAATGCACATCGCCAAGAAAGGGTAGAAAGAAGATGCCACCAATTAAAACAATAATGAGATAGTGTAATGGATTGACTTCTTGCTTCATGTATTTTTTCGAAATATTGAATTCTGCCAATACGGCGTCCTTAATTTATTTGAGAATAATTGGTAAAATAAAAGAGCGTAAAAATACCCAATTAATGCCCCTGCATACACATCCATTAAATAATGTTGGGCCACATATACCCGAGAATAGGCTGAAGCACATGCAAGTAGGAACAATAAAAACTGAACAATCCCATTTTTGCTTATAAACCCTGCAATTGCCAATGCGCAAAAGGCTGACATCGTGTGGCCTGAAGGAAAACTGCCATTAGAATGCAGTTTTATGCCATCAACTTTGTGGTAGTTAATCTTATGGCTGCTCAGCCAAGCCAATGGCCTCTCGAAGTCTGAAAAAATAATTTGTTTGAAAATAACAATGGATAATCCACAAATCGACATGGCGATTATTGTAGATAAAAATACTTTGCGTTCATGGAATGCCGACAACACAATTACAAAAACAATCATGAACAGCTCAGGCAATCTTGTAATATGGTACATCAATTGGTCAAGTATTTTGCTGTTGTTGCCATTGATCATCAACAATGAATCTGATTGCTTAATCAATATAACAAGAGGCAAGACTCCAGCTGCCATGAGCAAATGGCAAAAGAAAGAAACACGTTTATTGAGGAGAAATTGCTTCAAATGAAAATTTTTACAAATATTGCTAAAATTTTATTTCTTAGGGCAATAAAAATTCATTTAATTGCGGGTATTAATTCTAACTGTACAAAGATGACTAAAAAACAAAGCAGAGCACAGGTTGTATTGGAGTTTCCGATTAACGCCTCACCCAGCTTGATTTACAATTACATTCAAAGTGCCTCAGGCCTTCAAGAGTGGTTTGCGCACAAAGTTGTCAATAAAAGTAGAATTGACTATGTATTTGTTTACGATGATGGCCAGGAAGCAAAAGCCACATTAGATAAATCAATCAACAATAAACTCTGTAGGTTCCATTTTGAACACACCCCAGAAGATGAGTATATTGAAATGGAAATTATTGTTGATGAATTAACCGAAGATGTGGCTATAAAAGTCACAGAATTTTGCAACGATACAGAATCTGAAAAGCGTGAAATAGGGGAGCTTTGGCATACCCAAATTCAAACCCTAAAAGACATTATCGGCGCTTAGTTTTTTGGAACAAGGTTTGCTTAGTTCTTTGCAGATCATTTGAAAACATGAAGAAAATTAACCTTCTGGTTGTAAAAGCTTTTATCGGCCCTTTCTTAGGGACCTTCTTCATTTCTATGTTTTTGTTTTTGATGTTGTTTTTATGGAAATACATTGATGACTTGGTTGGTAAAGGATTAGAATGGCACGTGGTTGCTAGGCTTTTATTCTTTTCGCTGGCCGATTTGATACCAATGGCTTTGCCTTTGGCTGTATTGCTTTCTAGCTTAATGACTTTTGGTAATCTCTCCGAATCATATGAAATGGTGGCCCTCAAAGCTTCTGGTGTAAGTATTTACAGAGCGCTATTGCCTGCTTTTTTGATTATCGTGTTTTTAAGCGTATTGACATTTTATGTTTCAAACATTGTTATACCCAAAGCCAATTTAGAGGCCAAAAGTTTGTTGTGGGATATTCGAAATAAAAAACCTGCCTTTGATATCAAAGAAGGTATTTTTTACAATGGTATCGATGGTTATCAGATTAAAGTAGGAAGTAAAGATGCCGACAATGAAGTCATTCGAGACATCTTAATTTATGAACTCAAACCAGGCTATAGTGAATTGTCAATTATAAGAGCTGAGTCAGGTAAAATGAAGTTAAGTGACGATAAGAGGTTGTTGTATTTTACGTTATTTAAAGGCATCCGCTACGAAGAGTTGGTCGAAAATGCCAATTATAGAAACAGAATTCCTTCTACAACTACTTTTTTTGAGGAACAAAAAATCACGTTTGATTTAAGTGATTTAGATTTAAAAGAAACCGACAAAGCCTTGTTTAAAGGCAGTGCGGTTATGATGAACATCAACGAACTACAATTGGCAATTGATTCAGCAAAAAGGGAAATAAAAAACAGAAATACGGCAACACGCGATTTTCTGAGACCGTATTATCCTGATCCAAAATTGTTAATGCAAGGTTCGAATGTGAAAGATAGTCCTGCTTTAGCCAATGACACCATATTGCTTAATTTCTCAAAAGAAAATAGATACAATATTTTGGAATTGGCTTTGGGTTCAACGCGCAATCTTAAAAGCATCATTGAGTCTTCTGCCCAACAATTAGAGGACATAAAAAACGACGATAGGATGTTCACCATCAAATGGCATGAGAAATTTACCTTATCGTTTGTTTTAATCGTTCTGTTTCTTTTAGCAGCGCCCTTAGGAACAATTATTAGAAAAGGAGGATTGGGTATGCCGATGGTGGTGTCTATTGTGATGTTTATTCTCTATTATGTGGTCAATATGATTGGAGTAAAAATGGGTAGGGAAGGTCTCTTGCCTGAATGGGCTGGCGCTTGGTTGGCTAGCTTTTTCTTGCTGCCTTTAGGTCTGTTTCTCCTGAAAAAAGCGGCAAGTGAATCGGCTATCTTTGATAAAGATAAATATCAAAAAATAATAGACCGATTTAATCGGTATGTTAAGGCTAAGCAAGGTAAATAATTTTTTCTTTTAATTTATTGACAAATTGAAAGAACTTTTATTGAAACCCTAGTCTATTCGGATTGCTTGTCAGCCGAATGAATCATCTTTTCTGAGGCTTCATCGCCTAAATATTTGTCTATTGCGTTGTGTAAAATATACAGCAAAGGGGTAATGAGCAAAGCTACTGTGAATTTGTAAATGTAATTCATAAGTCCTATTGCCAATACTTGTTTTAAACTCCAATTGTTTCCAATATAGAATGCGATGAATAATACAACAAAACTATCGATCAATTGAGAAACCAAAGTAGACCCTGTGCTCCTAAGCCACAAATACTTATTGCCTGAGCTGGTTTTGATTAAATGAAAAACCCAAACATCAATTAATTGTCCAATTAAAAATGCAAACAATGAACCAATGATAATCCATAAACCTTGTCCAAATACTGCCGAAAAAGCATTTTGCATGTTGTCTATTGATTTTTTTTCGCCGCTGTGTATCCACCATTCTGCCGGACTTGAACCCATAGAAAGGTAAACCATTATAAAAGCATAGGCAATCATGCCCGCTGCGATGAAACTGAGCAATTGAACACCTTTTTTACCATAATATTCATTGATGATATCGGTCATTACAAATACAACTGGCCAAAGCAATACCCCACAGGTCAGTTGAAAGGATAAATGGTCAAACCCGAAAAAAGAAATATCAAAGGCTTTAAATCCCAATGAGTTTTCTAGAGAAAATATTTTAGCACCAATAAATTCAGCGACAATGGCATTTGTAATAAAAAAACTGCCAAGTATGATAAACAGTTTGGTCTTTTTGTTAATATTTACGTTCATAATCTAATCTAAAATAAAAGTTTCGCCTTTTTCAGGAATTACAATGTTCAAGAATCCAGCCTGCGAGAGTTTATCGGCCCAATCTTTCTGGGTTTCAATCTCGCCATGAACCAAGAATAGTTTTTTTGTTTTGTTGCCATTTTGACATTCTAAATAGTCTAACATTTCTTTGTAATCGGCATGTGCACTGAAGTTCTCCATGCTTTCAATTTTGGCGTTAACTTTAAAAAAATCGCCAAATATTCTCACTTCTTCATCGCCTGCTTTTAAATGACCCGCTAACGAAGACGCTGAGGCATAACCAACCAATAATATGGTGTTGTTAGGATTCTCGATATTGTTTTTAATGTGGTGTTTTACCCTTCCGGCTTCAGCCATGCCGCTAGAGCTAATAATGATGCACGGTTTTTTTAGGGAATTGATGTTTTTTGACTCTTCAACGGATTCAACATAATGCAGGTTGGGGAAGTCGAACGGATTCCCATCTCTTGAAATGTATTCTAAAATGTCATTGTTGAAATACTCTCTGTGTTTAGACATAATTCGGGTGGCTTTTACTGAAAGGGGGCTGTCTACAAAAACATCTATTGCCGGCAATTTTCCATCATGCGCCAATTGGTCTAGGGCATAAATGATTTCTTGGGTTCTGTCTATACTGAATGCCGGGATAATGATTTTCCCTTGGTTTTTTACACAGGTCTCATTAACCACTGCAAGCAATTTGCTTTCGACGTCGGTTTGAACAGCGTGCAAACGGTTTCCATAAGTGCTCTCACAAATAATATAATCTGATTGCGGAAATGCAGCTGGCCCTTTAATAATAGCATCATCTTTGCGTCCAATATCACCTGTGAAAGTTAGCGTATTAATCGAACCATCTGCTCTTTTAATTTCTAAATGCAAGGCTACACTGCCCATAATATGACCACTCTCGAAGGTGCTAACTGTTACTTCATCATCAATTACCTTACTGCCATTTAACGGCAATTCAAGCATGTTTTCTAAAGTCTTTTTCGCATCCTCCTCACTGTACAATGGTTCTATTAGGGCTTGCTTTTTTTCTTTTTTTCTTTTGTTGATGTATTTTAAATCACTTTCTTGAATCCGAGCGCTGTCAAGCAACATGATTTCACAAAGTGAAATGGTGCCAGATGTTGCATACACTTTGCCTGAAAATCCGTCCTTAAATAGTTTAGGCAATAAACCTGAATGGTCTATGTGTGCATGCGAAAGTAAAACATAATCTATTTCTCTTGGGTCAAATCCCCAATGAGAATTTAATGGTGGGGTATTTTTGCCTTCTCCTTGAAACAAACCACAATCAAGTAATATTTGCGTTCCTTTGTCTGTTGTCAAAAGATGCTTGCTGCCGGTAACGGTTCTTGCAGCCCCGTGGAATGTGATTTTCATTGAGCAATATTAAATAAAAATAATTGAAAATTACCTGATGAAACCCTTAATGTGATTATGCTAAAGTTCCAATATTTTGAATTCAGAACGGCGCTTGTTAAAACATCTGATTCAAGCACCAAGCTTGGGTGTTTTTGCATAAATTCAACAATACGGTCGAGAGTGTCGTAGGATTCTGGCAAAAAATATCAATTACTGTTAGCGAATCTTCTTCTGCACAATACAATACTTTGTCCAAAGGCTAATGGTAAAAAACTGATAAATAATTAAAGAGACTAATTGTTTCATCAATCTACTGAAAATATTCGTCGTTTAGTTTTATGATGCAAGGTTTAAAAATAAGAAAAAAACAATACCTTTGCTGCCCTTAAATTTACTAATAAAAACGCAATGGATCGTAATTCATACATAGGACTTGGCCTCATTTTCGCACTTCTAATTGGTTATTTCTATATTAACCAGCCAAGTGCTCAAGACTTGGCTATGCAAAAGCGCGCAGCAGATTCTATTCAAACTATAAAAATACTTGAAACAAAAAATCAGGATAAGCTCGCTCTAGCTGCAAAGAAAGAAAAAGACAGTTTAGCTTCTATACTGAAAACCGATAGCACTGCCCTTAAGAATGTTTATGGTGGATTTTCTGGAAATGTTCTTGGAGAAGAAAAAATTCAAACCATTGAAAATTCAGAATTGAAAATTAGTTTTTCAAACAAAGGCGGGATCATCAGGCAAGTTGAGTTAAAAAATTACAAAACCGACGGGAGAAAAGCGGTGAAGCTAATGGATGAATCGAACAGCCAACATGCTTTGTTTTTTACAGCAGATCAAAAAAAGATAAACTCCAATGATTTTTATTGGTCAATAGCCAAATCAGATGCGCATTCAATTGTTTACAGATTGTCCTATGGAGCAGCAGCGTACATTGAACATGAATACTTTATAGCTGACAAAGGGTTTAATTTAGAACATAGAATTCATACAAGTGGTATGGGTTCTGTCATTCAAAATGGCGCTGGAATGACTTTGCAATTTAACAACGACCTGCCTTTGCAAGAGCGTGAAGTTGTGGAGGAAAAGAAGAAGGCAACTATATATTTCAAATATTTAGACAAATCGGCTGACTATATTTCAGAGACAAAAAATGAATCAATTAACCTCGAAGAACCTGTGCAATGGGTGAGTTTGAAACAACAATTCTTCAATACTTCAATTTATTCTGAAAAACCATTTTTAAAAGGCAGTGTGGTTTCCACCAAAGATGCAATTTCAAATCAGAATGTAAAAAACATGAGCGCGAGCTTGTCATTGCCATATGAGTCAGGAAGAGATCAAGATTTTAAGATCAAGTATTTCTTTGGGCCTAACCAATATGAAACGCTGAAAGACCAAGGAATAGGCTTGGATAAAATTATTCCATTGGGTTGGGGGATTTTTGGTTGGATGAACCGATTCATGATTATTCCAATTTTTAATTTTCTTAAGGGTTATATGAGTAACTATGGTATCATTATCTTGTTGCTTACTTTAATTATCAAAACTTTACTTCTGCCATTGGTATTTAAATCCTACAAATCGACAGCCAAGATGCGTTTGTTAAAGCCAGAAATGGATGAAATAAAGGAGAAATACAAGGACGATATGCAGACCATCCAAGTTGAAAATTTGAAATTGTACAAGCAAGCCGGCGTTAATCCTCTAGGTGGATGTTTGCCAATGTTGCTGCAAATGCCAATTCTGATTGCTGTGTTCCAATTCGTGCCTTCCGCTTTTGAATTCAGACAACAGGCTTTTTTATGGGCAGACGATTTGTCAATTTACGATTCAGTTTGGAATTTCGGAAAATTGCCAGTCATTGATTATATTTATGGTGACCACGTCAGTTTGTTTACTTTGTTAATGACCATTTCAACCCTCATTTATACCCGTATGAATAACCAAATCACTGGTGGAATGAATGAGCAAATGAAGTATATAAGTTATTTGATGCCTATTTTATTCTTAGGTTTCTTCAACAAATACGCAGCCGCTTTAACTTATTATTACTTTTTAAGTAACGTCGTAACCTTTTCTCAGCAATGGGCAATTAAGAAATTTGTTGACGAAGATAAATTGAAAGCCCAAATTCATGATTCTAAAAGCAAAAAAGTTGAAGATAAAAAATCGGCTTTTCAGAAGCGTTTAGAAGAAATCGCCAAAGCGAAAGACGCCAGCAAAAACAATAAGAAAAAATAAGGGTTACTATGCAATTGTTTTTCTGCGATAATCTTCAAGGCCCAACAGCCATATTGAATGAGGAAGAAAGCAGACATTGTAAGGTTTTGCGCAAGCAAATAGGCGATGAGATTCATGTTATTGATGGCTTAGGCGCATTGGCACTGTGCCGCATCACTAAAATTCAAGGCAAAGAAATGCTCTTGGAACTTATAAATCTTGAAAGGCTCAAAAAATCTAGAGACTATTATTTCCATTTGTTTATTGCACCCACCAAACAAAATGACCGTATTGAGTGGATGTTTGAAAAGGCGGTAGAGGCAGGTTTGGATGAAATAACATTTATTGAAACCGAACATTCCGAAAAAAATAGAGTCAATATTTCTAGACTTGAACGCATAGCACTATCTGCAATTAAACAAAGTGCTCAGTTTTATTTGCCTAAAATCAATCCTTTGGTAAAACTGAGTTCCATTTCATTGGACGGGAACTGCATGGCGGCGCACTGCAGGGATGATGCAGAGAAAATTGGATTAGTAGAAGCTTTGGGGAAAAGCAAGAACATTAAATCATTTTCAATATTAATTGGTCCTGAGGGCGATTTTTCGCCTGCTGAAATACAAAGGTTTGAGCAAAAAAACGTTTTGCCTATCTCTTTGGGAAATAACCGTTTACGAACAGAAACGGCGGGTTTGTATTGTGCTATGGTGCTCAATGCGAATCTCTAAATTTGTCTAATCCGAACAATTTTTGTAATCTTGCATTGCAAAACCCGAAAGTTAAATGGCTTTTAATTAGCATTTAACAGGTCAAACTTCATGTGTTTATTATTTGCTTGAAGGGTTTGGTCAATTATGTCGTTTAAAAATCAAAAAATCCAAGTTGTTGTTTCTAATTTTGAAATTGGTGCTGGTAAAAGAGGTGCATCCAAAGGGCCTTTAAGCTTGCTGGAATCATTAAAACAGCTTGAAATAGAATTTGACTCTCCTATTTTGCTCAATGCATTGGAGTATTTAGATTCAGAATCAAATACCCCTTTTTGTAAACATATTTTTGAAATTGAAAAGGCATCCAATTTATTAAATATTGAAATTGAAAATCAATTAAATCAGAATAAATTTCCCTTGATATTGTCTGGCGACCACAGCAATGCAATTGGAGGCATCAGTGGGGTTAAAAATACATATCCCGATAAACGTATTGGTGTCATTTGGGTTGATGCCCATGCTGATTTGCACTCGCCTTATACAACACCTTCTGGAAATATGCATGGCATGCCTTTGGCAGCCTTAATCAATACAGACAATTTAAAGTTTCAAAAAAATCAAATTTCCTCCGTAGAATCAAATGCCTGGGATAGACTGAAAAAAATTGGGCGCAATTCAATTTCTCCCAAAATAAATCCAGAAGACATCGTATTTATTGGAATCAGGGATGCTGAAAAAGAAGAGTGGGGATTAATAGAAGAATTCGGGATTAAGACTTTTGAGCCACATGATATTCAGGCGCATGGAATTTTCTACGCTATAAACAATGCCTTGAGCCATCTCGATGCTTGCGATTTGATTTATGTCTCATTTGATGTTGACTCATTGGATCCAAGTGTTTCGGTTGGTACGGGCACTACCGCACCTAATGGACTAAGTTTTGTTGAGGCAGAAGGGGTGTTTAAAGCCTTTTTAAACCATCCTAAATTGGTGGCTTTTGAAATTACAGAGATTAACCCAAGTCTTGATCAAGATGGGAATTCAATGGCCAAAATTGTTGCAGCCTTGGTGGGTTATGGAATGAAGAATTAATCAATTGAAATTTAATTAGATTTTTGACCAGATCTGAAGGGTTCAGATTGCTGAAAAACTGTGGAAATATTTGCAAAGTCCATTAGTATATGCCGCAAAAAAAGTGTATTTTTACGCTTTAAATTAACCATTAAAATATATGAGTGGAAGCATTGATAAGAGTAATTATGACGCAGATAACATTCAAGTTTTAGAAGGACTTGAAGCAGTTAGAAAGAGACCGGCGATGTACATTGGTGATATTGGACCGAAAGGCTTGCATCACTTGGTGTACGAGGTTGTTGACAACAGTATCGACGAAGCTTTGGCTGGGTATGCAAAGAACATCGCAGTATTTATTAATCCTGATAACAGTATTACAGTTACGGATGACGGACGTGGTATTCCAACTGGCATACATGCAAAAGAGCAAAGGTCTGCCTTGGAAGTTGTAATGACCGTATTGCACGCCGGAGGTAAGTTTGATAAAGATACTTATAAAGTATCAGGAGGTTTGCACGGTGTGGGTGTGAGTTGTGTGAATGCGCTTTCCATCTTATTAACCGCAACAGTTTACCGTGATGGTCAAATTTTTCAACAAGAATACAGCTGTGGTAAGCCATTGTATGATGTAAAAGTAATTGGTGAAACAGACAAAAGAGGTACAACCATTCAATTTAAACCTGATGATTCAATTTTTTACAACACAGAGTATAATTTCGACACATTAAGCAACCGTTTAAGGGAATTGTGCTTTTTAAATAAAGGTATAAGGTTGCAAATTACCGACTTAAGAGTTGTTGAGGATGCTGAACCTCGTTTTGCAGAGTTTTACAGTGAAGAGGGTTTGAAAGAATTTATTAAATACCTCGACAGCACGAGAGAAAAAATTATTCCTGAACCAATTTATGCAGAAGGTGAAAAACAAGGCATTCCAATTGAGATTGCTTTCCAATACAATTCAGGGTATAGTGAGAATTTGCATAGCTATGTAAACAATATCAATACCATTGAAGGTGGAACCCACGTTGCTGGTTTCCGTCGCGGATTGACCAGAACTTTAAAAGCCTATGCGGATAAAGAAGGATTGTTGAAAAACTTAAAATTTGAAATAAGTGGGGATGACTTTAGAGAAGGTCTTACCGGTGTTATTTCAGTTAAAGTTCAAGAGCCACAATTTGAAGGTCAGACCAAAACCAAGCTTGGCAATAACGAAGTTATGGGTGCAGTAGATATTTGTGTCGGCGAGATGTTGGGCAATTACCTGGAAGAAAATCCAAAGGATGCAAAAACCATCGTTAACAAAGTAATACTTGCAGCAACCGCTCGACATGCAGCCAGAAAGGCCCGCGAAATGGTGCAAAGAAAGGGTGCGATGAGCGGCATGGGATTGCCAGGAAAATTAAGTGACTGTTCCAGCACCGATCCGGCAAAATGTGAAATATATTTGGTTGAGGGAGATTCTGCTGGTGGAACGGCTAAACAGGGCAGAGACAGGGTTTTTCAAGCAATTATGCCCCTAAGAGGTAAAATCTTAAACGTCGAAAAGGCGATGGAGCACAAGATTTACGAAAACGAAGAGATTCGCAACATGTTCACTGCCTTGGGCGTTAAAATCGGAACCGAGACAGACAATAAAGAATTAAACATTGAAAAATTGCGTTACCACAAAGTAATCATCATGACAGATGCGGACGTTGATGGTAGTCACATTCGCACACTGATTTTAACTTTGTTCTACCGTTACATGAAAAAGTTGGTAGAGAGCGGCTATGTTTACATTGCAACTCCGCCATTATATTTAGTTAAAAAAGGCACAACAAGCAGGTATTGCTGGACTGAAGAACAAAGAGCGCAAGCGGTATTAGATATTGCCAAGGGTGCTAATCCAGATACAGTTAACGTACAACGTTATAAAGGTTTGGGTGAAATGAACTTTGAGCAATTATGGGAAACAACCATGGATCCCGCAAGAAGAACACTTAAGAAGGTGACATTAGACAATGCTGCAGAAGCCGACCATACCTTTAGTATGTTGATGGGTGACGAAGTTCCACCGCGTCGTGAATTCATCGAGAAAAATGCAAAATATGCAAAAATCGATATCTAAAATATAATTTGAAATAGATTAAAAGGGGCTACTAAGCCCCTTTTTTATTGGATTATTTCTCGATTTTTCTTTTAATCGATGCCTTCTTATCTGCTAAAAATCTTTATTTTTGTAGCCGTTTATCCCATGCAAGAACAAATATTAATTTTAGATTTTGGTTCTCAATATACCCAACTAATAGCAAGACGAGTTAGAGAGCTTAATGTCTATTGCGAAATTCATCCATACAACCATATTGGCGAAATATCTGAAGGCGTCAAAGGCGTCATCCTAAGTGGAAGCCCAGCTTCTGTTAGGGATCCAGAATGTCCAAAAATTGATTTAGAACAATTTATTGGAAAATATCCAGTACTAGGTGTTTGTTATGGAGCTCAATACATTGCTCAAAACTTAGGAGGAAAGGTGGCCGCAAGTGATCACCGCGAATACGGCCGCTCAATGCTGCATATCAAGAACGAATCAAGATTGCTAAAAGGATTGTCATCGCCCACCCAAATGTGGATGAGCCATGCCGATACCATTATGGATTTGCCCAACAATGCCGAATTATTGGCTGGAACAGATTCAATTAGCAATGCCGCTTTTCGTCTTAAAGATTCTGAAACGTATTGCATACAATTTCACCCTGAGGTAACCCATAGCACAGAAGGGTTAAAAATGTTGCAAAATTTCGTTGTTGACATTTGCGGATGTAAACAAGATTGGAATCCAGATAATTTCATCCACGAAACTGTGGAACAACTGAAGAAACAAATTGGCGATGACCGTGTGATTTTGGGTTTGTCTGGGGGTGTAGATAGTAGTGTAGCTGCTGCTTTATTGCATAAAGCCATTGGTAAGAATCTATACTGTATATTTATTGACAATGGCTTGTTAAGACAAAATGAATTTCAGGAAGTATTAGAAGCATACAAACAGATGGATTTAAATGTAATTGGTGTAGATGCTTCTCAACAATTTTATGATGCATTGCTTGGATTGTATGATCCTGAGCTAAAAAGAAAAGCCATAGGTCGCGTGTTTGTCGAAGTTTTTGATCAAGAATCCCATAAAATTGATGGCGCTCAATGGTTGGCGCAAGGAACAATTTACCCAGATGTTATTGAATCTGTGTCAGTAAAAGGACCTTCTGCAACCATTAAATCGCACCACAATGTGGGTGGATTGCCAGAAAAAATGAAAATGAAAATTGTTGAACCACTAAGATCGCTTTTTAAAGATGAAGTAAGAAGAGTAGGGGCAGCATTGAACATTCCAAAGAACATTTTGGGCAGACATCCTTTCCCAGGGCCAGGTCTTGCAATCAGAATTATAGATGATATTACGGTTGAAAAAGTTAGAATTTTACAGCAAGCTGATGCCATTTATATTGAAACCTTGCGTGAAACGGGTTGGTATGACAAAATATGGCAAGCAGGTGCAATTTTCCTTCCTGTAAAAAGCGTAGGGGTAATGGGTGACGAAAGAACCTATGAATATGTAATCGCATTGAGAGCAGTATCTTCTTTGGATGGTATGACCGCAGATTGGGTGCATATTCCGTATGAGATTTTAGCCGATATAAGCAATAAAATAATTAACCGTGTAAAAGGGATTAACAGAGTGGTTTATGACATTAGTTCCAAGCCGCCAGCAACAATTGAATGGGAATAAAATGAAAATCGGCCAGTATACATTTTTGCTTTTTCTTTTGTTCAGTACCCTTTTGAGTGCTAATAATGGAATAAAGGAGCAATTACCACCTTACAAAAAAGAATACAAGGTGGTATTAATGTTGCCTTTCTGCATTGGTATGCCCGATAAATGGAAGGTAAGGGATATAATGGCCGAATATTACGAAGGTGTCGAAATGGCAATTGCTGATCTAGAATCTCAAGGCCTTAAAATGAAATTAACTGTTCTTGATACCAAAATGGACAGTTTAGAGGTCATTAGGTTGTTGCAAAACCCTGCACTTCAAGAAACAGATTTAATGATTGGACCGGTTTATGACAACGAACTGTTCGAAGTTGAAAAATTCTGTGCCATTTATAAGATACCACTGGTTTCGCCTCTGCGTTATTACCCAAATACTTTAGGTACAGATTTTCCTTTAATTAATTGCAATACTGTCGATAGCTTGCAATATTATTACACCGGCAAACACGCTGCGTCTGCATTCAAAAAATTTCAGGTTGTGGTGGTGGATGATGTGCTTAAAAACACAAGAACATTTGCAGCTAGAAATTTCAAAAAAGGATACGAACTTGCCTCAGGGTTAAAATGCCAAATTATTGATGGTAAATTGATTACGATAGAATCAATTTGGAATAAAAAGGACTCATTAATG
This sequence comes from Chitinophaga pinensis, assembly GCA_945888525.1. Taxonomy (GTDB): domain Bacteria; phylum Bacteroidota; class Bacteroidia; order NS11-12g; family UBA955; genus JABMMZ01. The sequence goes on from CAMDAF010000001.1 coordinate 87,886, forward strand.
GTTTTTTACACGGGTAAAAGTTCCAGTAGCTGTAGCCAAGGAATTTCTGCAAAAAACAATCCCAAATGCATTGTTGTTGGCCCAACGGATTGGTTGGATATTGATAGGGTTAGCTATAATTCATTAAATGGATTGTATTTTTACGGTACATATAGTGTTCCTTACAATGACACCACGTATAAAGCTTTTCGCAAGTCGTACCGCTCAAAATATGGAGGCGATCCAGACCGCTATACGTTTATTGGATACGATCAGTTTTCGTTTTTTGGAATGGCCTTAATGGCTTTTGACAATGGCTTTTATAAAAATATTTTAAACAAAGAATTCAACTATACCCACCGCACTTTTCATTTTGTACAAAGAGGTAATCTAATTGAAAACGCAGGGTTGAATCTGTTTTATTATGAAAATTATAATTTTTATAAAGCATTTTGGAGATACTAAAACCATTCAGATTAGCCGTTGTAGCTGATATATTGTCAAATTATCAATACGATCAGCCATTTCAATATTACTTCACCAACCTTTGCAAACAAAATAGATCTTGGGGAAGTAAAGACCGAAAAATTTACAAAAACTTATGCTTTGCCTATTTTAGAATGGGTTATTCATTAAAAAATGAAGTGGATATTCAAAGTAAGATTCAAAAGGCTGTGTCTTCGGCAGACGGCAGCGTTGCTTATCCTAGTGCAAAAGAAATTTTCCCTTTTAAAAATGAAGTGAGTCAATTAATTGATTTTGAAGATTGGGTAAATGGTCTTCAATTTCAAAAACCCCTATATTTAGTTTTGCGCCGAGGCTCAGAGGCATTGGTTTTTAATTATCTAAAGCAGAATCAAATACAATATGAGCAAGTTTCAGATTTTAGCCTAAAACTAAATGCAGACAGCAAATGCAACCATATTCTAGAACATGGATGGGCATGGACAATGGATTTTGCCTCACAAAAAGTGGCAGACTGTGTTGAACCGGAAGAAGATGATGCGATATGGGATGCCTGCAGCGGGGCTGGTGGAAAATCAATTTATATTTCAAACAAGTATATAAAACCTTTTCAATTGACCTGCAGCGACAAAAGATTTACAATTCTAGAAAACTTAAAAACCCGTTTTAAAACCTTAGGATTAAAAGTCCCGCAAATTGAATTATGCGATTTGTTGGAACCATTTCAATTAAAGACAAAATACGATAAAGTAATATTGGATGTACCATGTTCTGGTAGTGGGACCTGGGGCCGATCCCCTGAGAACATCCTTGGTTTTGAAATCTCTAAAATTGATTATTTTTCAAAATTACAGCAAAAAATTGCTGGCAATGCGGTTAAAAACTTAAAAACTGATGGGACCTTGTTTTATATGACCTGTTCGGTTTTTGCTTCCGAAAATGAAAAAAACGTAGAGTACCTGGTGCAAAATCTTGGCTTAAGAGTGGAATCAATGCAATATACCTTTGCACAAGACAATGCTTCAGATACCTTGTTTATTGCCATATTAAAAAAGCTTTAAGCAAATCAATTAATAGCTTGGTCATTAAAAGTGCGGTGAAACGGAGGCCAAAAATTGCATCAAATTTCGACATTTATGAAATTCCATATGATCCAAAGGAATTTGCCGATGCTATCCTATATTTGCAAGACCTGAAAAATAGAAATCTTAATATTGAGCAAGGTCTATCAGCATAGCGAGCGTGTCGTAAGCAATTTCTGACTTAGACAATTATTCAAAGCATTTCAGTGGTAAGTCGGGTATAGTTTATTAATATTAAAATGTGTGGAATAGTTGGCATAATTGGTTTAAATAAAGAAGTTTCAAGTTCTAAAATTCATGATATGAATAAGAGAATTGAACACCGAGGTCCGGATGCAGAAGGGTTTTTCATTGAAGATGGAATTGCACTTGGACACAGAAGATTGTCTATTATTGATTTAAGTTCTGGTGCCAATCAACCGCTTTTTGATCACAGTAACCGCTATGCAATCGTATTCAATGGTGAGATTTACAATTACCAGGATGTAAAATCAGAATTAGACTACAATTGGAGTTCCAATTCTGATACTGAAGTCATTTTGGCGGCCTACATCAAATGGGGTAAGGCTTGTTTGGAAAAGCTCAATGGCATGTTTGCTTTTGCTATATGGGATAAAGCAGAACAAGAACTTTTTATTGCCAGAGATCGATTGGGGGTAAAACCATTATACTATAGTTTTGTCAACGGTGTTTTTGTATTTGCCTCTGAAATTAGAAGCATTCTAGCCTCTAAAATTTTAGAAGCTAAAATAGATGAAAATAATTTATCTGAATATTTGCGGTTTCTTTCCATTGCGACACCCAAAACTTTAATAAAAGATTTATTTCAACTTTGCCCTGGCCACTATTTAATTTTAAAGCATAATGGTTTTTCAATTCAAAGGTATTGGAGCTTGTTGGATAAGCCCGTGCCTAATTTATCAAACCGTCAGGAGGTTTTAAAAGCTTGCAAATCGAATTTTGTGGATGCGGTTAAAAGCAGGATGGTTGCGGATGTGAAAGTTGGTGCCTTTCTTTCTGGAGGTATAGATTCATCGGCGGTTGTTGCAGTAATGGCTGGATTGAGCAAAGATCCAATTGATACGTTTTCAATTGTTTTTAATGAGAAGCAATACGATGAATCTGAGTATTCTCAATTCGTCGCAAATAAATACAAAACCAATCACCAGGCTTTTTTAATGAAGCCCGCTGACTTAATTCCCAACTTGGATCCATTTTTTAAATCTATGGACAATCCCACTGTAGATGGAATAAATACCTATATGATATCTCAATTGGTTGCTAAAACTGGCATCAAAGTCGTTCTGACCGGTATTGGAGGTGATGAGCTATTTGCGGGATATGTGGGCTTTGAAAGATGGCAATCTTTTCAGAAATTTTCATGGGTATTTAAGGTTCCTATTTTCAAACCATTGCTTTCAGTTATTAATACAGTAAAGAAATCGAGGGCGAGTCTTAAGCTTTCTGATATGTTTGATTCGTCAAGTGCAGATTTGTCGGCTTTTTATGCCAACAGCCGAAGTGTGTATTTCGGAAATGAATTAAATTATTTGTTAGACAAACCTATCCTTAAAAATGATTCTTGGTTGGATTTAAATCAAACAAAAGATTTCCCGGTTTTAAGCCAATATTCGATTGCCGAACTGAGTCATTATACATTGGATGTTTTAATGAAAGACACAGATCAAATGAGCATGGCTTGGGCCTTAGAAGTAAGAGAGCCATTTTTTGATTATAAATTGATTGAGTTTGTTTTAAATATAGACGATAAAAATAAATTCATAAAGGGGAGCCCCAAACATTTATTTGTTGAAGCTATGGGCGATTTATTGCCACCTGAAATTGTGAATAGAACCAAAAAAGGTTTTACCTTTCCTTGGAACTTTTGGTTGCGCAACGAACTAAAACCATACTGTGAGGAGGCTTTAGATTCTTTGGCGAAAAGACAACTATTCAAACCCGAAGGCATTCAATACTTATGGAATTCTTTTTTGAACAATAAGCAGGCTCTTACGTGGCTGCATATTTGGGGATTAGTCGTTTTGGAGAAATGGATGACTGAAAACAATATTAAAAACTAATTCTCTAAAATACTTTGGGTAGTTAATTCAATGGATACTATAACGTGCATAGTCTGACGAGTTATGAGCCTTAATAGGACGAAGGCATACCTATCTAATATGTTGTATAGATTCACGTAATTCATTGCGTCTAAAAAATAAAAATTTGCCAATTTTGTATTTAGGCCCTGCAAAATTTCCATTGCATTATATTTCAATTTTACGCCATGCCATTTTTATTTAGATTCTTGTTTAATGCCATCTTTATGAATTAAAAGTGAGCAATTCAATGTTTGAAATGTTTTGCTTTTATTCTGTTACGTTTTTGTAACAATTTTGTAACGCCTGTTTTGTTTTGAAGTATTTTTTTAACACTTAGATTTATTTTATGTTTAATAAGACCATAGAAGTTTCAGTATCGAATAAATTTTTCTTGTTTATTTTTGTGTTGATGTGTTCAAAGTTCAATGTTTGCGCTCAAAGCACGTATAATGTCAACAATCAAACTATGGCTTTTCTTGCAGCCAATAAAATTCATAAAATTGGAACAGATGGATCTTCAGCAGGAAATAAGACTTTATACACCAATGTAATTACCATCGGATCTCAACAAATCGACTGCATTGTTACAACGGTGAGCATAAGTAATGGATCGTTTTCTTTGCCTTCGAGTCCTTCTAGCGGCACAATTCCTTTTGATTATAGTGCAAATTCAGGTTCTGGCATGAGCGCGAATGAAGATAGTTTTTTTTCGCCTACTATAAATTGGAGTTCTGGTGGCGGAAAAATTAGATTTAATTTTCAATTTATTGCAGGGGCTTCCTATAACAACTCATCAAACTCAGGAACCAATGTTATACTTCAAAATGTATTTGTTAATACCTACGATATTGATGGAAATGGGGGTTCTGGTTCAAATCAATTTAATGAATTCGGAGGTTTTTCAAACACACAATTTCAAACCCTAACTGGGGGCTATATTCAATCTGTTTTTGATTTTCCTGAGAATAAAACAAAGTTTCGATCTACAACTTCAAGCAATATTTCGACGATCACAGACGATAGGACCAGGGTAAAGGTTTTTTACAATTCTTTATCTTCATTTGATTTTATTGTTGGGGCTGAGGGTAGCGGTGCGGCATATTATTTTATAGATTTTGGTCAGGGCCCCGCTTGGACAAATACGCCGAGTATTCAAGTGCCACCAGTCTTAGACCTCGACCCAAGCGGATCAAGTTATGATAGGTATACTGATGTAAGTATTTGTAATCAATCAAATTCATTTGCATACAATGGAACCAATGTGACTTCTTCTGCAAACATTGATACTTTGTTTTTCTCGTTTTCTACTTCTGATATTGTTGACGGGAGTTCAGAAAAATTAATTATTGACTCTGCAATAAGCGGAGGCAGTATAGCACTCAATTTCAGCAACAATGCAAGTATAAGCAATGTTGTTTTAAGCGGAACAACTTACAGCGTAAAAGCCAAAGTTTCAGGGGGAATAAGCAAGTTGTTGTTTTATAAATCTGCGGGCACAATGACCAATGTTGAAACTGAAAAATTGGTATCTTCTTTTAGTTACTTAAATGACAATTGTATTGCACTAACTATTGGCCTGAGGACTTTTGAACTTGAGGTTTTTCAAACACCTTTTATGAGTAATCTTGTTAAATTTGAAGCAAACATTATTGTGCCTTTGCCTTTGGAATTTATCGATTTTAAGGCTTACAAAAAGCAAGGTTTATCGATTTTGACATGGAAGGTTGCTGATGATTACGATGCGGATTCTTATACAGTACAAGGTTCTGCGGACGCTAAGGTTTTCTACACAATAAACAGCCTTAAATCATCGAAAAAAGAACAAACCTTGGCTGAATACCAATTCATTATTCCAAGCAATATTAATGATAAGTTTTACCGCATTCTTGCCACTAAAATGGACGGTAGCATAGTTACATCTGCTGTTGTTTATTTATATGAATCAAATTCGAATTCTAAAAGTGTCGCTTTTCCTAATCCGATAAACATCAATACAACAGGCTTGAAAATTAATTCTTCAGAAGCTTTTGAAGGTTTAATCAATATTGTTGATGTGCATGGCAAGGTACTATACTCTAAGTTAATTGAATCAATGTCTGAGACCATACATTTGGAGGGCCTCTCTTTACAAGCGGGCGTTTATTATATTCAACTACTTAATGAAGATGTCATTAACAAAGTTATCATCTTAAGTGTGGAGTAATTAAGCTTTTGTATTTATGGATCAATTGAATTTAGTTTCAAAAAAATATGATAAGGAAGAAACAAATCAATTAATCGAAATAAAAATGGAACTTGAAGATTTGAAGCGCCAGCAAAGAGAAATTTTGGATGCATTGAAAAATAAGCAACTAGATAAATGAACCGAGAAATTTAAACAAAAGAAATGGCTTTAATTTCTAAATCTCGCTTTGTTTCAGGCGTCCAATGCGAAAAAAAACTCTATTATGATCTTTATCGCAAAGATTTAAAACCACCTATTTCAGAGCAGCAGAAAGAATTGTTTTCTTCAGGCAATATTATTGGTCAACTTGCTCAAAAATTATATCCGAACGGTAAAGATGCAAGCCCGGAAAGTTATTATGATTTTTCGTCTTCTTTTAAAAATACAAAGCAATGGATTAATGAAGGCGTTGAAACAATTTACGAAGCTGCATTTTTGGATAATGATGTAATGGCTGCATTGGATATTCTGCATCATCAAAACGGAGAGCGTTGGGCTATTGAGGTTAAAAGCAGCACAGATGTTAACAATTATCACATCACTGATGCTGCTTTGCAATACTGGGTTATGAGCAACTCTGGCTTTAAGCCTGATAAATTCTTTTTGATGCATGTCAATAATAAATTTATTAAAAATGGCATTATTGATCCAAAAGAATTTTTCACATTAAAAGAAATTACAGATCAGGTAATTGAAAAACAGTATGAAGTAAATCATAATGTAATTCGTTTAAAAAATGTAGTAAAAAACAAAGAATCAGAGCCCTTTGTTAAAATTGGCAAACACTGTAGCTCTCCCTTTATCTGTGATTACATGCACCATTGTTGGCAACACATTCCAGAAAATTCTGTTTTTAGTTTGCCCTACGCAAGAGGTAAAGAATGGGAATTGTATGAAAAAGGTATTGTTGAATTAGCTTCTATTCCCGACGAAGTCGAACTTAGTCATCGTCAGAAATTGCAGGTAGAAGGTATAAAACATGGTACTTCATATGTAGATAGAACTGCGATAAAAGAATTTATTTCTGACTGGACTTATCCACTTTATTTCTTTGACTTTGAAACAGTATTTCCTCTTATTCCTGTTTTGGATGGAACTACACCCATGCAGCAAGTGCCTTTTCAATATTCCTTACACATAAAATCTGATGACCGTTCAGAAATGATACATCGGGAATTTTTGGCTGACCCTGCAAGTTTTCAAAGTGGTTCAACGCGCAATCCACTCAAGGCAATAATAGAACAATTGAAAACTGATTTTGGCCCTAATGGCAGTATCGTAGCGTATAATGCAAGTTTTGAAATGGATGTTTTAAGAAAATTGGCAATCGCTTTCCCCGAAGACAAAGCGTTTTTAGATGGTTTAATCAATCGTTTTGTTGACCTGTTAATTCCGTTTAGAAAAGCTTGGTATTACAAGCCTGAAATGGGTAATTCTGCATCCATTAAGTATGTTTTACCCGCTATAGCCCCTGAGTTTTCATATAAAGATTTAGAAATAAGTAACGGAGGATTAGCTAGTAATACATATCTATCAATGATATTAAATGAATTCGAAGGTAATGAAGCTGAAACTCGAAAAAATTTATTAGCCTATTGTGAAAGAGATACATTAGGTATGGTAGTTATATGGAAACATTTAACAGAACTTTGAATATTTTTTATATATTTACCAGATAAAAAAAGTTAAAAGATGAAATCATATACTGCATCGCGTTTAACAGATGGCAACGGAATATTTCCATCAAGAATAATTATTGGTGATTCTACGGTTACATTTAAAATTCCAAGTCTATTTAGTGGCCAAGAAACAACAATTCCGTTTAGTAGAATTTCATCCGTAAATATTGATAGTCCATTTATTGGATTCTCAACCATTATAATTGAAACAACTGGCGAGGGACAAATACTTGCCAAAGGATTTTTAAAAAGTGAAGTAGAAGAAATGAAAGCGCTTATTTTATCAAAATTAACTTGATGTAAAAAGGTTTTCAGTTTTTTTAGTTGTTATTTAATTGATCTCAAAAACGTAAATAACAAAAATTTCATGGACTAAACTTTAAAATAAAAAGCGCAAAACATTGAAAATAAATGAAAGTAAGGCATTGCTTCGTGATACTAGAAGTAGGCCATTTAAAAAACCAAAGTAAAGCTTGGCCTTTCTGCTTTTTATGCAATAAACGCAGCTACTCAAGCGGGCTTGGTGTCTGTGTTATGGGATTACTGCGTGGTCCCAAGGCTACGAGGGTTCTGCACAAGACAAAAGCAATTGATTGGCATCAATTGCACTTTTTATTTATAACATTCATTCATTAAAGCGCGCTTTATGAATTCATTTTTATAAATAAAAAAAGCCTTCCGAAGAAGGCTTTTGTCTTGTGATCCCGCTGGGATTCGAACCCAGGACCACTACATTAAAAGTGTAATGCTCTACCAGCTGAGCTACGGAATCGTTAAACGTGGTGCAAAAGTAAGATTTTTATTGATTTAAACAAATGCTTTTTGATAATAATTCAATTATTTTAAACGTTGAATCTAAAATGCATACAATCGCCATCTTTGACTATATATTCTTTGCCCTCAACACCCAGCTTTCCAGCCTCTTTAATCGCTGCTTCGGTGCCATATTGAAGGTAATCATCGTATTTAATAACTTCTGCTCTTATAAATCCTTTTTCAAAGTCTGTATGAATAACCGCAGCCGCTTGCGGAGCTTTCATTCCTCTTGTAATTGTCCAAGCTCTAACTTCCTTTTCACCAACGGTAAAATAGGTAATATAATTGAGCATTTTATAGGCGGCTTTGATCAATTTGGCAACACCGCTTTCGCTCATGCCCAAATCGTTTAAGAACATTGCTCTTTCTTCAGGATCTTCTAATTCTGCGATATCAGCTTCTGCAGCAGCGCAAATAACCAAAACATCTGCATTTTCTGTTGCGGCCATTTCGCGAATTTGATCTACCCAGGCGTTGCTGGTAATTAAACTTTTTTCATCAACATTGCATACATACAAAACAGGCTTACCAGTCAACAAATTAAGGTCTTCACAAAGCACTTTTTGTTCATCGGTTAAACTGTCCATTGTACGGGCGTTTAGTCCTTGTAATAAATGGGCTATGTATTTTTCACAAGCATCCGCAATTTTACCGGCATCTTTGTCGCCTGCCTTCGCTTGCTTTTGAACCCTTAACAGTCTGTTTTCAACTGCTTCGAGGTCTTTTAATTGCAGCTCTGTGTCTATAATTTCTTTATCTCTAATCGGATTAACAGAACCATCGACATGTATAATGTTATCATCTTCAAAACATCTAAGAACATGCAAGATGGCCTGAGTGCTTTTAATATTTCCTAAAAATTGATTGCCCAAGCCTTCGCCTTTGCTAGCGCCTTTAACTAAGCCAGCAATATCTACAATTTCTACTGTAGCTGGAACAATGTTTTGTGGCTTTGCTATTTCAGTAAGCTTTTGCAAACGTTCATCTGGAACTGTAATTACACCAACATTGGGTTCTATTGTGCAAAAAGGAAAATTTGCTGCTTGGGCTTTAGCATTGCTAAGGCAATTGAAAAGGGTAGATTTACCAACGTTTGGAAGTCCTACGATACCACACTGTAATGACATGTTTTAACTTTGTTTTTTTTCCTGTAAAGGTCTAATTATTGATTTGCAATTTCACCAATGTCTTTGATGATTTTCATTGTTAAATTTCTTGCTGTTGTCTCCGATTTGCTTTCAGCATATATTCGGATAATAGGCTCGGTGTTTGATTTTCTCAAATGTATCCAATCTTCGTCAAAATCTATTCGAACCCCATCGACCGTGTTGATTTCAAAATTTTTATATTTTTCCTTTATCTTTTCTAAGACATCGTCGGGGTTGATGTCTTTGGTCAAATCAACCTTGTTTTTAGAAATAACATAATTAGGGAAACTCATTCTTAATGCCGTGCAGGTTTTACCCGATTTAGAAAGTGAACTTAGAAACAGGGCTATTCCAACCAAAGCATCACGTCCATAGTGCAAGTCAGGATATATAATTCCTCCATTGCCTTCTCCACCAATAACAGCATTGGTTTCCTTCATCATTTCTACAACATTTACTTCTCCAACAGCACTAGCAGTGTATATGCCGCCTGCTTTTTCTGTGATGTCTTTCAAAGCCCTTGTAGACGATAAATTTGAAACGGTATTGCCTTTTGAAGTGTGTTTTAAAATATAGTCAGCAACTGCAACCAAAGTATACTCTTCTCCAAACATTCCTCCGTCTTCACCAACCAATGCCAATCGGTCAACATCTGGGTCTACACAAATGCCTAAATGGGCTTTTTTGCTTTTAACCATCGATGATAGCTCTGTTAAATGTTCTGGAAGTGGTTCAGGATTATGAGCGAAATGTCCTGTTGGTTCGCAATTTAATTCAATGATTTGCTCAACCCCCAAGGCTTTTAACAACATTGGGACAGCTATGCCACCACTAGAATTTACTGCATCAACCACTATGCTGAATTTTTTTTCTTTTATTGCAGCAACATCAACCAATGGAAGTTTTAAAATCTCATCAATGTGTTTTTGTAGATAGCTGTTGTCTTCGGCGTATGTGCCTAAAGAGTTAATGTCTGCATATTCGAAAGCCTGTGATTCTGCAATTTCCAATACCTTTGACGCTTCTGCTCCAGATATAAACTCACCTAAATTGTTCAACAATTTAAGTGCATTCCATTGCTTTGGATTGTGGCTCGCAGTTAGTATAATTCCACCAGCGGCTTCTTCAAGTTTTACAGCCATTTCAACCGTAGGCGTAGTTGACAAACCCAAATTGATAACATCTAGGCCCATTGACAGCAAGGTAGATACAACCAAGTCAGAAACTATTTTGCCCGATATTCTTGCATCTCTGCCAATAATGACAAGCTTTCCTTTGTCTTTACTAAGCACCCAAGCGCCGTATGCAGAAGCAAATTTAACAATATCTAAAGGTGTTAAGTTCTCATTTGGGATACCGCCAATCGTGCCTCTAAAGCCTGATATTGATTTAATTAATGTCATTGATTTTGAGGCTGCAAAAATACGCAATTTATCGCAACTAAAATAACAGATTACTAACAATATGATTGTTGAAATTTCACATAAATTTCATTTTTGTATGTCAAAAAGCATAATAAAAAGTATTTAATTGCGATAAAATTAAATGTTTACACCGAGTTTGATATTTTGGCGTCTTTTATGCTCGTCTTTTACCTTTGAATGCTCGGAGAAGTCTAACGCTTTTAGCAGAAATAAACTTTGCGTCTTTTTTTACAATTTAGACAACTTGTACGTCACAATAAATGATTCCAAAAGTAAAAAATGGATGTTACAGAAAGCTAAGTTTGAAGGATATCTGCACCGAACGTTTGCTGGAAATAAATACTTAAACGCTTACAGTGATCATTTGCAATGGGGTTAAGAATACAAATTAATGATAAAGAAAAAAATTAGAACAATAAACAGAGAGTTAAGTTGGCTCTCGTTTAACGACCGTGTGCTTCAAGAAGCCAATGATGTGCATGTGCCATTATTAGAGCGATTAAAGTTTTTGGGAATATTTTCTTCAAATTTAGATGAGTTTTTTCGTGTACGTGTTGCCACAAATAAAAGGATGTTGCAGGTAAAAAGCTCCAAAACCAACACGATTAATAAAAAAGAGATTCAAGAAGCATTGCAAGATATTTACAACAAAGTTGTTATTCAGCAGGTTAAATTTAACAATATTTACAATCAATTGCTGAATGAATTTAAAAGCAAAAATGTCTATTTTGTAAACGAAAAACAAATCAATATTCAACAAACCTTAGAGGTTAGAAAGTATTTTAAAGATGAAATCATCAATACTATATTTCCACTCATTTTGGATGCAAAACAATCATTTCCATTTTTAAGGGACAATACGGTATACCTGGCTTGTAAGTTAAGTAATTCCATCACTAAAGAGAAAAAGTACGCCTTAATTCCATTGCCAACAAAGATTAAGAAACGGTTTTTTCAATTGCCCAAACAAGGCGGAAATACCTACATGATGTTTATTGATGATGTCATCAGATGCAATCTTGATGTGGTGTTTTCTAGTTTTGAGTTTAATATGTTCGAAGCTTATACCATCAAGTTAACCCGAGATGCAGAAATTGATTTAGAAAGTGATGTGTCTTTAGATATTCTGGATACGATCAAGAATTCACTCAAACAACGTAAAAAGGGTCAGCCAGTGCGACTGATTTACGATCAAGAAATGCCAAAGGATTTTATAAAATTCATCAATCAGAAATTAAAACTTTCGAAAGATGAATTAATCCCAGGTCAGCGTTACCACAACTTCAGGGATTTTATTGGATTTCCAGACATTAAAAAAACGGATTTAAAATATCAAAACATCGAACCTTTAGCTATTCCTGAGCTGGATAAGGCAAAAACTTTATTCAATGCCATTAGAGCAAAGGATTTTTTAATCAGCCATCCCTACCAACCATTTAGTTACATTATTCGTTTGCTGAGAGAGGCTGCAATAGACCCTAATGTTGTTAGCATCAAAATAACTTTATACAGGGTGGCCGAAAATTCAAATGTTGTAAATGCGTTAATTAATGCGGTAAAAAACGGAAAAAAAGTAATTGTTATGATGGAACTTAAAGCCCGATTTGATGAAGAACATAATATCTATTGGAGCAATAAGTTAAGAGAGGAGGGGGCAACTGTTTTGTTTACAATACCTAGTTATAAAGTACACACAAAAATGTGCCTTATCTCACGAAAAGAAAAAACCGGTTTGAAAAATTATGCCCATCTAGGTACTGGTAATTATAATGGTGAAACGGCAAAATTCTATTGCGACCATTCTGTTTTTACAAGCAACAAGCGAATTACCGACGAGTTAACAAAAGTGTTTAAATTAATTGCTGATTTCAAGCCTGAAAAATATAAATTCAGCACAATATTGGTTTCTCCAATCAATTTAAGAGCCACATTTATCAGACTTATTGATGCAGAAATTTCGAATAAAAAAGCAGGAAAAGAAGCTTACATCATTATGAAAATGAATAGCTTGGTTGATCTTGAAATTATTGACAAATTGTATACGGCGAGCAATGCAGGTGTGCGAATCGATTTAATTGTAAGAGGCATATGCTGTCTTGTGCCAGGTGTAAAAGGCAAAAGTGAAAATATAAATGCCATTAGTATTGTCGATAAATTCTTAGAACATGCGCGGGTATATGTGTTTGCCAATGCAGGTAGAGAGCGCATATATATGGGATCTGCCGATATGATGACAAGAAATCTTGATAACCGAATCGAGGTTTGTTTTCCTGTCATTAGCCCTGATATTAAACATGAAATTAAAAAAATGCTAAGTATTCAAATGTCAGACAATGCCAAGGCAAGGATTTTGGATGCCTACCAAATTAATGAATACAAACCCAATGGCATACCAAGGATACGTTCACAGGTGGAATTTTATAATTATTTAAAAAATAAATATGAAAACACTTAAGTTTTTCGCAAGAAGCTAAGACAAGTTACCAATCAAAAAATAATTTGTCTTATTTATTGATTTTTGTTTTTGATGGTAAGACTATTGTTCAAATATCTAAAAATAGACTAATTGTGCGCTTAGTAGTTTCGCTTATCTCTGCCGCCGCCATATGACTTTTTGGGCGGTTTATTTCCGCCTGTTTTTGGGGCAGAACCTTGGCCTCTGTTTGGTCTTGGACCATACGATGGTTTGGCTGCCTTTGGTGGATTTTCATCCAATAAAGGAAAATTATGCCCGTTAATAACTGGGATTTTCATTGAAATTAATTTTTCAATGTTTTTTATGTCAACACGTTCTTCTGCATCGCAGAATGAATAGGCTGTTCCCTTGTTACCCGCTCTGCCTGTTCTTCCAATTCTGTGCACGTATGTTTCTGAAATATTTGGAATGTCAAAGTTGATCACGTATTCCAATTCATCAACATCAATTCCTCTGGCTGCGATATCTGTCGCTACTAAAACGCGGGTCGTTTGTGCCTTAAAGTTGGCCAAAGCTGCCTGTCTTGCATTCTGAGCCTTGTTGCCATGGATTGCTTGCGCTTTAATGTCGTTTTTTACTAAAACCTTTACAATTTTGTCGGCACCATGTTTGGTTCTTGTAAACACAAGTACTGTTTTGATTTTAGAATCTTTTAGTATGTCCAAAAGCAATGCATTTTTATTGCCTTTATCTACATAGTACAAAAATTGTTTAATTGTTTCTGCAGTCGATGACACGGGTGCTACCTCCACTTTTGCAGGATTGCTAAGAATGCTGCTGGCTAATTTTACGATCTCTGGCGGCATGGTGGCAGAGAAAAATAAAGATTGTCTTTTCTGAGGCAGTGCTGCTATCAGTTTTTTTACATCATGAATAAATCCCATATCCAACATTCGGTCTGCTTCATCTAATACAAACATTTCTATTTGTCTTAAATTAATAAAGCCTTGTTGCATCAAATCAAGCAATCTTCCCGGTGTAGCAACCAAAATGTCAATGCCTCTTTGAAGGGCGTTTACTTGTGAATGTTGCTTTACGCCACCAAAAATTACCGTATGGTTTAAACGGTGGTATTTGCCATAGGCTTGAATACTCTCACCTATCTGTATCGCCAACTCCCTAGTTGGGGTAACAATTAGACATCTAATAGGCCTATTTCTAGAATTATTTTCATTTTTGTCTAATAATTGAATGATTGGTATGGAGAAGGCTGCTGTTTTGCCTGTACCAGTTTGTGCGCAACCTAATAAGTCGCGTCCCTCTAAAACAATTGGAATGGCTTTAGACTGAATAGGGGTGGGTTGGGTATAGCCTTCTTCGCTTAGGGCTTTGAGTATCTCAGGTGTGAGATTTAAATCTTGAAATGTCATATTTGTTTAATAAAATACCGATGGGAACTTTTTTGAAAGAAACAATCGCTAAACCAATAAACGAAAAACCTAAAAAGTTTTTTTGTGATATAAAGAGCCGTGAGATAAATATTCTGAATCAGATCCGAAAGGTTTTGCAAAGGTAATGCTTTTTTACCAATTTCGAATTACTGACTTAATTCACCAGGGAAAATACAAATTATAATTTGATAAGGTGTCTACCAATTTGCCCATTCGGGCTAATTAATTGATAGTAATAATTTCCCGGAGGAAGATCATGTCCATCTAAATGGTAGCTGTATTTTCCTTTGTCAACGGTTTCGTTAAGCAAAGTTTTAATCAATCTTCCTTTGTTGTCAAATAAGTTGAGCTCTACTTTTCCCGCAGGTACACTGTATTCAATATTTGTGAAATCTTTAAATGGGTTGGGGTAGTTTTGAAGTAAACTGATTTGTTCAGTTCTGAAATTTTTAACCCATAAACCTTGTTTAAAAATTGGTAAAGTGTCAAAATGTTTTAACAATAAAGAAGTATCTGTTTTGCTGCTTGGGGTTTGAAACCAATCAATCAATACCGAGGCATATACCTGTCTGAAATCATATTGCATTGGAATATTGTCTCCAACATTGACAGTACTTGGAATATTCGGATTGTTGCCAATAATTGTTGGATTCACTTGGGTGCCAAATACGATTAACGGAGCTGCCGCACCATGGTCAGTTCCTCGGCTATCATTGCTTTTTATTCTTCTTCCAAATTCACTGTAGGTCATGCCCGCAACTCGGTCGGCAATACCCAATTGTTCGCAATCATCTTGAAATGCTGCAATTGCATCTGAAACATTTTTCCACAATGTAGCATGGTTTCCCGTTTCATTTCCTCCAGTTGCAGATACCTGATTCGAATGTGTGTCAAATCCACCCAAACTCACAGTGTATATAGGTGTCTTTAAACCACCTGCAATTAAATTGGCTACTATTTTCAACTGATCTGCTAAGGTATTGTTGCTCGGATAGATTGCTTTGTTGGTGCTTGATTGAGCTGCGGCTTTTACTGTTGTGTTGTATTCTTGGGTTTGTTGTAAAACAAGGCGCACATAGGTTAACTCGTGGCCAGCAGGTGTATTTGGCGCAGCATCTACGGTGCCACTTACCAATTGGTAAAAGCTGCTGGGATTTGATATGGCCATCCCGGTGTTTACAGTATTTCCCATCAAAGCCATAGACACGCTGTAGCCAATTGAAATAGCCAATGGATCAGGGTCATTCAAATTCGGGTATCCATCAGGAAATCCTGGGTATAAATCTTCTAAATACCGGCCTGCCCAGCCTGAATTTAAAAATTGAGAACTTTCACTGGCTGTATGCCAAATATCGGTGGCTCTAAAATGCGAAAAATTTGGATTTGGATAACCCACTGCTTGCACAATGTTTACCTTTTGGTTATTGAACATCGTTCTCAAGCCTGTCATTGCTGGGTGCATGCCCACTCCGTTAATTCCATTCAAGGTTAATACTTTACTTTCTTGAATCAAAATATTGCTCCGTGCATTGGATAGGTTGGTGTATTGGTCGGTAGGGATTATGGTGTTTAGACCATCATTTCCCCCATTCAATTGTATCATTACAAATACCCTCCCGTTTTTGGCTGCAGCTTCTGAAATCGCTTTGAGCATTGGCGTGGCCGCATATGCTTGAAATTTCATACCGTCGATAAAAAACGGCAACATGGCTGCAGGAATTGCTTTCTTTAAAAAATCTTTTCTTTTCATATTGCTTATGCCAATTGGTTTTCTGCTAAGTCTAATAAATATTTTAACATGAGGTACAGCCCATTTGTAACCGTAGTCTTTTTATTGTTGTCTGTTGGGTTGCTTAAATAATCGTTCCATGCATTTGTCCAATAGATGTCATTGTTTTGTCCAAATAACAAGGTGCTTTGCTTTAATCCCGTTTTTTGGGTTGAACTAATGTCCATTGCATATAGAAAGTCGATTGTTTCTTGAATTAAGATATTGGGGTTTGAAGGATCGGAGGTTTTTTTGGCAAACTCTATAACATCTGCTTGAAGTTTTTTACTGCCTTTGTAGGTGAATCCGTAGACAAGTGCTACGGTGTACTGAATGCGTTTGGGTAGGGTGTCCGAATTAAGCCATAGCTGATGGTATTGAGGTGTTTGGTAATAGGCTGGCCATCCTGAAACACTAGGAGGGTTGCCCAAAAACATTCCTGAAACAGCAGCGCCGGCCCAAATAGAATAATAGGCATCTTGTGTGTCCTCAGGTGTTAAATTTGGGAATTGTACATTAAATTGCTTGATGACACAACCTAATACATCCAGAGGGTTTTTTATGTAACATCCAATGTTTTTGCTGTCATAAAAATGTTCACTCTTGAGCAATGCAGTCAAAAGGGGTTTTAGTTCCCAGTTTGTTTTAAAGTCATTTGCAAGAGGGATAATAACATTGTTTTCAATATCTGCATCAATGACATAATAAATGAAATACCTGTAGAGTTTTCTAACCACATGCCTTGCTACTACATCACTTTTAGTGAAAATCATATTGATTAAATCGTCTGTTTCTGTTGCCCCTGCTGCACCTGTCTTTCCAGATATAACTGTGTTGTTGAAAAAGCTTGAAAATGTTTTGTTGGTTTGATCGTGCAACGCGTCAGAGAAAAAAGTGCTTAAACCCGCATTGTTAATGCGCCATCCAGTTAAAACTTTTGCAGCTGCTTTTACATCGTCTTCTGTGTATTGACTTTCTGGAAGTTTGCCAAGTGTAAACAACTCCATTAATTCCCTAGCATAGTTTTCGTCTGGTGCCGTTTTGGTGTTGACATAACCATTAAGATAAATTAACATAGCCATGTCGACGGTTACACTTTTAACCATCGTCTTAAAATTACCGAGGCAATTTTCCCTTAACATCTTATGATGTCGGTAGGCGATTATCGGCGATGAAACTTGCTCTACCTCTGTAGCAAAATGGTTGTGCATAAACACCGTCATTTTTTCTCGGATGTGCCTATCAGGATTCAGCACCTGTTTCATGCTCCAAGCATATAAAGATGCACGTCTTTTTGAAGTGAAATCATTGTTATCAGGGCCATTGACCCATGTTGCGCCAGATGCAATGTCAGGATCAATACTTGATTGCGTATTGTAACCATTAACAGGTGGACTTGGCTGAGCGCTTGGAATGTTTAATAGATAGTCAACCGCATCAGACATGCTCATTGATTTAAAAAAAGCGATGTCAGACCTGTCAAATCCAAATAAAGTTCGCCTCAACAAATGCTTAACTTGCGTTTCGCCCCATGCACCCGAATAATTCGCTATAGAACCAGTACCTAAATCTAAGTTATTGGGTTCAACCTGATTTTGAAATTGTTCAATATTTGCTTTTTTGACTGGTTCTTTTTCTACAAAAAGTTCAGAAATGAAATCTCTTCTTTGCATAAAATAATGGAAGTTTAATTTTGGCTTTTGATGAATCAAAAATAAAGATTTTTATTTAAATTAGCATGTATTGCCTAAAAAATACAAGAACTTTTTTAAGTTTTTGAATTCATATTTTTTTTAAATCTTTTTAAATGAGATTGTTGAATCTGATTTTTTTTTCGGAGAAGTCAATAGTTGCCACCGAATTATTTTTCATCGTGCTTTTTAAGTTAGCTAAAAGTTAATTCATGTTCACATTGCAAATTTGATTTTTTCTATATTTCGCGGCGTTTTATTTGTTTTCAACAGCAGATTTTTAAAGTGTTCTGATTTTTACGCAAGTTGCTCTCTTTTTTCAAAATTGTGCACACCTAGCATCTTTGTGCCTAGTTCCTCTGAGTCATTTCCAATATCAGTTTTGTTTTTATAAAAAACTTGTATGTTAAAGCCAAAGTAGAGCTCTCTATTGTCTTTTGTGTTTTGCTTCATTGTCTACTTGTTGATAACGCAAATGAAACTTTAAGGGTCTAATTAATATTTTTGTACCAATCTATTGCTTTTGTTCTGAGGTGGTATGTTTGATTTTAGCCCAGTATTGACAAATACTGAAATTATTTGACAACCTTTTAGCATTCTCAATTGGTGCATATAAAAAATAAAGTTAAGACGACATGAATATCACATTTTGGGGAGCAGCCAGACAAGTCACAGGAAGTATGCATTTGCTGACTTTAAAGTCGGGATATAATATTTTAATTGACTGTGGTCTTGATTATGAAAATCGAGATGATTTTGATGCCAATAACAGAAATTTTCCTTTTTTGCCAGAAGAAATTGATCTCGTTATCTTAACACATTCGCACATTGACCATTCCGGCAATTTGCCCAATTTGGTGCGTCAAGGCTATAGTGGGCAAATATTATGCTCTGAGGCAAGCGTTGAATTGACGCAAAATCTATTGCTCGATTCATTAAATGTTCAACAAATACAGAGTCAGAAAAAACATAGAAACAAAAAGAATTCTAAAAGACCTGTTAGACAAAGTAAAGCTGAGCAAGTCGCAACATTGTACAACAGAATTCATGTTACCCAAACCCATGATGCAATGGTGGGAATTGATTTTTATAAACCATTTAAGGTGAGCGATGAATTGACCATTGAACTGTTTGAGGCTGGTCATATTTTAGGTGCAGCTTCTGTCAAAGCAACGGTTAATGAGGATGGTGTGATTAAAGTCATTGGTTTTACAGGAGATTTAGGCAACTATAATTCAAAATTAGTAAAAGACCCTGTACCAATGCCGGGCCTAGATTATTTAGTAAGTGAGAGTACTTATGGTGCTCGATTGCATAGCCATTCTGGCGATGCCAGTTCGGTCTTGCTTGAATATGTCAACAATACTTGTGTAAAGTATAAGGGTAAATTGGTTATTCCTGCCTTCAGCGTAGGACGAACACAGTCAATTCTGTTTGCATTTAATGAATTATATGTTAAAGGTTTGTTGCCAAACGTGAAAGTTTTTACAGACAGTCCTTTGGCCATCAAAACAACTAAAATGTATGCCGCGCATATTTCTGGTTTGAATGATGAAGCAAAAGAATTTTACAATACCCATGGCAATTTATTTTCCTTTCCAGAATTATACACCATCGAAAACAACAACGACAGCAAAATGATTTCGATGATGCCTGAGCCTGTCGTGATTATATCCGCAGCGGGAATGGTCGAAGGTGGCAGAATTCAAGAACATGTTAGAAATAACATAGGCGATGCATACAGCACCATTTTAATTGCAGGGTATTGTGCAGAAGGTACTTTAGGGGCTGAATTGTTAAAAGGTAGACCAACTGTAATGATAAGTAAACGTGTTAAACAGGTCTATGCTAAGGTTGCAAGAACAGATGTTTTTAGCGCACATCCCGACCGTGAAGGTTTGTTAAAGTACTTTGCCAATTCGCAAGTCGACAAATTGAAAAAATTATTTTTAGTCCATGGTGATTTGGAGAGTATGGAAGGCCTGAAAGCATACATTAAGTCAAACAATGTTGAACTGCCTATCCAAGGGGAGACGTTTGAACTTTAAAGACTTTGTCATTTAGTTTTTTTTATTCAACGGTTTGGATTTTAAAAAAATCTTACAATAATTCCTTTTCTGGATCCCAAAACAATTGATCAAAATTTACAACTTGATCATTTTTGATTTCAATGCCTTCATTTTCCAATAATTCTTGCATGGTATTGCCCCTAAAATGCATTTTTCCTGTCAATAGGCCATTTCGATTGAGTACCCTATGCGCCGGAATCCTATCTTCAAGCCCATGTGAGGCATTCATTGCCCAACCAACCATTCTGCTGGATGACTTTGTCCCTAAGTAGGCAGCAACAGCTCCATAGCTAGTAACACGGCCATAAGGGATGAGTTTTACCACCTCAAATACACTGTTGAAAAAGTTTTGTTTTGTCATATTTATGTCAGCAAACTATTTTGGCAAAATTATTGTCTATAGTCTAAATAAAGAATAATAAATTTGCAATTGTATAAAATGAATAAATCGAACTTATTACCACGTCTCCTTTTTCTTGCCCTTAGTATCGGAATTTTTTTCCAAGCTTCAGCACAGAAACCTGAAAAGAAAGCAGATCAAAAATCTGCTAAGAAAACAGATCAGAAACAAGCAGAAACAACAACAAAAGAGACTGCAACTGTATCAACACCTGCAGTCAAAAAATTTGATGCCTCTCAAGTCGGAAGAGATAAAGGAAGTTATGCCATTAAAGTCAAATTAAAAGGTTTTAAAAATGCACCTATTTACTTAGCGGACAATTTTGGCGACAAACAATACCTAAGAGATACCTGTATGTTGGACGCAAATGGTGTTGGAACTTTTGAAGGAAACCTGAAACTTCAAAGGGGCATGTATATGATTGTTTTTCCTCAAATGCAGGCCTTTTATGAGTTGCCAATTACAGCCGACCAAGAATTTTATTTCGAAGCCGATACCAATGCAGACGAAACAACAGTGAAAGTTACCGGTTCAGTTGAAAATGAAGCCTTTGTAGAATATCAACGCATAAGAGCCATCAACGGTAAAAACCGTTATTACCTTGACCAAGATATGAAAAATGCCAAATTGGCAAACAATGATACCTTGTACATGCGTTTAAAAACCCAAAGAGATTCTTTAGATGCTCAAGACATCCGTTTTAGAGAATCTTTTGTCTCAAAAAATTCAAGCCATTTTGTGACTAAATTATTTAAAGCTTTTCAATCAATAAAAATTCCTCAAAACCCGAATCCATTAGATTCAATGTTTGATTACCGTTATTTCCGCGACCATTACTGGGACAATGTCGATTTTAATGAATCTGGATTAATTCGGGCTCCTCAAGGTTTATTGGCAGCCAAATTAAATGAATACATTGACAAGGTTTCCTTTCAAGATCCTGATAGTTTGGTCAATGCGGTTGATATTGCCATAGGCAAAACCGTTCCGTTTACAGAAACTCAAAAATATTTTGTTCAATATCTAACCAACAAATTCCAAGATAGAAAAATAATGTGTCAAGACAACGTAACCATACATTTGATCGATAAGTACTATTGTCAAAATGAAGCATGGTGGTATGATGACACCGCTGGAAAAAGAAAAATGTGTGAAGAAGCTAAAAAAGCGCTTCCAACTTTGTGCGGAAAAACAACACCAGATTTAAATATGGCAGATACAGCAGGTAAAATGCACCGTCTGTATGAAAATTTAGGACGCTACACCATATTGTTCTTCTATGACCCAACTTGCGGACATTGCAAAGAAGTAATTCCTGTGGTTAACCGTGTTTTCCTGGAGCATAAGAAAAATGGCATTAAGGTTTATGCTGTTTCAACTGAAAATCAATACGACGAATGGCGCAAAATGATGCGCAGTAGACCTGAATTGCAAGGTTGGATAAATGTTTGTAGAGTCGATAGATATGCTCCTTGGCCTTATTACAAACAAGATTATAATATTGTCGCTAACCCAACCATGTTTATTCTCGACGAAAACGGTAGAATTATTGGAAAGAAAATACATGAGGACCAATTAGAGTTCTTTATAGAATCTCTTTTGTTCGAAAAGGGTATCATTTCAACAAAACCAACGCCTCCGCTTGAAAAGAAAGAAGAAAAAGCAGAGGGTTCTGCAAGCGAATTACCTAATACTTATTAATAGTTAAAATTGTATTAAAGGCTGCACTTTATAAAGTTGCGGCCTTTTTTATTTCTTTTTTATTAGTGCTTTGCTGCGGTTAAAAATTTCACCATAGCGCAGAGATAAACCAAAAGTATAGTAAGATCCGGAGAAACCCTTTGACACCAAAGATACCCTTGTTCCCATCCCGGCTCCAAGCCACAACCACCAAGTAAGTTTGTAATTAGCCCAAAAACCGATTTCTGCAGGCATTACAAACAGCGATTTTTTACTAATGTCTTGCACGCTATTTCTTTGTTTAATACTTCCACCACCAATCCCAACGGCAAATGGAATTGAAAAACGCCACCTTTTTGAATTGTGAAAATAATATTCACAACCAAAATTTATATAAGTCAATTTATAGGCTTGCCATATTGTATTTGAATCCGTTTTTTTTGCTCCTGCACTTGGATTACTAATGATGTTTTCTTTGTTGTATGCATTGTAAAAACCTAAAAACAAATTGGTTCTTTGATTAAACAAATAACCAGCTTGTAATCCGAATAACTTAATTGGCACATCTCTGACAATGCTGTTTTTTCCATCCAAACTGACAAATGCACTTTTTTCACCCCTTAAATCTGTTCGAATATTGCTGTACATATTCTTAAGCTGACCAATACATAAGTTGGATGTTATGAAACAGATAAATAAAATTAATGACCTCAACATTGGTGCAAAAATAATCTTAAATTTATCGAACAAGACAAGCATCTTTGCCACAGATGTTGCATTTATTGGAAATTGCCTCAGTAGCACTTTTGTTTTTTTATATGTTTTTTGCCTATAAGCGTCATGCAAACGCTTGGTTGTTTGGTATATTAGGCTCAGTTTTTAGTGCAATCTTATTTTATAAAAAAGGGTTTTACGGCAGCATGTTTCTGAATATAATCTATGCTTTTCAAGGTGTGTTTGGGTATTTTGAATGGAAATGGAAATCACCCAACTCAAAACCATCCTATCAATTTAGGTTCAAAGTGCATTTTTTGATTGTCTTTGCCTCAATGCTACTTGCCTTAGTCGTAATCAAATCATTTGTGCTTTTAAACTACGTTGAGTTTAAGTATTTAGATATATTTTTAGCCTTCTTAAGCATCGTTGCAACCTATTTGGAAATCAAAAAGGACATTGCATGCTGGTGGTATTGGATTGTTTGCAATGTTGCGTACTCGATTTTATATTTGAATCTAAATACCCCAGAGTCGCCGCTCTATTTTTATTCCTTTTTGATGCTTGCTTTGGGTTTGTTTTCGTGGTTTGCCCTAAAAGAATGGACTAAAAACCTACAAACTGAGGATTAATTTTATTCCAACCCCTATAAAAACCAACCCAGATGCTTGATTAATTCTTTGAACAAGCTTGTCCGTCATCTGTTTTTTAAGTAAGGATGCAAAATAGGCTATGGCAATTTCAACCATAAAAATACTAAATAAACAAGCGGTAAAATAGATGATTTGATCATTGATTTGATAATGGAACTTAATTTTCAAAAGGGAACTGATTGCAAGCCAGCTAAAGAAGTTAACTGGATTGAGTATGTTTAATAAAAAACCATTTCCTATGTAATAGACAGCACTCTTACTCGAGGATTTGAAGTCTTTGCCGGCGTCTGTTTTTGGCTTTGCCCTTACAAACATAGCTAAGCCCATTAGCAACAATACCGATCCACCAACAATAGAAATTGTATGTTGATTGCTTTCTAAAAAATTGGCAAATTCGGTACTCAATATTGCTAGCGTAATAAATATTATATCACAAAGTATTACTCCAATGGCGATATACACGCCCGTTTTGAAACCTGAACTGAGACTGTTTTTTATTAAAGAAAAGAATACTGTACCCAGCATAATGCTAAGTATAGCACCAGTTAGTAGGCCTTGCAGTATGCAATTTATTACATGCATTTGAATGAAATTTTAATGGTTAAAAAAAATATAAAATTAAAATAATAATAAGGATTGCAAATTATAACTTTGCAGTGGATTTATATGAGTACAAGGACAGAAAAGTTCAATAAAGAAATGCAAAGAGAACTGGGTGTTATCTTTCAAAGTAAAACACACGATTGGTTCGAAGGTGCATTTATCACTGTGACAGAGGTAAGTTCTAGTCCTGACTTAAGCTATGTCAAAGCATATCTTAGTATTTTTAATGTTAAAAGTAAGCAGAAAGCTATGGAATTAGTGAATTTGTACAACAAGCAAATCCGAAAAATATTAGCCGGAAAAATAAAAAATTCAGTTAGAATTATACCGGAATTACATTTCTTAGAAGACAACAGCTTAGAAAATGCACTTAAATTTGATAAATTGTTTGATCAATTAAGGGAGGAAAGATCGACGAGAGAAGAAAATAAGGACTAATAAAATTCATGCCTGTAAGCCATAGAACAGAGTTGTTTACTGAGGTGCTGGACAAACACAGCAATGCAAGAAAATTATACAATTTTTTTACCCATTCTCTTTTGTTGAAAAATCACATCATTCGAAGAGAGATTAAATTATGTAGCAGGAGGAAGAATAAGGTACAACATGTTTTATACCCTGGTTTTGGAATGGGGCAATTGTTGGGTTTGTTTTCAAATTACAGAAGCAAATACAATATTTTGGCAATAGATAAGAACCATAAAATGGTGACTCAATCTACAGCTTATTTTAATCATGAAAATATCCATAATATCTACTGTAGAACTGCAGATATTTTGAGTTTTGATCAACACGATGCATTCGACTTATGCCTGTCAATTAATCTATTGAATTACATTGAAGAAGATAGAAAGGCCTTAACCAATATGTTTAATGCACTAAAAAAACCAGGAATGCTGTTGATTTTTAACTCAAGCAATTATGCCGACGACAAGGCAAGTAGACTTAACATAGGTATTTACTCAGACCCAAAAGTTCGCAATGGTTATGGTGTTATTGAACTACAGCAAATGTTAAAGGAAATTGGTTTTTCAAAAGTTAAAGCCAGATATGCATACGGAACCCCCGGTATTTACAGCTGGAAATTAACAACTGCTTGGCCCACAAAAATGATAAAAACCTCTCAATTGTTTTTTGCTGTTTTGCCAATTTATACTTTGCTGTGTATTCCTTTTGTTATTTTATTTAATTTTCTAGACATCAATATGAAGCACAACAAAGGCAAATGTATTCTTGTTAGAGCATTTAAATAATGAGAACGTCGTTGTTTATAGCTGGTCGTTACCTTTTCTCAAAGAAGAAAAGAAATGCGATAAATATCATTTCAAGTGTTGCAGTTCTGGCATTTGCAGTCTGTACCTCTGCCCTGATTGTTATATTAAGCACCATGAATGGCTTTGAATCGTTGATATTTTCTATGTACAACAAGTTCAATCCTGAAATCAAAGTTAGTTTAAACGAAGGGAAAGTATTTGAGCAAGCGCATACCATACAGAAATTGAAATCCATAAAGGGCATTAAAAACATGATGCCAATAATGGAGGATAATGCAGCGATTAGGAACGGCGACTATCAAACTGTGTGCACTGTAAAGGGGGTTGATTCGAATTATTTTATTGTCAATGGACTTAACTCAATGGTGGTAGAAGGTGAAGGGATTGTCAAACAGAATGCTTATAATTTTATGGTACTTGGATCTGGAATTGATCAAAAAATCAATTGCAATATTGGGGGGCCTTTTAGTCTGGTTTCTCTAATTACGCCAAGACGGGGTGATTTTAATGTAAATGACATTGAATCCATTAAATCAATGGAAATTGAACCAGCAGGTGTGTTAACCCTTGATGAAACCATTAGCAACCGATACGTATTTGTACCAATCGATTTTGCTCAATCACTTTTTGAGAGAGAAAATCAAATTTCTTCCCTTGAAATAACGCTTCAAAAAAACACCAATGTTGATCTGGTTTTGAATGAAGTCAAACAAGTTTTGGGAAAATCATTCAAGGTCCAAAACAGAATGGAGCAGCAGGCTTCCTTATACAAAATGTTTAAAAGTGAAAAATGGGCCAGTTATGCCATCTTAACTTTTATTTTATTGATTGCCGCCTTTAACGCCTTGGGCAGCTTAACCATGTTGGTAATTGAAAAGAAAGACGATATAAAAACTTTAATGGGAATGGGTGCAAGGCCTTCATTAATTCGAAATGTGTTCTTTAGTAACGGGTTCTTTATCTCAGCAATTGGGACATTTTTCGGTCTTGCTTTGGGCATTGCTTTGGTTATTGTCCAAGAAAAATATGGCTTGGTGAAAATGCAGGGGGCTATTGTAGAAAATTATCCTGTAAAATTGCTTTTAAAGGATGTTTTACTCGTGCTAGGAACCGCTTTAGGGCTTGGTGTTTTAACAGGAATTTATCCCGCTTTAAAAGCGATGAAATCATAATGATAACTGAACGCATAAAAAAAGCCCCTTATCTTGGGGCTTTTTTATGCATTTTATAAATTGATTAATACTTGGGAACGTAATTGTATTCAGCTTTTATTTCAGCTAAAGTTTTTCGAATAACCCTCACTTGCATTTTTTGGTCTACAAATGGTCGGTCTTTTGAACTTCTTGACTGTTTAACAATACTGTCGGCATATTCGATGCCTTTCATAACATAGCCAAAAACGGTGTATTGTTTATCTAATCCTTTGGTTCCGGCTGTGCTTACACTAATGTAAAATTGAGAACCACTGGAGGCACGGGTTGGATTAACCGCATCTCCAAGTCTGGCCGCTGCCAATACCCCGCGTTCATGTTGTATGGTGTCTCTAATTTCAGCAGGGATCGTATAACCTGGGCCACCAGATCCATCGTTGCTTATATCCGAATCTTTGCTATTAGGGTCACCTCCTTGAATCATGAAATTAGGAATTACACGGTGAAAGGTGGTGTTGTTGAAGAATCCATCGTTGCTTAATTTTAAGAAATTCGCTCTGTGTAAGGGCGTAGCTTTATACAACCAAATATACATGTTTCCAAATGGGGTTGTCATTTCAACGACATCCTCTGTGGGAATAACCGGAGCTTCTTCTTTTTTTGCTTTACAAGCGCCAAGCAGAATGGAAGCTGCAATAAAAGAATAATACAAATATTTCATGCCTTACTTTCCTTTACTTGCAGATTTAGGCGCGTTGATATGCTTCATGCTTATGATTTTTACAGGCGCATTTGGCCTGTCATTCATGCCAGTAGGAACTGCAGCAATTTTGTCTACGATGTCTAAACCTTTAACAGTTTCGCCAAACACAGTATATTGACCATCCAAAAATGGCGTAGCGACATGGCAAATATAAAATTGAGAACCGCTAGATGCGCGTTCTGGATTTTCTGTTCTAGCTGCAGCTAGTGAGCCCTTATTGTGTCTATACAATGGGCTGATTTCTGCAGGAATCAAATAGCCTGGTCCGCCCATTCCATCGTTGTTTGGGTCTGTATCTTTACTCAATGGGTCGCCAGTTTGAATCATAAAGTTTTTGATTACACGGTGAAATAAAATCCCGTTGTAAAAGTTAGAGTTCACCAATTTCAAGAAGTTATCTCGGTGCAAAGGTGTTTCATTGTATAATACTACAACCATATCTCCCATGTTTGTTTTGATTAAAACAGAGTCTCTGTCTTTTTTAGTGGTGTCTGCAGCTGTTTGTGGGGCAGACTGTTCTGCTGCTGATGGTTCCGGCGCACTGATGCTAGACTCCGTGTAGGTTTCTTCTTTTGCAGCATCGCTGCTGTTGTTGCACGTTGCCGTCGCTAACAATACGCTAAGGGCTGTAATGCCAATGTGGTTTAGTAAGTATTTCATAAAATCTGTTCGTTGATAAAATATTCAATAATGTGTTCGCGAATATAAGTTTCTTGTTCCAAAAGTGCCATATCTGGAAGCGGATTTTTTAACTTCCAATGAGGCCAACCGTCGTCATCCGTGCCAATTAATTCATAGTGGTCTGAATAGCTTAGTATTTTGCAGGTTGCTATATGCATTAGAGATACTTTGTCGTCTTTTTTGAAATTAGATTCATTAAGATTGCCAAGCTCTCGCATACCAATAATAAATAGGAGGGCATCAAGATCAGGTCGTTTTCCAAAACGGGTTTCGATAAAGGCAATGATGTCTTGCCAAATTTGTTTGCGGTCCAACTCAGGTTTATTTTCCATTATTTTTTAGGGAAACGCATTTTATAGCTATGTTCAACTCTACCAAGACTGATATTGTTTAATTTACCTTTGATTAAATTTCTCTTCAAAGGCGAAATCTTGTCAACGAATAATTTTCCTTCAATGTGGTCGTATTCATGTTGGATAATTCTTGCAACCATTCCATCAAATGTTTTTTCATGCTCTTTGAAATTTTCATCTAAATATTTGATGCGCAATTCTGGTTTGCGGGAAACATTTTCATGTATGGTTGGAATGCTTAAGCAACCTTCTTCATATTTCCATTCTTCGCCCCATTCTTCTATAATCACAGGGTTGATAAAAGTCTGTTTAAATCCCTCTGGCTTGATTCCCTCAATAGGAGACCCATCAACAATAAAAATTCTAATTGGCAAACCAATCTGAGGGGCAGCTAAACCAATGCCATGGCTGTCGTACATGGTCTCATACATATTGTCTAGAAGATCCTTCAAATTCGGGTATTCCAATTCGATGTCGGAACATTTTTTTCTAAGCACAGGGCTTCCGTAGGCGTATATCGGTAATATCATTTAATTTCCAAATAGAGCTGCAAAATTAATGCCGCAGCGACTGTATCTACAAGTTTTTTATTTTGCCTGGCAATTTTTTTGTAACCAGCATCTATTAAAGTTTGTTTTGCCATTCGACTTGTTAAGCGTTCATCGATCATAACAATTGGCATATTTGGGAACAATTCCAAAAGTTTTAGCTTAAATGCTTCAACCAAAGGTGTCGCATCGGTATCCAATCCACTCAAACGCTTCGGTTCACCCAAAACAATTGTATCCACTTTTTCTTTTGAAAAATAATCTTTTAAAAATTCAAAAATTTTTGGAGTATCTATTGTTACCAAGGGTTGCGCAATAATTTGCATAGGGTCTGTAACAGCAATTCCAACTCTTTTTTTGCCATAATCTATTGCCAGAATTCGTCCCATTTTATAAGCGCAAATTGCATTTTTTATTCAGTGATAAAAAAATTACTTTCGCACAATGATGCATTTAGAAGAAGGGAGATACAAAATTGACGGTGTAGACGTACTTGAGTTAATCAATCAATTCGATTCACCTCTTTATGTTTACAGCGCTGAAACCATGAAAATGCAATACGAAAAGCTAAGCGATGCTTTTCCTGGTGTAAAATTAAGTTTGCACTATGCTTGTAAGGCTCTCAGCAATGTAAATGTTCTCAAATATATGAAACACTTGGGTGCAGGTTTAGATGCTGTTTCTATTCAGGAAGTTTATTTAGGGCTTCACGCAGGATTTCTTCCCGAAAAAATATTATACACACCAAACGGGGTTGGAATGGAAGAAATTGAATTGGCGGTTAATGAAGGGGTTAAAATCAATATTGACAATATTTCTATCCTAGAGCAATTCGGTGCCAAATACGGTAAGACTGTTCCTGTTTGTATCCGTGTAAACCCACATATTATGGCAGGTGGAAACACCAAAATTTCAACTGGTCATATTGACTCTAAATTTGGAATTTCCTATTACCAGCTTCGTCATGTTGCCCGCGTTGTTAAACTTTATGATGTTAATGTAGAAGGCCTACACATGCATACCGGTAGTGATATATTAGATGCAGAAGTATTTATCCGTGGCGCAGAACTGTTGTTCGAGGCCGCTGAGGATTTCAAGGACTTAAAATACATGGATTTTGGAAGTGGTTTTAAAGTAGCGTATAAAGAGGCTGATATAACCACAGATATCAATGACATAGGAGCAAAGATTGCTGGCAGATTTAAAGAATTTTGCAAACATTATGGCCGTGAACTTGAACTTTGGTTTGAACCTGGTAAATATTTAGTGAGTGAGTCTGGTTACTTTTTTGTTAAAACCAATATTGTAAAGCAAACCACAAGCACAATGTTTGCAGGCGTTGACAGTGGCTTGAACCATTTGATTCGCCCTATGCTTTATGACGCGTACCATAAAATCACCAATATTAGCCATCCTACAGGGACTGAAAGAATTTACGCCGTTGTTGGATATATCTGTGAAACGGATACTTTTGGATGGGACCGTAAATTGAATGAGGTTAGGGAAGGTGATATCCTTGCTTTTCACAATGCAGGCGCTTATGGCTTCAGTATGGCCAGCAATTACAATTCAAGATACAGGCCCGCTGAAGTTTTAATTGTTAATGGAAAAGCCGAGCTTATTCGTAAAAGAGAATCGTTTGACGATCTGATGCGCAACCAAGTTGAAATAGACTTTTAGGACTCTAAAGATTTTTGAGGTTTGCGGCGGATAAATCTTCCAATCAGAACCATCAGCGCAATTAATAAGGCTAAATAGTAGGATACTTTTCCAATGATGTTGCCATATTTGGTGTAAAATGTGATTTTACTATTGGGCGTAATGTTGCATTTGAAAGCCTTTCTTTCGTTGTATTTGGTTTGATGCGTAATATTTCCAAATTTATTGATTTTCGCAGATATGCCAGTATTTGCACTTCTCACCATTTCGCGGCGGGTTTCAATGCATCTAATTGCCCCGTATAACAAATGTTGTTTATGGCCTTGTGTTTGGCCCCACCATCCATCATTGGTAATAACCGATAGTATTTGTGCGCCATCATTTACAAAATCATTGGTGTAATCGCCATATATCGATTCATAACAAATTAATGGTGCAATTTTTACCCCATTATTTAATTTGAAATTGATTGCCTTGTCGCTGCTTCCCAAACTGCCTGAGGTGCCACCTAAGTTGATACTTAGTTCTTCTAAAAATTCAAATGGCATTTTTTCGACGCCAGCAACTAGTTTTGATTTGTGGTAAATTTCTGAAACCGAATCATTTTTAATGTTTAAAGCCGTGTTATAGCTATCGTACCATTGCGATGAAAATTCATCAAACCTTGCGGTCTTTGAGGGTTTATTGTTTTTGTCATTTGGATATATGACATACGATTCAGCCCCGCTTATAATGCATAAATTAGAATCTTTACTCAATTTACGCAACGGGTTGATTAGCCCTAAATAATTTAGAGTTGCTTCATTATTGAAACCAACCAAAGCAGTTTCTGGAAATACAAGCAATTGGGTCTTATTTGTTATCAATGGTAAGGTCGAGTCTAATGCACATTCCAATTGAATCTCGGGTTCAAGATAGTTGCTGCCATCGGCAAACTTTTGCTCATACGGGTCGATATTTGGCTGCACGACAATGCATTCGATATTGTTTGTAATGCCTTTTCTGAAGCTAAAGTTATTAAAAGCACACAAGCTTGATAAGCCTGCAAAAAGCAATACCAATGCCAATGGCATCCATATTTTCTTCACATTCCCTTTTGCTATTAAATGCACAATCCACACGTTGACAAGTAAGATGAGTAAACTTCCTCCCATTTCACCAGAGTATTCATACCATTGAATATAGTTTGGAACGGCAGCCAAGCCTTTGCCCAGTGTTAACCAAGGCCATGATGCATTCCAATTAAAATGCAAATATTCCATTCCTAAATAAAGCGGAATAAATAAAAAATAAGAAGCCTTTGGAAATAGTTTATGGGCATGGGTAAACAACACAAAAGGAACACTCATGAAAAGTGTATTCACAAATAACATCATCAAACATCCCGTGGGACTGGCATTCCAAACCCACCAAGTAGTGGCAATGTTCCATATTAAAACACTTAAACACGTGTACAACCAGAATTTTAAATTCTTCTTCTTAGTGTCTCTAAGTAAATGGTGTACAATTAACAATGGAACAAAACCAATAAAGAGCAATAGCCCAGTTGGCAGGGGAGGCCAGGCTATTGATAAAATAGCCGCCGAGAGAATCGATAGGAACAAAGGGTTTTTTTTAAGCATCTGGTTTGCCCTCCAAAACGATTACAAATTCACCTTTGGGTGCTTTCTTTATAAAGTGTTGATTGACTTCTTCTAGGGTTCCATTGATGGTCTCTTCGTAAATTTTGCTAATTTCTCGACTAACTGAAATTTTTCTTTCATTTCCCATAACCAAAGCCAAGTCTTTTAGTGTTGTTTGCAATTTATAAGGCGATTCGTAAAAAACAATTGTACGGGTTTCATTTTGCAATAAATCCAAGCGTGTTTTTCTGCCTTTTTTAACCGGTAAAAATCCTTCAAATACAAATTTATCGCAAGGCAATCCACTCTTTACAAGCGCAGGTACAAAGGCAGTGGCGCCGGGCAAGCACTCTACATATATTCCAGCTTTAATACATTCTCTTACAATTAAAAAACCTGGATCACTAATTCCGGGTGTGCCTGCATCGGTTACCAAACACATCTTTTTACCCGCATTAATTTGATTGATTACATCGATTATTTTGTCGTGCTCATTGTGCGCATGGTAACTTTGTAATGGCTTGTCAATTTCATAATGTTTCAATAATATTCCGGTGTTTCTGGTGTCTTCGGCTAATATTATGTCACATTCTTTAAGGTATTCCAAGGCCCTTAAAGTAATGTCTTTTAAATTCCCAACAGGAGTAGGAACTAGTATTATTCTATTTATTGACATGAATTTCGTTACTTAAATCAATATTAAATAAGCCTTTTAAGCCAAATAAAAGCACACTCCAAAAAATAACAGATGCAATTTGATAGCTAAGGACTTTATGTTTGTTGTTTTCAAAAGCTGCACTGATTATGCAACCAATGGGAATGCTAAAAACGAGCGGACTAAACAGCGCTATTCCTATTAATCCGTAGCTGTTTTTTATTTTGATAAATTTCTTAAGTTTGGGATACTTCATTTTAAAGAAGTTGTATTTTGAAAGATAATTAGAAATATAGGCGCCTAAATAGGTGAATGCAAAAACACCCAAAATGCCTCCAGATGAAACAATTAACATATCCCAATACCATTCTCGGTGAGATTTGGCCAGGAGCGGCAACACGGCAAAAAGAAATTTTACCCCTGAAAGAATTATCCATAAGCCTATTTCTACAACCTCATTCATACGCTCTGCGAAGTTATTGATTAGTTTTTGAATTCGTTGCCAAACTTAGAAAAAGATAACACAATAATAAAAAAAGTCCCGACGAAAATTCGCCGGGACTTTTTTAACGTGTTTTTTACAACAGGTTTATTCAACCAAAGTCATTTCATCTACAATGTGTTTTGCTCCGCCTAGTTTTTCGATTAACCAAAGCACATAACGTATATCAACGTTGATGGTTCTTTTGTATTTGTCATCGAAATGAATGTTTCCACTCATTGCTTCCCAATTGCCATCAAAAGCCAAACCAATGATGTTGCCGCTTCCATCCATAACCGGACTTCCGCTATTACCACCCGTGATGTCATTGTCGGTTAAGAAAGCAACAGGCAATTTGCCATTGCTCGCAGCGTAGCGGCCAAAGTCTTTTGCTTTGTATAACTCTAATAATTTAGCCGGCAAATCAAATTCATAATCACCTGCCACATATTTTTCAATAACACCATCAATCGTGGTAATGAAATCATAATGCACTGCATCTTTAGGGTCGTATGATTTAACGGTACCATAGGTTAAACGCTGGCTTGAATTTGCATCTGGATAGAAAACCCTATTTGGATTCATTTCCATCAAGCCCTTAATGTATTTTCTGCCTAGAGCCAAAGCTGAAGCAGCAAACTCATCAACCTTAGGTTTAAATTTGTTGGTGTAATTGTCAGCATGAGATTTTAAATAAATAAAAGCAGGGTCGCTTAGTATTTTCTTATGGTTAGGTGCTTTTAAGAAAGCTTCGATTTTTTCTTTTGAAGCAAACATTGATTTAGCAAATAACATTTCAGCATATTTTGCAAAAACTTCGTCTGAGTTGCCGTTTTTGATTTTAGAAGCAATTTTGGTAAACAATTCTGGCCATTGAGAAGATGGAATGTTTTTGTAGTACATTTTCATCATCGCAGCCATGATTTTTTTGTCAGCAATTTTTATTCTATCGGTGTAAGGAACTTCAGCAAGCGCTTTAATTAGATTCTCAGAAGTGCTTTTTATTTTAGCTTCCAAATCAGCAATTTCTTTGTCTTTATCTGCAGCAGCTTTTGTTTTATCGGCTTTAATTTTATTGATTTTATTGTACAATGCATCTAGAGACATACCAAAAGAAGCTAATTGCATAATGCTTGGAGCCGTGATGCATTCCCTCATATAGGTGTTTTGTAATGCATAAGGTTTGTATACTGTGTAAGCTTGGTCAATATCGTAAAGCAATGATTTGTATTCTTCTTTGCTTTCAGCCCAAACAGCAAAAGCTTTTTCTTCAGCAGTTTTTTTGTCGTAAACTTTATTGTGCTTTAATTGTTCAGCTTCGCCATCGAAGAATTTCCAATAGTTAGCAATTGATGCATAGTCGCTAGACAATAACAATCTTGTTGCTTCATCTTGAACCATTTGTTCTTTCCAAGCTTTTAATCTAAGGTCTCTTAGATTAACAATGTTAGGGTTTACTATGTCTGTAGCAAGAGCCACACCATGAGAAAACTCATAACGGTTGGTTCTGCCAGGGAATCCGATGATCATTGCGAAATCGCCTTCTTTTACACCTTTCAATGATACAGGTAGGTAATGCATTGGTTTGTAGGGGGTGTTTTCAGCATTGTAATCGGCAGGTTTGTTGTCTTTGCCTACATAAACGCGGAACATACTGAAATCACCAGTATGTCTTGGCCACATCCAATTGTCTGTTTCACCACCAAATTTACCGACATTTTGAGGAGGCGTTCCTACCAAACGGATGTCAGTGAATTTTTCCATTACAAAGAGGTAATAAGCGTTTCCTTTGAACATTTCACGGCAAGTAGCATCGTAATGGGTTCCTTCTGTTGCCTTCTTTTGCAGCTCTTTGTATATTTCTTGTAATTTAGCAAAACGCTCTTTTTCAGAAACCCCAGCAATTTTTGCTAATACTTCAGAAGTGATATCATCTACACGCACAACTCTAGTGATTGACATAGGTGCTTTAGGTTTGCGCTCTTCAGCACGGGTTTTTGCCCAAAATCCATTGTCCAAAATGTTGTCAGATGTTGTACTTAATTCAGCAATAGCATCGTATCCACAGTGGTGGTTGGTTAAAATCAAACCTTCAGAGGAAATGATTTCACCTGTGCATCCGCCGTTAAACCAAATACAAGCATCTTTTAAACTTGAATGGTTAACACTGTAAAGTTGTTCAGGTGTAAGTCTAAGACCTTTGGCCTGCATGTCTTTGTAATTCATTTTTTCTAGCAAAGAAAGCAACCACATGCCTTCATCTGCTTTAGCTGCATTGCTACTAAATAGTAATGCAAGCGTAAGTAATGCGTATATTTTTTTCATATTTTTTTAATAAAAAAGTGTTGCGAATTACCACAATTTAAGGCGCAAATGCAAAAGAGTTTAACCATTAATTTGAGTGTTTTGTCCATTTAGCAAATTTAGGGGTGTCAAAACATTGCATAGGCATACTTTTAATTTGCTATCTTTGCACAAAAGGTAAATGGTCTGTCGCTATTTGAAAAAATAGAGGAAAGTCCGGGCAACACAGAGCACCATACCGTTTGAAAAGACGGGAAGCAGAAAGAAATGACTGCTTACAGAGAGTGTCGCAGAAAATAACCGCCTTTGCTTTAGCAATAAAGTATCGGTAAGGGTGAAAATGTGGGGTAAGAGCCCACGCCGTGTGTCAGTAATGCGCAGGGGGGTAAACCTTAAGGGTTGTAAGGCCAAATATACCTGAGCCATAGAGCTGCTCGTTCAAGTTGGAGTTTACTTCAACGCTCAGGAGGGTAGGCTGCAATAGATCAATGACAGACATCCGCTTCGGTGGATACAAAACTCGGCTTATAGTTTGCCTTTTTTTATCCCGCTAGTTTTATAATTAGCGGGATTTTTTTAAATCTTTTTTAGCCAAACCAATAAAATTGGGTCGTCTACTTTATCAATTGTAATGTTTAAATCCAATTTTGGGTTCTGACTTGGTTTGAGGGCCAATTCTCTAATTAGTCCATTTCTTGAAATGATAAAATTCAACTCAATGCCTTCACCAATAAGTTTTACAAGTTCGTCCAAGCTGGTTTTGATGCGTATGTTGTTTACTGCGATGATTTCATCTCCGGCTTGCATGTCCAATCCGAAGGCAGGCGATAATGCATCGATTGACTTAACTGCAATTTTTTCGCCTTTTTGTTCCGTGTTAATTCCAGTATAGAATAAATTGTTTTGAACTTTGTTTTCAATAGAACAAGCAACTTTTTTAAGAATGTTTTTGATCTGTTGATTGGTCTCACTTGTATTGGTTTCCTCGGCCCAGGATTTGAAATTAAGTGGCTTTCCAGCAATATAATCTATGGCGTCATAAAATTCATTGTCAGTGAAACCTCTCTGTTTTTTTTCGTAATATTCAGAATACAAATGCTGCAATAAATGGTCAAGCCCTTTACTGCCCTTAGTTGCATCTAACAATTCAATATCCAATAAGGCTGCAATTGAAGCGCCTTTCATGTAATAAGAGATATTGGTATTAATGCTATTTTCATTCGGTCTGTATTCTTTAATCCATGCATCAAAGGAAGCTTCATGCATACTTTGTATTTCAGCACCCTTTCGGTTTATTGTTGCAGAAAACGTATTAGACAATATTCTCAAATATTCACTTTCAGTTCTGAAACCGGCTCTGTACATAGCAAGTTCATCGTAATAGCTTGTAATCCCCTCAGCAACCCAAAGCAAATTTGTGTAATTTTCTTTGCTGTAATCGAAAGGGCCAAGTGCCTCTGGACGTATGCGTTTTACATTCCACAAATGAAAGTATTCGTGTGCGCACAAGCTTAAGAAATTCAAATAACGTTCTTTGTTTGTGTATGCAAATCTTTGCATTTGAACCACATTGCTGTTTGCATGCTCCAATCCACCACCACCTTCTTCCACATGGTGAATGATGAACAAATATTCTTTGCATGGATGTTTACCTACAATTTGGTTCATGGTGCTGCAAATCTTTTGCAAATCAGTTTTGAATTTATCCGTAGGGCAATTGTTTTTCCCTACCAATGCAACAGTATGCGGAACGCCCGCAACCTCAAATTTAAAAACTTGATGGTTGCCAATTTCTATTGGGGAGTCTATTAGTTCATCGTAGTTGTCAAATGAGAATAAATTTGGCTTTGATTGTATTAAAGTGGTAGATATTTTGGTCCATGCTTCAGGATAATTGATGTCAAGTGTTCCTGAACCTTGTTTATCTGCATACAGCAAACAACTGCTCAGCAGCAAAAAGGCATGGTCGTTATCGATATAAGACGTTCGAACTGTGTTTTCAAAACAATATACTTTATAGGTAACTTCTATGGTTTTATCGGTTGATTTGTTTTCAATAGCCCAAGTACTTTTATCAACTTTACTGATTGTGTTGTTTTTCTTGTTTGAAATGGCACTTACTTGCTCAATATTTCTTTCAAACTCTCTGACCATATAACTCCCTGGAGTCCAAACGGGCATTTTTAGTACGATTCTGCTCTCCTTAATTTCAGAAATTTCTAATTTTACCAAAGCATAATGTGTATTGGGATTTTGAATGTCTATGGTATAGTTTATTTTCATTGCTTTTGTTTGGATACTTAAGATTAAAAGGAGTAAGACTAGGTTTACTTTTCTCATAGCTGCAAATAAATAACAATTAGATGTCTTTACCATAAGCAGATTAATATTTCTTCAATTATTTTAATGCTCTTGTTTCAATGTGTTTTTTGTTTCCTTATTCGATTGAATTAAGGCTTTTTTAGAAAAAAATGAAGCAAAAGGATATAACCCAGTCTGATTTTAAACTTGTATTTTTAAAATAATTCTATTGATTTACATGTACTTATGTTATTTAATGGGTTCTTTTTTTAAATAATTTGATTTTTAAAATTGGTTTTCTATATTTGGGTATAGGGTAACAAAACAAACTAAGTATTATTACTTATTGAGTGATTAATCCTAAGTTAAAACTCTAAAAAACACCAAATAAGAAACATGGCCAATCTAAGTTCTGCATTCAATCCAATAGAGACCAAGACCCCTAAAAAGAGTTTTTATTTTTCGGAAATTTTAATGTTAAAGTCAATAATCATTTTGTTGGTATTAACCTTTTTTCTGCTAAATAAAATGCAAGCCTCAAACAAAGAAGTAAAGCAATTGAAGCGCGCCATCGTTTCTCGCCAAATGGCAATTAACAGCAATAATTTATTAAGCATAAAATAAATTATATTAAATAGACACACACAAATACACAAATACACACCCAACGACTATAGCCCGCATTTTTTATGCGGGCTATTTTAATTTTTAAAGTTTTAGTTTAATGTTCGGCTTACAATTAACGAGGCTGCACGTTCACTTGCTCCGCTATTGCCTACCTTAATTTTCAATGCGGCATAAGATTGTATCATTTCCAATCTTTTTGGACCATTTAATATCTTGCTTAAAGCTGAAACAATTTTCGATTCATTAAATTCATCTTGGATTAGTTCTTCAAGCACTGGTTTGTTCAAAATTAAATTCACCAGCGATATATATTTAACTTTAATAAGCAATTTTCCAATAAAGTAACTTAATTTACTAAATCTGAATACGACCACTTGAGGACAATTTAACAATGCCGTTTCCAAGGTTGCAGTTCCGCTGCATACCAATGCCGCGTTTGCGTTCTTAACTACATCATAGGTTAAACCTTTCACAATTTTAACGGGATAACCCGCGCAATAGGATTCGTAAATATTGTTGGGAATATGGTTTGCTCCAGCTAAGATGAAATCAAACTCTGGGAAGTTTTTAATTGTTTTTAGCATGGTGGGTAAAACATGTTTTAATTCGCTCATTCTGCTTCCTGGAAGCAAAGCTATGTAGGGTCTGCTAATTTGCTGATCAGCTTTAAAGTTATTATTGAAATCGTAGTTAGAGATTGAATCGCATAATGGATTTCCTACATAGTCTACCTTCATATTGAATTTGGCATAAAACTCTGTTTCGAAAGGCAGTATGGTGTATAAAAAATCTATATCCCTTTTGATTTTCAATGCTCGTCCGGTGTTCCATGCCCATACTTTAGGACTTATATAATAATGTGTTTTAAAGTTATTTTCTTTGGCGAATTTCGCGATTCTTAAATTAAACCCAGGGTAGTCAATAAAAATCAATGCATCTGGATTGAAATGCAAAATGTCTGCTTTACACTTTTTCAAGAACTTGCGAATGGTGTTGAGATTTAACAGCACATCACTTAATCCCATAAAAGCCGTTTCGCGGTAATGAACAAGCAAATTTTTATCTTGTTCTTGCATTAAATCGCCTCCCCAAAAACGAAATTCAGCCTTGGAATCGGATGCTTTAATTTGTTTCATCAAATTAGAACCATGTAAATCCCCACTTGCCTCGCCTGCAATCAAGTAATACTTCATTGCTGCGAATTTAAATAATCTTAATGCAATTAACCTAAGGATCAGTTTTTAATCTTAAGCTTCAAACATTTTCAAAATAGATTTCAAGTAAAAAATAAATAGTTTATCTATTGAAGGATTCATTCATGTTGTTTTGATATCGCTTGGTTTTTATATTTAAAAAAACAT
Source organism: Chitinophaga pinensis (assembly GCA_945888525.1). Taxonomy (GTDB): domain Bacteria; phylum Bacteroidota; class Bacteroidia; order NS11-12g; family UBA955; genus JABMMZ01. The sequence continues at coordinate 128,030 of CAMDAF010000001.1, forward strand.
TAAATTCGCGGCACATTTAAACCAATATAAAATGAAAGAAGTATACATCGTTTCCGCTGTTAGAACTGCAATGGGTAGTTTTATGGGTGCATTATCAACAGTTCCTGCAACAAAGATAGGTGCAGCTGCCATTAAAGGTGCTTTGGAAAAGATTAATTTAAATCCTGAAGAAGTTCAAGAAGTATATTTCGGAAGTGTCTTACAGGCTGGATTGGGTCAAGCACCTGCAAGACAAGCTGCGAAATTTGCAGGTTTGCCTAACACTGTCCAATGCACGACAATAAATAAAGTTTGTGCCAGTGGCATGAAGTCTATTTCTTTAGCTGCACAGCAAATTATGACTGGTATTTCTGAAGTGGTTATAGCTGGCGGTATGGAAAATATGAGTTTAGTTCCACATTACATGATGGGAAGCAGAACTGGATATAAATATGGCAACTTTAATATGGTTGATGGTTTGGCCAATGATGGCTTGCAAGATGTATACAACCAGCAAATGATGGGTTGGTGTGCAGACCTTTGTGCAAAAGAACATGGTTTTTCTAGAGAAACTCAAGATGAGTTTGCCATTAACTCATACAAAAAAGCTGCTGCGGCATGGGCTGCAGGAAAGTTTGACAACGAAGTTGTTCCTGTTGAAATTGTTGACAGAAAGGGTAATATTACTTTATTCAGCCACGATGAAGAATATAAGAGTGTTAATTTTGATAAGATTCCTGGTTTAAAACCAGCTTTTTCAAAAGAAGGTACAGTAACGGCAGCCAATGCAAGTACAATGAATGATGGTGCTTCTGCTGTTGTATTAATGAGTAAAGAAAAGATGGAAGCTTTGGGCTTAACGCCTATTGCTAAAATAAAAGGTTTTGCAGATGCTGAACACGAACCAGAATGGTTTACAACAGCACCTAGCAAAGCAATGCCTAAAGCAGCAGCTATGGCAGGCGTAAGCATTGATGAAATTGATTTCTTCGAATTTAATGAAGCATTTTCTGTTGTTGGTTTGGTCAATAATAAATTGTTGAATCTAGAAGCTGAGAAAGTAAATGTCAACGGCGGTGCAGTTGCTCTAGGGCATCCATTGGGATCAAGTGGCGCAAGAATCATTGTAACCCTGATAAATGTCTTAAAACAAAACAAGGGCAAAATTGGTGGTGCTGCTATTTGCAATGGCGGCGGTGGTGCTAGTGCATTGGTTATAGAACTTTGCTAGATCGCCTGTACTTTTTATATCTTTAACAATAATATACGCATTTACTTGTTTAATTAAGTATGAAAAAGCAATTGTTGATTTTAGTTTTCTTGATTTTTTGTACAAATAATTTAAAGGTATTTGGTCAAGATGTTCATTCAATATTGTTGAAAAAGTATAGTGACAGTCTTCGTTTTAACCGCATCGATTCTATTCGTTCAAAATACAACGATTCGTTTAAAATCTTACTTAAAGATTTGCTCTTAGATGAGCATCCTTTTGGCGTGCAATTGGATTCCATAAGCAAAACAGTTTCTGTTTTAAATTCAGATGATGCGCACATGCGTGTTATTTCTTGGGTGTATATCAACGAGAAAGAAGAATACGAAAACAATTGTGTGGTGTTGTTTCGCAAGAAAAAAGGTGGCAATGAACAAGTGTTTTGGCTCAAAGACCACATGGAACCTAAGTCTGATTCTTTATACGACGATTACAATGAAGATTTTTGGCCAGGCGCACTCTATTATCAAATGTACCATTTCACTAAAAAAGGGAAAGACTATTATTGTGTTTTAGGTCTAAATGGTAAGAATAGTTTTTGTAACCGCAAATTAATTGATGTTTTATCGGTTGATAAATCAGGAGAGCTTCATATTGGTGCGCCAGTTTTTTTTAGCTCTGAACGGGATTACACCCCGCAATACCGCGTGTTTTTTGATTATGCCGACCAATCAAGTATGCTTTTGAGGTTTGAAGTATCAGAGAAAATAATAACCTACTCGAATTTGGTGCCTTCTAACCCGGAAAAAACAGGCAAAAGAGAATATTATATTCCAGACGGTAGAATCGATTTCTATGAACTTAAAAAGAAAGGGAAGTGGATTCGCCATGAGGGCTTGCAAGAATTTGATTTACCAGGAAATATTTAATTGAGCAATTCAAAATTAATTTGTAAAATTGTATCATGCGTTTTATAACTGCCTTTTCTGTTTTAATTTGGATTTTAAATTTTTCTGGCACGAACGATTACAGCTTTAAAATTGCAAAAGTAAAATACAAAGGTGGCGGCGATTGGTATGCAAATAAAACAGCATTGCCCAATTTGGCAAAATTTTGCAACGCTAATATTAAGACAAATATAAATCCAGAAGATGCCAGTGTTGAAGTAGGCTCGCCTGAACTGTTTAATTACCCTTGGATATATTTAACTGGGCATGGAAATATTGTATTCAGTGATGCCGAAGCCTTGAATCTGAAAAAATATTTAATGGCCGGGGGTTTTTTACACATTGATGACAATTACGGATTGAAACCATTTATAGTTCCACAAATGAAAAAGGTATTCCCTGAACTTGATTTTGCGGAATTGCCTTTTACGCACCCAATTTACCATCAAGCTTATAATTTCAACAAAGGCTTGCCCAAAATTCACCAACATGAAGGTAAGCCTGCTCAAGGTTTTGGTTTAATTTACCAAGGCCGACTGGTTTGTTTTTTTAGCTATGAATGTGATTTGGGAAATGGTTGGGAAGATCAAAGCATATACAACGATTCAGAAGACAAGAGATTGGAAGCATTAAAGATGGGATCCAACATTGTAAAATATGCTTTTAACCGCTAAGGTTTGTTTTTTATGAAAAGTCTAGTTGTAATTTACAATCCTTTTTCAGGAAGAAAAAAAACGAAAAATCTACCCCAAATCATAAAAAAGTATATTGATTTGAATCAATATGAAGTTCATGTTTGGCCAACTGAGAAAGCCGACGATGTGCTATTGTTAGCTGAAAAGGCAATTAAATTAAAAGTAGATATAGTTTTAGCTGCTGGGGGCGATGGAACGATCAATCAAATTGCGTCTAGACTCGTTAATACGGGTATTGTATTGGGCATTATTCCACTTGGTTCTGGAAATGGATTTGCGCGTCATTTTAAAATCCCTATGAACACAGTTGAAGCCTTAAAGCAATTGCCTAATTATAAAATTAAGGAGGTTGACACGGTTTGGGTTAATAGACATTGTATGGTCAATATTGCTGGTGTGGGTTTTGATGCGCATATCAGTTCTGCATTTGCCAATACCACAAAACGCGGTTTACAAGGATATATTAAAACAATCATTCGCCATCTCAATTATAAAAGCCAGTTTTATGAATTGTATAAAAACGATTTGAAAATTTGGCAAGGTAATGCCTTTATGATCGGTGTAGCCAATGCAACCCAATGGGGTAATAATGTTGTTTTGCATCCTGGTGCTAAACCTGATGATGGCTTATTTAATGTCCTTGTTTTGAAAAAATTTACCCCTTTAGATTTCATTTTAATTTTCAAAAATTTGTTAGAAGCCCGTTTGCACACCAATAAAAACACAGAGGTATTTACTGGAACTGATTTTACTATAAAGCGTTTAGAGGATGGACCTGTGCATGTAGATGGAGAGCCATTATGGCTTGGTAAAGAAATAAATATTAATATTGAACCTTTGAGTTTAAAGATTTTTAGTCATGAGTAAAAAAGTTAAAAGACAAGACGATGGTATGGTGTATAGCACGGATCAAGGATTTAGTTTTGATGAAGAATTAGATGACTCTATAACTTTAGAACCTAAATCCCAAAAGTTAATGATTCGATTAGAAACCAAGCAAAGAGGAGGCAAGAAAGCTACCCTCATTAGAGGTTTTGTAGGGAAATTAGAGGATTTAGAGAAGTTAGCAAAACAAATAAAGAACCATTGTGGAACTGGCGGTTCCATTGTAGAAGGAGAAATCTTAATTCAAGGTGACATGGTGCAAAAAGTTAAGGCATTTTTACTTAGCGCAGGCTATAAAACCAACAATATTTAATTACATCAAATCTTGACTTTTAATAAAAGTATAGTTTTCACCTTTGCATCCAAAGTAAGTGTTTCTGCACTTGGCTTAATAATGGTGGTGCTTATATCGAGAAATTTGGGTGCTGTAGGCAGAGGCCAATTAAGTTTGTTTATTTCCAGTATTGCCTTGGTGCAATTGATTGCAGATTTTGGCAATAGCACAGCCATAATAAATTTATCGTATAAAATAAATCAACGAAAGCTTTGGTTGTCTTCTTTGATTTGGATTGCGGGAATTTGTTTATTGAGTTTTGTTGTGTTGTATTTTCTCCGACATCTCCCGTATTATTATTTAATTCCATTTGCCGCTTTTTTCTTTTCGGCAATTAACCTAAATCAAATGTTGTTAATGGGGAACCAAGAAATTGGCAAACGCAATTTGAGCCTGCTGGTTCAGCCATTTGTTTTGCTTATATTATTTGGTGTATTTTTTTACAATAGTAATTTAGCCATAGATTCATATCCCATCGCTTTGTCTTTGGCCTTGTTTATTTCATTTGTGGTTTCGTTTCTTTTTATAAGGAAATATATTAAAAACACCCGAGAGCCATTTGTTTTTGAACCTTCGATTTTAAAACAAGGCTTATTGGTACAAGGTGCACAAGCAATTCAGTTTTTTAACTATAGGTTGAATTTCTTTCTCATTGCATTTTTGATCAACGATGCTGCACTTGGCTTATACAGCAATGCAATCGTAATTTGTGAATCTGTATGGATACTTGGCCATAGCATTGGTCAAATACAACATATGAAAATACTGAACACCCCAGACCTAAAAGAGCAAGTAAAATTAACAACACGCTTGGTTTATGTCAACTTTTTAGGAACTTTGGGCATTTGTTTGGTCTTGGTATTTATCCCTAATTCTTTTTGGGTCTTGCTTTTTTCCAACGATTTTTCTCAAATAGGTGATTTGTTTATTTATTTGTTTCCCGGTGTATTGGCTTTCTCTATCAGCAATATTTACAACCATTATTTTCACGCCAAGTCAGATTTCAAACGAATCTTAAATTACAATTTAATGGGCTTGTTGGGAGGTGTTTTAATGGCCATAATTTTAATGCCCAATTATGGGGTAATAGGCGCGTGTTTGGCTTGGAGTTTAGGACTAATAATTTCAATGGTTTTTTACCTTTTAGGCTACAAAAAAATTATCTCAAATATCTTCTAAAAGAATTAAGTTTGCATTTATGTTTTTTCGAAGTACGGTATTGTTTTGCCTTTTTAGCTCTTTTCTTGCAGGTTTTTCTCAAAATGGAGGTATTAAAGGATATGTTAAAGATCTGAAATCGGGTAATGAAATTGATAATGCTAATATCCAATTAGCAGGAACTGAATACGGTTCATACAGCAATCAAGATGGTTATTTTATAATTAATGATGTAAAGCCAGGTAAATACAAATTAATTGCAGGTCTAAATGGTTATGAAGCTGATACTGTAAATGTTGAAATTCTTCCTTCGAAGGTGATTGTTATAAATTTCTTCCTAGAACAAATGATCTTTACCATTAAAGGGGGTAAAGTTGTAGACCAAAAGAAAAGAAAAAAAGAAGACATTGATATCGGTACGACTAAAATTAAGCCTTCGCAAATTTCAAAAATTCCAACCATAGGTGGAACGCCTGATTTGGTTCAATATTTACAGATTTTACCCGGGGTGGTTTTTAGTGGTGACCAAGGGGGGCAATTGTACATTAGGGGAGGTAGCCCTGTGATGAATAAAGTGATGATTGATGGAATGACCATTTACAATCCTTTTCACTCCATTGGTTTGTTTTCTGTTTTTGATGTTGATTTAATGAAATCTGCAGATGTTTACAGTGCTGGTTTTGGCGTACAATACGGCGGTAGAGTTTCAGCGATAGTTGACGTTAAAACAAGAGATGGCAATAGAAACCGTTTAGCAGGCAATTTTGCTGTAAGTCCATTTTTGGGCAAATTGTCTTTGGAAGGGCCTTTGAAAAAGTTTGTGCCAGGTAGAGGAAGTAGCAATTTTGTTTTGTCCATTAAAAATTCATATTTGGATAGAAGTTCAAAAGTGTTTTACCAATATGCAGATCCTTCCAAACTGCCGTATAATTTTAATGATGTGTATGGCAAGGTGACCTTCAATTCTGCCAATGGCAGCAATATGAAGCTGTTTGGATTTAATTTTAAAGACAATGTCAATTTTCCTGGTTCTACTTCTTATGAATGGAATCAAACAGGATTGGGTACGCATTTTACCCTAATTCCAGAAGGAAATCAATCTAAAATAAACGGATTTATTACCTACTCGGATTATTCAATTTCTCAAAATGAAATAGACAACAAACCGCGCTCAAGTTCAATAAGTGGATTAAATATGGGTGTGAATATCAACTCACTTAACCGCAAAGACGAGATTAAATACGGATTTGAAATCAATGCCTTTAGTACAGACTTTACCTTATTCAATTCCAACAACAGGAAAATAACCCAACAAGAATTTACGACCGAATTATGTGGTTTTGGATTGTATAAATTTGTAAGATACCGCTGGGCTCTTGAGGCCGGTATGCGTTTGCAATATTATGCCTCTTTGGGTAATGCTTCTTTAGAGCCTAGGATAAATGGAAAATATAATATCACCAAAAAGCTAACTTTTAAAGGCTCTTTGGGTAAGTACTCGCAAAATTTGTTGTCAGCATTTAGCGACAGAGATGTAGTGAATTTGTTTTATGGTTTCTTGTCAGGCCCAGATGATTTACAAAAATCCTTTGATGGCAAGGCTGTGACATCTCGACTTCAAAAAGCTTGGCACAGTGTTGCTGGTTTTGATTATGACATCAGCAAGTATAGCGAAATTGGCCTTGAAGGATTTTACAAGAATTTCTCTCAAATCACGAATATAAATAGAGAGAAGCTGTTTGACGACGATGGCAATTATTCTATTCAACCTGAAAGGTTAAAGAAAGATTTTATAGTTGAACGCGGCAATGCTTATGGTGCAGATATCCGTTATAAATTCGACAACACCAAAAAGCTGTATATCTGGGCAGTGTATTCCTTAACCTATGTGAACAGATTTGATGGAATTAATACTTACAGTCCTCACTGGGATAGAAGACACAACATAAACTTGGTTATTGATTATGTGTTTGATAAAAAGAATAGATTGTCAGCCAATGCCCGTTGGAATTTTGGGTCAGGCTTTCCGTTTACCCAAACCAAAGGGTTTTACGAGAAGTTTGATTTTCAAGGTGGACCAAGCACCGACTATGTAAATGGCAACGGTCAATTGGGGGTCTTGTACAGCAATTTTAACCAAGGTCGATTGCCTGCTTACCACCGCTTAGATGCATCAATTAAATACAATTTCAAAACGGTAAAAAATTACAAAAGTTGGATCGTTTTTTCTGTAACAAATATTTACAACAGAAAGAATATTTTTTATTTTGATCGTGTAAATTATACTCGGGTAAATCAATTGCCTATTTTGCCTTCAATAAGTTACAGCGCCGCTTTCTGATCTCATTATTTTGTTTTATCATTGCATATAGCAAGTTAAAATTAAGATGAGTCTAAGAATACACAACCTTGAAGAATATGAATTAGCTTATGCAAACAGCATTGCTAATCCAGAAGAATTCTGGGCTGACATAGCCAATAATTTTCAATGGGAAAAGCCTTGGTCTAAAGTCTTAGATTGGAATTTTACAGAACCCAAAGTTGAATGGTTTCTCGATGCCAAATTAAATATTACGGTTAATTGTCTCGATAGGCATATTGAAAACAATGGCCATCAAACAGCCTTGATTTGGGAGCCAAACGATCCCAAAGAGAACACCATTAAATTTACCTATAAAGATTTGCTTAAGGAGGTTAGCAAAATGGCTAATGTCTTAAAAGATTTAGGGGTAAAAAAAGGTGACCGCGTATGCTTGTATATGCCCATGGTTCCTGAACTTAGTTTTGCTGTGCTTGCGTGTGCAAGAATTGGTGCAATTCACAGTGTTGTTTTCGCTGGTTTCAGCGCCAATAGTATTTCAGATAGAATCAACGATTGCCAAGCTGGGTATGTTATAACAACTGATGCACTTTCAAGAGGAGCAAAACAAATTCCTGTAAAAGCAGTAGTTGACGAAGCCTTAGAAATGGTAACTTGTGTTAAAAAAGTATTGGTTGTCAACCGTTTAAATTGGCCAGTTCATATGCTTGAGGGTCGTGATATTTGGTACCACGACATTAAAGGAATTGTGAGCGAAATTTGTGAACCAGAAATAATGGATGCTCAAGATCCATTGTTTATATTGTACACCAGCGGAAGCACAGGAAAACCCAAAGGAGTTGTGCATGCCTGTGGCGGTTATATGGTATATGCAGGATATACATTTGCAAATGTATTCCAATATGAACCGAATGATGTTTTTTGGTGTACCGCTGATATAGGATGGGTTACAGGGCATACTTACATTTTGTATGGTCCTTTAATGAACGCATCTACTTCGCTTATGTTTGAAGGTATTCCGACATACCCAGATCCAGGAAGATTTTGGTCAATTATAGATAAACACGCAGTCAATATTTTTTATACAGCTCCAACAGCTATTCGCAGTTTGATGGCCGCAGGAATCGATCATGTTTTGGCCTATGGATTATACAGCTTGAAGACATTGGGTAGCGTAGGTGAGCCAATTAATGTGGAAGCATGGCATTGGTACCATACCCATGTAGGGAAAGGCAAGTGTCCTGTTATAGACACCTGGTGGCAAACTGAAACTGGCGGCGTAATGATTTCTGCTTTGGCAGGTATTTCTCCGTTAATCCCAGCACATGCTGGATTCCCTCTGCCCGGAATTCAAACGGTCTTGTTAAACTCAGATGGAATTGAAATTGCAGAAAATGATGTTGAAGGGTATTTGGCAATTAAATTTCCATGGCCAGGCATGTTGCGAACCACTTGGGGTGACCACGAACGCTGCAGAATAAATTATTTTGACACCTACAAAGGGTATTATTTTACTGGAGATGGGGCAAAACGCAACAGCGATGGTCAATACAGAATTCTTGGACGGGTTGATGATGTAATTAATGTAAGCGGTCACCGTTTTGGAACTGCTGAAATTGAAAATGCAATCAATCTAAACAAACAAGTCATAGAAAGCGCTGTTGTTGGTTACCCCCACGACATCAAAGGTCAGGGCATATATGCATTTGTAATTCCTGCAAAAATGCCAGTTGACCCAAATGTTTTAAAAGATGAAATCATTGAAACCATTGTTGCTCAGATTGGACGTATTGCTAAGCCAGATAAAATACAAATTGTATCAGGATTACCCAAAACCCGTTCGGGTAAAATTATGCGCAGAATATTAAGGAAAATTGCAGAAGGGGAAACTGAAAATCTTGGCGATACCAGTACCTTATTGGATCCAATGGTAGTTGATGAAATCAAAAATGGGGCAATTAAATAAACAAGGGGCAATTAACGCTTGTGATTTACTTTATACATTTTAGATCTCATCGTCTATAAAAAAAGCACGCTTTGCTTTATGAATTGCTGAATATTGATTAGTTTCGCAGTGGATTTTAACCATGCAAGAGAACATATACCAACCACAAAATAAAGTTAGGATTGTAACCGCTGCTTCATTATTCGACGGACACGATGCTGCCATCAATGTGATGCGAAGAATCATTCAAGCAACAGGTTGTGAGGTAATACATCTTGGCCATGATAGAAGTGCTGAAGAAGTTGTAGATACAGCCATTCAAGAAGATGCAAATGCCATTGCAATGACCAGTTACCAAGGAGGTCACAATGAGTATTTCAAGTATATGTACGATTTGCTAAAAGAAAAAGGAGCAGGACATATTAAAATATTTGGAGGTGGAGGTGGCACCATTTTACCCGAAGAAATTAAAGATCTTCAAGATTATGGTATCAGTAAATTATACCATCCAGATGACGGAAGGTCCATGGGCTTGCAGGGGATGATCAACGACTTGGTAAAACAATCTGATTTCCCTACAGGTAAAGATCTAAATTTTGATTTAGAAGGAATAAAGTCTAAGAATCCTGCAATTATTGCACAAACCATTTCTTGTGCAGAGAATTATCCAGAAGACTTTGTCCAATACCGCGAAACACTTAAATTGCAAGTTCAATCTCAGAATTCATGCCCGGTACTTGGTATTACAGGAACAGGCGGTGCGGGAAAAAGCAGTTTGGTTGACGAGTTTGTGAGAAGATTTTTATTTGATTCACAAGATAAGAATATTGCGATTATATCTGTTGATCCGAGTAAACGCAAAACAGGTGGCGCATTATTAGGTGATAGGATTCGCATGAACAGCATTAAAAATTCTAGAGTTTACATGCGTTCATTGGCAACCCGTCAAAGCAATTTGGCACTTAGTAAACACGTTGATGATGCCATTTTGATATTGAAAGCTGCTGGTTACGATTTAATTATTTTAGAAACAAGTGGAATTGGTCAAAGTGATACTGAAATTACCGAACACAGCGACGTTGCTTTGTATGTAATGACCCCAGAATATGGCGCAGCTACTCAATTGGAGAAAATTGATATGCTTGATTTTGCCGATGTTATTGCTGTAAATAAGTTTGATAAAAAGGGTGCTGCTGATGCAGTTCGCGATGTTAAAAAGCAATTTCAAAGAAACCACAAACGCTTTGAAGAAGATCCAGACACAATGCCTGTTTATGGCACAATAGCTTCTCAATTTAACGATCCTGGTATGAATACACTTTACCGCAGCATGCTCGATTTAATTGACATAAAAACAGGCTCTAAATTCAAGTCTAATTTCCATGCAAGCGATGAAATGAGTGAAAAGATTTTTATCATTCCACCATCTAGAAATCGATATTTAAGTGAGATTAGTGAAACCATCAGAAAATACAATAATTGGGCTGATGAACAATCTGATATTGCTCAAAAATTATATCAATTGGATGGAACTAAGTCTATCTTGGATGCTTCACAAATTTAATAAACCCTTATTGAATAGCTTAATGCTCCAAATTAAACGTTTAACTTTGCCCAATGTCTTTTAGTAAGAATATTTTAGAAACCATAGGCAATACGCCCATTGTGCAATTGAACTCAATCGTAGCAGAAATTCCTTGCCAAGTATTGGCGAAAGTTGAAAGTACCAACCCAGGTAACAGCATCAAAGACCGTATGGCGATTCGCATGATAGAGGATGCTGAAAAGTCAGGTGCGCTTAAACCCGGTGGAACCATAATTGAGGGTACAAGTGGAAACACAGGTATGGGACTTGCCATTGCAGCTGTTGTTAAAGGTTATAAATGCATTTTTACCACAACTGACAAACAAAGCAAAGAAAAGGTTGATGCCTTAAAGGCCTTCGGTGCTGAAGTGATTGTATGCCCTACAGATGTTGAACCAGAAGATCCCCGTTCTTATTATTCAGTTTCTTCGCGCTTGGTGAGTGAAATTCCCAATAGCTGGAAGCCAAACCAATACGACAACCTAAGCAACTGGGCCGCGCATTACGAAAGCACTGGCCCAGAAATTTGGGAACAAACCGAAGGGAAAATTACCCATTTGGTGGTTGGCGTAGGAACAGGCGGAACCATTACCGGAACTGGGAAGTATTTAAAAGAAAAAAATCCTAACATTAAGGTCTTAGGCATAGATACCTATGGCTCTGTTTTTAAGAAATACAAGGAGACTGGTATTTTTGATAAAAATGAAATTTACCCTTACATCACCGAAGGAATAGGAGAAGATTTTTTACCTGCCAACGTTGATTTTAGTGTCATTGATCATTTTGAAAAAGTGACCGATAAAGATGCTGCTATTTATACAAGGTTGTTGCCAAGAACTGAGGGTATATTTGCTGGGAACAGTGCAGGTTCGGCCATTGCGGGTATCCTACAAATGAAAGCAATGTTCAAGCCAGGTGATGTGGTTGTGGTAATATTCCATGACCATGGAACGCGTTATCTCGGTAAAATGTACAACGAAGATTGGATGCGTGATAGAGGCTTCATTGAAACCAAGAAAGCTGCAACAGCAATTGACTTAATTCAAAAACACAAGAATTTGAAATTGTTGACCGTATTAGACTCTCAAAAAGTAACTGAAGCCTATCAAATGATGAAAAAATTTGATATTTCACAACTACCAGTTGTAAATGACAAAGCAGAATTTATTGGTTCCTTAAATGATGTTGACTTATTTGAAGCATTAATTGACAATCCTTCATTAATGCAAGCAAATATTGATTCGCTTATGCAAGCGCCATTTCCAAGTGTTAAATCAGACACCAGCATCGAACAAGTCTCTAAATTAATAAACAAACACAATCAAGCGGTATTAATGACTGACATGGGTGGCAACACACACATCATCACCAAATATGACGTGATTGATTCTGTTGGCTAATATTTGAAACATTATTTCATAAAAAAAGAGTAAGCAATTCTGTTGATTCCTCTTTTTTATTTTATTTAATGGTCTAGTCTCTAAAAAGAACTTCTTCGCTTATTTTGCGGTAGTAGATGATAGAGCCACCTTTGGTGACCATCACTAAAAAGCCACGGTCAAGACTTATTTTATATTCCATTGGTGCCTCAAACATTGTTACAGATTGCCATTGTCTAAACACAAAAAACGGACTGTATAAGTTGCTGCCACTAATAGAATATTTTCCTTGATAACCTCTTTCTCTTCTTGCATAGGTTGAGTCTTTGGCATAACCACAACCTAATACACGTTTGTCAAAACTAAAATATTGAAGGTTATAAAACCAATAGTCGGTGTATTTACCACTGTTGGAGCGGTACATAAAAACTTTCTCAGGGTATTTATTGCTCAAAAGTTGACTAAATACGCTGTCACGTCTATACATAACAATGATATTGGTGTCTTGACTGCACATGGCTGCAATGGCCCAAGTACCTTTTATGTTTTCAAGTTTTACTTGGGCTTGCAAAAAGCCGCAAGAAAGACTAAGGCTGAGTATAAGAACTCTGAATTCCATGGCATCTAATTACCAACCCAAGATCCAAGCAAACATAAGCGGAGCAACAATTGTTGCATCGCTTTCTACAATGAATTTTGGTGTTGTGATATCCAACTTACCCCAGGTGATTTTTTCGTTTGGAACAGCACCTGAATAAGAACCATAACTGGTTGTTGAATCTGAAATTTGGCAGAAATAGCTCCAAAATGGCACATCATGCCATTCCAAATCTTGGTACATCATTGGCACGACACAAATAGGGAAGTCACCGGCAATACCGCCACCAATTTGGAAAAAGCCTACACCTTTTCCGCCACTGTTAGCTCTGTACCATTCGGTCAACCAAACCATATACTCTATACCACTTTTCATGGTTGATGCTTTTAATTCGTTTTTGATAATGTAACTAGCGAAAATATTGCCCATGGTAGAATCTTCCCATCCCGGAACTACAATTGGAATGTTTTTTTCAGCAGCAGCGAGCATCCAGCTATTCTTCGGATCTATTTCATAATATTGCTCCAGAACACCGCTTAACAGCATTTTATACATGAATTCATGTGGGAAGTAACGCTCACCTTTGTTGTCTGCATCTTTCCAAATCTCATGTATGTGTTTTTGCAATCTTCTAAAAGCTTCTTCTTCGGGAATACAAGTGTCTGTTACACGGTTATAATGGTTTTCCAATAAATCCCATTCATCTTGCGGCGTAAGTTCTCTGTAGTTAGGAACCCTTTTGTAATGGCTGTGCGCAACTAAGTTCATAATGTCTTCTTCTAAGTTGGCACCAGTGCAACTGATGATGGCAATTTTATCTTGACGGATCATTTCAGCTAATGAAATGCCTAATTCAGCTGTACTCATTGCACCAGCTAGAGTTACCATCATTTTTCCACCTTCGTTTAAATGGGTTTCATAACCTTTAGCAGCATCCATAAGGGCTGCAGCATTAAAGTGTCTGTAGTGGTGTTCAATAAATTGAGATACGGGTCCTTTATTCATGACTATAATTATTGGCGCAAAAATAGGTCTATTAAATCGAAAAGTATAAAAATAAGTACACGATATTTTACATAAAAAAAGGTTCATTCCGTTTCTAGAAATGAACCTTTTTGATGGTGGTCTAATAAGAATTATTTAACCACAACCATTGCGATTTGGTAATAATTGTTGACTGACCCAATTAACTTAAATTTTCTGTAAAACGTTTCTTCAAATATTTTTAAAGCGTAGTATTCACTATTCGGCACATTGAATTCATCAAATAATATGATATCACCTTCCTTGAAAAATGGAGATAGGGTGCACAGGCCAAACAAAGTTGAAGAGAACAAATCAGCATCAAAATGAATGATTTTCCTTTTGCCATTGTCAAGGTTGTTCTCTTTCAAGAAAGTTGGCAATGTGTCTTGAAACAATCCTTTTATAAAACTGGCACGTTCATCTGTAATATCAGGAATACCAACTGCATTCATGCTGCCTTTTTTGAAATTCAAGCCCCAAGCCTCTGGCAAACCTTCGAATGTATCAAATCCGTAAAATTTACTTTTCGGATTGGTGTTGTTGTTTAACCACCATTTAAATGATTGTCCTTTGTAAACTCCCAACTCAATATAATCTACTTCCAAATCTGACAATTGCATTTTTTGGGAAATGTTCTCATAAAGATTGTAACGTCGATTGTGGTCTCTTTTCCATGTAAAGAAATCATTCATTATGGTTTTGTCTTTTTGTTCGTTCACCCATTTGCTAATATTTAAAGTGTTTGCAATTAACAACAACGGCTTGCTTAAAAAAGAAAGGTAAACACCTGGTCTTAGCCAATAGATGATTCCTTTTAGGCTTACTTGAATGGTTTTTAGAAATGACTTCATTTTTCTTGGGCTTGCGAAATTAATGATTTAGAATCTAAAATCATTAACTGCTCATCACACTTCCGCAATTAATATCAACGACTTGACCAGTAATGGCTTTTTGGCTTAGTAAATAAAACACTAAATCTGCAATTTCTTCCGGTTCAGCCATCCTTCCCAATGGAACACTTTTCATGGCGAGTTTGTAAAATTCTTCGGATGTAATGCCAAGGCCATTTGCAATGCCTTGCATGCCTTCTTTAGACATTGTGGTGTTTACCCATCCTGGACTAATGGCATTTACCAATATATTGTTTTCTGCTAATTCCATCGCCCAACTGCGCATTAATCCTAGCAATCCTGCTTTTGACGCACAATAGGCTGTGTAATTTTTGACCCCCAATCGAGCCAATACACTTGAGGTTAGTAAGATGTGCTTTTTTTCTCCTGTAGAACTTTTCAACTGTGGTAAAAAAGAATTGACAAAGTAATAAGTTCCTGACAAATTGGTGTCTAGAATCTCATTCCAACGGTCTTCTTCCCCGTAATGGTTTTCTCCGCCAACTCCAGCATTTGCTATGATTCCATCAATGTGCGCACCATTTAATATGTTTGAAACTTCTTCACAATTTTCTTTTAACCGAATGTCGGTAGTTACCACCAAATGGTTGCCCGGTGCAAGTAATTTATGCGTCTCTTCAAGTTTGTCTGGGTTTCTACCCACAAGTATGATCCCTGCACCTTCTTTGGCTAGTCTTAATGCAATGGCTCTGCCAATGCCGCTTCCGGCGCCGCTTATGATGTACCGATTGTTTTTCATAATCAAATAAAGCACGCAATATAAAATAATATTTTAATCTTCATATTTTGTATTTTGAATTATTCTATAAAATTTATCGATTAGACTATATGCAGTTCAAATAAGAATGGATATTTTTGCACTTGTGAAATATGATCTAATATCAGTAGAAGGAAAGGCTTTATCAAAAGAGTTTACAGATTTCCCTAAAAGTTTATATGCAGGGGATAAGAATTATATCATGCCTTTGGATGTTGACATCGAGCAGGTTTTTGACCCTGCTTTTAATAAAGCTTTTGAAAACGGCGAATGCAAAAGATGGTTGTTGAAAGACCATGGAAAAACAATCGGAAGAATAGCGGCATTTTATTCCAAAATTGAAAATACAGCAGTTATCACGGGGGCTTGTGGCTTTTTTGAATGTATTAATTCATTTGATGCGGCTTCTCAGCTTTTTGATACGGCCAAACATTGGTTGATAGAAAACAAATGTGAATACATGGATGGCCCAGTTAATTTTGGCGACAGAGATAGCTTTTGGGGTTTAATGGTTGAAGGATTTGCAAGTCCAAGTTATAGAGAAAACTACAATTTACCATATTATCAAAACCTTTTTGAAACCTATGGATTTACCTCTGAAATTGGTCAAACGACCTCTTTAATTGAAAAAGAATCTTTCAATTTTGAGAGATTTAGCAAATTAGCCACCAGAGTGATGGCTAACCCAGCCTATACCTTTGATTACATCCACAAAGATAATTTAGAAAAATACGCTAAAGATTTTATTGAAATCTATAACCAAGCATGGGCTTTCCATGAGAATTTTGTGCCAATGACCATGGATAAAATCATGGTTAGAATGAAACAAATGAAACCGATTTTAATTGAAAAGCTAAACGTATTTGCTTACCATGATGGCAAACCTGTTGGTTTTTATATCAATGTTTTAGATGTCAACCAAATTTTTAAACATGTCAATGGTAAAATGAATTTATTGGGCAAACTTAAATTCTTGTATTACAAAGGTTTTGTGAAGCGTGTTAGAGGCATTGTTTTTGGAGTCATACCTGCACACCATAATTTAGGGGTTGAAGTTGCTATGATTATGCATTTTAGAGCGGCATTAATTCAAGACCGATACAACCAAAATGAATTGGCTTGGGTGGGCGACTTTAATCCTAAAATGCTGAGCATGTTTGAGTCTATGGGTGCTAAACCAATTAAAAAGCACATCACTTACCGCTACAATTTCAATTAAGTTAAGCATTTGAAAATACTTTTTATTGCCAACCGTTTTCCTTATCCGCCATTTCGTGGCGATAAACTAAAGATATACAATCTTTCCAAGCGCTTGGCTGAAAAGAACGAAATTCATCTTATTACCTTCACTGAACAAAAATCTGATTTACAATACCTTGATAAACTAAATCCAATATTTAAAAGAATGGAAATAGTTCATTTACCCAAATTGCAAAGTTTGTTTCATTCTGCAATTGGATTGTTTCAGAAATTGCCTTTACAAGTTCAGTATTTTAAATCAAGAGACTTTTCAGCCCGTTTAAAACAACTGCTGTCAGAAGAAAAATATGATGCCATACATGTCCAGCACATACGTATGGCGCAATATGCTATTGCATACAAACAATATTTCAGAATTCTAGATTTGCCAGATGCTTTCTCTCTTTATTGGCAAAGAAGAAAAGAAGTGCCGAGAAGTTTTTTGTCAAAATGGCTTGATAATATTGAGTCTAAAAGAGTAATAAACTATGAGAAGTATGTTCTAAATGAATTTGATTTGAATTTGGTTTGTTCGCGTGAAGACCAAGAATTCTTAATTCAAACACATAAAGTCGGCAATATAGAATTATTGCCCAACGGGGTAGATACCCAGCAGTTTAAGCCTGGCAAGCACGACTATTCACACAATGAAACCTTGCTTTTTACAGGGAATATGGATTATGATCCCAATGTTGATGCTGTATTGTATTTCGTCGATGAAATATTGCCAATTATATTAAAATCATTTCCCAAAGTGAAATTTCTCATTGCAGGACAAAGGCCGATTGATAAAGTAAGGGAATTAGATAATGGCAATAATATTTTGGTAACTGGATTTATTCCAGACTTGTCGGAGACCTACAACAGTGCAAGTGTCGTTGTGGCCCCTTTGCGTTTTGGTGCAGGAACACAAAATAAAGTTTTAGAAGCCATGTCGATGGGGATACCGGTTGTCTGTTCAAATATTGGATTCGAAGGACTTGGAATTGATGACGGGCAGGGAGCTTTTATGAGATTGCGTGCATCTGATTTTGCCGATCAAGTAGTTACGCTTCTGTCGAATAAAGATTTAAGAGAAAACACAGGTAAAAAAGGAATAGAAGTTATACAGAAATCATTTACCTGGGAAACCATTGCAGAACGATTGTCTTCGTTTTTAAGCCGTGGAATTAAATAATTTGATTTGCATTCTTTTTGTAAACCACCCTTACCCAAATAAATGCAAGCAAGATTAAAAATGCGCCCAAATACATTGGAGCTCCAGGAAGTTCTAGAATTGCGTTCTCGCCACTAAACACCGCAAATAAATTATTCATAAGCAAGGGTCCAATAATGGCAGTTATACTCATAATACTGGTCATGCCCCCAGAAAGCTCTCCTTGCTCATTTGCGGCAACTGAGCTGCTCATTTCACTCTGAAGTGCTGGACCAGCAATTCCACCTAGGCAATAGATGCTAGTGGACGCAAACATCATCCAAGATTGATTGGCCATGGCGAACAAAAGCATACCAATGCAATAAAGGAAAAATCCCAATTGAATAGATTTTTGATTTCCAAGTTTCGGTACAATTACTCGAATCAAACCCCCTTGGACTATTGCAACCATTAAACCCACCATGCCAAGTGATAAACCAATCATTTTTTCATCCCAATGAAATTTGTATTTGGTATAATAAGGCCAATTAGATTGCACAGCATGCGAGGCCAAATACAATAAAAAGAGAGGCACCATTAACTGCAATACTTTTTTGTATTTCTTCAATTGCACAAGGGTTCCAATCGGATTTGATCTGCTCCAATCAAACTTTCTACGGTTTTCTTTTGATAAACTTTCAGGCAATAAGAAATAACATAAACCAGCATTTAAAAGTGAAAAAATCGCTGCAACATAGAAAGGAGCTCGCAAGCTAATTTGAGCAGCTAAGCCGCCAATAACAGGGCCGAGTATAAATCCCACACCAAAAGCGACACCAATTAATCCGAAGTTTTGCGCTCTTTTTTCAGGGCTGCTGATATCGGCAATATAAGAACTTGCGGTGGTAAAACTAGCCCCACAAATTCCTGCAATGACCCGCCCAACTAATAGCACCGGAATACTCCATGCAAATGCGTGAAAGATATAGTCAAGCCCTAGCCCAAACAACGAAATCAGAATAATTGGTCTGCGGCCATATTGATCGCTTAAATTACCCATAATAGGTGCAAAAAGGAATTGAGGAAAGGCAAAAGCAAATACCATCCAAGCGCCAACACTTGAGGCCTCTGAAATGGTGTATCCACCAAGTTGTGATAACAAGTTTGGAATGATGGGAATGATTATACCGATTCCGATGACATCAATTAACAAGGTGATGAAAATTAATGTAAGGGCATATTTACCGGTCTTAGTATTGGTCATAAATTTTAAAATGCGAAATTAAACTACTCTTTATATTTTTGAATCTATATTTTTAATTTGTTTGCGCTCATTTGTTTGGCAAATATTTGAAGTGTAAAAAGTGGCACTGAATTAATTCATTAATTTTCAAATTAAATTGTATTTTTGCACCCTAAATAAGAATATGGCGCAGTTTGAATTAATCATGCCTAAAATGGGCGAAAGTATTGCAGAGGCAACCATTACCAAATGGTTGAAGAACGAAGGTGATACCATCAAATTAGATGAAGCAATTGTTGAAATTGCTACAGATAAGGTTGACTCTGAAGTTCCTTCAACAGGAGAGGGTGTATTAATTAAAAAACTTTGGAATGAGGGTGATGTTGTGCCTGTAGGTTCAGCCATTGCTTTAATTGGCTCAGCTGCTTCTGCTGTTGCAAGCAGTTCTGCGCCAGCTCCAGTTGCAAATCCAGAAGTAAAGGTTGAGACTGTGGTTCAAGCGGCGGCAATTGCACAACAATCTGTTGATGCAGCCAGCAATATGGTTTCATTAGCCAATTCTGAAGAAGGAAGATTTTATTCTCCGTTGGTGTTAAATATTGCAAGAACAGAGGGTATTGGTATGGCTGAGCTTGACCTTATTCCGGGTTCAGGTAAAGACAACCGAGTGACCAAAGCAGATATACTTAAATATGTTGAAGGTGGAAGAACTGCACAAACCAATGTTCCTTCAATTACTGCCCCTGTGCCAGTTGTAAGTTCAACTGTAAACAAAGTATCTGAATCTAAACCAACGGCATCAAAAGTTACAATCATGCCAGGCGATGAAATAATTGAAATGGACCGCATGCGCAAAATCATTGCCGATCATATGGTGATGAGTGTGACAACCAGCCCACACGTTACATCTTTTGTTGAGGCGGATGTTACCAATTTGGTTCAATGGAGAGAAAAGATTAAAGGTAAATTCGAGAAAAAAGAAGGTGAAAAAATCACTTTCACGCCAATATTTATTGAAGCTGTTGTAAAAGCCATTAAAGATTTTCCAATGATTAACATTTCTTTGGATGGCAACAATATCGTTAAACGTAAAAATATTAACATTGGTATGGCTGCTGCCTTGCCTTCTGGAAACTTAATTGTTCCAGTGATTAAGAATGCGGATACCAAAAACCTACTTGGTTTGGTTAAAGATGTAAATGATTTGGCAAGAAGAGCAAGAGAAAACAAATTAACTCCAGATGAAATATCTGGCGGTACCTATACCATAACCAACGTTGGTACTTTTGGAAACGTAATGGGAACGCCTATTATCAACCAACCTCAAGTAGCCATTTTGGCCGTTGGTGCCATCCGCAAAAAACCAGCTGTTTTAGAAACTGAATATGGTGATGTTATTGCAATCAGACACATGATGTTCTTAAGCCATAGCTACGACCATAGGGTAGTAGATGGTGCTTTGGGTGGCGCTTTCGTAAGAAGAGTTGCCGATTACCTAGAGCAATGGGATGTGAATAGAGAAATCTAAAAGCACAAGTTCTACAGCTACATTTTTAATTCAATTTGGCATTTTTAACAACTTGAGTGCAAAATTTTAGGTTTGGTTTTTTAGTCTAAATTTCAATGAAAGTGACTTTCATCACCTAATTAATCCTCTCAAGTGTTTAAATTTGCAAGATATATGTTTGAACTAAAAGTTAATTGGGTTTCTTTTTTTATTGTAATTTTGGTTTTTGCTGCTTGTGAGCACCAACCTAAGATTAAGCTCGGAGATTTAATTAACAAAACGCCTGTAGATTCTACAAACAATGGAACCAATTGCAGTCCTGATACGGTGTATTTTGTCAATGAAATTTTACCTATGATTACTTCCAATTGTGCGCAAGCAGGCTGCCATGACAATATTACCCAAGCTGAAGATATTGTTTTGAATTCATATGCAAGCATTCGCAACCAAGTTAAACCAGGTAAGGCTATAGACAGCGAGTTGTACAGGGAGATTGTTAATGGAAATATGCCACCAGCAGGTTCAATGACCCAAGAGCAAATGGATAAAATTAAAAAGTGGATCAACCAAGGTGCAAAGAACAACTTTTGTAACTCTGGCTGCGATACCACTTTGTTTACTTACTCAGGTTCAATCACAAAAATCATAAACACCAATTGCATCGCTTGCCACCAATCTGGCGCAGTGTTATTGAATTCATATGCCTCAGTTAAAGCTTTAGTAGACAATGGTCGCTTCCTTGGTGCAATTAAACACCAATCAGGTTTTCAACCAATGCCAACTGCAAATACCTTTCTTTCTGATTGTGAGTTGAAAAAAATCACAAAATGGATTAATTCTGGGGCCTTAAATAATTAATCTTAACATGAAAGGTTCTTTATTGTTTGGTTTTGTAATTGTTGGAATTTCAATCAATTCATGCTATTACGACAAAGCAGATAAATTATATCCAAGTACAGCTTGTGATACTGCCAAAATGAACTTTACCAGCAACATTAAGCCAATAATAACTAATAATTGCTTAAACCAAGGTTGTCATACCACGGCCAATCCTAGTGCTTCAATTGTTTTAGATAACTATTCTGGAACAAAAGCTACTATTGCAGGAGACAAACTCATCAATGCCCTGAAATATGTAACTGGTGGAAGTAAAAACATGCCTCCAGCAGGTAAAATATCTGATTGTGATATTTCTAAAGTGGAAGCTTGGATTAAACGTGGAGCACCTGAAAATTAAAACAATAAAATCTTAGTCTAATGAAAAAAATAATAATCTGGCTTTTGGCCATCGGCTTAATCTCCGGAATTGCAGTGTACTTTTTTGTATTCTACTATGGTGCAAAACACGAAGACCCTTTAAAGTCAGCTCAAATGGTTTCTGTGGATGCCAAAGACCTTTTCGGTCAATATGAATTGAATGAAGATAGTGCCAACAAATTGTATCTCGGCAAGGTTATCAAAGTGAGAGGCGATATTTCAGATATACAATACAACAACAACCGATATACGATTAGCTATGCAACTAATGGTATGATGGGAACTGTTTTGTGTGAGATGGACACTCTTGAAAATCCTATAGTTAAAACACTTATAATAGGTCAGAAAGCAATCATAGCCGGTTTTTGCAATGGCATTAACATGGACGTGTATTTAGACCGTTGTAAATTGGCAGAATAATTGTAATAGAAAAAGTATATGCACATCTTAATATGAAAAAAATAGTTTTAATAAGCGCTCTTCTAATTGTTTCTTTTGCTGCAAACGCACAATTGTATTTTACAAAAACCGGAACCATCAAATTTGATTCCCATACATCTTTAGAAGACATCAAAGCTGAAAACAGAAAAGTTGTCAGTATGCTTAACAGTACCACTGGAGCATTGGAGTTTTCTCTGCTTATGAAAGGCTTTGACTTTACCAACCAACTAATGGAAGACCATTTCAACGAAAGCTATGCGGAAAGTGACAAATATCCGAAAGCTAGTTTTAAAGGAACTGTGACAGACATTAGTAAAGTTGATTTTACCAAAGACGGTTCATATAAGGTAAATTACGCTGGCAAGTTGACCATTAAAAACATCAGTAAAGATGTTACAGGTACTGCTACCATCGTTGTAAAGGGCGGTAAGGTTACTGCTACATCTGCTCTGAAAGTTAAACCAAAAGATTATAACATTGAAATACCAGCAACTGCGGGCGCTAAAATTGCAGAAGAAATCACCGTTGATATTATCATGGACTACACCAAAAAATGAGAAAAATTTTATTTGCAGTTTTAAGTTTATCCTTGGGAACTATTAATGCCCAAATTGACACATCTAAAAAGATAGAAACCGTTCCAACTGTAATTTCTGATACACCAGGTTTTGTTGCAGATACCAGTAGCATGTTGGACGGATTAATGGACATTGATTTAGGCCCAGACTTTGAAACCAACGTGTTTAAAGGTACTAGGGTAATAAATTCTCAAAGCACTGAAATGATTGGAAAGCAAAACTTGGATTTTCGAATTTGCCACCGTTTTGGCGAAGTCAACGGTGGTGCATACCAGTTGTGGGGCTTAGATCAAGCTTTTCAAAGAATGAGTTTTACCTATGGTTTTACGGATTTGTTAAACATAGAAATTGGCAGAAGCAATGTTGGTAAAATATACGATGCCAGCATCAAATGGAAAATTATGCGACAAGCGAAAGGGGATAAGAAAAGACCTGTAAGCATTGCATTGTATTCTAATATTGCTTTGCAAACTGAAAAGAACACCAATACCCAAATTGATCCATACTATTACACCCACAGATTGTATTATGCCCATCAATTGCTTGTTTCTAAAAAGGTAAATAAGAATTTCTCGTTTCAAATAATGCCAACCTTGGTGCATAGAAATTTAATTGATTCTCAAAAGTTTAAAAACGATGTGTTTAGCATTGGATTTGGCGGTCGAAATAAAATCACCAGAAAAACGGCTTTAACGTATGAGTACTTTTATGTCTTTCCAAATCAAATCAAATCAATTTACCAAAACTCACTTTCTATTGGTTTTGACATTGAAACTGGCGGTCACGTATTTCAATTGCATTTTACCAATTCAAGATTTATGAATGAAAAAGGCTTCATTGCCGAAAATACGGGCAATTGGTTGAAAGGTGGGGTGCATTTTGGATTTAACATTTCGAGGGTTTTCTATATCGGAAGAGGATAATCCATACTAAAAATATCCGAAAGGCAGAATGGAAATATTCTGCCTTTTTTCTTTTCTGTGTTATAAAAAATACATTTTTATGGCCTTGTTTACAACTCGAATTTCCGGTTTTAATATCTATCGTATCTTTGATAGGTTAATATAAATTCGTTTAAAATGAAACATTCTTTAAAAATATTTGCTGCGGCATGCCTAATTGTGGCCTGTGTTCCGCAAAGGAAAATGGATGACTTACAAGCAAAGTATGACGTTTGTCAAAAATCAAATTCAGAGTGCAGCACTCAATTGTCGGGCGCCAATGCCAATTTACTTATTTGCAATGATAAAAATTCAGTTCTAAAAACAAGAATGTTGGGTTTGCAGGCTGATTCTCTTGAATGCTTTACGGCTTTTGACAGAACAAAGAAATTACACGAGCAATCTGAGGAAACGGCTCAAAGAATCATTGAAAACAACCGCTATGAAAACGGAAGGTTAACGACCGATTTAAATGCAAAAAACGAAGCATTAAAAAACAAAGAAAGAGAGCTTAATGAAAAAGAAGCTTCTTTGATGATGGCTCAGAATAGAAACCGCGATTTATCAGCCAGTCTTGCGACTGCGCAGAGTGATTTGAAAGTTAGAGAAAACCGCGTAGCTGAACTTGAAGCCATTTTAAAAGCAAAAGACAGCGCAGTATTGGCTTTGAAAGCGAGTATTCAAAAGGCTTTGTTGGGTTTCCAAAATCAAGGCTTAACGGTTGAAGTAAGAAACGGAAAAGTGTATGTTAGTATGG
Organism: Chitinophaga pinensis; assembly: GCA_945888525.1. GTDB lineage: Bacteria > Bacteroidota > Bacteroidia > NS11-12g > UBA955 > JABMMZ01. Next base: position 152,857 of record CAMDAF010000001.1, read on the forward strand.
AAGAGAAGTTGTTGTTTAAATCTGGCAGTATTGCCGTTGACCCAAAAGGTGAGCAAGCCTTATTGGCCTTGGCTAAAGCGTTAAACGCAAACAATGATGTAAGTATATTGGTAGAAGGCCATACGGACAATGTTCCAATGAAATCACCTACCATTAAAGACAACCTTGATCTTAGTGTATTGCGCGCAACCTCAATAGCCAGAATCTTAACCACCGTGGGTTCAGTAGATCCTCGCCGCGTAACATCGGCTGGTCGTGGCGAATCATTTCCTATTGACCCTGCAAACACCTCAGAGGCAAGGGCTAAAAATAGAAGAACTGAAATAATTTTGACGCCTAAATTGGATGAATTGTTGTCTATTTTAAGCTCTCAATAATCTATTAAAAATAAATTAAAGGCAGGTTTTATCGAAAGGTAACTCCTGCTTTTTTATGAATATGCTACAGATAAGTATTATTAGTGTCGGTAAAACCAACGAAGCTTATGTAAAAGATGGGCTTGATAAATACATTAAATTAATAGGGAAGTATGCAAAATTGGATTGGAAAGAATTGCCTGATGTTAAAAATGGCAATAAACTTCCACCGAATAAACTCAAAGAAGCAGAATCTGAATTGCTATTAACCCATATTCCAGATAAATCGTTTGTATTCTTTTTGGATGAAATAGGCAAGACCTTTAATTCGGTAAAATTTTCTGAACACTTTCAAAAAAAGAGCATAGAATTTTCTAAAATTGTTTTCGTTATTGGAGGCTCTTATGGACTCGACGAGCGCATCAAACAAAAAGGGGAGGCTATTTCACTGTCATCCATGACCTTTAACCACCAAATGGTGCGTGTTATCTTAGCCGAACAACTATTTCGTTGTTTTACCATTATCCATGGCACGGGCTACCACCATTGATGGTTTTAGCGCTGTACCGGAAATTCATTTCGAAAAACCATTCGCTCTTCGATTTTCTATACTATTTACTAAAAGTTGCTGCCATCGTTTTGGCCGTTTCTAAAACTTGGCCAATGCAGCTGCTGTCTTTTCCGCCTGCGCTGGCAAAGAAAGGCTGTCCACCACCGCCACCTTGGATTAACTTTGCTAAGTCGCGTACAATGTTTCCACAATTTATTTTATAGTCGCTTACCGATGAATCAGATGCAAACACAGTTACCATTGGTTTGTCTTCATTTACCGATGCTATTACACCAAATAAATGCGCATTTTCACTGCGCATTTGGAAACAAATGTTCTTCAAATGCTCAGCCGATATGCCATCCACTCTTTCAAAAAGTACATTTAATCCGTTGCCAGTAGTTTGTATCTTTTCTACAAGCAATTTCTTTACTTCATTGGCTTTATCCGATTCGAATTTCTCTAATTTTTTCAATAATTCAGAGCGCTCTGTTTGCAGCTTCTGAACCGCCATACTCAAATCTTTAGGCTCACCCATCATCAGATTTAAATTCCTCATTTGGGTTTCAATTGCCTTGTAATAATTATCTGCTGCTGCATTGGTAATTGCCTCAATTCTTCTAACACCGGCGGCTACAGAACTTTCAGAGGTTAATTTAAAACGTCTAATCAAACCCGTGTTTTTAGCGTGGGTACCACCGCATAATTCGACTGAATATTTCGGGTCAAATGTAATAACACGGACCAGGTCGCCATACTTTTCACCAAACAAGGCAGTAGCGCCGTATTCTTCTACCGCTTGTTTAATCGGTATCATGCGTTTTTCGTCCAATGCAATGTTTTCTGAGATTTTTTCATTGACAATTTCTTCAACCTTTGCAATTTCTTCATCCGTCATTTTTGAAAAATGGCTAAAGTCAAAACGCAAATAGTCTGGTGTTACCAAACTCCCTTTTTGTGCCACATGGTTGCCCAATACTGTTTTTAATGCAGCGTGTAACAAATGGGTGGCACTGTGGTTAAAGGCAGTTAAATTCCTATTATTTGAATTGACTACCACTTCAAAAGACTGCATATTGTCTTTTGGCAATTGCTTTACATAATGAATAATAAGGTCATTCTCCTTTTGGGTATCTATGATTTCAATTGTTTCTCCATTAACGACACCTTTCATAAATCCAGTGTCTCCAATTTGTCCGCCACTTTCAGCATAAAAAGGCGTGATGTTAAACACCAATTGAAATTGCTCTTTGTCTTTTACTTTAACAGTGCGGTATCTTGCAATTTTAACGCTAGCCTCTGTGAAATCGTAGCCTATGAATTCTTCATTGTCATCGTCGGTCAAATAATTCCAATCTCCAGTCTCTTTCACGGCATCTTTTCTGCTGCGCTCTTTTTGCTCTTGCAACAAAGTTTCAAATCCAGCAATATCAACTACAGCATTGTTCTCTGAAGCAATCAAATTGGTTAAGTCAATTGGGAAACCAAAAGTATCGTATAATTCAAATGCAGTTTTTCCATCAACTACTTTGGTGTTATTTGCAAAATGGGCATTAATTCTATCCAATCCATTAGACAAAGTTCTTAAAAATGTGTTGCCTTCTTCTTGTATTACTTTGGCAATAAAGTCTTTTTGCAATTCCAATTCTGGAAATACTGTGCCAAATTCGCGCGATAAAACGGGAAGTAAACGGTACATAAAAGGTTCGCGCATGCCCAAGTAGCTGTATCCATAACGCAAGGCTCTTCTTAAAATACGTCTTATAACATAACCTGCACCGCCATTTGATGGCAATTGACCATCTGCGATACAAAATGCTACCGCTCTAATATGGTCGGCAATTACTCTAAAAGCGATGTCTTTCTTTTCGTCAGTTCCAGTATAGGCAATACCTGTAATGGTTTCTAATTCTTTAATGATGGGTTGAAAAACATCGGTGTCGTAATTGGATTTTTTATTTTGCAAAACGCGAACCAAACGCTCAAAACCCATGCCTGTATCTACATGTTGAGCAGGTAGTTTTTCCAAACTTCCATCTGCTTTGCGGTTGAATTCCATGAATACATTGTTCCATATTTCAATCACTTCAGGATGGTCATTGTTAACCAAATCAGCGCCTGGAATAGCCTTTCGCTCTTCGTCGCTGCGCATGTCCACATGTATTTCACTGCAAGGACCACAAGGACCTGTATCGCCCATTTCCCAAAAATTATCCTTTTTATTGCCTTTTAATATTCTATCTTTTTGGCATAACTTTGACCATAAATCATAGGCTTCTTGATCAAAATCAAGACCTTCCTTAGAATCTCCTTCAAAGACGGTAACGTACAAACGGTCTTTGTCAATTTTGTACACATCAGTGAGTAATTCCCAGCTCCAAGCGATGGCTTCTTTTTTGAAATAGTCGCCAAAACTCCAATTTCCAAGCATTTCAAACATGGTATGGTGGTAGTGGTCTACGCCAACTTCTTCTAAGTCGTTGTGTTTTCCGCTAACACGTAAACACTTCTGGGTATCTGCGGCTCTGCTGTATGGGGCTTTTTTATTGCCTAAAAAATAGTCTTTAAATTGATTCATCCCAGCATTGGTAAACATCAATGTAGGGTCATTTTTTACCACTATTGGAGCTGAAGGCACAATGGTATGTTGCTTATTCTGAAAGAATTCTAAAAAAGTAAGTCTTATTTCTCTGGAAGATTGCATATTAAATTGAAATATTCTATTATTTTTGACCGTTTGAAAACTGAAAGCGCGAAAATACAAAAAGCATTAGAGTAATACGCATGGCAAAGACCAAATATTTCTTCAACCCTAAAACTCTGAGTTATGAAAAATACAAACTCAGTAGGTGGATATTGCTTTTAAGAGGTATTGGCGTTTTTTCATTTTCTTTAATTTTTGGATTTGTAATCTTTTTAATCTTTTCAAAATTTGTAGATACCCCGAATGAAAAAAAGGTCAAAACAGCAAATTCTGATTTGACAGCAGAGATCGAGAATATGAATCAAAGAATTATCGATCTTGGAAACGAACTCAACCGCATACGAATTAAAGACAACACGGTTTACCGATCAATTTATGAAAGTGAACCAGTTAATGATAAGGTTTGGCAAATGAGTTACGAAAAATCCCAAAATTTTAATGAGCTAAGAAAACTGCCAAATTCCGAATTGTTGTCTGAACTAAATGAGCGTTTGCAGGAACTTCAAAATCAATTTGTTGCTCAGAACAAAAGTTTTGATCAATTGCTTTCGATGGCTCAAAATAAAAAAGAGTACTTATCCAGAATTCCAGCCATTCAGCCTGTTGCAAATAAAAAACTTGAACGCATAGGTTCTGGCTTTGGATACAGGACGGATCCATTTTACAGAACCCAAAGATTTCACGCAGGAATTGATTTTACTGCACCTAGAGGTGTTGAAGTATATGCCACTGCAGATGGTACTATCGAATCTGTTAATACCGAAATTTGGGGTTATGGTCAGCACATTATCATTAACCATGGCAATGGCTTTACAACTTTATACGGCCACCTGAGTATGTTTAAAGTTAAACGTGGTCAAATAGTTAAACGCGGTCAATTGATTGGTTTGGTAGGTACCACAGGTAAATCAACAGCCCCGCATCTGCATTACGAAGTGCACAAAAATGGCGAGAAATTAAATCCAGCCTACTTCTTCTACAATGACCTCACAAATGAGGAATATCAATTAATGCTTGAGCGCGCTTCTTCACCTAATCAATCCTTTGACTAATGCCAAAACTAAAAGACGATACTGAGTTCAATAAAATGTTTTATAAAATGGGAGAAGCATCTAAGATTATAGGTGTAGCGCCCTCTTTGTTGCGTTTTTGGGAAAAGGAATTTACGTGTTTAAAAGACCTGCAAAAAAACAGAAAAGGAGATAGATTATACACAGAAACAAATCTTAAAGACCTGAAAACCATACACTACATTGTAAAAGACAAGGGTTATACGCTGCAAGGGGCTAATGAGTATATGGAAAGCCACAATCAGGTTCAGGACAAAAACCATGAAATTCTTAAAAGTCTCGAAAAATTAAAGACTTTTCTTGAAGATATTAAGAAAAACTTGTAAAAAAAATATTAAGATATCATTCTAAATACTATAAATTTGTATCAAAATCATTAGCGAAAATGGAAATTCAACAAAACGAAAAAGACAAGAAAAGTAAAACGTATCTCATGATACTCATCGGTGCACTCTTTGCTTTAAATGTCGGTATAGGAATTAACTTATGGCTTGGCAACAAAGAAAAAGAAGAACTAAAAACCCAAAATGCAACTTTAACCAACGACAAGAAGGTTTTACAGGCAGAACTCGATAAACAAATTGCAGAATTGGAAACAATGCGTTCTGAGAACCAAGGTTTGAATGAGCAATTGTCAGAAAAGGACAATGCCATTCAAGAGAAAATCAAACAAATTAAATCGATGTTGGTGAAAGGTAAATTGTCTGATGCTGAATTCAAAAAAGCAAAAGAAGAAATTTTAAATCTTAGAAGCCAAATCGAAGACTATAAAAATAAGATAGTAGAATTAACTCAGAAAAATGAAGAACTTACCACCGAGAATGTTGGTTTGAATGAATCTTTGACAACTGAACAAGCCAGATCTGCAGAGAAAGATAAAGCGATTGAAAGTCAAAAGAAAACCATTAGTATAGCTAAGCGCTTGCATGCAAGTTCTATCAGTGCTGCGGCTGTTAGAGAACGTAAAATGTTTGGTAAAAAAGAAGTAGAGACAGACAAAGCCAACAAGGTTGAAGAAATCCGAGTGAAATTTACAATCGATAAAAATTCTATTTCTGATGCAGGTGATAAAGATTTATTCGTTAAAATTATCGGACCAGACGGTTCTCCAATTACCACAAAAATGCAAACAACCAAAGTTGATGGCACCGAAACGCTATACACCGAAAGAAAAACAATCGACTACCAGAATGAAAAACAAGACAATGTAGTTTATTGCAAAAAGCAAGGTGTTTATCCAAAAGGAGAGTACACTGTGGAGATTTTTACAGAAGGATACAAAATCGGAACAAGTAAATTTATACTGAGATAATTCTCGAAAAAAATATTTTAAAAACCGACATTTATGTCGGTTTTTTTTTGCAAATTTGTGTGAGATGAAAAAGATTGGAGTTTTTACTTCTGGAGGCGATGCGCCTGGAATGAATGCATGCATTAGGGCCGTTGTGCGCTCTGCTACCTACCACGGAATTGATGTTTATGGAATCCGAAGCGGCTACCAAGGAATGATAGAAGGTGATATAGCAAAGTTGGAGCCTAAGGATGTTGCAAATATTATTCAATATGGGGGCACCATTTTAAAAACGGCTAGAAGTAAAGAATTCATGACTCTTGAGGGCAGAAAGAAGGCATATGAGCAATTGGTGAAATTTGAAATTGACGGCCTAGTTTGTATAGGTGGCGACGGAACTTACACTGGCGCAGGAATTTTTTTCGATGAATATGGAATCCCTTCTATAGGTGCTCCTGGTACAATTGACAATGATTTGTATGGAACTGATTTTACCATCGGCTTTGACACAGCTGTTAATACCGCATTAGATGCCATTGACAGAATTCGTGATACTGCAGATTCTCATAACCGATTGTTCTTTATTGAGGTGATGGGCCGTGATAGCGGATTTATTGCTTTGAATGCCGGAATAGCTGGAGGAGCAGAAGGTATTTTATTGCCCGAAATCATGAGCGATTACGACGATTTGATAAAACATTTTAACAACAAGGAAAAACGCCGAAAAGAGTTTAGCATCATTATCGTAGCAGAAGGCGAAAAAGAAGGCAATGCATTTGAAATTTCTAAAAAGTTTCAAGATAATTTCTCAGGATATGATGTGCGCGTCTCGGTTCTTGGGCATATTCAACGCGGTGGAAAACCAAGTGCCAATGACCGTATTTTAGCAAGTACTTTAGGAAATGCAGCGGTTGAGCAATTAATGGCTGGCAAATCAAATGCCTGTGTTGGTGTTGTCAATGCGGAAGTTGTGGTAACCCCTTTTCATGAGGCCATTTATAAATCAAAATCAATCAACCAAACACTCTGGAATCTGTCTAAAATATTGAGTAATTAATGCTACTAAAACTAAGCATATCAAATTTTGCCATTATAAAAAAGATGGTGTTCGAACCACACAGTGGTTTGAACATAATTACAGGTGAAACAGGTGCAGGCAAATCGATTATATTGGATGCGTTAAATTTGATTTTAGGGAGCCGAGCCGACATTAAAACCCAAAGTGAATGGGGTGAAAAATGCATTATAGAGGGGGAGTTTGCCCTCGATCTTAAGCAATATGAATCTGTGTTTTCTGCTTTGGATATTGATTTTGAAGATGTCTGTATCATAAGGCGCGAAATCAATACCAATGGTAAAACAAGGACTTTCATCAACGATACACCAGTTTCACTTCAGCAACTTCGGTTCTTAAGCGCTTCCTTAGTAAGCATACATTCTCAACACGAGAATACCCAGTTAAATGATAAACACTTCCAATTTGATTTATTAGATTCATTTGCTGAGATTAATAGCGTTGTACAAACGTATCAATCGGGTTTTGTTCTGTATCGAAAAAATCAAAATGAAATACAGCAATTAAATAGTCAACAAAAGGCTTTGCTTAAAGAAAAAGACTATTTTCAATTTCTTTTAAATGAATTTGAACTGGCTGCTCTTCAAGAAAATGAAGAAGACTTATTGGACAATGAACTTTTGATTTTAAATAATGCTGAACAAGTTTCTCAAGTTACAAGCCAACTTATAAATACTGTTTCTGATTCAGAGCAATCAATCGTGGATACTTTAAATCAACTTAAATCTAAGTTTAAAGCCATTGAGAATGTGCACGTTTCGGCTTCAGATATTTACACGCGATTGCAATCAAGTATCATTGAATTAAAAGATATAGCATCTGAAGCTGCATCTCTTAAAGAACTGGTGCAAGGGGATCCAAATCGAATTGAGCTCATCAACGAACGCTTGAATTTAATTCAAACGTTAAAGCGAAAGCATGCTGCAAATGGTTTTAATGATTTGTTTGCAATAAATGAGTCAATAGCTGATCAATTGTTTAATATTGGTAACATTGATCAGAAATTAGAAATTCTTAACGAAGAAAATGCAAAATTGTTTGCAAAGCTTAAAGGTGAGGCCCAATCGATTCATAAATCTAGGATCAAATCTTCACGATCTTTAAAATCAAATATTGAAACAATTTTGCATGGTTTAGAAATGCCAAATGCTCAAATTGAATTTGACATGCATGAATTACCCGATTTAAATGAGTTTGGTTGCACAGAATTAGCGCTTAAATTTACCGCCAATTTAGGAATGCCTCTACAAGCACTAAATAAAGTGGCTTCAGGAGGTGAGCTTAGTCGCCTTGCATTAAGTATTAGAAATATCGAAGCCAAACACAAACAGCTGAATACCCTTGTTTTTGATGAAATTGATACGGGTGTATCTGGAAAAGTTGCAGACACCATCGGTCAAGTATTTCGTCAAATTTCCTCTGCTCATCAGATTATTGCTATTACGCACTTGCCCCAAGTGGCAGGCTATGGCGATGCACACTTTATGGTTTGCAAAAAAGAAGAAGCAAATACCACAGTTTCTTATTTAAAAGAATTAAATTCCAATGAAAGGGTAGATGAGTTGGCTAAAATGCTTAGCGGTAATGAAGCCACTGAAATCGCCAAACAAAATGCCCTTGAATTGTTAAAAGTATAATATGTTAGCAACCATACTTTCCGCATTATTTGTAATCGCTATAGCATTTGCTTATTACAAAGACTACAAAGACCATTTAAAGATTTGGGGTAAGAAGGAATACAAATTATATTTACTTGTCATTGGCACTATTGTCCTTGTTGTTGTAAAGAAAATATTTTTTTAGGTTCTACATTTTACCTTGAGACTCTTTGCGCTTAACGTATAGATAGAAACCTTCAACTTTAGTCCTTGCCCATGGGGTTTTTCTCAGAAAAGTTAAACTCGATTTAAGACTTGGGTTGGTCCTGAAACAATTGATACTGATTTCATCAGAAAGTTCTTCCCAGCCAAATTTTTCAACCAGATAAACTAAAATAGTTTCTAAAGTTAAACCGTGTAGTGGATTGTTTTTCTGTGTCTCCATTTCAATTTCTTAGTAAATAGCAAATCTAGGGGTAAATTAAATATATCTCTTAACTTTATTCCAGTTGCTTTAAAATTGCTTCTTTAGACATGAATCCATTGTGCGACCACTTTAAAATTCCATTTTGATACAATTGCAATTCTGGTAAACCTTCAATATTTAAAGATTTTAATAAGGCTTGGTTGTCATCAGCATTGATGCGTATTATTTTTAATGTGCTTGCTTGTTCTACTGTTAATTCTTCTAAAAATGGTTTCATTCTTAAACAAGGTTCACACCAGTCGGCATAAAAGTCAATCAATACCAGTTTATCCGATTGAATTAATTTTTGAAAATCTTCTAGCAAATAACCAGCAGGCATTGTCTTGTTCTCTGTAGTTTCTTCAAGATTTTTAGCCCTCCATTTGATGATACCTCCTTCGAGTTCATATACTTCTTTAAATCCATCAGAGCGCATTTTACTCGCTGCACTGCCGCTTCTTCCGCCACTTAAGCAGTAAACAAAAACAGGTTTGTTTTTATCTAGACCTGAAATCTCAGATTCAAAATTACTGCCGTTCCAATCATAGTTTAGTGCATGTGTTAAATGACCTTTTCTAAATTCATCCGGTGTTCTAACATCTACAATTTGGGCTAATGTTGTTTCACTGATTTTCTTTGAAAATTCAGTAGGGCTTAAAAGCTCTTTTTGTTGGTTTTTATTGGCTTGATTGCATGAAGCAAGTGACAATATAGCGACCAGTACAATTGTTATTTTATGCATTTTTGATTTTATACTTTTTGTATTTTACTTTACTTCTTCAAAGATAACATCTTCAATCTTTTTATCAGATTTTTTCATAGGAGGGGTCTCACAATTTCCACCAAAACAATTTCCATTGGCGCATCCAAAAGCAAACAATCCCATAGAAGCAAAATATACGCCTAAGAGAGTTCCTATGAATTGTTTTGAGATGATTGATTGCACGATAATGGTAATTCCCATTGCCAAATACAATCCTCTTTGAAAGGTCCAAGCAGTTAAAAGGCGTTTTTTCATTTTAATTGATTTTATTTTTTAATCCAATCCAAGAACCACCATTAAATACTTGCTCATAACCATTTGCTTTTAAAATGTTTTTGGCTGATGCGCTTCTCATTCCACTTGCGCAGCAGGTGATAATTGGTTTTTGTTTGTCTTTTAATTGGCCAAGGTTTTTACCCAAGGTATCAACAGAGATGTTTAACGAGCCTTTTATATGACCTGCTGCAAATTCTCCTTTGCTTCTAACATCCAAAATAATAGCACCTTGTTTTACCAAAGCGGCATAATCTACCTTAGGACCTAGACCTAATAATTGTTTAATCGTATTTAACATGACAAGTATTAATTAATGTCCATCCACGAACCACCATTATAACACTCAAGACCTTGAGCCGTTAAAAATTTTTGTGCCTGTCCACTTCTATTGCCTGATGCACAGCAGAGTATTAATGGTTTTTTTGCTTTTTTTAAGACTTCTATTTGATTAGGAATGTCTTGAAGCGGAATGTTAATTGACTCGACTACATGACCACCTTGAAATTCTTCTAAAGAGCGCACATCAACAACTGTACATTGCTTGTTTTTTACCAATTCTTGGATATTCATTTTTTATTTCTTGATTTAAACATATCTGAAATTAATCCACCCACCAAAGCGCCATAGGCTGAGCTGTTTAATGGCTTTGAAGTAATAGCGCAAGTACCACTAGCACATCCTACGTAATGGTAGTACAAATATCCAAAGATAGCTCCCAAACCAATGCCAATAAATAACAGTTTATGTGATAGAAGTTTTTGAATCATGACTTACAAATAGATTAATTGAGAGGCAAAATTCAAATATTTTCATTTGTGATTCAGTAACTTTTGTTACACAAAGAAAATTTAACTTCAATTTTTTATGAAAATATTATCGCTTAGATATTTTGTTGTTGCTAATTAACTTTTGCATGCTGCATTTGAATCGGTCAATTGCTTGATTGCGTTTTGCTGCATGCTTGGTCTTGCAGGCTTCAACACGCTCACGCCACAGCTTGTAAGAACTGAATTTTAGTTCTTTTTTCATCAGCGACTTAACATCAGATTCTGATAAGCCAAATTGCAAGTATATTGCATCAAATGGCGTTCGATCTTCCCAAGCCATTTCGATGATTCTGTCTTTAGATTCTTCGCTTTCCAAGACCAATTTAACCTCATCCTCAGTTATTCGGATATGGATTGGCTTTTTCTTTTGAAGCTTTATTGGCATTATTCTAAGAACAATTTTTTACCATAAATGTTTTTTAAAAGTAAAAAATCATTTCATGGTTTGAATAATCCTTTCTTTCATGTTTTGATTTTTGCCATAAAAAAAACATGGTTAATTAAACCATGTTTTCAAATATAATTACTTATAAATTAAATGCTTTTTATCTCTATCGCTTTTTTGATAAATTTAACAAAAATTGGATGTGGATTTTCTACAGTGCTTTTCAATTCTGGGTGAAATTGTACGCCAATGAAAAATGGGTGCTTTGGAATTTCTACTATTTCTGCCAAACCTGTGTCAGGATTTGTTCCCGTAATCATCATACCATGTTTTTCGAAATCAGCCAAATATTTGCCGTTAAATTCATAGCGGTGCCTATGACGTTCACTAATTTTACTTTTGCCATAAATTTTTGAAGCCAAAGAGCCTTTACTTAGCTTGCAATCGTATGCACCCAAGCGCATTGTGCCACCTTTTTGAGTTACTGCTTTTTGCTCTACCATCATATCAATTACTGGATAGTTGGTGTCTTGCTTCATCTCTACGCTATGCGCATCGGTATGCCCCATTACATTGCGCGCAAATTCAATTACACTGCATTGCATACCCAAACATATGCCAAAGAAAGGGACATTGTTCTCACGCGCATATTTAATTGCAACCAATTTGCCATCAATTCCTCTTCCTCCAAAACCAGGAGCTACCAATATGCCTTGATAGTTTTTTAATTTATCGGCTGCATTTTCATCTGTCAATAACTCGCTGTGAACATATTTTACTTTAACAGAGCACTCATTTGCCGCACCCGCATGGATGAAGGCTTCGTTAATCGACTTATAGGCATCAGGTAATTCAACATATTTTCCTACCAAAGCAATTTGAACCTCGTTTTTAGGGTGTTTGACATGGGATAAAAACTCTTTCCATTGCTCTAATAATGGCTCATGCTTAGCCGGTAATTTTAATTTTGCCAAAACAACTTTATCCAGCTTCTCTTTAAGCATTACCAAAGGCACATCATAAATCGTTGCTAAGTCTATGCTTTCAATTACTGCATTAACATTGACATTGCAAAACAAAGCCACTTTGCGTCTAATTTCCGCATTTAAAGGATGCTCTGTGCGACAAACCAAAATATCGGGCTGCACACCACTTTCTAGCAAGAATCTTACTGAATGTTGTGTTGGCTTGGTTTTTAATTCACCTGCAGCTGATAAATAAGGTATTAAGGTTAAATGTATAACAATGGTATTGTCATCACCCAACTCCCAATTTAATTGTCTTACGGCTTCTATAAATGGAAGAGATTCAATGTCTCCAACTGTTCCGCCAATTTCTGTTAGTACAATGTCAAAATTACCTGATTCTCCAAGTAATTTCATTCTGCGTTTTATCTCATCTGTGATGTGTGGTACAACTTGAACCGTTTTACCTAAATAATCTCCACGTCTTTCGTTTTCAATGACTGTTTGGTAAATTTTACCTGTAGTTACATTGTTCGCTTGAGATGTCGGCACATTCAGGAAACGCTCATAATGGCCCAAATCTAAATCTGTTTCAGCGCCATCTTCCGTAACATAACATTCGCCGTGTTCATAAGGATTAAGAGTTCCAGGATCGACGTTGATGTAAGGGTCGAACTTTTGGATGGTTACTCTATAACCCCTTGCTTGTAGTAATTTTGCCAATGAGGCCGCAATGATGCCTTTCCCCAATGAGGATGTAACGCCGCCGGTTACGAAAACGTATTTACATTTCTGTTCCATATAATAAAGTGTGGTTAAATGAAGTCCTGAAAACAATTAGAATTCAATGAAAAGATGAAGTCTTTTTAGCTTGCAGATGGAGCAGATAACCGGATGACAAATGTAGGCGTTTTTATTAAATCATCTCAGGATTCATTTTCAAGAAATTGTCAACAGTCAGAAGATCTTCAGGTGTGTCTATGGCCGGACTGACAAAATTTGTTTCAGTTACATGAATTTTATATCCATTTTCGAGCCACCTTAATTGTTCTAAACTTTCGGCGATTTCCATTTCAGATGGCTTGAGTTGACTTAGTTCTTTAACCAAATTGGCTCGGAAGGCATAAATGCCAATATGTCTGTAAAAGTGATTTGTGCTTGTCCATTGGTCTTCGGATTTACTTCGAATATATGGTATACTATGTCTAGAAAAATACAGGGCCAATCCATTTTTTTGAGTCACAACCTTCACGATGTTTGGATTGAATAACTCAGAAGAATTTAAAATTGGTTTTTTTAGGGTTGCAATTTCAACCTCTGGGTTTTCAAACGCTTTAACCAAAGCTTCTATCTGACTTGGCAATATAAATGGCTCATCGCCTTGCAAGTTAACCACAATATCAAACGGCTCAGTTAATTTTCCTACAACCTCAAAACACCGGTCTGTGCCACTTAGATGCTCTGAGGATGTCATCACACTGTCTCCAAATTCTTGAACGTGCTTGTAAATTCTATCATCGTCTGTAGCAACAATTACCTTGGCCTTTAAATTTGTTTTTAAAGCCTGTTCATAGGTGCGTTTAACCAGAGATTTGCCATGAATATCTACCAATGGTTTGCCTTCAAAACGGCTAGAGCCGAAGCGAGATGGGATAATGATTAAAATATTCATTTTTTTACTCTTTATTAAAACGAAACACTCATACCAATCTTGATGCCAAAGCGTCTAACGCCTGGGGTGTTCAATTGTGTTATTCTGTGAACTGCAACTATTTGCAATACTTTAAAAATATTCTCAATTCCATAAGCAACTTCAACATAAGGATCTCGGTTTATTCTATTGTCAATTGGAGTTACTTCAATGCTTTTGTTGTCCCATTGTGGAATTAAATCGATGTTCTTTTGACTAATTCCGCCCAAAACAGCGCGCCCTTCACAAAACTCCCTCCACTTTAATTTTTTCATTAAGGGTATACGGTTAAAAATTGCACCATTGAAATGATGTTCCATTTTGAAAAATACACTTTTATCTGTTATGAATTCAAAAAAATTCATCAAGTTATAAGAAGATGTACTGTATACAAAAGATTGGTTACCCCTATGAACCTCCAATAATGGATAGGGAAGTGCTTCGAATATTTTTGTGCCTGACAAAGTAAAATCTGTTCGTCCCCAATAGCCAAAACTAAGGCCTTTTTCAATTGTGGCTGTTAAGCGGTTGTAATTAAACCTGCTTCCTAACACGCCTTTTATTCCTCTGGTATAGTTGACAGACAATGCAAGTCCTCCTGGTTTTGATTGTCTTACCCTTTCGTTGTCATTTTGTAGATAATATTCTTTTGGTGCCCAGCGCAAACTAAAGGTTGCTGTGGCATTGGTAAAATTGCTCGATTTATTTAGGGTATCTGATGGGGTATCAAAATAGGCGAAATTGAATTTATTAACAGGCGCAAATTGATATTCTTTGTGCATCAACACAATCTTTGCGTTCCAGCCTTTGGTAAACTCGCTGTTAAACCAAAGCTTAGATTCTTGTGTTCGGTTCAATTGACTTGCGGCGAATACTGAAACGGCCGTAAACAAATTGCTCGATCCATAATAGTCGTCGGTTACACCTATCTGTTCAACATCTTTTTTGTACGACAACCCCAGCATAGTCCAATGTTTTCGACTTAATACCTGCTCAGCCTGAGCCTTGTATTTAAATTGTCTATCGCCAAAACCATAGGCTCCATATCCACTTAAAATGAAGCGTTTGCTGAAACTGAAATTTGTTTTTGCACCTATTCGTACTCGATTCCCCTCTATTGCATTTCGTCCGTAAACTAAGGCATAAGGACCAAAATCTATTTTACCAAAGGTCTTGTAACCATTAAATATAATATTGATAAATTCAACATAGTTTTTAATGACTTTGACATTGGTCAAGGTATCAATCATTGCAATAACCCTTTTCTCATCATCTGATAATTCTTCATGCCTGGCACTATCCCAATAGGCATCAGATTTTTGTGTTGCATCCTCTTTTAGTGTGATAGGATAATCGAAAAATTTCCTGGTTTTTTCAGAGTTAACTAAAATCCTTTCATACGAATTGCTGAACATTGCAATCATTCCAGCTGACTTTTTTGATATTTCTGCTATGTCAATCAAAATTCTTGTTTTAACTGGCATGTAAGCGCCGCTGCTTGTAGGCTCAAGCACTTGGGTGATTTTAAGTTTTTCAACAAAATTCAAATTGGCCTTGTTGGTGATGCTTAGTGTCAAAGACCGCAATGCAAATGTTGAATCTTCAATCCATATATAGCCGGTGAATACCAAATCTAGAGGGTTTTTAGGGGTTACTTCTATTTGGTATATTTTCTTGTTGCTGCCTTCAGGGTAATTAGACCCAACCAACTTAAAATTATAATAAGTTAATGATGATTTGCTAATTGGCGAGATGAAACTTTTTTCAAGTATTGGCAAAATATTATCGTTGAAATTATATTGCTGAAA
Source organism: Chitinophaga pinensis (assembly GCA_945888525.1). GTDB lineage: Bacteria > Bacteroidota > Bacteroidia > NS11-12g > UBA955 > JABMMZ01. The sequence continues at coordinate 168,681 of CAMDAF010000001.1, forward strand.
TGTTGAGCCCAATAACTGAGATAAGAAGGTCCCATCCTCTACGCCAACCCCTTTTACCCTAGATGCAACGATTACTTCCTTAATTTGTTTGGGGTTTTTATTGAAATAAAAATTACTTAAATTCTCGGATAAAAATATTGGTAAAACCAATTTGTTCTTGTCCTCGCTTAAATAAGAAAGGGTGTCAAATAAGCCTTCAACACTTTTTAACAAGCGTTTGTTTTTGAGTTCTTCCGAAACATTGTTGACAGCAATTTGAATTTTAGTAAAACTTTCGCATTCGAATGAATTCAATTTTTCAATATTGTATAAGATCTTATTGCCTTGTGCTTTTTCTATTAACTTAATTGCTCTGTTAACTTTGTTTACCGTCTTCACACCAATTAAGGTGGTCTCCTTCGCATTCATTTTAATTTGAACCACTTGAGTAATGCCTTGGCTGACTTTTATTTTCTGAGTTTCGTACCCAACATAAGAAACAATTAAAGTGTCTGAATTGCTTCTGGTTTTGGCTGTAAAAGTACCTTCAAAACTACTGACACATCGGTCTTCTGTGCCGGCAAAAACCATCATAGCTCCCGTGATAACCTCGTTTGTTTTAAGATCAATTATTTTCCCTTTTACAACTGTCAATTCTTGTGCTCTAAGAATTGAGCTCAAAATTAACAGCAAGCAAGTCAGTAGTAAACGCATCGAATGCAAATGTAGACTATATTGCAATATTATTAAGTGGCGAAATATTTAAAAATCATCCCCAAAATGTTGATAATCCTCAATAGGTGTTTGTTTTGTGCTGACATGCATGTGTAAAAATATCAAGCTAGATATTGTTTAAAAAAAAATGAACAAAAATATTTTTTGTTTAGTTTTTATTATATATTTGCCTCCGGTAACGGTTCCAAATTTTAAGTAATTAAAATTGGATTAAAAGGGAACAAGGGTGAAAATCCCTGACATTTCCCGATGCTGTATGTTTCTGTATTTTAGGATACAATTTCCGATTAAACACCACTGTCTATTTTGATGGGAAGGTTCGGAAATCATGAAACGAGTCAGAAGACCTGCCTTGCCAATCATGTTTCATGGCTTTCGGAGAAAAGGCCTGAGGTGTATCAATACTAAGCCATTGTGCATTTCTGTTTTTCCGCTGCTGTGCGCATTTTGACCAATGAAGGCATTATTGCTCATATCGTCTATATTACTTGCACCTCTTTTGCATGCCACAAAAGATGGAGACACTTCTATTTGGAGAAATTTTGAACTTATCGCCAGCAAAGGGAATCTTAACTCTGGCTCTGTTAAAATCAATTTGCCTAGTGGTCAAGATGGCAGTCTGGCCGATGTGTTAAATAAAAACAGTGCTCTTTTTATTAAATACTACAGTCCAGGGAGTTTGGCCAGTTCGTCAATGCGCGGAATGGGAGCTCAACACACAGCAATTTTATGGAATGGAATAAATCTCCAAAGTTGCATGAACAGTATACTCGACCTGAATCTTTTGCCTATTTTTTTTCTAGACAAAGCCTCGATTGAAACAGGCGCGAACGCCGCTTCTTGTGGAAATGGGGCAATTGCTGGTGCAATTATCCTCAACAATGAAATTAAAGAAAACCAGAGGGTTTATGGCGAAATTGGTGTTGGTAGTTTTGGACAATTCAATCTTGGTTTTGGCTCCAGTATTAAATTGAATAAAATCTTTCTGAATACCCGATTTGTAAGCAGAAAAGCTGATAATGATTTCAAATATTATAATATTTTTAAACCAGACAAACCTAAAGAAAGACTTCAAAACAACCTGTTTATGCAACATGGTATTATGCAAGAAGCCTCGATAAGTCTAAACAGAAAACATTCATTTTATTTTAACTATTGGTACCTTGAATCTAAAAGACAACTGCCCTCTGCTATGGGCGTCTCTTTGTTGGCGCAAGAACATCAAGACGATTACAACACGATGGTGCTTTTAAAGCATGACTATAAACTAAATCAGAAATCGAGCTTGTTGAATAAAATCGCCTATACCTCTGAAAATATAAATTATTTCAATTTGTTTTATCCAGACGCCTATAATGCTGCAAAATCCATAATTGTTGAATCGGAATTTAAAACACAATTAAACCGTTCGTTTGAGTTATTAACCTCCTTAAACAACACGCACCAAAAAGCTTGGACAGATGGATACCGTTCAGGAATAGAGAGGAATTTAAGCTCTGTTTTTGCAAAATTAACTTGGGTCACTAAATCGCCCAAATTAAAGATTAGTATTGCCGATAGACAATTGATTGCCAATTCAGTTTTAGCACCTGTAACCCCTGATTTTGGCGTTGAATTTCAAGCCTCTAAATCTTTAAAAATAAAAGGAAACTCAGCCTATAGCTTTAGGCTTCCTTCTTTTAACGATTTGTATTGGCAAGGTGGTGGGAATCTGAATTTATTGCCAGAAAAAGGCAAAAAACATGAGTTAAGTGTAGAATTAAAATCTAAGAATTTTAAATTAGGGATGACCGGTTTTTACCACCAAGTTGATAATTGGATTTTATGGGTTCCCAGCGGTGGGGCTTCTTCATGGAAGGCCACAAATGCAAAGGAAATTGAAAGTAAAGGTTTTGAATTAGCCACAGAATGGAAGTATTTAATTAACAGCAATGCTTTTCTTAAATTCTTTGCACGCTACCAATTTGTATCGAGTATTAACTCCGATGTATATGGCCCAGACAAATCTATTGTTGGCAAGCAATTGTTTTACACACCTCAACAAACTGGCATTGCCAATATTCAATATCTATTTGGTAACAATAAAATCTCTTTAAGTTCTACATTTACCGGTAGTAGATATGCAACTGCAGACAACCACATAGATGGTTTGCTGCCTGCCTACACCTTGTTGAATTTTTCTGTAGCTAGAGATTTTTATTACAAATCTTTTAGGAGTTCCATTGAATTTACGGTCTGCAATCTATTAAACACCAACTATTATGTGTTTGAAAATAGACCTATGCCACTCAGAAATTATCAAATGACATTTAAATACAACATCAATTATGAACAAAAATAAAATATGCAGTTTCATTGCAGTAGCGCTAATTGCTTTCTCATCTTGTAAGAAAGACCAAGACCTAAAGGTTGAAACAGAAAATTATAAAGGTGTCTTTGTTGTTAATGAAGGCGGATTTGGAAAATCAAATGGAAGTATCGGCCTGTATAAACCTGGGTCAAGAACATATCTCGATGCTTTCAAAAAAGCCAATGGCTTGCCATTAGGCGATGTGGTACAATCTATGTCTCTAATTGGGAACAATTTTTACATCGTTGTAAACAATTCAAATAAAATTGAGGTTGTGTCGCAAAGTGAATTCAAATCTGTGAGTACAATTTCAACGCCTTCTCCAAGATATGTATTAGATGTATCCTACAACAAAGCTTATGTAAGTAACTTTTACTCCAATTCAATCAAAGTACTAGATCTAAACACTAATAGTATTTCAAAGTCCATTGAAATATCTCACAACAGCGACCAAATGGCGCTTATGAATAAAAAAGTTTATGTCACCACTTTTGACAATAAATTAATGGTTCTTAATTCGCTCAACGATGCTATAGTGGATTCAATCGCAACAGCGTCTGGATTAAGTAAAATTGTAAATATTGGGGCTTCAAGACTAGCGGTTCTTTGCACAGGGGTAGTCGATTGGAACAATGGCAGTGTCATCGAAAATGGAAAAATTCAAATCATCAATCTTGGAAATAGTATTGAAAGTTCGTTTAACTTAAGCTCTGGTAGTTATGGCGGATCAATGGTATACGTAAGCAACACAGCTCTATTGTATTTTTCTTTGGGAAACAATGTGATTTATAAAATGGATCTTTCAGGAAATATATCTGAGTTTAAAACTTTAGAGGCTGGCAGAAACGTTTACAGCTTAACCTATAATTCATCCAATTCAAGTATCTACGTAACCGATGCAGGCGATTTTAACTCGGCTGGAAAAGTGATGGTATATGACCTTTCGGGAAATAAAACCTTAGAATTTGATGCCGGAATTGCGCCCAATGCGATTTTAATGAACGAATAATTGAAGTTCATTTATTGTGCTTTTTGTGTTTTATTCCTAACTGCTTGTAAACCAAATATACAACAGTTAACAATTGAACATCCTATATCTTTTGAAGAAATTGACTATTCCAATATGTTTGGAATAGCGAATTTTGATTCTTATTCTCAATTGTTTTTCCTTGATGGAACTGATACCACATGGAGCATTAAAAGTTCTGATCTTCCTTCAAACCCAAAAATGGTCGTGCTGTCATCAGTTTTTGCTGGTTATGTTGAACTTTTAGAAAAACAAGATCAAATCATTGGCGTTGATAATTATAAATATTACTGTGACAGTTTGTTGTTAAAAAGATTTGAGCAACAAAAAACCATAGAAATAGGTGAGGAGGGGCAGCTTAATTTGAGCAAGCTATTGCAGTTGAGGCCAGATGTTTTGATATGCAGTTCTTTTTCTTCACAAGACCAATCTTTAATTAAACGTTTAAAAAAGTCGGGTATTAAGCTTGTATTCTGCGATAATTTCAAAGAACAAAATCCTCTGGCCCGCGCAGAATGGATTAAACTATTTGGGTTTTTATTTAACTGCCAAAGCAAAGCCGATAGTTTGTTTGACGGTATAGCGAATAGGTATGAAAAACAAATTTCAATTAATAGAGCAAAGTCGTTAAAGCCTCTTGTTTTAACGGATGCCCTTTATTCGGATGTTTGGAATGTTCCGGGTGGCAATAGTTATACTGCTAAATTAATAGAAGATGCGAATGGCACCTATGTTTTTAAAAATAAAAACGAGTTGTTTTCTTATCCTTTAAGTCTTGAACTTGTGCTCAAAGCGTCTGAAAATTGCGATATTTGGCTTCATGTAAACCAATATAAAACCAAAGAAGAACTTTTCAAAGCCAATAACAGGTACGCGTTACTAAATGTGTTCAAACAATCTCGAATTTTCAACAACAACAAAAGGGAAAATAGGTTTGGAGGCAATGGTTTTTGGGAAATAGGGGTCGTTAGGCCTGATTTAGTGCTTAAAGATTTGATCTCAATTTTTTAAAATTCAAATATTTCTGATGAGAAATTTTATTTTTATACCCGCGTCGATTAGATTTGCATTTTAATCGTGCTGTTTAACTCCTGGATATTTTTTCTGTTCCTTCCGCTGGTCTTTGCAGCAGTTTACTCTATTCCTCAAAAGTATAGATGGATTGTCCTTCTTGTTGCATCTTACATTTTTTATGGTTGGTGGAAAGCAGAATTTCTTTTAATCATTGCTTTCTCAACCGTATTGGATTATTTCTGTGCACTGAAAATTGAAGACTCCCCCAATCAATTTATAAGAAAAAGATGGCTAACTCTAAGTTTAGGTATTAACCTTGGTATACTGTTTTTATTCAAGTATTTTTATTTCTTCATCGGCAGTACCTCATGGATGCAAGATCTAGTTAGTCCGCACCAAACACTAAAAGGCCTTCTCGATTTTTTGGGTAAGTCGCTGCCAGTTGGTATTTCATTCTATACCTTCCAAACCATGAGTTACACACTGGATGTTTATTACAAAAGGGCCAAACCAGAGAGGCATCTTGGGCAGTTTGCACTTTTTGTGTCGTATTTTCCACAACTGGTAGCTGGACCTATTGAACGTTTTAAGCATCTAAATGAGCAATTGAAAGTTGAGCATAAATTAGTATATAAAAATTTGCAGTTAGGCTTTAGACTTATGCTTTACGGTTTTTTTGTAAAAATGGTTATAGCCGACAATCTTTCTTATACCGTTAGCTCTATTTTTAACGACCCTGGTAAGTGGAAATATTACTGGAATATCATTGGTGTTTTGAGCTTTGGTTTTCAAATTTACGCCGACTTCTTTGGTTATTCATTAATTGCCCAAGGTGTAGCAAAATTATTTGGCATTGAATTAATGGACAATTTTAACCGTCCTTACCTCTCTGCTAATATTAGTGAATTTTGGAAACGCTGGCATATTTCTTTGAGTACCTGGTTTCGCGATTATGTATACATTCCATTGGGTGGAAATAGAGTGTCTCACTCTAAATGGATACTAAACATTATGTTGGTTTTTGTTTTGAGTGGATTATGGCATGGTGCCAATTACACCTTCTTGATTTGGGGCACTTTGCATGGTGTCTTTTATCTTGTTGAACGTTTCTTCCCATTCTCATTGAAATTTAAATGCTTAAATGTATTGATTACATTTTTTGCAGTATCTTTTGCTTGGATATTCTTTAGAGCCGAAAATTTAGAACAGGCAATTCAAGTAATAAATGGTTTGCTTGGTGGTCTAGACGGACAAAGGCACTTGGATACACAGCCCTATATTTTCCTATTGTTATTGATTTTTGGAGTTTTAGAATTAGCCCGGGGAAACAAACGCTTCGATCAATTTTGTGCCTCTTATTCTGGCATTCAACGGTGGACGCTCTATTGCTTTTTAATCTTTTGTATTCTCACCGTTTGTGGTTCAGAATACAGTGCTTTTATTTATTTTAAATTCTAATGGAAGTAAACATCAAACATATAAGCTTTAAAGTATTGGCCTTGGCATTGACGGTTTCAATAAGCGCTTTTGTTTACAAAAAAATATATTGGGTTCCTGAGCTCAAAGACCAAGGTCCAATGTTGTTTAACCTCCTGGAATTTGAATGGCACAATGATGTTTTATATCTTGGAGAGTCTTCAAACTATTGGATTGCACCTGAAGACCAAGACAAACGAACCATAAGCGACATGATCAATGACAGTTTGCCAGGCTTTAGATTAAGTGGAATGCAGGTTCCTGCTTACCATGCAGGCATGTTTCTTCCAATTGTAAATATGATTGATCCTGCAAGCAGAGTAAAGCATTTGGTTGTTACGATGAATCTAAGGTCATTCGACAAGCCGTGGATATTGTCTACCCAAGAAGGTGCTTTGATGCGTGCAAAATGTTTCTATTACAACAGCAATCCAATTTACAATAGAATGTGCGCTGCCCTGGGCTACTATGAAAATCCTAGTGCTGAGTCGCAAGACAAGAAAATGCTAGAAGCCTTTGAATTCGATACGTTGAAAGTTGATTTTCCATTGCAATTTAAGACCATCAAACGTTGGTGCGAGCAAGAGAAATTTCCATTGCCACAAGGGGGTGAAGATTTTCCTAAAAGAGAGTTGGCCGACCATTACATCAAAGCGTATGCCTTTCAAATCGATACCAATACCAATCCAAGAATTAAAGATTTTGATGCCATCGTAAAGGTTTGCAAACAAAAAAACATCAAATTGTATTTTAATCTAATGGCTGAAAATATTGAATGGGCAGACAGTTTGGTCGGTAAAGAATTGGTCTATTTTATGAAAGCTAACCGAGATTTGTTGCTTGCCCGTTATAGCAGCATGGGTGTTGTAATGGTCGATAATTTAGAATCTGTTCCTGGTGGGTATTTCGGTGAAAAGAATTGGACGACCGAGCATTACAATCAATTTGGACGTCTGATTGTTGCTAGGAATGTCGCAAATTCATTAAAGAAAAATCTAAAACGTTAACTCTTTGTTATCTTATTATGATGCATATCATATTTGTTTAGAATTATTCTAAATAAGTTTTTTTATTAAATTTTTTAGTGATAACATTGCAGCCTTATTTAAATCGATTCTAAATTAGATGCAAAAAATATATTTTCTAAGCGTTTTATTATTGCTTCACATAGCCGGCTATGCACAAAATTCAAGCTTACCTATTCAAAATGAGGATTCCAGTATAAACGATATAAACTCGGTTATCGTTCGTTCAAAAAGTGATGGGTTATTTAAAAGTATAGCAGGTTCAGTCGCAACCTTGTCGATGGCCGAAATTAAAAGATCTAACCCAATTTCCGCAAATGAAATGTTTAGAAAGATTTCTGGTGTTCATGTTGTGGATGAGGAGGGTGCTGGCATGCGCATAAATATAGGCATGCGCGGTATGGATCCAGATCGAAGCAGAGGTGTATTGGTTTTAGAAGACGGAATACCTGTTTCTTTAAATCCTTATGGCGAACCAGAGATGTATTACAGTCCTGTAATAGATCGAATGTCTGGACTAGAAGTCTTGAAAGGCAGTGGTCAAATTATGTTCGGACCACAAACGATAGGGGGTGTGGTAAATTACATTACAATGAACCCTACACCAAAACAATCATTGCGATTTAAGCTCGGCATCGGTGAGGGTGGATTTAAGTCTACTTTGCTTAATTACAGCAATTCATTTGAGAAATTAGGCATTGTTGCAACATTATTGCACAAACAGGCAGATAAATTAGGCTATGCAAAATTTGGAATAACAGATTTTAGCACAAAATTAGTCTACGATTTCAACAGGAATACCAAACTCATAGTAAAAATTGGCTTGTATAATGAATTGTCAAATTCTACATATATTGGTTTAACACAAACCATGTATGACCAAGGTGGGCAAGATTTTGTTTTGATGGCGCCCGACGACCGTTTAGACATTAAAAGGTATTCTTTAAGCGCTTCCTTTAACAAAAATATAAGTAAAAAACTTAAGTTCAATACCACAATTTATGGATACACAACCAGTAGAAATTGGCAAAGACAAGATTTTTCATCAAGCAAAACAGCTTCAAAACTAACAGGTGTTATATGGGGCGATAGCAGTTTGCCAAATGGAGCTGTATTTATGCGAAACTCAAATGCCCATCGAAATAGGCAATTTGAGGTTTTAGGTTCTGAATCAAAACTTTTATATCTATACCAGTTGTGGAATGTAAAATCAGAACTAAATGTAGGTGTGAGATACCTTTTTGAAAGGGCTATTGAACAAAGGCTAAATGGAAAGAAACTTGACTCTAGAACTGGAGATTTGGTAGAAGATGAGATTAGAACAGGTAATGCTTTTAGTGCATATGCACAGAACAAAATGAATTTATCAAAAAAGTTCATACTTTCATTTGGCCTAAGATTAGAATCTTACAACTACCAAAGGAACATATTTAGAAATACGTTTTTAATTAACAATGTTTCTAAATTGCTTGACACAAATCTATTGGCCAGCAATGAAATATTAACACTTATTCCGGGTGCAGGAATTAATTATCAAATGTCTAAGAATTTGACAGTATTTGGTGGTATTCACAAAGGCTATGCACCACCGAGGGTAAAAGATGCCATTACCAGTTCAGGTCAAGTTTATCAATTGGATGCGGAAAGCAGTTGGAATTATGAGTTGGGATTGAGAGGTGCGTTTAAAAAGGTTTTGTCCTATGAATTTACAGGGTTTTATATGGATTTTAGCAATCAAATTATACCTGTCTCCGAGTCTTCAGGTGGCACTGGTGCAGGACTGATAAATGGCGGTGAAACCATACACAAGGGCCTCGAATTGTCCTATAATGTAAAATTATCTGATTGGTTTAAAACAAAATCTAAAATCGTTTTTAGCAACAACATAACATATGTTAAAGCATACTTTTCTGAGGATAGATATGTAAAAGATGGTACCGTAAATGTCAATATAAATGGCAATAAAACACCTTACGCTCCTGGATATTATCTCAACTATGCTTTGAATTATGAAACAAAATTTAATTTAGGATTCCTTTTTAGTGCCAACTATACCGGTAGCCAATTTGGTGATGTGCTCAATACTGAATTGCCGTCTTTGGATGGCAGAATTGGCAAAATTAAAGACTATTCGGTATACGATTGCAACCTCTATTATAATGCAAGTAAATTAAAAACAACCTTTAGCTTTACCATTAAAAATATCTTTGACGAACGTTATATCGTTTCTAGAAGACCTCAAGGCATAAGGGTTGGCCTACCAAGGTACTTTATGGGTACTATTCAGATTGACTTGTAATGTTTTGTTGGTTTAAATCTTTTTTAACTAATATTGCTTTAGTGAAAAAGTTCATTTTATATTCTGTTTTTTTTACTGCAATAAGTTGTGCTCTATTTGCATGCAATCAAGCATCTTCATTTACATTGTTGTCGGGTACAAAAATCACTTTGAATTCAAAATTGTGTGTTTATATTTTTCTAAATTCAGAATGTCCCATTTGTCAAAAATACCAAGGGACTTTTAAGTCAATGGAATTAGATAGTGTGCAAGTTTACTATGTTTTTCCAGGTTTACAAAGCAAAGAAATGATCAAAGAAATGTGTGAATTTGATTCTATCAGTTTTAACCGTGTTATCCTAGACTCAGATTATAGATTAACCAAACAATTGAAAGCGCATACGACTCCGGAGGCAATCATCATAAAGGACAATAAAACATATTACAGTGGTTTGATTGACGACCGTTTCACCTCAATTGGTACATCAAAATCAAGTGCAAGTATAAATTATATTGAGAATGCACTAAATTCGCTGCATAAAAATGAAGCCATTAAAATACCATATACCAAAGCTGTTGGTTGTTTTATTGAGCCTAATTAGTATTGTTTGGAATGCCTGCAGCCTAAAACCGGTTCCAAACTTTGCAAAAGATATTGCCCCAATTATTCACAGCAAATGTTCTCCTTGCCACCATAAAAATGGCACAGCCCCTTTTTCATTAATGACATACAATGACGTATCAAAGAGAGCAAAAATGGTTGCTTTTGTTACAGCTAAAGCTTATATGCCTCCTTGGCCTGCAGACCATAATTACAGTCATTTTTTAAATGAAAGGGTTTTGTCTGATTTTGAAAAAGAACAAATTCAAAATTGGTTTAAAAACAAATGTCCTAAAGGTGATTTGTCTGCTTTGAAGTATCCCAATTTTGAAAACAATCTGTCTTCACTTGGTAAGCCAGATTTAATATTGAGCTTTCAAGACATTGAAATTTTCAATGACAATAAAGACCGTTTTTATGTACTTAAATTGCCTTATCAAATGAACCAAGAGCGCTATGTTAGAGCTTTGGAATTTATTCCAGGGCAATACCAATATGCCCACCATGTCAATGGACATTACTTAAGGTTTTCAGATGAAAGCAATCCATTCTCGGGCCTAATGAAAACCGATATCGAATCGGCCAACTATTCAAAAGAATTTATGGAAATGAATTTAGTGAATGCCGATGGCAGTATTCCTTTTCGTGTGCATTCGGCTGTCAATTATTTGCCAGGAGCCTACGGGGTTAAATATCCAAAAGGAATTGGCGGTTTTTTGATGGGCAAGAAAGGGGCTTTTGTCGCCAATGATTTTCACTTTGGTCCCTCGCGCAAACATTTAATTGACAGTTCTAAAATCTATGTTTACTTTTCAGACCAAGCGCCTCAGCGGGCAACCTATGAATTGATGATGGGCACCAATGGTGTTTCTGAAATTACCCCTGCGCTGATCGTTCAAGCAAATACCATTAGTAAACATGTGTCCAAATTGACCATTTACAACGACATCTCAATATTAACGGTTAACCCTCACATGCATTTAATCGGCAAGTCTGTTAAAGCCTATGCCTTAAAGCCAAATGGGGATACTCTGAAATTAATTTCAATCCCTAAGTGGCAATTTCGTTGGCAATATTTTTACACCTACCAATCGCCTCAAAAAGTACCAAAAGGAAGTACCATTGTTTTAGAAGCAATATTTGACAACACCTTAAAAAATCCCAATAACCCCAATAATCCGCCGAAAACAATAAGTGAACGATTTGAGAATGCTGGCGCAAGTATGCGCACCACAGATGAAATGCTTCAGTTCATTATCACATATATGCCGTATCAAAAAGGGGATGAATTAATTGACCTATCCAAACCATGAAATCGCTAAAACCTTTATTTATTTTATTTATTATTCTCCTGTCATTGGTTGTATTTCTGATGTATGCTCTACCTGTCTTAAAACCTGGTAAATTTTTTGGACCCGGCGATACCCGCGGGGGCAAGGAAATGGTAATTAAAAACTATGGAGCTGCTATCGATAGTGCGGCCAATGTATTTGGTCTATCAGCTTCCTATCTTAAAGCTTTATGTATGCTGGAATGCAGCGGCAAGAAGAAGTTCCAAGCACGTTTTGAAGACCATGTTTACCGCAAATTAAAAAAAGTCAAATTCAAACAATTAAGCAATTATGAGCATGTTACACCTGAAATGTTGCAAGATGCAAACGATGAAGCTTTGAGAAATTTAGCCAGCAGCTGGGGGCCATTTCAGTTAATGGGGTATAAATGTCTATTGTTGAACATTAAAATTAGAGACATTCGCGGAGATCAAGCCGTTTATTATGGTGCAAAATGGATAGATTTAACCTATGGGGAAACTTTGAAGGAAAAGAAATTCAAGGATGCATTTCACATTCATAATACAGGTTCTCCATTCCCTGACAATGGGCGCGCAAAAACCCATGATCCCAATTATTGCAACAATGGCTTGAAATATATAGATTGGTTTAATAAGCACTAAAAATATCTTTAAATTATATCTACCTTTGTTGAGATATTTTTTCATATTGTAATCATTAATCTTTAGTTTCTTTAAAATATAAGTGTGGTTAAATCTGTTTTTAAATCATACACTTAATTTTAAAATAATTGCATATTTCTCTAGTTTTTCAAACCAATAGGTTGCTCGTTAGGCGCTTAATGAATTCTGACCTTTTGGATTTTTCTGATTTACATGCCGATAATGATGTGATGTTTTACACCGAAACAAATGGCATCGATGCAGCAAGAAGTTTGCTCGATTTTAACCGCATTATTCAACAATACACGAACACCGATAATAAGTTTTGGATTTGGGCCATCGAAAATAAATTGACACACGATTTTGTTGGCATTGTTGTTTTATCGACCAATCCTGAGAATGAAATTGAGCTTGGATATAGACTAAATAAAAAGTTTTGGCGCTTGGGCATAGGCAGCGAAGTTTTCAATGGTTTGGTTAAACATGCATTTGAAAATGAACATGCAGAATCTGTATCTGCAGAATCAGATTCTTTTAACATCGCTTCGCTTAAAATTATCGAGAAGCATCTGAATTTTGTGAGCGAATACTACAATACAGAATTAAAACGTTTGGATTATTTATACAAACTGAGCAAACAAGAGTATTTCAAAATTCAAAATGAATGCGCTTAATAAAGCTTTGGGTCATTAATCTAATTTAATAGACTTTAATACCAGCTCTATAGGTTGAAATAATTTTCGTTTTCAACAGCTCGTCTTTTTTAATGCTTAATAAATTCTTATCCATTACCACAAAGTCAGCATCTTTTCCTAGGGCTAAGCTTCCTTTTCTGTGCTCTAATTTACAAGCTTTTGCAGCCCAAATGGTCATGCCTTTTAAAGCCTCTAAATGGCTTAAACTCTCATTAGGTAAAAAAGCTTCTTGCTCAGGCATATTTGCATTTTGTCTGAAAACGGCGCTGTAGAAGGTGAAAATTGGATTGATGTATTCTACCGGAAAATCTGTCCCTAAGGGTAAATATCCATTTTGATTTAATAAGGTTTTGTAAGCATATGCGCCCGGCATTCTGTCTTCGCAAATCCTGTCTTTAACCCAAGGAGCATCGCTGCTGGCATGGGTTGGTTGCACACTAGGAATAATTCCATATTTGCCAAATAGATAAAAATCTTTAGGATCCAATATTTGTGCGTGTTCAATTCTCCACCGTCTGTCTTCCTTTGGTTTTAATAAACTACCATACAATTCTAAAATCAATTTATTGGCTGAATCGCCAATACAATGGGTGTTTACTTGGTATTGGGTTTTATGGTAAACCGTAGTGCAAAAATCTTCATAATATTTTGGACTCTTCATCAACATGCCAGTATGCATGCGTTGGTCGCAATAGTCACGCTTCATCTTGGCCCCTCGGCTTCCAAGAGAGCCATCTGCATACAATTTAAAACTGCCAATATAGGTGTTGTTGTTTTCTGAAATTCCATTTTCTTGCGCATACTTGAGTCCTGCTTCATTAGGATTTACCATAAGATACAAGTAAATTGAAATTAATTTTTTCTGTGATATTGAATCTAAAAATTTACAGTCAGAAATATCCAAACCAGCGTCAGCTAAAGTGGTTAATCCAAATGCATAGCATTCTTTTTCTGCTTTCTGCAGCACCTTCACCAATTCGTCTAGACTTGGCTCTAAAACAAATTTCTGAACCAAATCAACTGCATTGTCAATGAGTACACCTGTTGCCATTCCATTTTTTAGAATAATTTCACCTCCTTCAACTTGTCTTATAGAGGGTAGAATCAATGTCTTTATTGATGAATTTTGTTCAGGTATAATCCCAGCTATTTCTAAAGCTTTGTTGTTGCAAATGGCAGCATGTCCGTCAATTCTTTTTAAGATAACTGGTGTATTGGGATAACGTCTGTTTAAACTGTCATTGCTTGGGTATTCTTTAATGGTCCAATCGTTTTGATCCCATCCACGGCCTTGAATCCAAGCGCCTGGATTGTTTTTGACAAATGTATCTAGGCGATTTAATACATCTCCCCACGACTTGGTTCCAACCAAATTACAAGTTAAAAGTGTCTTGGCATAGCCGTAAAAATGGCAATGGGCATCGATTAAACCTGGATAAACATATTGTCCTTTTAGGTCTTGCATATTGCCTCTTCTGCAGGTATATTTCTCTAATAGTGACTTGTTTCCGATTGCAAGTATTTTACCGTCTTTTACCACCATCACTTCTGCTTCTTGCATCGAATCGTCCATCGTAATTATATGGGCATTGTAAATAATACGGTCTACCACAGTTTTACTCTTGTTCTGACAAGCAAGCCCAAAGAAAACAAGGCTGAATGAAATTAAAAATATCTTCATAATGAGTCATCAAATATAAAACTTTATTCATTATTACTGTTCATTTTTAGATTCAGTTTCAATTTGAAATTCAATCATTTTCAGCACTTCAATTGCCAATTTTAATGTATTTTTGTGCGATGAATTTTCCAAGCCCCAATCTGTTTGAAGAATATGAGGATTTGTTTCGCCGAATAGGACGTGTTGCCGATAGGGACGGAATAGAAATTTATTTGATTGGCGGTTTTGTAAGAGACATCTATTTGCAAAGAGAAAGTAAGGACATTGATATTGTTGTTGTTGGTAAAGGAATTGATTTTGCTAAAAAAGTAGCGTCGGACTTGAAAAAAGTTAAATTGACTTACTTTGAGAACTTCGGAACGGCTCAGATTTTATACAACGATTTAATTATTGAATTTGTAGGTGCGCGCAAAGAGAGCTATAGGCGAGATAGCCGAAAACCTCTAGTTGAAGAGGGTACTCTGAAAGACGACCAAGAAAGGAGAGACCTCAGTATTAATGCAATGGGCATCTCATTGAATGAAATCAATTTCGGACATTTGGTGGATCCATTTGGCGGCATCGATGATTTAGATAAGCAAATTATTAGAACGCCTCTCGATCCTGATACGACCTTTAGCGACGATCCATTGCGCATGTTACGCGCTATTCGTTTTGCTTCTCAGTTAGGGTTTAGAATTGATGAAAATACGTTTGATGGCATAGAAAGAAACAAAGAAAGAATTTCAATCATCTCACAAGAAAGGATAACAGACGAGCTTAATAAAATAATTCTTTCACCTATGCCTTCCATTGGGTTTGAATATTTATTTGACACCGGTTTGTTGAAATTGATCTTCCCTGAAATGGTCGATATGTTTGGTGTTGAAACAAAAAACAATTTAAGCCATAAGGATAATTTTTACCACACCCTACAAGTTCTCGATAATCTTGCAATGCTAAGTAAGGACCTGTGGTTGCGTTGGGCCGCTATTTTACATGATATTGCAAAACCAGCAACCAAGCGCTTTGAACCAGGCATAGGTTGGACTTTTCATGGACATGAAGACAAGGGCAGCAGAATGGTAAAACCAATTTTCTCCAAATTAAAATTGCCTCTTAATGAGAAAATGAAATTCGTCGAAAAGATGGTTTTATTGCACCTCAGACCAATTGTCTTGTCTCAAGAGATTGTTACCGACAGCGCCGTTAGAAGGTTAATGATGGAAGTGGGTGAGGATATCGATTCTTTAATGTTGCTGTGTAAAAGCGATATTACCAGTAAAAACGAAAAGAAGGTTGAGCGCATCAAAAAGAATTTTGCGCAAGTTGAAATTAAAATCAAAGATGTACTTGAGCGCGATTACTTGAGAAATTGGCAACCACCAGTTACTGGTTTAGATATTATGAATGCTTTTATCATCGTTAAAAAACAAGATATTGGCAATCTGAAAGCTATAGTTAAACAAGCAATTCTCGACGGAGATGTTGAGGATAACAAAGAAACTGCTATGCTTTTTTTAGTTAAAAAAGCCAATGAAATGGGCATAGAAGAAAAAATAAAAATATAATTACATTTGCAGAGTATATGATTTACCGTTTTAAAGTTTGGTTTGAAGAAGAAGAAGAAATCTTTCGTGTTATTGACATAGCACCTTCTGCTTCGTTTTTAAGTTTACACGAAGTCGTGTTAGATTCTATTGGTTTTAAAAAAGATTTACCAAGCTCGTTTTATTGTTCTGATGACAATTGGAGAAAAGGTAAGGAAATAAGCCTAAATGACACTGGGAAATTGTTGATGGAAACTTCTAAATTAAAAGACCATATCAACGATCCGCATCAGAAATTCATTTTTATCACAGATTTTAATGAAAATTGGACCTTAAATATTGAGTTGCAAAGCATTCAAAATGATGTCAGCGGCATTGCATATCCAATTGTTTTTAAATCTGCTGGAAAAGCCCCAAAACAAAATGAGGGTATTGGAAGATTTAAAACCGTTGATGAAAACGAATTTGATGAAATAGCCAATAAACTGGTGAGCAAGCATGCGCCTATGATTGACGAGGATTTTGATGAGGAAGGTTTTGGTGAAGAAGGCGAAGATCCTGACGAGGATTCGGATGAATTTGATGGGTCACAAGATGCTGCTTTCGAAGAAGAATTATAATGCAAACCAAGGTCACCTTTTTAGGAACTGGAACTTCTCAAGGTGTGCCCTTAATTGCCTGCCCTTGTCAAATCTGCCAAAGCACTGACCCTTTAAATAAACGTCTCCGTAGCAGCATTAAAGTTGAATGCGAAGGTAAAACCATCGTTTTCGATAGTGGCCCCGATTTCCGCCAACAAATGTTGCGTTCTGAAACCAAAAAGCTCGATGCCCTAGTTTTTACCCACGAACACAAAGACCATATTGCAGGTATGGACGATATCCGTGCATTTAATTACATCAATAAAAGAGCCATTGATGTGTACGCAACGCTTCAAGTTCAAACGGCCCTCAAACGCGAGTATCAATACGTATTCTCCGATTTTAAATACCCAGGAATTCCTGATATACATTTAAATACCATTGAGAACAATTTGGATTTTCATGTTGGAGATGTTTGCATCAAACCGATTGAAGTCATGCACTATAAATTACCAGTGCTTGGTTTTAGAATCAATGATTTTACCTATATCACCGATGCTAATTTTATTTCTGATTCTGAAAAGGAAAAAATCAAAGGCTCTAAAGTATTGGTCCTAAATGCACTTAGAAGAGAAAAGCACATCAGCCATTTTACCCTCGATGAGGCAATCGCTTTAGGTAGGGAACTGGAAATACCCGAGGTGTACTTTACACACATTAGCCACCAGTTGGGCTTGCACCATGAAGTGGATGCGCAGTTGCCCGATGGATTTCACCTGGCCTATGATGGTTTGGAACTGCTCATTTGAGGTTTGTTTTCTGCACCTTTATTTTGACTTGCTTCAATCCAAATTCAACAAAGTCTTTTGGTGTCAATTTGCTAAAATTTAGTTATGAATTAATTTCAAATAAAATTCTTCCCAACGCTTTGATACAGCCTGATTGCTGAAATTTTGCAAGGCTAAATGGTAGCCGTTTTCTGCAATTTTATTTCGTAAGTCCAAGTCTTCTGTTAGAGAAATGATTGCTTGAGCAAACTGTTCTGAGTTATCTGCAATTAAACAATGTTCATTATCCTTTATTGGTAAACCTAAAGCACCTTGGCTGCTGGTAACAATTGCCTTTTTGGCCAACATGGCTTCAATGGTTTTTATACGTATGCCACTGCCACTTTTTAACGGCACAACCAAAATTGATTTATTGGATTTAAACGCTTCTTGGTCTTTTACCTCTCCAGCAACAATAAATTGATTGGTGTTCCATGCATTATAAGATTCAGCCATATTCTTGCCTGCCATGTAAAATTTAACAAGCTTATTCTTGCTGGTAACTTTTGGCCAAATGTCGTTGTGAAACCATGCCATTGCCTCTTGATTGGGCATCCATTCCATTGACCCAATATGGTAAATAGAATGGTAATCAATATTGCAATCTTTGTTCTTTCTAATCTCTATCCCTGCAGGTATAGCGCATTGAAAGCCCTTAAAGTTTTGGGCTGAAATGAAATGATTGTCTTCTTCAGTAATGCTAACAACGGCATCAAATTTTTGAATGATTCGCTTTTCAAATTTTTCAAGACGTTTGGCGAGAAAATTTAAATAGATTTTTTTAGGAATAAATTGAGTGGTGTTTGCAAGTGTCTTCCAAATATGGAATTCAATATTGTGCTGCCTCAGTAAAGTAGGGGTATTAGTTTTTATTAAATCTTTGTACTGAGATACAAACAGACCTTCAAAATGCAGTAAATCGAAATTGTTTTCAATGATATACGCTTGAATAGTGTCTCTAAATTCTAATGAAGTAAAACGGTCAATGTTGTAAGAACGGGTTTGAAATACATTTAACAATGCTTTGATTGGAGAAATACTGGTGTCAATTGTAAATGGCTTTATGGCCTTTAAAAATGAAAGTTCTTTGGCGATTGTCGCTTCATCTACAAAATGTTTTTTGGTATTAAGGCTCATGTAATGCACCTCAATGCCAAGCTCCGACAAGCCTTTCAAGAGGCTGTATGTGGCAATTGCACCGCCATCATTGAGTGGCCAAGGAATCCTACTTCCAATTATTAATACCTTCAAATCGGGTCAAAATTAAGACGAAAACTTAGGGAATAAATCTTTTTTTTAAAAAAAGTTTGGATTTTTGTCTTTAATTCGTACTTTTGCAGTCCTATTTTAAGAAATGGCAAATCATAAATCATCGATCAAAAGAATCAGGCAAACTGAAGTGAAGAACGAAAGAAACCGTTACCAGCACAAGACTACACGTAATTTGGTAAGAAAACTTCGCGAAACAACTGATAAAACAGCTGCTGTTGCACTATATGTGGAAACAGCTAGCATGCTTGACAAACTGGCCAAACGCAATGTCATCCACAAGAACAAAGCGTCTAACCTTAAATCAAGCCTATCGGTTCATATCAATAGCTTGAATTAAAAAATTATTTTTATAATAGAGCCTCCGGAAACGGGGGCTTTTTTTATGTGCTTTTTTGATAAAAAAAATCTATTTTTGCGGCAACATTAACTAATCATTAAAAAAAATAAATTATATGGCTGATATTTTTGAAAAAGTAATTAGAAACATGGGACCATTAGGGGCCCATATCAAGGAAGCGCACGGTTATTTTACTTTCCCTAAATTGGAAGGTGAAATAGGACCTAAGATGGTATTCAACGGTAAAGAAAAATTAAATTGGAGTTTGAACAATTATTTGGGATTGGCAAACCATCCTGAAGTTAGAAAAGCAGACGCTGATGCAGCTGCTCAATACGGTATGGCTTACCCAATGGGTGCGCGTATGATGAGCGGAAACAGCAATCCACACGAACAGCTTGAAAAAGAATTGGCTGCTTTTGTAGGCAAAGAAGATGCAATATTGTTGAATTTTGGTTACCAAGGCGTAGTGTCTATCATTGATGCAATGGTGGATCGCCATGATGTAATCGTTTATGACGCTGAATCACATGCTTGTATTGTAGATGGTGTAAGATTGCACCAAGGACATCGTTTCCAGTTCAAACACAATGATATGGAAAGCTGTGAAAAACAATTGCAAAGAGCCACCCGTTTGGTTGAAAAAACTGGCGGTGGAATTTTTGTGATCACCGAAGGTGTATTTGGTATGAGCGGCAACCAAGGTGATTTAAGAGGTGTTGTTGCGCTTAAAGACAAATATAATTTTAGATTGTTTATAGATGATGCACATGGTTTTGGTACAATTGGAAAGACGGGTAGTGGTGCGGCTGAAGAGCAAGGTGTTGTTGATCAAGTTGACTTACACTTTTCTACTTTTGCAAAATCAATGGCCAGTATTGGTGCTTTTGTAGCTGGTCCTAAACCCATCTTAGATTTTTTAAGATACAATCTGCGCTCGCAAATTTACGCCAAATCATTGCCAATGCCACTTGTGGTTGGTGCTTTAAAACGTTTGGATTTAATCCGTTCACAACCTGAGCACAAAGAAAATCTTTGGAAGATTGTCAATGCCTTGCAAAGTGGTTTAAAAGAAGCAGGGTTCAACATTGGCACCACATCTACCCCAGTAACACCGGTGGTTTTAAGTGGCACAGTTGCAGAATCTACCCACTTGACATTTGACTTAAGAGAAAAATATGATATTTTCTGTTCAATCGTAGTGTATCCCGTTATTCCTAAGGGTCTAATTATTTTACGCTTAATTCCTACTGCAGCCCATAGCTTAGCAGACGTAGAAAGAACAATAAAAGCATTTAAAGAAATTAAACAAAACCTAGAATCAGGCAAGTACAACCAAGATGAGGTTGTAAATGCATTTTTGTAATTGTTAAAAATTATTCATAAATTTGGTTAAACTAAATTTATGAATAATTTAAAATCCTATTTCGATTTTACAAAAGGCGAGCGTAATGCCGCCTTTTTTTTGTTGCTCATTATTTCTTTTTTTTCAATTTTACCCTGTTTTGATCAGCCAATTAAATATTCCAGATCAGATTTTTCAGAATTAATGCTCTTGGCAAAATTAGATTCTATCGAGAAAAACACTCCGATTTTTGATAAACAAAAGCCATTTAAAAGGAAAATAAAGTTTATTCCATTCGATCCCAATACTGCGTCTTATCAAACATTTCTAGACAACGGATTTAGTTCCTACTTAGCGCAAAGGATACAAAGATACAGAGCTGCAGGGGGGCGATTTAAAACAAAATCAGATCTTTTAAAAGTATATGGCATTGATTCAAATCTAATCCGCCAGCTTTGGTCTTGTGTGAAATTACCTGAAAGCAACAATATAGGCACCAGAAAAAATGACCAAAAGGAGGCCTATTTAAATTCAAAAAAGCCAGTTGAAATTCTCGAATTAAATACCGCAGATACCAACCAATTGATTTCACTCCCAATGATTGGAAGCAAATTGGCGAATAGAATTGTGGCCTTTCGGAACAAATTAGGTGGGTTTTATTCAAGCAATCAATTGCTAGAGGTTTATGGTGTAAAACCGGAGACCTACGAGGCAGTATTGAACAAAATCAGCGTAAATGAAGATTTAATAGTAAAAATTGATTTAAATAATTGCAAAAAAGACCAATTGGATAAACATCCTTACTTTGGGTATAAAATTTCAAGTCAAATAATCAATTACCGAACGCAGCACGGGCCATATAAAAGTATTGATGACTTTAAAAAAATCCTGAATTTGCCCAAAGAATCGATAGAACAGATAAAATTCTATATTAAATTTATGTGAATCAGATAATCTTGGCGTATTATTTTTTATTTTTGCAAACTTTATGAACTTCACTGTATCCGAAAACCAAACAATGATTAGGCAAATGTGCCGCGACTTTGCCGAAAAAAATATCAGACCTAATGTGATGGTTTGGGATGAAGCCCAAACTTTTCCTGCTGATTTGTTTAGAGAAATGGGAAAACTAGGAATGATGGGGATATTGGTGCCCGAAGAATACGGCGGATCAGGCCTAGGATACTATGAATACGTTGAGGCAATCGTTGAGACTTCTAAGGTCTGTGGTTCCATTGGATTAAGTTTGGCCGCTCACAATAGTTTGTGTACCGGTCATATTTTAGCCTTTGGAAACCATGAACAAAAAAGCAAATGGTTGCCAAAATTGGCCAGTGGTGAATGGATAGGAGCGTGGGGTTTAACGGAAGCCAATACAGGCAGTGATGCTTTGCGCATGCAGGTTACAGCCAAAAAAGACGGTGATACTTGGGTTTTAAACGGGGCTAAGAATTGGATTACCCATGGTTCAACCGGAAATATTGCTGTTGTTTTGGCAAGAACTGGAGAATTATTAGACTCAAGAGGTATCACTGCGTTTGTGGTAGAAAGAGGAACGCATGGATTCAATGCAGGCAAAAAAGAAAACAAATTGGGCATGCGCGCAAGTGAAACGGCTGAGATGGTTTTTGAAGATTGCCGCATTCCCGAATCAAATGTATTAGGAGAAATTGGGGATGGGTTTATTCAAGCTATGAAGATTTTAGATGGTGGCAGAATATCGATTGCAGCATTGTCCTTAGGGATAGCAAAAGGCGCTTATGAGGCATCGCTTAAATACGCTCAAGAACGCCAGCAATTCGGACAACCTATCGCAAATTTCCAAGCCATAGGCTTTAAATTGGCCGATATGGCCACACAAATTGAAGCATCAGAATTGCTTATACACGAAGCCTGTCACTTAAAAAACAATGGTCAAAATGTCAATAAGGTTTCTGCAATGGCGAAGTACTATGCCAGTGAAACCTGTGTCAGAGTGTCTACAGAGGCAGTGCAAATATTCGGTGGATATGGCTACACCAAAGATTTTCCGGTTGAGAAGTTTTACCGTGACAGCAAACTTTGCACCATAGGAGAAGGGACATCTGAAATACAAAAATTAGTTATTTCTCGAGCCGTATTGAAATAATTTGTTTGGAATAAAAATTTTATTATCTTTGCAATCCTAAATTTTTAAAATAAGTACACATGATTTATATCAACGTAAAAGACAACGAGAATCTCGACAAAGCACTTAAGAAGTACAAAAAGAAGTACGAAAAAATTGGTGTTATGAAAGAATTAAGAAGCCGTCAAGCTTTTGAAAAGCCATCGATCACAAGAAGAATGGAAATCAAAAAAGCAGCATACAGAAGTTTTATGCAAAGTCAAGAGAACAACTAATCAAAAAAAATATTAATTTAGCGTCCGATAATTCAAATTGTCGGACGTTTTTTTTATACAAAGGTTTGAGGTGTATTTGAGTGCAGAGAAGAAAATGTCTGCGCACACGGTAAAGGCATATACGGCCGATATTAATTCGTGTTTTAAATATGCCCAAGAAAATTTTGAAATTAGCTCAATAGAGGAGCTTTCACATTTATTTATTAAATCGTGGTTAAGCGGGATGCTTTCCACAGGTATGGATGGGAAAAGTGTGAGAAGGAAAATCTCGTCCCTTAAAACCTATTTTAAATATTTATTGCGTCATAAATTGCTTGAAATAGATCCAATGATAAAGGTGAGTTCACCTAAAATTTCTAAAAAATTGCCCAGTTTCATTGAGGAGGACAAAATGAAAGATATTATGAGCAATATTATCGATGAAAAAAACAATAAAAATGAATTAGCTAACGATATCTTATTAACTTTGTACCACACGGGCATAAGATTGAATGAATTGATTAATCTGGAAAAGCGAAATGTCGATTTAACGCATTCTACAATAAAGGTATTGGGAAAGCGCAACAAAGAGAGAATAATACCAATAACCGAGGAGTTAAATACCCGCTTAGAATTTTACATAAAAGAAGGAACAGAAAGTATCTATGTATTTAATACCCCTAAGAACCAGAAATTATATCCAAATTATGTTTACCGTTGTGTGAAAGAGCTACTCAGTCAGCACAGCACCATCCGCAAAAAGAGTCCGCATGTATTAAGACATACGTTCGCGACACATCTTCTAAATAATGGCAGCGATTTAAATGCAATAAAAGAATTGCTGGGTCATGCCAATCTTTCAGCCACACAAATTTATACCCATAATAGTGTGGAGCGACTAAAATCAATTCACAAACAAGCACATCCTAAAGGAAGTAAAAATAACCTTTAAAAAACAACCTCAATAACATGGAAATCCTATTTCAAAACACCAATTTTCGCGCCGATCAAAAGTTATTAGATTTAATTACCCAAAAACTAACAAAATTGGAACATTATTATGATAAAATCATTGATGCTTCCGTTTATTTGAAGGTTCAGAAGTCTGATGATAAAATAAATAAGGTTTTAGAGATAAAATTAAACGTATTAAACAGCACTTTATTTGTAGAAGAACACGATAAAACATTTGAGTGTGCACTTGACAAAGCGGAAGACGCTTTAAAAACACAATTAATTAAATACAAACAAAAAATCCATGGAGCTAATGCTTGATAGGGTTTGAGCTATTTTAAATCAAAGAATCAAAAACATTAATTCCATTAAATAAGACAATCAACATTAGCCTCGGTGAAAATCGAGGCTAATGTTTTAAAATATTTTTCGTGATTCGCTTTGAAATATCAATAATATTACCTTTTTTTGCAGTCCTTTTTACAGAAATCTAAAAGATGGAAGTAAAAAGACAGTTCTTTAACAAGCCACTTTAGCTCAGCTGGTAGAGCAACTGATTTGTAATCAGTAGGTCGTTGGTTCGATCCCGACAAGTGGCTCAGAGAATGAAATTTGGGAAGTTTCCAGAGTGGCTAAATGGGACAGACTGTAAATCTGTTGCTTCGGCTTCGGTGGTTCGAATCCACCACTTCCCACAAATTAAGAGAAAGAAAACAGTGATGAACGTTGAAGAAGAAACTGTTTTTGATATGCGGGAGTAGCTCAGTTGGTAGAGCGACAGCCTTCCAAGCTGTAGGTCGCGGGTTCGAGCCTCGTCTCCCGCTCTTTATCGAGGGTTATCACTTAACAATGAGAACCTGCTCTCTCTTAAGAAAACCGATTGCCAATAGAATTGTCTGGCTAACAATTTTGTGAAGCGGTCAAAAAAAAGTTACCAGCCGTTGTAGCTCAGGGGTAGAGCACTTCCTTGGTAAGGAAGAGGCCAAGGGTTCAAATCCCTTCAATGGCTCAAAAGACTAGAAATAAAGAAATTTAAATAATAACAATAAAAAAATCAAATTAATCATGGCAAAAGAAACATTTGACCGCTCCAAAGCCCACGTTAACATTGGCACTATTGGTCACGTTGACCACGGTAAAACCACATTAACTGCGGCCATCACTACAGTATTAGCTTCTAAAGGACTAGCCGAAAAGTCATCATTTGAATCTATCGACTCAGCTCCAGAAGAAAAAGAAAGAGGTATTACCATTAATACTGCACACGTAGAATACAATACAGATACCAGACACTATGCACACGTAGATTGTCCAGGCCACGCTGACTATGTTAAGAACATGGTTACTGGTGCTGCACAAATGGACGGAGCAATTATCGTAGTTGCTGCAACTGATGGACCAATGCCACAAACACGTGAGCACATTCTATTAGCCCGTCAGGTTGGTGTACCTAAGCTTGTTGTTTTTATGAACAAATGCGACATGGTTGACGATGAAGAATTATTAGACTTAGTTGAAATGGAAGTTCGTGAACTTTTAAGTTTCTACAATTTTGATGGTGACAACACGCCAATCATCCGTGGTTCTGCCTTAGGTGGATTAAACGGTGATCCAGCATGGGTTGACAAAATCATGGATTTAATGAACGCTGTTGATACTTGGATTCCAATTCCTCCACGTTTGGTTGATCTACCATTCTTGATGCCAGTTGAAGACGTATTCTCGATCACAGGTCGTGGTACAGTTGCTACAGGTCGTATCGAAAGAGGTGTTACCAACGTAGGTGATGTAGTTGACATCATTGGCTTAGGTGATGAGAAATTAACTTCAACTGTAACCGGTGTTGAAATGTTCCGTAAATTATTAGATAGAGGTGAAGCTGGTGACAACGCAGGTTTATTATTGCGTGGTATCGACAAAACCCAAATCAAAAGAGGTATGGTTATATGTAAGCCAGGTTCTGTTGCTCCTCACGCTAAATTCAAAGCTGAAGTTTACGTATTGAGCAAAGAAGAAGGTGGTCGTCATACGCCATTCTTTAACAAATACCGTCCACAATTCTACTTCCGTACCACAGATATTACAGGTGAAGTAACTTTACCAGAAGGTGTAGAAATGTGTATGCCTGGTGATAACATCACTGTGACTGTACAATTGATCGCTCCAATCGCAATGGAAAAAACTTTAAAATTCGCTATTCGTGAAGGTGGAAGAACCATTGGTGCTGGTCAAGTAACTGAAATTTTAGATTAATAATATTAAACAATAAGGATGTTAGTCACCCTGGTCCTAAATCAGGGTGACTAATGTTTTTACGAGAGTAGTTCAAGGGTAGAATAGAGGTCTCCAAAACCTTTGATGGGAGTTCGAATCTCTCCTCTCGTGCTAAAAAACATTGAAATGGAAAAATTAAGAAACATGTGGAATCATTCGGCAGATGAGTTGCTTAACAAAGTAACTTGGCCTACATGGGATGAATTACGCGAAAGTGCAATAATCGTATTGATTGCTTCCCTTATATTCGCTTTGATGGTATGGGTATTAGACTATACGCTAGGCAATGGTCTTGACTTTTTTTATAGTTTGTTTAAATAATAATGGCAATGGAAGCAATAGACTTGCAATGGTATGTGGTTAGAGCGGTTTCCGGTCAGGAAAAAAAAGTTAAAGCTAACTTAGAGAGTATGCTTATTAAGTCTAAATTAACTGATTACGTTCCGCAAATCCTTATCCCAATGGAAAAGGTCTACCAAATTAAAAATGGTAAAAAGATAGCTAAAGAAAGAAACTACTTTCCTGGTTATATTTTAATCCAAGCTAAATTTCATGGTGAAGTTGCTGCAACGATTAAAGGCATAAACGGTGTAGTTGGTTTTTTAGGTTCAAAAGATAATCCAGTACCTCTAAGACAAGCTGAGGTAAATAGAATCCTTGGAAATGCAGACGAGAATGGGGGAGTAGATATCGAAACTACAGAGCCATTTATTGTTGGCGAACCAATCAAAGTTACTGATGGACCATTCTCTGGTTTCAGCGGTATCATTGAAGAGGTAAACGAAGAGAAGAAAAAATTAAAGGTAATGGTGAAAATTTTCGGAAGAAGAACTCCTCTGGAATTAAACTATACTCAAGTAGATAAAGAATAACAAATAAATAGCTATATCATGGCAAAAGAAATAACAGGATACGTAAAATTACAAGTAAAAGGCGGACAAGCAAATCCCGCACCTCCCATTGGACCTGCTCTGGGCTCAAAAGGTGTAAACATCATGGAATTTTGTAAACAGTTTAACGCGCGTACACAAGATAGAATGGGTAAAGTATTACCAGTAGTTCTAACTGTATACGGCGATAAATCGTTCGAATTCATCATCAAAACCCCACCCGTTGCAACTCAAATTATTGAGGCGACTAAAGCTGCTAAAGGTTCTGCCGAACCTAACAGAAAGAAAGTTGCTGAACTAACATGGGATCAAGTAAAGCAAATTGCAGAAGACAAAATGCCAGATTTAAACTGTTTCAAAATTGAATCAGCTATGAATATGGTTGCTGGAACTGCCAGAAGTATGGGTGTAACAATCGCAGGAAATAAACCTTTTTAATTAACAGACAATGGCACTTACAAAAAACAGAAAAAAAGTTTTAGAAAAAATTGACAGTTCTAAAGTTTATTCATTAGAAGAAGCAACAAAACTTATAAAGGATATTTCTTTCACCAAATTTGATTCATCGGTAGACGTCGATGTTAAATTGGGTGTAGATCCTAAACAAGCTAGCCAAATGGTTAGAGGTGTAGCAACATTGCCACATGGTACAGGTAAAACTGTTCGTGTTTTGGTATTGTGTTCTCCAGATAAAGAAGCAGAAGCAAAAGCTGCTGGAGCCGATTATGTAGGTCTTGACGATTATATCGAAAAGATTGCAAATGGTTGGTTAGACATTGACATTATCATTACCATGCCTGCTGTAATGGCAAAGCTAGGTAAGTTAGGAAAAATATTAGGCCCACGTAACTTAATGCCAAATCCAAAATCAGGAACTGTTACTCCTGATGTGGCAAAAGCCGTAACTGAAGTGAAAGCTGGTAAAATTGACTTTAAAGTTGACAAAACTGGAATCATTCACACATCAATCGGTAAAGTTAGCTTCCAACCTAATCAAATCGCAGAAAATGCTATAGAAATTATGCAAACTCTAAGTAAACTGAAGCCCTCTTCTTCCAAAGGGACGTATTTCAGAAGTCTTTACTTGAGTTCTACTATGAGTCCAAGCATCTGCATCGACATCAAATCAATTCCAGGAATTTAAATCACTTAAATGAACAGAGAAGAAAAAAACGCAGCAATTGCCGAATTAACTGAAAAATTCAAAAATGCTAATTGTTTGTATATTGCCGATACATCAAGTATCAGTGCAATAGATACAAATAATTTCAGACGTGAACTATTCAAAAACGACATTGAAATGCTGGTAGCCAAAAATACATTGATATTAAAGGCTATGAGAAATTCCGGTAAAGAATTCGGTGAATTAGAAGGTGCACTTAAAGGAACATCTGCTCTGTTATTCAGTGCTAATTTTAAAAGCCCAGCCCAAGCCATTCTGAAATTCAGAAAGAAAGGTACTAAGCCAGCTTTGAAAGGTGCATATGTTGACAGCGCTATATTTATTGGTGATGACCAATTAATAGCCTTGAGTAACTTGAAATCTAAAGAAGACTTAATCGGTGAAATTATGGGATTATTACAATCTCCTGCACAAAACGTTATTTCAGCGTTGCAGAGCGGTGGTGGCAAAATTGCCGGTATCGTTAAAACATTATCAGAAAGAAATTAAAAACAATTTAAAAAAAAACAATTAAGAAAAATGGCTGACTTAAAAGCATTTGCTGAACAATTGGTTAATCTTACCGTTAAAGAGGTAAACGAATTAGCCCAAATTTTGAAAGATGAATATGGTATCGAACCTGCAGCTGCTGCTGTAGCCGTTGCTGCCCCAGCTTCTGCTGGTGCTGGCGAAGCTGCTGCCGTTCAAACAGAATTCACTGTAATCCTAAAAAGCGCTGGTCCTAACAAATTAAACGTAGTTAAAGTTGTTAAAGACTTAACCGGACTTGGCTTGAAAGAAGCAAAAGACTTGGTAGACGGAGCTCCAAAACCTGTAAAAGAAAACATTGCTAAAGACGAAGCTGAAGCATTGATGGCAAAACTTACAGAAACTGGTGCTGAAGTTGAGATCAAGTAATTCAATATTTAGCTCTATTTAACTCCAATAGACCCACTGTAACCGATGGGTCTATTGGTGTTTTTGTTTTTTTATAAAAATCGGTTTAACCAACACAAAATTTAATATTTTACAAAATTGGCAACAAAAGTAAAACAACCAAAAAGAATCAATTTCGCATCAATCGATAAAGTAATTGATTATCCGGATTTCCTTGACGTGCAATTGCAATCTTTTAAAGAGTTCTTTCAACTGGAAACCCACGTTGATAAAAGAACTGACGAAGGTCTATTCAAGGTTTTTCAGGAAAATTTTCCTATAAACGATACTAGAAACATCTTCAACTTAGAATTTTTAGACTATTTTGTTGACCCACCTCGATACGAGATTACTGAATGTATCGAAAGAGGCCTCACTTATTCTGTGCCTCTAAAAGCCAAACTAAAACTTTCTTGTAACGATCCGGAACATGAAGATTTTGAAACCATCGTTCAAGATGTTTATTTAGGTACAATTCCATACATGACACCAAGCGGTACCTTTGTAATCAATGGTGCCGAAAGAGTTATTGTTTCTCAGCTACACCGTTCACCTGGTGTATTCTTTGGTCAATCGTACCACACCAATGGAACTAAATTGTATTCAGCCCGTGTAATTCCTTTTAAAGGTTCATGGATTGAATTTGCTACTGACGTAAACAACGTTATGTACGCATATATAGACCGTAAAAAGAAATTTCCTGTAACTACTTTACTTAGAGCAATTGGATTTGAGTCTGACAAAGACATCTTAAACATATTTGGTCTAGCTGAAGAAGTTAAAGTTTCTAAAACCGGTCTCAAAAAATTTGTAGGCAGAAAACTATCTGCAAGAGTTTTGCGCACTTGGGTTGAAGATTTTGTGGATGAGGATACTGGAGAGGTTGTATCTATTGAACGTAACGAAGTTATAATCGAACGCGATACAATTCTTGAAGCTTCTCATATCGATGAAATCGTTGAAGCAGGTGTAAAAACAATTATCCTAAACAAAGAAGAAGAAGGAAAAAATGATTTCACCATCATTTACAATACTCTACAAAAGGATACTTCTAACAATGGTAAAGAAGCAGTTGAGCATATTTACCGTCAATTGAGGAATACTGATCCACCAGATGAAGAAACAGCTCGTGGTATTATTGAAAGATTGTTCTTTTCCGATAAACGTTATGATTTAGGTGAAGTTGGTCGTTATAGAATCAACAAAAAGTTAAATCTTACCACCGGAATGGAAGTTAAAGTTTTAACGAATGAAGACATCATTAAAATTATAACTTACCTAATCGAACTAAGCAATAGCCGTTCTGAAGTCGATGATATTGACCACTTAAGTAACAGACGTGTAAGAACAGTTGGAGAGCAATTGTATGCTCAATTTGGTGTTGGTTTAGCCCGTATGGCTAGAACCATTCGTGAGAAAATGAATATCCGTGACAATGAAGTATTTACGCCGACTGATTTAATCAATGCGCGTTCATTGTCATCTGTAATAAATTCATTCTTTGGTACCAACCAATTATCTCAGTTCATGGACCAAACAAATCCATTGGCTGAAATAACCCACAAAAGAAGAATGTCAGCACTTGGACCAGGTGGTCTTTCACGTGAAAGAGCTGGTTTTGAGGTACGTGACGTACACTATACGCACTATGGTCGTTTATGTACGATTGAAACTCCAGAGGGTCCAAACATCGGTTTGATTTCATCTCTTTGTGTGCATGCAAAAATTAACAGTATGGGATTCATTGAAACACCATACAGACCTGTAGAAAATGGCCGTGTTAATTTCGCAAAACCTGTTGTTTATCTTAGTGCAGAAGAGGAAGATGGCAAAATCATCGCCCAATGTAATGTCGATATCAGCGAAAAAGGTGAATTCAAAGAAAAGGAAATCAAGGCACGTTTTGAAGGTGACTTCCCGCTTGTAGAAGCTGAGAAATTAAATTTCATGGACGTTGCTCCAAACCAGATTGTTTCTATCGCGGCCTCTTTGATTCCTTTCCTTGAGCATGATGATGCGAACAGGGCTTTGATGGGATCAAACATGCAACGTCAAGCAGTTCCTTTGTTAAGACCTGAATCTCCAATTGTTGGAACAGGTCTTGAAGAGAGAGTTGCAAGAGATTCGCGCGCATTAGTTATGGCCGAAGGTGATGGTGTTGTAGATTATGTTGATGCAAATGAAATCAAAATTCGTTATGACTATACAGCTGATGATGAATTGTTGAATTTTGCTAGCAATATTAAGACTTATGCATTAACTAAATTCTTAAGAACCAACCAAAGCACTTGTATTAACCTAAGACCAATCGTAAGCAAAGGTCAGAGGGTAAGCAAAGGTGAAGTTTTATGTGAAGGTTATGCAACACAAGATGGAGAATTAGCGATTGGAAGAAACTTGAAAGTTGCATTCATGCCTTGGCAAGGATACAACTTCGAGGATGCGATCGTTATATCTGAAAAAGTAGTTAGCGACGATTGGTATACTTCAATTCACATTGATGAATTCGAATTGGAAGTGCGTGATACCAAACGCGGTGAAGAAGAATTAACCAATGATATTCCTAACGTTAGTGAAGAAGCTACAAGAAACTTAGATGAAAATGGTCTAATTAGAATTGGCGCTGAATTAAAAGAAGGTGATATCATTATCGGTAAAATAACACCAAAAGGTGAAACTGAACCTTCTCCAGAAGAGAAATTGTTGAGGGCTATCTTTGGTGATAAAGCTGGTGATGTCAAAGATGCTTCATTGAAAGCGCCACCATCAACTGAGGGTATCGTTATCGATAAAAAATTATTCACTAAAACCAAAAAAGAAAAAGGCGCAAAAACTGAGGAAAAAGCTAAATTAGCTAAGAACGAAGTTGATTACAGAAAGAATAAAGAAAAATTAATTGAAATTTTGGTTCAAAAATTATTCAAAGTTCTTAATGGCAAAACTTCTGCTGGTGTTAAAGCCGTTTATGGTGATGACATGATTCCTAAAGGAACCAAATTCACGCTTAAAAACCTTTCTTCTGTAGATTACGATAACGTAAACTTTGGAAGTTGGACTTCTGATGCGGATAAAAACGTTCAGGTTAATACCATTCTTAAAAACTTTAAGTCTCAATTAACTGAACTTTATGCTTCATTTAGACGTGAATATTATGCCATAACTGTAGGCGATGAATTGCCAACTGGTATTTTGAAAATGGCTAAAGTTTATGTTGCAGTAAAACGTAAATTAAAAGTAGGTGATAAGATGGCGGGAAGACACGGTAACAAAGGTATTGTTGCCCGTATTGTTCGTGCTGAGGATATGCCTTTCTTAGAAGATGGAACTCCAGTAGATATCGTATTGAATCCACTAGGTGTGCCTTCAAGGATGAACTTGGGTCAAATTTATGAGACCGTATTAGGTTGGGCAGGAAAAGAATTAGGTTTGAAATTTGCTACGCCAATTTTTGATGGAGCAACTCCAACTCAAATAGATGAGTATAGCAAACAAGCCAATATTCCAATCAATGGCCAAGTATTCTTATACGATGGATTAACAGGTGATCGATTCCACCAACCGACGACTGTAGGCATTATCTATATGCTGAAGTTGGGCCACATGGTTGATGATAAGATGCACGCCCGTTCAATCGGACCGTATTCAATGATTACCCAACAGCCTCTAGGTGGTAAAGCACAATTTGGTGGCCAGCGTTTTGGTGAAATGGAGGTTTGGGCACTTGAAGCATTCGGTGCAGCAAATATCTTAAGAGAAATCTTAACCATTAAGTCAGACGATATCTTGGGTCGATCTAAAACATACGAAGCTATTGTTAAAGGTGATAACATTACCCAAATTGGAATTCCTGAATCATTCAATGTACTAATACATGAATTAAGAGGTTTGGGTATCGAAATGACCTTTGAAGAATAGGCTAAAATTTACATTCACAAAAAAAAAGCAGAACATTAATGTCAACGATTAAAAAGAATCAAAAGATAAAAAGCAATTTCACCAAAATCCGAATTGGTCTTGCTTCTCCTGAAAGTATTTTACAAAAATCTTTTGGTGAAGTAATCAAGCCGGAAACAATCAACTACCGTAGTTACAAACCTGAAATGGGTGGATTATTCTGTGAAAGAATTTTCGGACCTATTAAAGACTACGAATGTCATTGTGGAAAATACAAACGTATCCGTTACAAAGGCATCGTTTGCGACCGCTGTGGTGTTGAGGTAACTGAGAAAAAGGTGAGACGCGAGAGAATGGGTCACATCAATTTGGTGGTGCCTGTTGCGCATATTTGGTATTTCCGCTCATTGCCAAATAAAATTGGCTATTTGTTGGGTCTAAGCAGTAAAAAATTAGATTTAGTAGTTTACTACGAAAGATACATTGTTATTCAAAGTGGTGAATATGAAGGAATCAACAGATTAGATTTGCTATCTGAAGAAGAATATCTAGATATTTTAGATAAACTTCCTAAGGAAAATCAATATTTAGATGATTCTGATCCTAAAAAGTTTGTAGCCAAAATGGGTGCAGATGCATTATGGGAACTATTAACCAGTATTGATTTAGATGGTTTAAGTTACAGTTTGAGAAACCAAGCAGCAACAGAAACATCTCAACAACGTAAAGCTGAAGCATTGAAACGTTTGAAGGTAATTGAAAGTTTCAGATCGGCTAATAGAGAAGGAAACGTTAACCGTCCGGAATGGATGATTATGCGTATGCTTCCTGTTATTCCGCCAGAATTACGTCCGTTAGTTCCGCTTGAGGGTGGTCGTTTTGCGACATCAGACTTAAACGATTTATACCGTCGCGTAATTATAAGAAACAACCGTTTGAAGCGTTTAATGGAAATTAAGGCTCCAGAGGTAATCTTGCGCAACGAAAAAAGGATGCTACAAGAGTCTGTTGATTCATTGTTAGACAACACAAGAAGATCGAGCGCCGTTAAATCTGATGGCAACAGACCATTAAAATCTTTAAGTGATATGCTTAAAGGTAAACAAGGTCGTTTCCGTTTAAATTTATTGGGTAAACGTGTTGACTATTCTGGTCGTTCAGTTATTGTCGTAGGACCTAAACTTAAATTAAGTGAGTGTGGTCTGCCAAAAGCGATGGCTGCAGAATTGTTCAAGCCATTTATTATCAGAAAACTGATAGAAAGAGGTGTTGTAAAAACGGTTAAGTCAGCTAAGAAAATAGTAGACAAAAAAGAACCAGTAATTTGGGAAATTCTTGAAAATATTTTGAAAGGTCATCCTGTTCTCCTTAACCGTGCTCCTACATTGCACAGATTGGGTATACAAGCTTTCCAACCAAAACTAATTGAAGGAAAAGCAATTCAGTTGCACCCATTGACTTGTACTGGTTTTAACGCTGACTTTGATGGTGACCAAATGGCTGTTCACGTTCCACTTGGAAATGCAGCAATATTGGAAGCCCAATTGTTGATGTTAGCGCCACACAATATCTTGAACCCTGCAAATGGATCGCCAATTACAGTTCCATCTCAAGACATGGTGCTTGGTCTTTATTACATTACCAAGGGAAGAAAAAACACACCTCAAAAATTAGTTAAAGGTGAAGGTATTACGTTTTATTCTCCAGAGGAAGTAATCATTGCTTTAAATGAAGGAAAGGCAGACTTACACGCCCACATAAAATGTAAATTATTGGATAAAGATGGCAATGGCAATTTTACTTACCAGTTAATTGAAACAACTGTTGGCCGTGTATTGTTTAACCAAGTTGTTCCAGAAGGTGTGGGATACATCAACCAATTGTTGACTAAGAAATCATTGCGTGATATCATCAGCAACTTTGTTAAAGAAGTTGGTGTTGCTAGAACCTCTAAATTCTTGGATGATATCAAAGACTTAGGTTTCCATTATGCATTTAAAGGTGGTTTATCGTTTAACTTAAACTATGTTCAAATACCTGATGCTAAAGAAAAACTAATCGATCAAGCTAGATCTGAAGTTGAAGAAATCAAATTCAATTACGAGAATGGATTTATCACCAACAATGAACGTTACAACCAAGTAATCGATATTTGGACAAGAATTAACTCTCAAGTGGGTGAAATTCTATTAAAAGAATTGGCTGAAAACGACCAAGGATTTAATCCGATTTATATGATGCTTGACTCTGGTGCGAGGGGTTCTAAAGAACAAATTCGTCAGTTAGGTGGAATGAGGGGATTGATGGCAAAACCACAAAAGAATATTGGTGGTGGTGTCGGTGAAATCATTGAAAATCCAATCTTATCAAACTTTAAAGAAGGTTTATCTGTATTAGAGTATTTCATTTCTACCCACGGTGCGCGTAAGGGTCTTGCCGATACAGCGTTAAAAACTGCGGATGCTGGTTATTTGACTAGAAGATTGCATGATGTTGCTCAGGATGTAATTATCACTGAACACGATTGTGATACGCTAAGAGGATTGTCATTAACTGCTTTGAAAGACAACGATGATGTTGTAGAAAGTTTATACGAACGCATATTAGGTAGAACTGGTTTATACGATACCTTCCATCCTGAAACTGGTGCTTTAATTGTTGCTGCAGGTTCTGAAATTACTGAAGAAGTTGCTAGAGAAATAGAAAGTTCTGGTATTGAAGAAATGGAAATACGTTCAGTTTTAACTTGCGAAACCAAAAGTGGAGTTTGTTCTAGATGTTACGGACGTAACCTAACCAACGGAAGAATGGTTCAAATCGGGGAGGCTGTGGGCGTAATTGCTGCACAATCAATCGGTGAGCCAGGTACACAGTTAACACTTCGTACTTTCCACGTGGGTGGTACTGCATCTAGTATTGCCGCTGAATCTCAAATCGTTTCTAGATTTGATGGAATAGTAAGTTTTGATGAGCTTAAAACGGTAACAACTGAAAAAACTGACGAAGCATCTGGTTCAGCTCAAAAAGTTGAGTTAAACTTAAGCCGTAGTGCAGAGGTAAGAATTCTAGATCCTAAAAATAAAAATATCCTTATCACTTTCGTTGTTCCTTATGGTTCATTCGTATACTTGAAAGAAGGGGATAAAGTTAAAAAAGGAGATTTGATTTGTGCTTGGGATCCATACAACGCAGTTATCTTATCTGACTTAGCTGGTAAAATTCAATATGACAATGTTATTGATGGTATCACATTCAGAGAAGAAAATGACGAAGTAACGGGTTATGGTGAAAAAGTAATTATCGAAACTAAGGATAAAACCAAATCACCTTCAATTAAAATCATTGGCAAAGACAAAACAGTGCTAAAAGAAATCAGCTTACCAGTAGGTGCTCACATCTCGGTAAATGATGGAAAAGCTATTAGGGCAGGTGATATTATTGCCAAAATACCTAGGTCAGCCCGTGGAACTCGAGATATCACTGGTGGTCTTCCTCGTGTAACAGAATTGTTTGAAGCTAGAAATCCATCAAATCCTGCTACAGTTTCAGAAATAGACGGGGTTGTAACCTATGGCGGTATCAAACGTGGTAACAGAGAAATTACAGTTACAAGTAAAGATGGCGAATTAAAGCACTATATGATTCCATTGTCTAAACACATTTTCGTGCAAGACAATGATTATATTAAAGCTGGTGCTCCACTTTCCGACGGTGCAATTACGCCTCAAGATATTCTAAGAATTCAAGGTCCAACTGCGGTTCAAAGATATATTTTGAATGGTATTCAAGAAGTTTACCGCCTTCAAGGTGTTAAGATCAATGACAAGCACATCGAAATTATCGTAAGACAAATGATGCAAAAGATGATCATAGAGCAGCCAGGTGATACCCAATTCTTAGAAAATGAAATTGTTGAAAAAAGAGAATTGTTTGAAGAAAACGATTGGATTTTTGATAGAAAAGTAGTTCTAGAAGCTGGAGACTCTGATAAGCTTAAAGTGGGTCAAATTGTTTCATTGCGTGAATTAAGAGAAGAAAATAGTTCTTTGAAACGCCAAGATAAAACCCAAGTATTTGTTAGAGACGCTGTTACAGCAACCGCCGACTCTGTGCTCCAAGGTATAACAAGAGCTTCATTGGCAACAAGAAGTTTCATGAGTGCTGCATCATTCCAAGAAACAACTAAAGTATTAAACGAAGCTGCAATTGCAGGTAAAGTAGACTTTATGCGTGGATTAAAAGAGAACGTTATCGTTGGTCATTTAATTCCTGCTGGAACAGGTATGAGAGCTTATGACAACATTGTTGTAGGTAGCAAAGAAGAATTTGAGCGCTTAATGGCTTCAAAAGAAGAAGGTGAAGTAGCAAGTTCTAACTAAGATTTAAATTTATAGATTAAAAAGCCTTAACAATTGTTAAGGCTTTTTTTTTGAATTAATTCCAAATCAGCAACTTAAATAAAAACCAAAATTTGACTTAAAGATTGCTGCTATATTTCAATGATCTTTTTGTATTTTTGTTTAAAATTATGCTGAAAACACCTTGTAAAGTTCTACTCTCTATACAAATGATAGAGGGTAATATTTGTGAAATTATTTTTAAGGACCATGTTCGTATCGAGCTTCAAGATATGGTTGAATCTTTTGATTTGGTCAATTCATTTACAAACCACAAGCCTGTAAAAAAAATAGTAATTACAGGTGAAAGAACAGAAATAAGCAAAGAAGCCAGACTTTTCGGGCATGAGGCAAGCCTAAAAATCAAACATAATATTATTGCAGAAGCAATTATTGTGCATTCATTGTATCAAAAAATGGTAATTAATTTTTATTCAAAATTTATAAAAGACAATTATCCAACTCAGTTTTTTGTAGATACCGCAAAAGCCATGGATTGGCTTAAAAGTATACCTAATTGATGCTACAATGTTTGGTAATGAAGTGAATTCAAGCTATTTTCGCATCATTAATTAATATGGCAACAGCATCAGATTTATCAGTAGGACAATTTATTCGTCATAACGGCGAATTGGTACAAATTATCGAATACATTCACCGTACACCAGGTAACTTAAGGGCATTTTATCAAGGTAAAATGAAAAATGTAAAGACTGGAAAATCTGTAGAAAACAGATTCAATCCTGGCGAAAAAGTAGACATTGTTAGAGTGGAAATAAGAGAATTGTCCTACCTATATAAAGAAGGAAATTCATTGGTTTGTATGGACAATGAATCTTTTGAGCAATATAATATAGCAGAAACTTATTTTGGTGATGCAGCGCCTTTCATGATAGAGGGTATGACTGTATTGGTTTCATTTGAAGAAGGCGATAATCCAATTGGCGGAACCCCACCAACACATGTTGAACTTGAAGTTACCTACACCGAACCTGGGGTTCGGGGTGATACTGCAACAAATACACTTAAACCTGCAACCGTTTCAACTGGCGCTAGTTTGATGGTTCCTTTATTCGTAGATATGGGTGACAAAATCAAAATTGATTTACGCACAATTCAATATGTTGAAAGAGTAAAATAATTTCATTCAAGAACATTTTTAAATAACTGAATAAAATTTTTATTCAGTTATTTTATTTTAGAACCTAACATATATTTTGAAACAAATTTATAACACAGAGAATAACTTTTTAGGCATTGATGATTCAACGCTTTATAACTATGAAACTAGTAAAGTTGTTATACAATCGGCTCCTTACGAATATACTTCTTCTTATCTTCAAGGCAGTGACTTAGGACCTGCGGCGATAATTGAAGCAAGTCATTTTGTAGAGTTTTTTGACGAAGAAACAGCGCAAGAGGCATACAAAAAAGTTGGAATTGCAACCTTGCATCCAATGGATTTTGAAGGCAAATACAATCAAGACGCCATCGACTTAATCGAAAGTGAAACACTTGAACACCTTAACAACAATAAATTCGTTATTTCATTGGGTGCAGAGCATACGGTTAGTTTGGGTTTTGTAAAAGCATTTCAACAAAAATTCACCGATTTTTCTGTTCTACAAATTGATGCTCACAGCGACCTTAGGTCTGCTTACAATGACAATCCATACTCCCACGCGAGTGTTTTGGCAAGAATACATGATTTAAACATTCCTATATGCCAAGTTGGAATAAGAGCCCAATGCAAAGAGGAGTATGATTTGATTCAATCTTCAGAAAACATTCATACTTGGTATGCTCACATGATTCAAGAAAATGATGCTTGGATGGATGAGTGCATTGATAAATTGAATGATAAAGTATACGTAACCATTGATGCGGATGGATTTGATCCGTCTGTGATGCCTGCTGTTGGAACAGCTGAACCAGGTGGTTTAATGTGGCACCAAGGTTTAAAGTTTCTAAGAAAAGTAGCTGAGAAAAAACAAATTATTGGATTTGATATCGTGGAATGTGCACCTAAGGAGGGAGAGATATTAACCCAATTTAACTTGGCTAAATTGTTGTATAAATTATTGGGTTATTGCTGCCATTACAATAAGGTATAATCATGAAAGTTTATTTTGACCATGCTGCGACAACCCCATTAGACAATGAAGTTTATGAAGCAATTTTGCCTGTATTGAAAAATGATTTTGGCAATCCTTCATCTTCTCATGCATTTGGCCGCAAAGTAAAAGCCCATTTGGAAATTAGCAGAAGAACGATCGCTAAACTTCTTAATGTAACACCTTCTGAAATTATTTTTACTTCTGGAGGAACAGAAGCCGATAACATGGCAATAAGGGGAAGTGTCGATATTTTAAATGTTAAAAATATAATAACATCTCCAATCGAACACCATGCAGTGCTTCATACCATTGAAGAATTGGCCAATGCAAATAAAGTGAAAATGCATTTGCTGGAACCGCTTTCAAATGGACATCTTGATTTATCGCAGTTGGAATCATTGTTAAAATCAAATTCCGATGTCTTGGTTTCATTAATGCACGGAAACAATGAAGTTGGGAATTTGCTTGACATCGAATTGGTAAGTAAATTGTGCCGACAATACAATGCTCTTTTTCATTGCGATACAGTGCAAACAATGTCCCATTACCCATTTGATTTTCAAAAAATCGATTTGGATTTTGCAGTTGGTGCAGCCCATAAGTTTAATGGCCCTAAGGGTGTTGGTTTTTTATACTATAACAAACGCAACCGTGTCAAACCTCTAATTACTGGGGGCTCTCAAGAGCGTGAACTAAGAGCTGGTACTGAAAATGTATACGGCATTGTGGGTTTGGCTAAAGCCATGGAAATTTCATACCGCGATTTGGAAAAAAAACAAAAACACATTTCTTCATTAAAAAGCTATTTTATTGATCGAGTTAAATCCGATTTTCCTAAAATTAAATTCAATGGCGACCCTGAGGGATTGAGTTTGTATACCGTTTTAAGTTTGGCTTTTCCACCTGAATTGGCAAGTGATATACTTTTGTTTAGCTTTGATTTAAATGGTATAGCCGTGTCTGGAGGAAGTGCTTGTAGTGCTGGCAGCAATGCAGGTTCACATGTCATAAGAGCGATTGGTCAGAACCTCGACCATGCGCCTGTCCGATTCTCTTTCGGTAAATCGAATACATTTGAAGAAGTTGATTATGCTTTGAATTATATTAAACAGTTGTTTGATAATGTAAAATCTTAAAATTGACCAAGAAGATAAATATAGCAATTGACGGTTATTCAAGTTGCGGCAAAGGCACCTTGGCTAAGTTTTTAGCAAAATCGCTTAATTATATTTTTATAGACAGTGGTGCGATGTACAGAGCAGTTACTTTTGCAATGATTCAAGCGGGTATTGGTTTTGACAATGCAATTGAATTAGAAGCCTTGTTGCCTAAACTAAAAATCACATTCAAACACATTCCTGAGGATGATTTTTACCATACCATACTGAATGGTGAAGACATAGAAACTGAAATTAGAAGTATGGCAGTTTCCAATATGGTGAGCCCTGTAAGTAAAATTCAATTGGTAAGGGATTTTTTAGTGAAGCAACAACAAGAAATTGGATTAAATAAAGGCGTGGTAATGGATGGCAGAGACATTGGAACCGTTGTTTTTCCTGATGCTGAACTTAAAATCTTTATGACTGCAAAGGCAGAAATTAGGGCACACAGAAGATTAAATGAATTGAGAGAAAATGGGAATCTTGCAATTTCTTACGAGGAGGTTTTGAAGAATTTAAATGACCGTGATTACAGCGATTCAAATAGGGTTAACAGCCCTCTTTTAAAAGCAGAGAGCGCAGTAATTATAGACAATTCAGAACTTAGTAAATCAGAGCAAAACGAATTGGCCTTGGCTATTGCCAACAAAACAATTTCGACTATTTAAATTACATTTTACTGTAACGTTTTACGTAATAGGTTTTATTGTTTTTCTCCTTGCGGATAACTAAACCAATATTTTTGGCAAAATAAATTTCCTTGTATTTAATGTTGTTGTAAAGTTTTACGCGAACAACATCCTCATAGATGGTCGAATTGATTTGATAAGTTGGATATTGAAAAACAGAATCACCGCTGCCCAAACTTGGTGCAAATTCCCCGCCTAAATTGAAAACAATAGGTCCAATAACCGAAGAATCATTCTTTTTAGTGATCAAGGCAATTTGGTCTTTAAATTGAGTCCCGCCAGATTGACAGCGCATGGTAAGTGTAGCTTGATTCGATGCATTCAAATCATAAAATAAAATTTCAGTGTTTTCAATATCAGGATTCGACCTGCCATTGGTATAGTTACTAGAAGTATATTCGATGTTGAGGTTGGTGTCGCTCAATTCAGTGAAAATAAATTTTGAATTGTTTTTAACCTCGAAGTATGCTTTGGTAGAAGAATCAAGGTCGTGTTGCTGTTGATCCTGAGGTTGGCAAGAAAAAAATATGCTTAACCCAAAAATATTCAAAATAAAATAGTTGATTGCTTTCATTTAATAGTGCAAATTTGAGGAATTATTTTGTATCCATAAAATAACAGATAAACACAAGGTATATGAAAGCAAGAATTAAATCGTTAGCTAAGGAAATAAAATCAGAAGTAATTGGCATTAGGCAAAGCATCCACAGCAATCCGGAATTGTCTTTCCAAGAAGAAAACACAGCAAAATTGGTGGAAAACTATTTGCAAAGTTTGGGTCTTGAGACCCACAGAATTTCAGGAACTGGCGTTTGGGCAATGATTCAAGGTGGATTGGGGGAGGGCAAAACCATTGCATTGCGTGCTGATTTGGATGCTTTGCCAATACAAGAGTTAAGTAACAAGCCTTATGCCTCAAAAAACAATGGGATAATGCATGCATGCGGTCACGATGTGCATACCAGTTCTTTGTTGGGAGCGGCCAAAATCCTAAACAGTCTAAGGGCTGAATTTAAAGGGGCCATAAAACTTGTTTTTCAGCCTGGTGAAGAAAAATTACCTGGTGGTGCAAGTCTTTTAATTAAAGAAGGTATTCTTGAAAATCCTAAAGTCGACGCTATAATAGGTCAACATGTAATGCCTTTTCTTAACACCGGTAATGTTGGTTTCAGAAAAGGTCTATATATGGCAAGCACCGATGAAATATACATAACTATAAACGGTAAAGGGGGGCATGGTGCGATGCCTCATCTTTGTGTTGATCCAGTTGCTACCGCAGCTCAAGTGATTGTCTCTTTGCAACAAATAGTGAGCAGAAAGGCCAAACCAATTTTGCCAACAGTATTAAGTTTTGGTAAAATTAATTCAAACGGAGGAGCAACCAATGTTATTCCAAATTCAGTGTCATTTGAAGGCACATTAAGGACTTTAGATGAAGAATGGAGGGGTCAGGCTAAGGTGCTAATAGAAAAGATTGTCAACAGCACAGCAGAAGCTTTTGGTGCCACGGCAGAAATAAGAATAGAACACGGTTATCCATATTTGAAAAATGATGAACATTTTACCGCTGCGCTTTGGCAATTTGCAAATGATTACATGGGCGCTGAACATGTTGAATCCTTAGACATTTGGATGGCTGCAGAGGATTTTGCCTATTATAGTCAAGTTGTTCCTGCTTGCTTTTACCGATTAGGAACCAGAAATGAAGGTAAAGGCATTGTTTCTTCGGTGCACACCAATACTTTTGATATTGATGAAAATGCGCTTGAAGATGGGTGTGGCCTTTTGGCATTTCTAGCTGTTTCGGCATTGAATAATTAATTTGATTTGCCCTTTATAATGGAAATAAGGCCTTCGCTTGGTGGATATTTACAGTAATGCAGTCGGTTGTTTTTAATTAAATTTGTTTCAATGAAATCTATTGCGATTATTACCGG
Organism: Chitinophaga pinensis; assembly: GCA_945888525.1. Taxonomy (GTDB): domain Bacteria; phylum Bacteroidota; class Bacteroidia; order NS11-12g; family UBA955; genus JABMMZ01. The sequence continues at coordinate 212,158 of CAMDAF010000001.1, forward strand.
AGGCAAATCACCTGAACACGACGTGGCAATTGTGTCTTCTCGAAATATTTTCAAAGCCCTCGACCACAACAAATACCATGTTAGTGTAATCGGTATTTCCAGAAAAGGAGAATGGTTTCATTTGCCAGAAGATGCTTTATTTGAGGAAGGTATTGAAATAGGGGCATCTGAACAGCATTTTCCTCTGTGTTTATTGCCCTTTGATGATCAACCAATAAGACACAAAGACAATATTGATATTGCAGTGTCTGTAGATGTGTTTTTTCCAATTGCTCATGGTGTTTATGGAGAAGATGGTTTATTACAAGGTGTTCTCGAATACCTAAACCGTCCTTATGTTGGTCCGGGTGTTTTAGGTTCATCTATTGGCATGGATAAAGATGTGACCAAATTACTTTTGCAGCAAAATGGCATTCTGGTGACTCCATGGCAAACGTATTTCAAAGGAGATGAAATCAACTTTACAGAACTTGAAAAATTAGGTTATCCGTTATTCGTGAAACCTGCCAATATGGGCAGTGGTGTTGGGGTTGAAAAGGCTAGTAATATTGATGAATTAAAACATGCCATCAAAATCGCTTTCGATTATGATATTAAGATTTTAATTGAAAAAGGAATTTCTGGTAGAGAAGTTGAAACTGCTGTATTGGGTAACTTAAAACCAGAAGCAAGTGGAGTAGGGGAAATCGTTGTAAATAGTGGCTTCTATACCTATGAAAACAAATATGTAAACAACGAAACAAAAGTCATTATCCCAGCTGAAAACTTAAATGAGGCTGCCGTTCAATTAATTCGCAGCACAGCCTTGAAGGCCTATAGATGTTTACAATTAGAGGGTATGAGTAGGGTAGACTTCTTTTATGTGAGTGACAATGAATTCTATCTAAATGAAGTGAATACCTTGCCAGGATTTACCAATATAAGCATGTATCCAAAATTATGGGAAGCAGCAGGGTTATCTTATTCTAACTTACTAAGTAAATTGGTAGAAACCGCTGAGGAAAGATTTAATTTAAGAAATGAATTAAGAAGGGTTAGATAGAAATATCTACCAAGTATGGTCGACTATAATCTTCCAATCAGTCTCAACTTTTTTAAATAACAAAGAGAAAAAACCGCTCGTATTATTGGTGCCTGTAATTTTCCATTGCCCAGTTACATTGGCAATTTTGTCGTTACCTGATATTTGGGTGAACACTAAAGAGTCAAAACTTAAATGCCCCATTTTTTCAATGCTGTTGTAGTTTTTTAGATAATTAGATTCAACAGATTTATAACTGAAGCGAACGCCCTTTCTGCCAATGAATCTCAATGAGTCTGAATTCCAATAACCTTTCATGAAAGTTTTTATATCGCCTTTGTTCCAGGCACCCACTTGGCTATCCAAAACGACTTTAATGGATTTGAAATCCTCTGCGGATAAATTTGTATTTACCTTTTTAGTGCAAGCAAATGAAAATAGAAGCAATGTCGTTATAAATAAAAACCTCATACTGACATTGAAATAATTTCTTTACCCACATTGTATGCTGTTTCTAAAGCACCGTGCACAGTACCACTGTTTTTGTTGGTGTTGCATGCTTCACCAGCAAAGAATATTTTTGAGTTTACAGATTTGGCTAACTCTTTTCTGGTTTCAGATTCTCCGCCCAATTTATGGTATGAAAATGCACCCTTAATAAAAGGTTCTTTACTCCAGTTTTTTACATGACATGAAACCAAAGAGTCAGATGCAGTTGTGCCAATGTAAGTAGCCCACTCGTTTTGAATTAGATTCAATATTTCTGATTCTCTCATTGAATTCAATACATTTTCCGCGTATGCACCCATTACAGTTGCTGTCAGTATATATGAATTGTTTGCAGGGTCTTCACTTACAATCTCATATTTACCTATTTGGCCTTTGCAATAAATGGCTTTTGAATCTTCATGCCAAAATTTCCTATTGGTTTTTAGAGCGATTTTGATTGCCCCATCCATACCAATTTTATTCATTGCCGCAATTTTTGATTCTGGTAAAGTAGGAAGAAATTTAATTGAATTTACATCATCACTTTGTAATTTCAATATCGAAATTGGAACGGTCACAACCACATAATCATATTCTCTTAATACTTGATTTTGATCCCGTACTTTTACTTTGCTTCCTGAATAATCGATAGCACTAATAGCAGTATTGTTTAAAACATAAGGCAATATTTTGCTGTATTCTCTGTACAAGATTTTATCACTGTTGGTGCCTGAAATTTGGTACATGTTTGAATCGATTTTACTCAAACCTTCACCTGAATTTAATGCAATTGATGCGCGTTCAATACTGGTGCCGATTTTTTCTTCTGACCTGTTTTGGAAAATAAACTTAACACGCTCAGGTATATTCTTAGATTCAATATACTGAGCAACAGAAACCTCTGCACTGCCATTGTAATCGCATACATCTTTGGTAGAGTTAATCATTTTTAAATAATCTGAATCTTGATTTAATTCGGTCAAATTAAATGAATTGCCATTGATGTAATACGAAGTGGGGCTTTTTGAATTTGTTTCTAAAGTTTGTGCTGACCTTAACATATCATACCATTGATTCTGATTTCCATAGGCGGCAGATGCACCCATTTCAATATTGTATGAGCCAAATACTTGTTCGTCTAAATTGATTCTTCCGCCTATTTTGTCGCTAGCTTCAAGTATTTCAACATCAAATTGGTTTTGCTCAAATAAAATTTTTGCAGTCTGTAAACCTGAAATTCCTGCACCAATGATTCCGACTCTAAGTTTCTTTTTGGGAGCAATGATTTCACTCTTGCTACATGAGCTTAAGAGTATGCTAGCCAATGACATAGCTGGCAAAGCCATCGCAGTGATTTTAATAAATTCTCTTCGTGTTTGCATTTGTGTATAACGCAGTGATAGTTTTGTATCTTTGCAAAGATAAGGTAAAAAATACTAGATTTAAAAATAGTAAGTAAAAATACTTAGTGATTAAATGCAAAAATTTGATAATCTGATAGTTGGTGCTGGCTTAGCAGGTGTTTGGACAGCCTACAGATTTATGCAAGAAAATAAAACTTTTGTACTTTTAGATCTTAAAGAAAAAAACACCTCCTCACGTGTCGCAGCAGGTATTTACAATCCTTTATTGGCAAAAAGACAAAAGGTTTCTTACAATGCTAAAAATTTGTATCCTAATCTTTATTCAAATTACCATGAATTGGAAGTTTTGTTGCAAGAAAAGTTTTGCTACAAGCACCACGTTTCATACATTATCGAAAATTTACGTGAACTAAATGATTGGGCCTCATTGTCGGATTCAGATTGGTTCAGCGATTTTGTAAGGGTTAAAAATGAAAGAATATCTGACCTCGTGGTTTCAGACTTTGGATACATCGATATTCTCGATTCCGGATGGGTGGATATACCTCTTTTTTTAGATGCTTTTTTGTCTAAAATCCATGCGCCAAACATGTTTTTAAACCAAGCATTTGATGACAATTCTTTAGTTGTTAACCAGGATAATTTCCAATATGAAGATTTTCTTTTTAACCATGTGGTCTTTTGTCAAGGTACGGCAATTGATCAAAATAAATATACTTCAAATATACGATTAAAGCCTGCAAAAGGAGAGATTTTGACCATTGAATCCCAGGAGCATCTCTCACAAATGATTCCTCAAAATGGCGTATTTTTATTGCCAGTTTCTGAGAAAAAATACAAAGTTGGTTCAAATTTTACTTGGGACAACTTAGACAACATTCCAAGTGAATCAGCCAAATTGGAGATTATTCAAAAGTTATGCAAATGGTATAAAGCGCCATTCGAAATAACAAACCATGTAGCCGGAGTGAGGCCATCTTCCCTAGACAGAAGACCAATACTTGGACGCTTGGATTTTCATCCTAAGGCCTTTGTTTTAAATGGATTTGGTTCCAAAGGCGTATCGCATGCACCATATTACAGTAAAATGCTTTCTAGGCTAATTTACGGTGATGTAAATGTAGACAAAGACGTCGATGTAAGCAGATTTAAATAGCCAACAGAACACAAGATTTTTCACTTGCTATTTCTTCTGCAATCTTTTTAGAATGGTTTTTACCGGTTACAAGTTCTTCTCCATCTAATAAAATAGAAACTTCGTAAATCTTTCGTTTGTGTTCAATGTCAACACTTTTCAAATTGAAATCAATTATTCTTTTTTCCTTTTGTGCCCATTTTACAAGTTTGGCCTTATAACTCAATTCTTGCAAGAGCAATGCTTCAAAATCTATATGCTGCTCTAAAATTTTATTAATTATAAATATTTTAGTAAATTCAAATCCTTTGTCTAAATAGATAGCACCGACTAATGATTCGAAAGCATTTCCTGAGATAGAATCCAAAAATACTGGATTGTTTTTAAGCTTACTGTCAAACAACAAAATCTGGTGTATCCCCATTTTTCTTGCAATTTGATTTAACTTCGTCCTTCCTACAATTTTTGACCTGGTTTCGGTTAGGAAACCTTCATTTTGATATGGGAATTTTAAATACAATTTCTCAGCCACTATCATGCCAAGAACGGCGTCGCCAAGGAATTCTAAACGTTCATTATTGCCCGTTTTGGAATCTTTACTTAAATGGTGTTTAAAAGAATTATGGGTTATTGCAACCTTGTACAGACTAATATTACTAGGATAAAATCCAAGTATATTGTAAAGCTTTTGATAAAGTTTTTTGTCTTTTGAAAAATTGGCTTTAAAAAAATCTAAAATCAAATTACATTTCTGTTTTAATGATTAGATCTTTTTGAATATCACTGACGCATTGTGTCCACCGAATCCAAACGTATTGCTGATTGCAACTTTAATGTCTCTCTTTTGAGCGGTATTAAATGTTAGGTTCAGTTTTGAATCGATGTTTTCATCATCCGTAAAATGGTTAATCGTTGGAGGCACCAAGCTATGTTGCATAGCCATAATTGACGCTACGGCCTCAACAGCACCTGCACCGCCAAGAAGGTGACCAGTCATCGACTTAGTTGAGCTGATATTAAGTTTGTATGCTTGTTCTCCAAAAACAGACTGAATGGCTTTTAATTCTGCGATGTCTCCCAATGGAGTCGAAGTGCCATGAACATTAATGTAATCAATATCATTAATGTTTAAATTGGCCTCTTCTAATGCCCAATTCATGCATCTTATAACGCCCAATCCTTCCGGATGTGGGGCAGTCATATGGTAGGCATCCGCACTCATTCCTGTTCCGACAACCTCACAATAAATGCGCGCGCCTCTTGATATTGCATGCTCGTATTCTTCCAATACTAAAGCAGCAGAACCTTCGCCTAAAACAAACCCATCTCTATCTTTATCGAAAGGACGCGATGCAGTTTTAGGTGAATCATTTCTTTCACTTAATGCTTTCATGCTGGTAAAACCACCAACTGCTGGTTCGTTCACACTAGCTTCTGATCCGCCTGTAATGATTACAGGGCTTTTGCCTAACCGTATTAAATTGAATGCATCGATTAAGGCGTTGTTACTTGATGCGCAAGCTGATACTGTCGTATAGTTTGGGCCACCAAATCCATATTTTATACTCACCAAACCACCAGCAATGTCGGATATCATTTTGGTGATAAAGAAAGGAGAGAATCTTGGCGTGCCATCGCCTGTTGCAAAATCAGCACTTTCATGAAAAAAGGAGGTTAATCCCCCAATTCCCGAACCCCAAATTACACCGACTCTTGTTTTGTCAATTTTTTCAAGATCTAAACCTGAGTCTTTAATGGCTTCTTCTGTTGTTACGTTGGCAAATTGAGCAAAGCGATCCATTTTTCTAGCTTCTTTGCGGTCCATGAAATTTTCAGGATTGAAATTTTTCACTTCACAAGCAAAATTGGCTTTGAACTTGGTCGTATCGAAGAGCGTAATCTTGTCGGCTCCACTTACACCATTGGCCAATCCATTCCAATACGATTGGAGGTCGTTGCCCAATGGCGTAAGGGCTCCCATTCCTGTAACTACTACACGTTTAAATTGCATGTATATGTTATAGGATAAAAATTACTTAGAGTTGTTTTCGATGTATGAAATCGCATCGCCAACAGTACCGATTTTTTCGGCTTGCTCATCAGGAATTGCAATGTTGAATTCTTTTTCAAATTCCATAATCAATTCAACTGTATCTAATGAATCTGCACCTAGGTCGTTAGTGAAACTCGCTTCTGGTGTTACTTCGCTTTCTTCAACTCCTAATTTGTCAACGATGATTGACTTTACTTTTTCTGCTACTTCTGACATGATGTATTTTTTTTTGTTGGTGCAAATAACTATATTTTTGAAATAAAATCACAATTTTTTTTCAAAAATTTATTAGTCCTATGTCCTAACTCATAAATATTGATGCCCTCTTTGCTGTTATTAAAGATAAATTTCAAGAGATTTAGTTTATTTTTGAATGTTTAAATGAAATATCCAATCTCTTTTCTACTCATTATATTTATTTCTACGAACCTTTTTGGCCAAGATTCAATCTATACCCACAAAATTATTGAAGCACTTTGCAGCAATAAAATGTCTGGCAGAGCTTATGTCAAGCGTGGCGACCAAGTTGCAGCCAATTATATTGCGAAAGAGTTTAATGCTATAGGATTAAGCAAATTTGGAAAAGATTATTTTCAAGAATTCACCTTTTCTGTCAATACTTTTCCAAGTCAAATGGAAGTGAAATACAACGGTAGAGTGCTGATACCCGGAATAGAATACCTTGTTGACCCCGCTTCTCCTTCAATTGATTTTCATGGGAAAGTTAAATATGTTGGTATAAAATCGCTCGATTCTAATACCCATTATGACCATTGGGGATCCAAAATCCATTCAGCAGTGATTGATACTTTTACAAGTAAATATTATAGTGATGCGGCAATTAACTTAAAACAATACACCTCAGATCAGAGAAATTTGCTACTTGTAAAGCTAAGCAATGAAAAATTAACCTGGTCGTGCAGCCAAAAACAATCTAAAGTCCCAGTTATTACTTTAAAATCAGAAGTCTTCAATAGAAACGAAACGGCCAATTTTGAAATACAAATTAAAAATAAGTTTATCCCTAAATATGTGTCAAGAAATGTCATCGGTTTTATAGAAGGAACTAAATTTAAAGATAGTTTCATATATGTCACCGCCCACTATGACCATTTGGGAATGATGGGTAGTAGTACCATGTTTCCTGGCGCTAATGACAATGCAAGCGGTATTGCAATGATGCTCAACTTAGCAAAGTATTTCAAAATCAATAAACCAAAATACTCAATTGTCTTTATAGCCTTTTCTGGTGAAGAAGCTGGCCTAATTGGTTCCCATCACTATGTCGAAAATCCATTGACACCTTTATCTGATATTAAGTTTTTAGTCAATTTAGATCTAATGGCCAATGGGGCTGAGGGGGTAATGGTTGTCAATGGCACAATAAATCCTTCCGAGTTTCAATTGCTTAAAACCATTAATGACAAAGAAAAATATTTGCCTGAGGTTAAAATCAGAGGCAAGGCCGCCAACAGCGACCATTATTGGTTTGCCCAATCGGGCGTGCCTGCATTTTTCTTTTATTTAATGGGGCCATACCCATTTTACCACGATGTTAATGATCAGGCTACAGCATTGCCGCTAACTAATTTTGAGCAAGCGTTTATGCTGTTTCAGTCGTTTATTTCGCAACTTCAAAATCAATAATTTGCTCAAAATCAAAACTTTCACCTACCCAAATGAGGCATCAGTAATGATGGCGTTTCTAGATGCACAAGGCATTCAAGCTGTTTTGAACAATGCCATCAACACCCAAGTAGATCCGATGCTCTCAAATGCGCTTGGAGGAGTTCAGTTGTTTGTGCCTAATTCTCAAGCCGAATTGGCCATTGCTTTGTTGCGCGAAAATGGTTTTGATATAGGCTACGAATCAACTGAAAATAAATTGGTGTCCTGGATCAATAAATTAATGGCTGGTAAAAAGAAATGAATGTAAGGCATTCTAAAAGCTTGGATGATTTTTCAATTTGAATCTTTCAAATTGGATATCCTGTTAAATTAATTGTTTTCATTAATACAAAAAAAAGCCCAAGCAGAAATATGCTTGAGCTTTTGTAACGATATCTTAAAAGGTTTATACCTTAGAAAGGGCTAATTCAATGTCAGCAATCAAATCTTCAATATCTTCAACACCAACGCTTAATCGCAATAAACCATCTACAACACCAGCCTTTTCTCTCTCTTCTTTAGGGATACTGGCATGGGTCATACTTGCAGGGTGGTTTACCAAACTTTCGACTCCACCCAATGATTCTGCTAAGGTGAAAATTTCTACATTGGTGGCAAAACGCATGGCCGCTTCAAAATCGTCACCTTTCAAAGTAAATGAAACCATACCGCCAAAGCCGCGCATTTGTTTTTTAGCGATTTCATGACCTGCGGCATCTTCAAAACCTGGCCAGTATACTTTTCCAATTTTAGGATGGTTTCTTAAGTAATGGGCAACCTGTTTTCCATTTTCGCAGTGCGCTTTCATTCTCAAATGCAAAGTTTTAATCCCTCTAATTACAAGGAAGCTATCCATAGGGCCGGGGTTGGCGCCACAGCTATTTAAAATAAACGCCAGGCGCTCATGTAAAGTTTGATCCTTTGTTACCAAAGCACCCATTACCACATCGCTGTGGCCGCCTAGATATTTTGTCGCACTGTGCATGACGATATCTGCACCTAAGTCTAATGGGTTTTGTAGATATGGAGAGGCAAAAGTATTGTCAATAGCTAATATTAAATTGTGCTTTTTTGCAAGGGTCGCTACTGCTTCAATATCAACTATCTTTAATGTCGGATTGGTTGGGGTTTCAGCCCAAATTAATTTGGTGTTTGAGTTGATATACTTTTCGATATTGCTTGCATCGTATAAATCAATATAATGAAACTTTATTCCAAATGGTTCGTATATTTTAGAAAACATTCTGTATGAACCACCGTAAATATCATCGCCAGTAATAACCTCGTCACCTGGCTTCATTAACTTGATCACTGCATCTACAGCACCCATTCCACTGCTAAAACAAAGCGCATTTGTGCCGTTTTCTAGCGCTGCTAAATTGTTTTCCAATTGTGTTCTGGTCGGGTTTTTACCGCGCGCATAGGCATAGCCCTTGTGTTTGCCAGGATATTCTTGAACAAAAGTAGACGTTTGAAAGATTGGAGTCATAATCGCTCCAGTAGTAGGATCTGGTTCTATGCCCGCATGCAAGGCTTTGGTTCCGAATTTCATATTGCAGCAAAAATACGGAATTCGTAAATATCTAAAGTTAATATTTAAGCAATTTCTATTTGCTTAAGATTTGGACTAATTACCAATCTGCCCTCAGTTTTTGACTTTACGTCTTCTACCGTAACACCTGGCGCTATTTCCATTAACACAAATCCTTCTTCCGTAATTTCAAAAAAGCCCAATTCACTCACTACTTTTTTAACACAGGCAATACCTGTTATTGGCAAACTGCATTCTTTTAATAGCTTTGACTCACCAGCTTTGTTTACATGTTGCATGGCTACAATGATATTCTTTGCACTTGCTACTAGATCCATTGCACCGCCCATGCCTTTAACCATTTTACCTGGTATTTTCCAATTGGCAATGTCCCCTCTGTCGTTCACTTCCATAGCGCCGAGCACAGTTAGGTCAACTTTACCGGCCCTTATCATTCCAAAGCTCATAGCTGAGTCAAAAAATGCTGATCCAGGAATGGTGGTAATGGTCTGCTTGCCTGCGTTAATTAAATCTGGATCTTCTTCGCCTTCAAAAGGGAATGGGCCCATTCCTAGCAAACCGTTCTCAGATTGTAAAATTACTTCAACGCCTTCAGGGATATAATTTGCCACCAAGGTTGGTATGCCTATGCCTAAGTTTACATAGTAGCCATCTTTTAGCTCTAGGGCAATGCGTTTAGCAATTTGTTCTTTTGTTAACATGGTTCTTGCTGCAAATCAAATGCTTTTTTGAAAATTTACCTTAAAAAACATTGAGTTATTTTTTTGTGAACTCAAATGGATTGTTCTTGCAAATGCTCTGTTTTAGGTTTATGAATTTACAATCAATTCTTTAGTATCACTTGGTATTCAATGTCAGATCGTCTTAGTTCATCCAATAGCTCCGGACAAATATCTATTTTCCTATCGCTGCTATACAACTCGAATTTATGGTTCTTGCTTCTATTGCTTACATTGAAATTAATGGGCATTTCTCCTTCGAATTTTTTAAATATTTTTTCCAAATCATCCAGCAATGTTGCACTCAAATGCTCTAATTGCATATTAATGCCAAGACCTTTAATATAGCGGTCTTTTACATCCTCCATTTTCTCGCCAGAAGCAATATTTAATTCAAATGGTTTTCCACCTTCTTTTGCCCATCTAGGTTTCTCAATTTTACATCTTAAGACAATAAATTGATTCGGGTATAAAATTAATCGAAGTGCATCAAAAGCAGGGCCAAATGCAAAGAAGGTAAATGAACCTGAATAATCTTGCAAAGTGAATTTAGAATAGTTTTTTCCCGTTTTGGTGATCAAATTGTCAACCCTCGTAACAATGCCGGCTACAACTGGGTTTGGTTTGGTCTTTACCAATTCAATAATGTCTTCTAAATCGGTAAGTTTAGTGGTCGTCAAAGCATCAAATTCAACTTTAAACGTATCCATAGGATGTCGATTGATAAAAATACCAACCATTTCTTTTTCCATTTGACATTCTTCAAGTATTGAATAGGTTTCAGCTTTAGGCAATGAGGGCTCTGCAAAGGTTTCTTTGCTGCTTTCTCCAAACAATGAGCCTTGGTTGCTTAAATTGTTTTCTTGGGTTCTAGCGCCATATCTCAATGCAATTTCGATTCCAGTTCCATTCTCAGTTTCTGCAAGGTATTGGGCTTTGTGGTAGTTTGGGTCAAAATCAAATCCACCACCTTTCACCAAAGCTTCTAAGGTTCTTCTATTGACATTCCTAAGATTACAACGCGCGCACAAATCAAAAATATTTTTAAATGGACCGTTTAATTCTCGTTCTTCGATTAAGTTAATGGCTGGGGCATCACCAACACCCTTTACAGCGCACAATCCAAACCGTATCTGTCCTTTGCTGTTTACCGAAAACAATCGATCACTCTCATTAACACTAGGACCCAATACAGGTGTGCCCATTCGGGTGCATTCTTGCATCATTAAACTGATTTTTTCGATGTTGCTGCTGTTGTTACTCAAAACAGCTGCCATATACTCAGCAGGGTAGTGGGCTTTTAAATAACCTGTCTGATAGGCCACAAATGCGTAACAAGTGGAGTGCGATTTGTTGAATGCATAGGAGGCAAATGCTTCCCAGTCTTTCCAAACTTTTTCACATTTGATAGGATCCAACCCTTTATTCGCAATGCCCGACATAAATTCGTCCTTTAATTTCATCAAATCTGCCAAGTTCTTTTTCCCCATGGCCTTTCTCAAAGAGTCTGCTTTGCCTTTACTGAAACCTGCAAGTGATTGGCTTAACAGCATTACCTGCTCTTGGTAGACGGTTATGCCATAAGTGTCGGACAAGTATACTTCCAGTTCGGCAATATCATACGTCACAGGTTCCAATCCATGTTTGCGCTTGACATATGTTGGGATGTATTCCATCGGACCTGGACGATAGAGTGCATTCATCGCAATTAAATCTTCAAACTTATCTGGCTTTAACTCCCTCAAATATTTTTGCATACCTGGACTTTCAAATTGGAAAGTCCCTGTTGTCTCTGCTCTTTGATACAATTCAAACGTTTTTAGATCATCTAAAGGAATGTTGTCTATGTCGATATCTACATTGTGGTTTTTCTTTATCAATTCCATTGCGGTCTTAATAATTGACAGGGTCTTTAAACCCAAAAAGTCCATTTTTATTACCCCGGCATCTTCAATAACCCTTCCATCAAATTGCGTTAACAGCAAATTAGAATCTTTTGCCACTGCCACTGGAACGATTTCAGAAAGGTCTTTGGGTGCAATGATTATACCAGCCGCATGCACGCCGGTATTTCTTACAGAACCTTCCAATAACATGGCTTGCCTTAGTACTTCTCCCTCCTTCAGGTTGTTTTTGTCGCTGTGCCATTCTCTTAATTGTTGCACGCCAGCGATATCTTCCTGTCTTAATAATATGGTATCTCTCTCTTCTTGGTCAGCACCCTCTCCATGATCTGCGGCGTCTAAAACATCTTCTTTTACGCCCTCAATTTTTGCATTGATAACTTGTTTTAATGTTAAACCCAATGGACGGGAAGGAACCAACCTGGTTATATTGTTCGATTCATCCATGCTTAAGTCCATAACCCGAGCCACATCCTTTAAACTCATTTTTGCAGCCATCTTACCATAAGTCACAATTTGAGCAACTTGATTACGGCCATATTTTTCAACCACATAATCAATGACCTTCTGACGGCCTTCATCATCAAAATCTGTATCTATATCTGGCATACTTTTGCGTTCTGGGTTTAAAAAACGTTCAAAAAGTAAGTCGTATTTAATGGGGTCTATATTGGTTATACCAATGCAATAAGCAACAGCACTACCTGCTGCGGATCCACGTCCAGGACCAATTACCACACCCATTTCTCTGCCAGCTTTTATGAAATCAGATACAATTAAGAAGTATCCTGCAAATCCCATTGTTCGAATTGTAAACAATTCAAACTTTATCCTTTCTTCAATTTCCGCGTCGATATCTCCATATCTTCTCTTGGCACCTGTCCAAGTCATATCCTCAAGAAAATCATCTTGGGTTTCAAACTCTGGGGGTACTGGGAAATTTGGCAATAGAATATCCTTCTTTAAATTCAAGTGCTCGATCTTTGAGACAACATCGCCCGTATTGTCTATAGCCTCAGGAATATCTTTAAACAGTGTATTCATTTCAGCTTGAGTCTTGAAATAAAAATTGTCGTTTGGAAAAGCAAAACGTTTTCCTTTTATAAATTTATCGTCGTCACCGTCTAAGTCAGACATTTTCGGTGTGCTTTGTTTTTCACCGGTATTTACACAAAGCAATATATCATGGGCATTGTAATCCTCTTTTTCAACATAATGGGAATCATTGGTCGCAATCATTTTAATGTTGTATTTGTGTGCAAAACGAACCAAAACTTCATTCACCTTGTCTTGCTCCTTTAAACCATGCCTTTGAAGCTCAATGTAAAAGTCATCTCCAAATAAATCCAACCACCATTTCAATTCAATTTCAGCCTCCGCTTCACCTTTTTTCATGATGGTCTTCGGTATAATGGCTCCCAAGCAGCAAGAAGTGGCAATCAAACCTTCATGGTATTTTTTAATTAATGACTTGTCTATTCTAGGCCATTTACTGTACATTCCTTCAATGTAACCAAGCGAACACAGTTTGGACAAATTCTTATATCCTTCTGCATTTTTAGCCAACAACAATTGGTGGTGTCGAATGTCTTTGTCTTCTTTGGTAAAAGATTTTCTGGTCCGGTCTTCTACCATATAAAATTCACAACCAACAATTGCCTTGATTTTATCTGTGCCTTTGTTGTGTTTTGACGCCTCGGCAACAAAGTTAAAAACACCAAACATGTTTCCATGGTCGGTTATAGCAATTGCCTTTTGACCATCTGCTACTGCCTTCTTGTATAAATTAGAAATAGACGCGGCTCCGTCTAGTAATGAAAATTGAGTGTGACAGTGTAAATGAGTAAATTCAGGCATTGGCGAAGTGAAACTTAATGTTGTAAAATTAATATTACACTTTTGTTTTTTATCGTTTGTTGATAAAATTAAACT
>CAMDAF010000002.1 GCA_945888525.1 Chitinophaga pinensis
ATTGTTTTATAAACTCTGTTTTTACCTTCTCTGAAGAAAGTCCATCTTCCACTGAGCTCATTGTTGATTTTGTAGCCTTGTTTAAACACGAATCCACTTTTGTAATAATAGGTATACAATCCTCGCTTCAGATAAGGCGATTCAAATAATTGATTTATAAAGTCATATCCATTAACAACGCTATTTGGATTTTCTTCTACCTTCCCCTTTCGATAATCCTTTTGTTCAAAGTCATCATAATAGTATTCACTGTAATGTGAAGAGTAGGAAGCATCATAAGCTAGGCGCTTTTTGCTTCTGAATTCACTCAATTTATAAATTGGCCCGAAAGCAGTGAAATACATGCTGTCACTTTTATCAAAATCAACTGTATACCTTAAATTGTCGGTGTCTCTGTAATTTGAGTATCGACCGCTTAAATACCCATGATCAAACGTATATTTTTCTTTAAAATATTTCGCGGTATCAAGATATCTTTCATTGTTGTTAAAGTACTTTACCAGCTCACCATGCGGAATGCCTTTATTAAAATGGCCATGGTAGATTGGATAACCATTTTTAAGCAAGCGCCAAAAATCGCCATTTACCGTGTCATTCTCCATAGGGTATACATAACTCATGAACTGAAAAGAATTGCTTTCAGAATACTTGTACTGCATGCCATTTAATTTGTTGTGGTGAAAATTGTATTGGTTTTTACTCTTAGCGTAATTAATTGACTCAACACACCATTGCCCTTCTTTACTGCCATAACTATAGGTCATCATCGACGGGTTTATAGAATTGAAATGCTTTTCTTTCATTTTTGCATTCCCCCGTTTGCTTAAAGTAAAAACCCTCATTTCCAAATCGTCGTTTAATTTATTGTCATAGTATGAACTCGATACCGACCAATAGTCAAAAATATCAATAAATCTTACTGAACCATTAAATGCACCGTCAACCAATGAATAATTGATTTCAGAGGATGGTCGAATCGATTTGTGCTTATTGCGTTTTATTACGCTCTTGTCTAGTTCTAGTTTTATAACAATTTCAAGTCTTTTTTGTAAGCCAAAAAACTCTTCTATTTCAAACAATTGTGCCCTTAGTTTTTTAGGATTTCTTTTGTAATCTATTTCCACTTTAAGATCTCCTGTATATTGCTCTTTCCCTAATAAAATTGTTTTATGTTGCTGAGGCAGCACCTTTAAAAAAAGAAGAATAAAATCATTCAAATCGTTGTCGTCTACATTTTCATTTTCAGACAAATAAGCCTCAAAACCTGCCTTAAAATGCTCATCTTGCTTGTACAGATATTTTCCCTTTTTCATAATGGTATCAACTAAGCTTAGTGTATCGTACTTCATTGGAATTTTAATCAACTTAATGATGCTTCCATTCTCTTTATTGCCAGAGACTTTATAATAAATTGAGCTGTTCAAACCACGTCCCTTTATCCATTTAACATCATTATAACCATAGTCCAAAGGTTCATAATATTGCTTTGTAATTAAGGCTTTATGACTCTCAAAGGTTTTACTGTATACATACGTATTTTTTTCACTAGGATTCAATTCAAAATATCTAGGTGTTTTATACTCATCTGTAATTTCTCCTTTTCGGTTGAAGGTTTTTTGAACCAAGAGTGTGGCGCAATAGCCATTCGAATTTTGATAGGCACTGGATAAACCGTTACAGGTATCTAGAAGGTATTGTGCTTCAACTATTCTATCGTATCCCTCATTTTTGGTTCTAAAAAACTTGCCATTTATAATGGTATCCCTAATTGATCCATCTCTTTTGTAAAAACCAGGTTTAACCCAAGCATCTATCCTAATTGTTTTATCGATTAAAACACCATTTTTAAAGTCGTAACGAATGAGGGCAATTGGCGCTGATGAACTGTAATTATACCTTTCAATGTCCACATCAGGGAATATAGCAATTGTCTTATAGTCTGGGAAATGCTTGATAACACTATCTCTTCCGTAAATAAATTTATTTACAATAACCCCATTAATGTATACCTCCTTTGCGCATTCTAAATCTTTGGTGTAAAAAGAAACCCCAAAATAATTCTCTCTATTGTATTTCGTGGTCCATTTACCTTCCTTTTCATCATTCACATAATTCCCTTCAAACAAACTAAATTGTTTGATTTTTTTCTTTTCCTTCCAGTAAACAAAGTGCTTGTATGGTCCATTTTTTAAGCCTTGATAGACAAAAAACTCATCAACCAATAAGGTGTCCTTTTTTACAAATTGATACGCTTTGACGGTTCCGTTTAATATCCCGTTTTCATAATTCAACTCAAATTTAGAACCATCAGACACTACCCGATTTTTTTTAAAGATGTAATGGTCATAATCGTATGAATAGTCACCGTCACTGCTATAATCATCATCATCCCAATTGTGTTTATAACTGGATTTAATATTTTGGTAGAGGGTAAAATGGCCGTCAATCAAGTCGTTTTTATAGGGTATGACACACTTAACATTTTGAGTATACATGGTATAAATTGTGGCCTTACCCTCCTTCTTGTTGTCTTTAATGGTAAAAGTCGCATACACTTGATAAACCGTATCGTAAACAATTTCTTTTGCTATTTTTCTTTTGTTTTTCAAAACAAAATTGGTATTGTATATCAAATATTCTCCATCCTCTACACGCCCAATTACAGGTGGTAAATTAAGGTTGTTAAATCTTAACTGAGACAAATTAAAATAGACATTAGAACCACGGTGGTCAATCGTTTGAGGGTAAACTCGGTAGAGCTTGCCTTTGAACATCGCCGATTTTTGAGAATAGGCTGAAAAGCCAATAAAAACGCAGAATAATAGAAGGATGGTTTTATTTAATTTCATATAATTGGTAACAATAAAAATAAGTAACGCAAGATACTTTAAAATAGTATGTTTTGGGCATTTGATTAATTCAGCCGAGGACATACTAACAAAAAACGTTACCTTTGTGACCAAATGTCAAGAATAGTCGCCATAGTAGGCAGACCCAATGTCGGTAAATCAACCTTGTTCAATCGTCTAACCGGCGAAAGAAAAGCAATTGTTGATGATTTTAGTGGAGTAACGCGTGATAGACACTACGGTGACAGCGAGTGGAATGGTCAATCTTTTACCGTAATCGATACAGGAGGATACGTTAAAGACAGCAAGGATATATTTGAATCTGCTATCCGCGAACAAGTTCAAATTGCAGTAGAGGAAGCTGCAGTCGTAATATTTATGGCTGATGTGCAAACAGATGTAACAGAATTAGATTCACAATTTGCAAATATTTTAAGAAAATCAAATAAGCCTGTTATAATGGTTGTCAATAAAGTTGATAACCACGATCAAATTCCAGAAACAGCCGTTTTTTACCGCTTAGGATTTCAAGAAATTTTTGCCATATCCTCTGCTACAGGTAGTGGAACAGGTGAATTATTAGACAAATTGGTTGAACTGCTTCCTGCTGATGATGGCAAAGAATTTGATGATGAAAACCTTGGTGAACTCCCTAAAATAGCCATAGTGGGAAGGCCTAACGTAGGAAAATCATCTTTTGTAAATGCTTTGGTGGGTTACAATAGAAACATTGTTACAGATATTGCAGGCACCACTAGAGATTCTATTCATACACGTTACAATGCATTTGGCAAAGACCTGGTTTTAATTGACACTGCTGGTATTAGAAAAAAATCAAAAGTTGAAGAAAATATAGAGTTCTACTCGGTTATGCGCAGCTTGCGTGCAATTGAAAATTGCAATGTTTGTATTGTCATGCTGGATGCACTGCAAGGTATTGAGTCGCAAGACATGAACTTGTTGTTTTTAGCCCATAGACACGGTAAAGGAATTATGATTTTAGTGAACAAATGGGATTTGTACGACAAAGGAAACAATACAGCCAAGGAGTATGAAGAACACATTAAAAAAAGAACCGCACCTTTTGTAGATTATCCTGTTGTGTTTATAAGTGCGCTTAACAAGCAGCGTATTTTCCAAGCTATGGAAACGGCTGTTAAAGTGCACGAAAACATGTCTAACCGTGTCAAAACAAGTAAGCTAAACGAATTAATGTTGCCGATTGTTAAGAATACGCCTCCTCCAGGGGTTAAAGGGAAAACCATTTCCATTAAATACATTCAACAATTGCCTTCCACATCGGTGTGCTTTGCTTTCTTTTGCAATCTGCCACAATACATTAGCGAATCTTACAAGAGATTCTTGGAAAATCAGTTGCGTCAGAACTTTGACTTCAACGGGGTTCCAATTAAGATTTTCTTCAGAAAAAAATAATTCAACTTTCCTTTTTCTTAAAACCTAAAGATACGCTGTTGATGCAATAGCGCAATCCTGTAGGGGTTCCGTGTCCATCGGTAAAAACGTGCCCTAAATGTCCTTGGCAATTTGAACACAGCACTTCAACACGGTGCATGCCATGGCTGTAGTCGGGCTTTTCGAGGACCTTTGATTTGTCAATTGACTCATAAAAACTAGGCCATCCGCAACCAGCATCAAATTTTGTCTTTGATTCAAATAATACTTGATTACATCCTTTGCAAACGTATTCGCCCTCTTCCCAAAACTTATTATAAGTTCCAGTGTGCGGCCTTTCCGTGCCTTTTTGCCTTAAAACCCTGTATGACTCTTCGCCCAACTCATTCAGCCATTCTTCTTCTGTCTTTTGATTACTCATCTGCACAAATTTAAAGGTATTATTTCTATTGTTGTACTTGTCCAACAATTCAAAATCATATTAGTTTAGTGTACAATATTTTTTTGTTAGACAATTGGTAAACTTTATTTTTGAACAAATTACAAAACCCAGTGCTAAGTATTGAAAAAACGAATACTTGGTATTGAAAATCAATATGAGTGCAAGTATATTTTTTGCTGTGATCTTATCCTATTTCACCGCTCTAATCATTATCAGTAGAATTACAGCTAAGAAAGCAGATTCTGCTTCCTATTTTATAGGCAACAAACAATCGCCATGGTACCTTGTTGCATTTGGAATGCTTAGTGATTCGCTAAGCGGCGTTACCTATATATCAGTTCCCGGTGCAGTATTAAACAATTCATTAACCTACCTTCAAGTGGTTATTGGTTACTTTTTAGGTTATTTTATAATAATGTATATATTGTTGCCGCTTTATTACCGTCTTGAATTGGTCTCAATTTACACCTATTTACAGCAACGCTTTGGAAAAAATGCACAAAAAACTGGCTCATTTTTCTTCTTAATTTCACGTCTATTGGGCGCAGGTGGAAGACTTACCTTAGCCATTGGAGTGATGCAGATATTCGTATTTAATGGCTATGGCATTCCGTTTCCATTAACGGCAGCAGTATTTATTGCCCTCATGTTACTTTATACCTACAAGGGAGGAATCAAAACATTGGTTTATACCGATGCCTTTCAATCTCTCTTCTTAATTCTTGGTGTTGTGTTATCAATCGCGGCAATTGCCAGTCAATTAAATTATAATTTCTCAGACTTATTTGAAACAGTAAGGCACAGCAGTTTAAATAAAGTTATAGAAACCGATTATCTAAAAGGAAATTTTTGGGCAAAACACATACTAGGTGGTGCTTTGTTCACCGTTGCAATGACAGGACTTGATCAAAACATGATGCAAAAGAACTTAAGCTTAAAATCGCTAGGAGAAGCCAGAAAAAATATGTTTTGGTTTAGCATTGTAATGGTGATTGTAAATGTACTTTTCCTCTCTTTAGGGGTTCTGCTTTATCACTTTGCAAATGTAAAAGGAATACACATTCCAGAAGTTAGCGACAATGTTTTTCCAACACTTGCGCTAGGCTACTTCGGAACTTTTACTGCTTTGGCGTTTATTATCGGCTTAACAGCAGCCACATTCAGCAGTGCTGATTCTGTATTAGCAACCCTAACAACTTCATTTTGCATAGACTTTCTAGGATTCGGCATGAACGCAAAATACGGAGAAAAACAAGAAACCAGAATTAGACATTGGGTGCACATTGGCTTTGCTTTTGTTTTACTGCTGGTTATTGTTTTCATCAAATACGCCTTTAGTTCAAAGGCAAGTATTGATGTCATATTAAGTATGGCATCCTTAACCTATGGTCCTTTAATTGGCTTATTTGCTGCGGGACTTTTTACCAAATACACCTACAACGATAAGCTAATTCCCTTGGTATGCCTAATATCCCCTGTGATTAGCTATTTGCTTCAACAAAATGGAAAAGCTTGGTTTGGCGGCTACCAATTTGGAAACGAAATTATTTTTGTGAATGGTTTTTTAACCTTTATATTTTTACTATTATTGAAAAGAAAAAACCTCTCTACACCGCTATGAAAGTCCAAAACATGAAACATGCGATTTATTTCTTATTGCTATTTTTACTAGCATGCTCAAGTCCGCGTATACATATTCCCAATCCTTATGAAACCAAAGCAGTTTTTCAAGGGGAAGAAGAGGTTAATGTTGATCCAAACAACATCTCAGAAGCGGGTGATTTGGCTGAAGAATTTCCGGAAGAAAGCATTGTGAACGACCGCATTAAAATAACCGTTGATTTTGCTTTTAACGACAAATATGACTCTTCGTTGTACTACAAGGAATACATTTCTGAAAATAAAAAAGCAGACAGTTTAGCCAAGATTGAAAAAGCCAAAAAATCGAAAAGCAAAACAAAGCCAGAATTAACCGAACACCCTATTCCCGATGGGCAAGTATTTATGACTTCAACCTATGAATATGAATACAAAACCATTCGCGATTTTGTTGAAGAGCCTATTGTTTTGCATTACAACTCTATGGTTTCTGTGAGTAAATTCTATGCAAAAATCGACAACAATACTGCCAATCTTAAAAAACGCGATGAAAGCAATGATGGCTATATGTACTTTAAGACCGATAGCCGTTATAAAATCTATGATTTGAATTTGCCAATTAGAGGAACTGAAGTAAGTTATGAATACACAGAAGAATGCAGAGACGCAAAGTTCAACAGTGTGATGTATATAGCTGACGATCATTTTACACAAAAGAAAATTATAAAAATTGCCCTACATGATTATTTAAAATTCGAAATCATTGAAAAGAATTTTGAAGGTTTAATCTACACAAAAGATACCGTTTTAGAATACCCTAAAACAGGCGCCAATAAAGAAAAAATCAAATATTTGGTGTATACGTTTAAGCGTTTGAAAGGTTTCCAAAATTACGAATCAGACCGTGGTCCTTCGTATAATTACCCTATGCTGTACTTCCAGTTTAAGTCTGCAGCTAAAAACGGAAGAACCCATCAAATACTCAACAATACAGACGATCTATACAGATGGTACAGGTTGGTGTCTTCTAATTTAACCAATGACACCTCTGTATTTGCACAATTCACCAAGAATTTGGTTAAAAACAAAAAAACAGACGAAGACAAAATAAAAACAGTCTTTTATTGGATACAAGATAACATCCGCTACATCGCTTTCGAAGATGGTATTGCAGGATTTAGACCCGACGAATGCGCAGATGTCTTTAGAAAAAGATACGGCGATTGCAAAGGCATGGCCAATTTGACCAAAAACATGTTGAAGGTTTTAGGTTATGATGCAAGAATGGTATGGATAGGCACAAAGCACCAAAATTTTAGCTACGATCAGCCAGGTATGCCGGTAGACAACCATGCAATTTGCGCAGTTAAACTCAACGGTAAATTTGTTTTCTTAGATGGCACTGAAAACTATATTGCCATGTACGACTATGCCAATAGAATTCAGGGCAGAAAATGCATAGTAGAAAATGGAGAAAATTACTCGATTGAAACCATCCCTGAATGGGGCTATGAGCACAATGAGGCTTTCAGCAATGAAACCATAAATATAGATGGATTGACGCTGAACAACCACGTTAAAAAGACGTTTAATGGCGAAAGCAAACTAGACCTCATTCGCGGTTTTAACCTTTTAGAAACAGAAAGCAAAACTGAAGTTTTATACAATTATTTAAAAGACAATAACATCAATTTCAAAATAAGCAATATCGTTTCCAGTGATTTGGGGAACAGAGACATTGTTCCTGAAATTTCTTATGACTTAAACATACAGAATCAAATCATCAAAGGCAATGACCGCTTGTATGTGAACATTGAATGGGAAAGAGATTTTGATGGTGTATGGTTTGATTCCACCAGACGAGTAGACCTAGATCTTGGCCATAAAAATTATGTTAAACGAATTGTTTCGCTAAATTTAAACAAAGACCAAAAAGTACTTTCATTGCCATCAGCTTTAAATATTGAAAATGAATATTATGCATTCAAATTGGAAATGAAGGTCGTTGGAAACACAATCGTATACAACAAAACCATCATCAACAAAAAAGATTATCTACCCAGTTCAATGCTAAAAACATTTATGAATGATTGCAAAAAACTGTCTTCTTTTTATAATTCCTATATTGAAATTCAATAACTAAAACTCGAAATCAAAATGAAAAAAATACTTTTATTCCCATTTTTATTTATCAGTATATTCTTACTTGGTCAGTCGCACTATGAAAAAACATATTTTAGCCAAGCCTATAACGATACGTTCAAACAAGAATCGGTTGTCATTGTTAGAATGATGGACGAGAGCACCTACACAAATTACAACCTAGATGATTACAAAGTCAATGTTGTTTTCAGAGCGCAGTACTTGTTAAAAGACATTTCCGCTATCAATAATTTTAGCACTTTGGTAAAAAACAATGACCTAAAACGCTACGAATTAAAGCAAATAAAGCCAAGCGGGAAAGTCAATATCATATACGAATACTTCGACAAAAACTACCCAGACGATGGATACGACAAAGCTGAAAACCAAGAGGAAGAGGACGAAAAGAAAAAGGAGGAGATTCCACTTGAAGGCTTAGAAATTGGGGATATTATTGATTATAAATATGAATTTACTTTTACCACCAAATCAAAAGACTTCAGAAAAATATCAATCAACAATGGAAAATACGACCGTTCTATTATTGAAATTATAAACCACAACCGCAACAAATATCTGCTCTTTAAAAATAAATTTGTAGAAGAAAGCTACCCAATTGCAAACAGTGTAACCGTTATAAGCGTTCCAAATGAATTGAAATTAATTCAAAAATCATTTAACTGCAATTATAAATTCACAGAAAAAGCCAATTCAGGAAAAACGACTTATGAATGCAATTATAATTTAGTTAATACCTTCAAAGATGAAGACTTTAGTTTTAATTATTTGCACCATCCCGTTGTAAAATATGCCCTCATTCAATCAGACAATTCTAAAAAGGAAAACTTCAGTTATCAATTTGAAGACCCGAATGTTTCTCAAGATGATATCGCAGCTTTGGGCCGGAAATTTTATCAAAACAAAAACTATATTCCTACATTTCTTTATTATTTAAACACCAAAAAATCAAGTGAACCGACCACTGAAGTTGGCTTAAATAAATTTTTCTCTGCTTTCTTAAAAACATTCACAAAAAACGATAAAGATAAATTTAGCAAACTAAATAAGCTTCATGAATATTTGGTAAATGAAGACGAACTCAACCAGATGCCCTATGGCGATATGGCTTACACAGTGGTGATGGCAAGATTTTGCGATAAATTAGGCATCACATATAAAATGATGGCTTCTTTAAACCGATACGATGGCGCTTGGTCTGAGATTATATCTCCATATGAAATTACTTGGGGACTATACATTCCAAGAAAGGACCAAGATTTGTACGTAAATTCATATAAAAAAGAAAGCAATATTTACCAAAGATTTGGCTCCTTCTCTGGAACAGATTTAATTGTATTTGACGCAAAAGACCTTACCAAGCCCGCGGAAAAAATAAAGTATCCTATAGTAGGCTCAGCTGAAAACATGTATGTTCAAAATTCGGAAATCATTATTTCTGAAGACAAAGATTATGATTATGACTTTGTAAATACTTACTCTATGAAAGGCGCTCAAAAAGATGCCATTAGCGACTACATCAAAAATCAATTTGATTACGAACGCTTAAGAACGCCGTACAGTTTTTTCGGCTTGGTTAATTACAATGACCTATACAACTTCAAAGAATTTAGTTCGAATGAAAAATGGTTCGAAGAGGCCTCTAGAATCGACTCTTCATACAAACTTTATTTTAAAGACTATTACAAAGAAAGAATGCTGGCCTTCCTTTACAATGAATACCATTTCTCAGATATAAGCATTGATAGCTTGCGCATATTTGAAGACGGCACTTACCCAGATGATGAATCAAAAGATTATGGGTTTAAAGTTGTCTTTAAAAGCAAAGGCCTAATTGAAAAGGGAAACAACGAATCAATTATTGCTCTGAATTTGGGTAAATTAATGACCGAACAATACCAATTGTCAGATTACAAAGTTCAAGAGCGTATATCTGATGTATACAGCAGTAATTTAAAAGAAATTCACTGGAACAACAGCATTGAAATACCTGATGGATATGAGTGTATAAATTTAAGTGATTTTAATATTAATTTTGAGAATGCCGCTGGGGTATTTACAACATCAGCGACCATTGAAGATGGTAAAATCGTTTTCAAAATTGAAAAAACATACAAAGCACAGTATCTTCCTAAAGAAAATTGGATGGACATGGTTAATTTTTTACATACAGCAGAAAAAGTTTTTATGAAAAAGCTGCTTCTAAAGAAAAAATAATTCCTTGCAATATTATTGCTGTAACCTGCGTTTAAAAAATATGAACATCTTTAAAATCATATTGAGTCTTGCCCTTTTTGGGTTGCTCACTTATTCTTTTACAAGTTCAAATGGTCCTAAACCCAAAGTGTATAGAGATACTGTTTACCGTTTCCCTCCTAAAGTCAAAATTAACACCCCAAGTGTAAGCAGCGCAAAGCCCAAAACGCCCGAGGCAATTAAAAAGAAAATTGAAACCGCTGAAGAAGACAGAATCATTTCAATAACTTCAACTATTACCCGATTTAAAGTTAAGAAATCTGCGCAAAAATTGTACGCATATTTTGCCGACACTTTTAAAGTATTTAGAATCTCTTTGGGCGCAAACCCAGTGGGGCACAAAACAACTCAAGGGGACAATAAAACACCTGAGGGTACCTATTACATTTCATACAAAAACCCCAAGAGCAGAGGCTATAAATCTTTAAAAATTTCGTACCCAAACGAATCGGATAAGCAAAAAGCAAAACAACTCAAGGTAAATCCTGGAGGGGATATTTTTATACACGGTTTGTGGTGGGCAGAGCAAGACCCAAAAAACCACTGGAAAGACAATTGGACTCGAGGTTGTGTTGCGTTAAACAATCAAGAAATCGAAGAAATTTTTACGCACACAGAGTGCAATACCCAAATAACAATCTTACCTTAGATTACATCATTTGGCATTGCGTTTCAATGTAAGCCTTTAAGTCAGATATTTCAGCTTCGTTTTCTAAGTAGGCGGTTTGCATACTAATAATTTCGCCCGTCTCTTTTAATTTAAAGTTGATCTCATACAATTGATAATTAACTTTATCGACTTGCTCCCATTTTAGAATTCTGGGTCTTTGAATGACTGTAAAAGAATACCTAAGCCCCTCATCATCTAATATTAAAAAGCACTCTTGTTTGAAAAACCCCAATCTAAATTTTCGGAAAACCATATAGATAATTGCCATAATTGGAAAAACCAAAAAGCTATACCATATTATGGTAGGGAAAGTAACCAAACTTACAACAATACTAAAGATCGAAAAGGCTGCAACCATTGGAGCTTCAGATTTGTTCCTATTTAACTTGAATAAACGCATGAGGGCGCAAAATTAAACTTTTATTTACTAATACCTGCAAAACGTTTTTTGCCGCTTAGATCGGCTCTAAATTGACAATTAAGCCCTTTTTCAGCGCACCAAAGACCCAAGTCGTCGGCAGTCAATGGATTTAACTCAAAATATATATTTGGCATCTGTCTGTCAAGAAACAATTCTATAACAATTTTATAAAACAATAAAGGGTCTGAATCGTACACAAACAAGGCTAAATGTGGCTCAAAATCTAAAACGTTGACATGCATAATATCCTTCTCTTCAACTTTTATATAGGGCGGGTTACACACTATAACATCAGGACGGTCCAATAAATAATCTTGGGTCAACAAATCATGAATGTTCCATTCAATATGACTTGAACCAAAATTCATAAGCTCACTTTTTTTAGCCAATTCTATGGCCTTTTCAGAAATATCTGTTGCTATTACCCTTGCATTTGGAAAGTGCTTTCTCAAAGCCAAAGCCAAACAACCACTTCCGGTACAAAAATCAGCAATGATTTTAATGGAATCTTTTTCCGCTTCAATGACCCATTGCAAAAGCTCTTCAGTTTCAGGTCTGGGAATTAAAACATCCGAACTGACTGCTATTTTCAAACCCGAGAAAAACTCAAACCCCAATATATGCTGAATTGGTTCATGCAGCAGCAAACGGTTCAATATGATTTCCAACGCTTGCTCCTGCTCAAAGGGTTCTTCGCCTTTTATGAGAAAATCCTTATTTGTTACAGAAAATTGATACTCAAATAAGAATTTTAATGCCGCGCTTGCTTCAGAATGATCGTAAACACGAGAGAGTGTTTCTTTTGAATTTTGATAGGCTTCCCTCAATGTTATCATGTATGCAAAGTTTTAAGTAATTTCGCAGAATAACAAATCAAGACGAAAAATATATTTCTCAATGCCTTGCCTTGGCTGAAAAAGGATTTGGACATGTGTCGCCAAATCCAATGGTGGGTTGCATCATCGTGCACAATGGTGAAATTATTGGCTCTGGTTACCACAGCGTTTACGGAGGTCCTCATGCAGAAGTAAATGCAATAAACAGTGTTAAAGAGCCAGGTTTGCTAAAAAATTCTATTGCCTATGTTTCCCTTGAACCTTGTTCTCATTTTGGCAAAACACCTCCTTGTGCCGACTTATTAATTCAATATGGAATCAAAAAAGTTGTGATTGGAAGTTTAGACCCCAATCCACTTGTTGCTGGACAAGGCATAGAAAAATTAAAAAAAGCAGGGATAGAGGTTAAATTTGGTATTCTCGAAAATGAGTGCAAAAAATTAAACAAACGATTTTTTACGTATATCAACAATAAAAGACCCTATATAATTTTAAAATGGGCAGAATCCTCTGATGGATTTATGGGCTCTGAGGAAATTAAACAAATTAGTGGAATAGCCGCTCAAACACGTTTGCATAAATGGCGCAGTGAAGAAGATGCCTTTTTAGTTGGAACCAATACCCTGATTCAAGACAATCCTAAATTAAACACCAGACTTTGGCCAGGTAAAAATCCAACAAGAATTGCTGTTGACTTTGAACTCAAGTCTGAAAATAAACATTTAAAAATTTACGACCAAAGCCAAAAAACCATTATTTTAAATGGCATTAAAGATGAAATTAGCCATGGAATTGAATACATCAAAATACCGGATTGCAAGGTTGAAACACTAATTGAGGCTTTGTACCTATGTAAAATATCCAGTGTGGTAATTGAAGGTGGCTCTAAGTTGTTAAACAGTTTTATCGATGCGCACCTATACGATGAAATCAGAGTTTTAAAATCCAAAAAACGTATATTAAACAACGGAATAGCAGCTCCAAAGATCAATTTTGTAGCCTCTGGTTCTGAAGATTTAATAGATGATTATTTAACAATCTACGAATGATTTATTTACTGCTATCGGTTGTCTTATCTTCAAGTCTATTCTTGTTTTTTAAATGGTTTGACCTTAAGAAAATCCTTACCCTTCCTGCCATTGCTGGGAACTACATAGCCTGCATTGTTACAGGGATAATAATGAACCAAGGTCTGAATTTTGAGCATTTAAACAGCAAGATCATTTTATCTTGCTTAGGGCTAGGCATTTTATTTTTTGCCATATTTTATGCAATGGCCTATTCCTCCTCAAAAATAGGGATTGGTATTAGCAGTGCCGCTTCCAAATTGTCATTAATGATTCCGGTTACTTTTGGCGCAATTGTTCTTCACGAAGCATTTGGAGTCTTAAGAATAATTGCATTGTTGCTATCTATACCTGCAGTTGTTTTGATGACCTATAAAAAAGGCGAAAAATGGTCCTTAAAAACTTTATTTATACCTTTAATTATTTTTATTGGATCTGGCATTATTGACACCTCATTAAATATCTTACAAAAGAATCTTAATGGGTCGTCTCCATCAAGTGTTATCATCCTGGTTTTCTCAATGGCCTTAGCAACCTCAATTGTATTCTCTATCGCTACAAAAGTCAATCTCACCAAAGAATATAAAAGTCTATCACATGGCATAATACTTGGGATTCCAAATTATTTTTCTGTGCATTTTATGCTCTTGGCTTTAGGCTCAGGCTTCTTAAGTTCTGGTCAATTTTATTTGGTCAATAATTCATTGGTGATGCTATTGTCTTTCATTTTAGCTTGGCTATTTTTTTCCGAAAAAATCAATTTATACAAATTCTTGGGAATCGGAATTTCTATCGTATCCATTTATTTAATTCTCTTTGCTTAATGTTGTTTTCAAGCACCTATAAAATGATTGATTCTTCGTGTGAATGTTTGCACAAAGCAAAAGGAAGTAAGTTTTTTGCCTATGCATGGCCCGTAAAATCGGAGACTGAAATTAAAAATAATTTAAATGCACTAAAAGAAAAATACCCAGATGCAAGCCACCATTGTTATGCTTGGGTGTTGGGCCACGACAAACAAAATTTTAGAGCAAATGATGATGGGGAGCCATCTAACACTGCAGGAAAACCGATATTAAGGCAAATTCATAAACTTGACTTATGCAATATCTTAGTTGTTGTCGTTCGTTACTTTGGTGGCACTATGTTGGGTGTTCCAGGTCTAATTGAAGCATACGGAAATACTGCTGCAGAATGTCTTGCGCAGTCGTCAATTACTGAATATCCAATATTAGAAAAATACACAGTAAGCTGCCCATTTGGATTGGAAAATGAAGTGTTTAAATCATGCAAACAATTCCAAGCTTCATTATCTGTAATGGCTGAACAATCATGTTTTTCTGCTGAAATTAAAATACCTTTGCATAAAGCGGATGAATTTAAAACCCATTTATCCCTCAATTACCAAATAAACATTGAATATAAAGGCATAGAATGATTAAAAAACTAAGTGTTGTATTACTTTTAATTTGCAAAAGCATCTTATCCTTTGCGCAAAGCAATGACTACTTTAATTTAAAAGATGTTAAAACTTACCGCTTCGACCATCTTGAACTAAGCACGCCAAAGGCAATAGATCAATTTATTCAAAGCCCTAATGATTATAATTTCATTGAGGCTTTAAAAATTAACCAAACCAATAAATTAAGCGAGATCTTTACCCAAACAGGTGTAGGAGAAATTATAAAAGAGCTCAATTTAATCGATTACCACGGAGAGTTTAATGCCAACACCTTTGATTCGTGCTCAGGAATTGAAATCTTACACATCAGTATTAATGAAGAAAAACTTGATGCCCTAAAATACATAAGCAAGATTAAAAATCTTGAAACATTGTATATCTATATTCTTGGAAAACCTGAGAACCTAAGCGCATTAAAGAGTCTTCCAAATTTAAAAGAACTGCACATCATCGGTGATTTCTTGCCAAAAGATTTGGTGCAAATTCCAGGTTTCATTCAAAACCAAACCTCTATGCAAACGCTGGGTTTAAGTATTGATAGAATCACCGATTTGCCTGCCAATATCATTCGATTTAAAACCCTAAGTCGCCTCAATTTATACGACAACCTTTCGGTATTTACAAACAAAGGGATAGAGGATTTATCTGAAGAGAAACTTAGCATACTTTTTAATATCAATTCAGACAACATCAATGCAATTTCAATATCCTATTTTTCTAACAATGGAAAGCTCATTGATTTCGAAATTGAATACCTTCAAAATTTA
The DNA here is from genome assembly GCA_945888525.1 of Chitinophaga pinensis. GTDB lineage: Bacteria > Bacteroidota > Bacteroidia > NS11-12g > UBA955 > JABMMZ01. The sequence goes on from CAMDAF010000002.1 coordinate 15,943, forward strand.
TACAAAGGAGAAATTGTTCCTCAGCAATTTGGCGAAAACGAAAATGACAAACAGGAAACCGGCAATATACCTTTTGCTAAAGAGTTTGTTCCTGATTTTGGCAGTAGTCCAGAATTTAACAAACCCTATCCTAAAATTTCACCAAACACAGAATACTTTACCATTAATCCTTCCACCAACAGCCTAATCTATTCCAACTCTGGCCTTAAACTAAGTGTGGCCGCTAATAGTTTTGTCAATGAAAAAGGAGAGGATATTACGGTCCCTATTTATTTAAAATTAATTCAAATTAACAGTCCAAGTGACATCCTATTTGCCGGCTTAAATTTTAAAAATGGAGACCGTCAATTTTGCAACCAATTTTTATTCAATATTCAGGCTACTTGCGATAAAAGCGCTGCTAAACTAAAAGAAGGTTTCCAAATTAAAGCGAATCTTCCAGTAAACAGCGATAGTGCGCTCACTTATTTTTTCGACTACGAATCAAATACTTGGCAAGATCTTAATTTCTACAACCAAGTATTTGCCTCAAACTTCACCCCTATCGATTTCTACAAAATCGAAAATGGAAACCAATGCAATTCGTATTACCAGTTTGATACCAGTTCGTTTAAACAACGTTTTTTCGGCAAACACAATATTTTTTTAAGTGATAAAGAAAACAACAGCCAGCTGGTATTTAAAAGCCAAACATTCTATACCGATTTGGACAGGACATGGAGCAAAGACTTTAACAGCAATGGCAATCTGAAAGGCCTTAAAATTAAAAAAGGCAAGTCCTATATTAAAATTCAAAAAGTTATTCCAAAAGTTCGAAACAAAGAACGCCAATACTTTAAAGTCTTAGACAAAACCGAACAAGAAATCTTTGCAGAATTAAAAGCGTTCAAAGCCATTAATTTTAATACCATTATTAACGTTGAAAACAAGAAGGAGTTTAACGAAACTTATATTAAAAACACCAAATATTTTGATGTTCAGATCCATTACACCAAGGGCAAAGAATACTGCGAAATAAACATTAAAACAAATGATGGTTTTAAACGTCTTCAAGCATTTATTACTGATACCGACAACAAAAAATTACTTAAAAAGCAAATCAGCAAATTTGCAAAAGCCTATAAAACCTATTTGCATATTCGCGCCAAAAGAGAAATGGAATTTAATGCTTTAAATAAAGTAAGATTTTCAGAATTCAAAGCATACAGCAACGAGAGAATTAAAGGCCTTCAAAAGGACAATAAAATATCAGAAATTAAAATCCACCAGCTCGGTACCTTTGGATTTCTATTTGATAAATCACCTGTATTCTCTACCAACATTATTGCCCAGTACACCGATGAAACTGGTTTACCTATCGATGTTAAAAATCTATTTTTAATTGACAGCCGTTACAATTCAGTGTTTAAATTACAAGTTGGCAACATTTCCTTTGATCCTAGCAACGTTTCTTGCATTGTTGCTACAGATTATTCAGGAAATTTATATTACGCCAATAAAAGCGATATTTCAGCCTCAAACTTGAGCAACAATTCTCTAATTTATATTAAATTGAAAAAGGTAAGTCCTAATTTAAGCAACATCAATTTATTCAACTTATTGCTTAAAAATTAGTCTAGCTAAAACTTCATTTAATCTTGAGGCCATTGGAAAAAACACTATAGTATTCGTTTTTCTATAATAAGAGCCCGGATTTAAATGTTACGGAGCAACCAAAACTTGCCCAATGTTTGTGTCTAATTTTTTTCTTCGTAAAGAATTTCTTTGTCAACCACTTTAACGGCTATACCATCCTTAATCTTTAGATTTATGGCTTCGTATGGCGCTGTAATTACCATCACACCGGGCTTAATTCCTTCGGTTATTTTGATGTACTTGGTGTCTTGAATGCCCGTTTTAATTGCCTTCTGAACGGCTTTTCCATTTTCTACAATAAAAACCACTTCTTCTTTTTCTTCTGGTTTGTCTTTCTTTTCCTTCATTGTTATTGAAGAAACTGGAACTGCCAAAACATTAAGTTCTTGTTTGGTGTATACATGCACTGTTGAACTCATGCCTGGTCTAAATGGCATTTTACCGTTATTCTCCAGCATTATAGCTTCATATGATGAACGCAGAATTAATATCTTTACTTCATACTTTGTGACTTGATCGGTACTCATTGCAGTAGAACTTTTAGCGCTATTGGCAACCTGGGTAACTATGCCTTTAAATGTTTTACCTAAATAAGCATCTACTTCGATTCCGGCTGAGTCTCCAACATCAATCCGCACAATGTCATTTTCGTTTACATCTACTCTTACCTCCATTCTGCTCAAATCAGAAATGCGCATCATTTCTGTACCCGCCATCTGAGCAGTTCCAACTACACGCTCTCCTTTTTTAGACACCAATCCAGTAATAACACCATCTGTTGGCGCTACAACACTGGTGCGGTTATACGTTTTCCCTGCTTGGCTAACACTGGCCTCTACCGATTCGGTATTGTATTGTGATGCTAGGGTTTGCTTTTCTGCAGCTTGAAGTTCTGCTCTAGACATTTCGTATTGTGCTTCGGCAGTATTATACTCTTGTTGACTGATTACTTTGTCGTTGAACAACTTCTTTTGCATTTCGAAGTTCTTCCTTTGCAATTCTACATTTGCTTTTGTTCGCGTTAACTGGGCTTGGATATTGGCAGACGATGCTTTTGCATTGTTTAATCCCGCCTTAGCTTGTTCCAATTGGGTTTGGTAAATATCAGGGTTGATGCGCACCAACAATTGACCGCGTTTTACCGTATCCCCTTCTCTCACATACAAGTCAATAATTTCTCCCGATACATCTGGGCTTATCTTTACTTCATTTTCTGGATAAATAGTACCGCTAGCCGTTACCTCTTCGGTTATACTTCTTAACTCAGCTTTTTCTGTAGCTACTTTAATTCCCTTATTGTCTTTTTTTGTGAAAACGGCCACAAGAATTAATAAAACTGCAACTGCAGACAGGATGATAATGATTTTTTTTGTTGACATGTAAGCGCTTATAAATTGATTGGATTGCCTTTGTAAAATTCTAAAATTAGTCCGCGAAAAACAAGTTCATATCTGGCTTGTATTTCATTGGATTGTGATTGCAATAAATTGTTCTTTGATTGAATAAAATCATATGAATTTGTTACACCAGCATCAAAGCGCTTTTGTATGTAATCAAAACTCATTTTCTGTGCTTCAACATTGTTCATTGCCGCATCATGTTTTGCTTTAGCAGCATTGTAACTGTTCATGGCTGAATTAATTTCATTCAGCAAATTGTTCTTTACTTTAAGCAAATTTAGGTCGCTTAAAGCTTCATTAATTTTTGCTTTCTGGATTTGATTCTGAACTTGAAAAGCATTGAAAATATTCCAACTCAAACTAATGCCTGCACCTTGCCCTAAGTTATCACTAATCTGTTTGTTGAAAGCCTTGGTACTTATTTGATAAGAAAATGTTGGCTGAACCACCGCTTCGCTACCGTTTTGGGTGTAACCGATAATTTGACTTCCAACAATTGTTGGATTACTGTAAATCTGAGCGCTCTGTGAATACACGGTGCTTAAGGAGCCAAACAACGCTATGGTTGGAAACATGCTGCCTTGTGTTGTGCGGGTTTGGTATTTGGCCGCCTCATTCTGCAGCATTGCAGACTTTATTTGAGGCATATTTTCTAAGGCAATTTGGTACAACTCATTCACTGAAAACGCATTTGAAATAATGTCCATAGAGACCACTGGCATACTTAAATTCAAATCTTTATCATTGCCCATTTGCAACAATGTTTTTAAATTCAACATCGATGCATTCTTAGCATTTATTGCCGTTACCACATTGTACTGCTCATTGGCCAATTGTGCCTTTAAGCTTAAAAGACTGCTTAGATCTGCAGTTCCAGCATCTACCATTTTCTGAGCTTTAATGACACGCTGTTTAGTGGTTTCAACTTGAAAGTTCAAATTTTTAATGTTTTCCTCAGATTGTATAGCCTGTAAAAAAGCATTGGCTACATTCAATGCAATTTGGTTCTTAATGTTATAAATATTCTCTTGCGCTGCCTTTTGTGTGGCATTGGCAAGCTTGATATTGTTTTGCGTTTGAAACCCTCCAAACAAAAGTAAATTGGCATTCAAACTGAAGTTATTAGAGCGTATGGTCTGGTTGCTAAATTGATTGGTGAATCTATCAATACTTCTTCCAAATTGATAATTCTGACCGGCGTTGGCCGATAAACTTGGTAAAATATTGGATTTACTTTGCTTAAGGTCTATGCTAGAAGATTCGCTGTTTAAAACAAATTGCCTAACATCTAAATTATTCATCCATGCATACTCTATGCATTGCTTTAGACTAAATGTGTTGACTTGCCCATTAAGTATAAAGCAAACAATCAAAAAGCTAGGTAATATTAATTTACGAATCATACAGTTCAGGAATATGGGTCAAATTTAGACCAATAAGGTATAGGACTTGCATTACTTCGATAAAATTCGGTGTGAAACGATAAAAAACTTAGTTTAAATTACGAATTCAGAAAAAAAGTTCAAGTTTTCTTAAGGCTTAACAAGCCCCGATACAATTTTCGCACTGAGCAAGCACAAAGGTATGCCACCGCCAGGATGAACACTGCCCCCGCAAAAATACAATCCCTCAATTGAACCACTGAAATTGGCATGTCTAAAAAAGGCTGACATCATATGGTTGCTGCTGCTGCCGTATAAGGCCCCTCTGTATGAAGAGGTTTTACTTTCTATACTGCGTGGATCTAATATGGATTCATTGCTTATAAATGCATTAAAGTTTACGCCTAATAAACGAGATAGTTTTGCAAGGATGTTTTTGCGGGTTTCTGCAACAATTGTATCCCAATCTTGGCCTTCGTTTGCCGGTACATTCACCATAACAAACCAATTTTCACATCCCTCAGGGGCATCGTCTTTCTTGTATTTCGAGCTAATATTGACATAAATTGTCGGATCATCTCCAACGGTTTTATCTTGGAATATTTTAGAAAATTCCAATTCATAGTTTTCGCTAAAGAAAATATTATGCAAGTCCAATTCAGGAAATTCTCTAGAGATACCCCAGTAAAAAATCAAAGCGCTGCTGCTCGATTCAAGATGCTTAACCTTATTTGGCGTCTTCACATTCGGCAATAGATATTTGTAAGTTGGACTTATATCCATATTGCTAATCACTAAATCTGAATGCGTCGCCGTTCCATTTATTTTAACACCGTAAACTTTATTTTCCTTTAACAATATCTCTTCAACTTTCTGATTGTATACAAACTTCACCCCTTGACGCTCTGCCAAAGAAACTAGGCTATTGGTAATGTCTACCATTCCCTTGATCGGAAAATAGGTTCCATATCCAAATTCTAAATGCGGAATAATATTTAAAGTGGCAGGCGCTTTGTATGGATTGCTGCCATTATAGGTTGCAAAGCGGTTGAAAAATTGTATGGTTTTTGGATTTTTAAACGTTTTAGAATTCACTTGATTCATGGTGTTAAACATTTTCAAACGCCATAAATTCACTATTCCCCTGAGTCCTTTTTTATTTAAATACGTACTCAATTTATGCAAAGAATTTTCTAAAAAAACCGGCTTCGTGATGTCATACATTTTAGCACTGTTTTTTAAAAACCGCATAAGCACCTTCTTATCTTCCCCTAATTGGGTATTCAATAATTCTGCAAAATCATTGGTGTTTGTGGGACAAGTAAAACGGGTGCCATCTTCAAAAAAGTAACGACAACCATCATCAAGCTTACTGTAATTAAAATGATCGCGGGGATTTTCGCCACACAACTCAAACAATTCATCTACAAACATTGGCATGGTGAACAAGGATGGGCCGGCATCAAAACGGTAATCCCCTTGTTGAAAACTACTCAATTTGCCACCAGGATAGTTATTGGCTTCATACACCGTAACACCATAGCCCAATTTACTCAACCTAATAGAGCTAGCTATTCCAGCTATTCCAGACCCAATAACAATACAAGTACGCATAAAATTAAAGCAAATAAAACGATAATTTGTTTTACTCCATGCACAATTTAGGAAAAGAAAATATGGATTTAAAAATGACCCAATAGAGTTTCTTCATTTAAACATTATAAATTACATTTGCAAAACATGCAATTACTTCTATCCTACCCTTGGTGGTTTGTCGCCATCTGTCTTCTGGCAGGGTTTGGATACGCATATTTACTTTACAAACCTCAATTCAAACAGCGGCCATTTAAAACAATGGCGGTTCTTCGTTTTTTGAGTGTTAGCCTCTTATGCTTTTTCTTATTGGGCCCTGTGCTGATACAATTGCTGAATGAAATTCAAAAACCAAAGATTTTAATGGTGCTTGACGAATCTGAGTCGATTGTAGCCAATAAATATGCAAATTATTACAAGAATGCGTTTTTGCAAAATTGGTTAAAAACCAATGAAACATTAGGAGATGACTATGAAATAGAATTCTTAAGTATGGCAAAGGGCCTAAAATTTTCCGATTCTATTCACTTTAATCAAAAAAGAACCAACATCAGTCAAGTATTCGATTTTGTAAACAACACCTATGCGAGAGAGAATATTGGAGCAGTAATATTGGCCACCGATGGGATTTACAACCAAGGGAACAATCCCATTTATAAATCTCTCAATAAAAACACGATTCTTTACACCATCGGCCTGGGTGATACCATCTTGAAAAAGGATTTATTAATTAAAGAAGTCAACAACAATGCCATCGCTTATTTAAACAATCAATTTCCAATAGAAGTATCTATATCGGCAAACGACTGCATCAATGGTTCATCCAATTTAAGTTTAACCTGTGAAGGCAAAACACTTTACAATTCCATCATTAATATTAACCAGAAAAACTTTTTCAAAACAATAAACATAACGCTTTTAGCAGATAAGCCAGGCACTATGCACATTGTTGCCAATTTGAGTCCCATTGCTGGTGAATTTTCAAATGCCAACAACCGTAAAGACATTTTTATTGACGTAATTGATGGACGTGAAAAAATACTTTTGGCCTATCAAACCACCCATCCAGATATTGGTGCCATTAAAGAATCCATTCAATCAAATCAGAACTATGAAGTAAATGCCCTCTCATTACCAGAAATTAAATTGTCCGATTTAAATCTATACAGTGCAGTAATATTGTATCAAATTCCTGGCAAAAACAGCAATTCTAAAGACTTAATTAGCGCCATTAAAAAACTACAAATTCCAATTTGGTGCATCGTGGGGAATCAAACAGCAATTGAACAATTGAGTTTAATTAACAATACCGCCAAAATTGACAAGAACCAAGGCAGAATAAACGAAAGCCAAGCACTATTTAATACTGATTTTACAGCATTTACGCTTGAGCCAAGCACCGTTTCAAGCATTTCTGACTTGCCCCCTTTAAATGTGCCCTATGGTTTTTACAATGCAAGCATCGGAACCGAATCATTGCTTTATCAAAAAATTGGTCAAGTAAACACACAAACGCCTTTATGGACTTTCAGCAATCAGAATGGAGAAAAGACGGCCTATTTATTTGGTGAAGGATTTTGGCGTTGGAAATTGTTTGATTTTGTAAAAAACGAATCCCATCTCGCAAGCAACGAATTGGTAAGCAAAACAATTCAATACCTAACTGTTAAAGAAGACAAACGAAAATTTAGAGTATACCCATTAAAAAACGTGTACGAGGAAGATGAATCCGTAAAATTCCTTGCCGAATTATACAATGCAAGCTACGAACCAATTAATACGGCAAATATCCAATTGAATCTTACCGATGCCAACAAAAAAATATACAATTACAACTTCAGTCCTATTGGAAAAACATACCAACTGGATTTAGGATTTTTAAATCCTGGAATTTATACATACAAAGCCAAAGCAAGCGGGGTAAATGAGGTAATTACGGGCAAACTAATCATAAAACCCTTGCAAATCGAATTGGTAAATACCAAAGCCGATTTTGGATTGCTCAGGGAAATGGCAAAAAACAATGCCGGACAATTTTACACAGCCGAAAAATTTGAAACTTGCATAGAAGATTTAAAGAAAAACAACAGCATTACCTCGGTTTCATACAATGAGAAAAGACCAGACGAATTAATTAATTTAAAATGGATATTCTTTTTACTGTTGTTTATCATTTCTGCAGAATGGTTTATTAGAAAGTACGAAGGAGCCAACTAATGCGATTAATACTTAAAAACAAACCGGTATTGTGTAACTATTATGTTACATACCGCTGCAATGCAAAATGCAGCTTTTGCGATATTTGGGAAAAGCCTTCTCCCTATGTTAATTTTGATAATGTAAAACAAAACCTCAAAGATTTAAAAAGACTCGGTGTTCAGGTTATTGATTTTACAGGGGGCGAACCATTGCTGCATAGAGAGTTGCCACAGTTTTTAGACTATGCCAAAGAATTGGGATTTATAACCACTGTAACGACCAACGCGCTCTTGTATCCTAAAATGGCTGAGAAGCTTAAAGGAAAGATTGATATGCTTCATTTTTCTTTAGATTCTCCAGTTGAATCAGAGCATAACGAAAGCAGAGGGGTTGCATTGTTTAAGCAATTTTTAGAGTCCATTGAGATTGCCAAAAAGATTGGGGAAAGACCAGATATTTTATTTACGGTCTTTAGCCACAACATCCATCAAATTGAGGAGGTATATCAGACCTATTGCCTTCCAAACAATTTCATGCTCATTTTAAATCCAGTTTTTGAATACAACGATGTCGGTTCTAAATTGGATGCTGAAAGTTTAGAAATTTTAGAACAATGGGGCAAAAAGAAATTGGTTTACCTCAACCAAGGATTTATTGAGCTAAGAAAAGATGGAGGAAATCATATTGAAAAATCAATTTGTCGCGCAGGAAGTAGCAGCATTGTCATTTCTCCGGAAAATGAATTGGTTTTGCCTTGTTACCACCTCGGGCTTGAAAACATTCCAATAAACAACCAATTATATTCTATTTGGAACAAAGAAACCGTTCAGGAATCAATCAAACTTGAAGGCAAACATGCGGCATGCGAAGGATGCACAATTAATTGTTATATGCAAACCTCCTTTGCAACTGAAATAAGCAAATATTGGCTATCAGCCTTGCCCTCGACCTTAAAGTATAACCTTGCAAAGGGTACTTGGAAAAACTTAATCTAATTACAAAAATTTCGGGTCAGTTTCCATTACATGGCCACAGGCCTTGCAGGTACGCAAATCTTCATTGCTGTAATAATCTCTAAATCTAGGTTGAAAATCGTTCTCAATATCTTTCAATTCAAAGTAAGTTGAGTGCAATGGGTTGTTGCATTTTTCACAAAACCACAACAATCCATCGGTAAAGCCTTTTCCGGCGCGAACGCGCTCAACAACTAAACCCAATGATCCTTCTGATCTGGTTGGAGAGTGTGGAATCTTGCCCGGCAACATAAACATATCGCCAGCTTTTAATGGAACATCCACAGGCTTGCCATCTACCTGCATTCTAACATTAATTTCGCCCTCTAATTGATAAAAGAATTCTTCCGTTTCGTTGTAATGGTAATCCTTTCTTGCGTTAGGGCCAGCAACAACCATTACGATAAAATCGCCAGCACCAACTGTAAGATTCTTATTGGCCACAGGTGGTTTTAACAAATGACGGTTCTCTTCTATCCACTGATTAAAATTAAAAGGGGGGTTAATATTTGCCATGTTTCAAAAGTATGAAAAAAAATATTAATGCGCTTACTATTCAGAAAATGATGTTAATCAAGTAAGATTCATTTCATTTTCAATCGTTTAATTTGATTTGGAGAGAACAAAAGTCAAAAAAATTTCCAAAGATTTCATTTTTTTATCCCCGTTTCATTGTTTTGATTACATGAAGTTGATATAAAAGTCTCATATTCGCAGAATGAATGAAGAAAACATGGATGTACCTTTAATTAATGTTAGACAAGTATTTTACGATAAAAACCCGAAACTTGCTAAATTTATTCCAGGATTTCTATACAAATTTATTGAAAAAGTAATCCACCAAGACGACTTAAACCGCATGCTCACAGCTGCAAAAGGAAAACAAGGTGTCGATTTTGCTCGATCTTGCTTTGATGAAATTGGGGTGACCATCACGTCCAAAAACATCCACAATGTGCCAACTACCGGCCGATTAATACTGGCCGCAAACCATCCATTGGGTGGCTTGGATGGAATGGGTTATATTAGTGAAGCTCACAGAATCAGACCTGATGTTCGCTTTTTGGTAAACGACATTTTGATGAATGTGAAACCTCTTCAAGGCATATTTCTTGGGGTAAACAAACATGGCGGCAATGCTAAGCCATCATTGCTGGCGGTTGAACGCCAATTTGCATCCGATGGAGCAACTTTGATTTTCCCGGCAGGCATGGTTTCTAGAAAACAAGCAAGCGGGCAGATTATGGATTTAACATGGCATAAAAGTTACATCACTAAATCGGTTAAATACAGAACGGATATTGTTCCTACTTTTGTTGAAGCAGAAAACAGCAAACGCTTTTACAGAGTGGCACAATGGAGAAAGAGACTTGGCATTAAACTCAACATAGAAATGATGCTTTTGCCTTCTGAAATGTTTAAACAAAAGGGCAAAACAATTACGATTCACTTTGGCAAGCCAATTCCAGCTTATTTGATTAGACACATTGGTGAGCATCATAAAATCGCAAATGCAATGAAACATTTTGTATACACACTAAAAGACAATCCGGAAGGTGACTTCGAAGAATTTTACCACAAATTCAAACAAAGATAATTTTTATAAATACTTACCGAATACAATCGACAAATGCAGGAGATCATCGAACCAATTGACAGACACTTACTAGAAGCCGAGTTAAACGAAGATGTCTTTGTAAGACCCACCAACAACAGTGGAAATAAACTTTATATAGTAGACTGTCACAACGCACCAAATGTATTAAAAGAAATAGGCCGACTTAGAGAATTGTCTTTCAGATTGGCGGGTGGCGGAACGGGCAAAGATTGTGACTTAGACGAATTCGACTATGGGCCAACAGCCTACAAACAATTGATTGTTTGGCAACCTGAAGATCAAGAAATCATAGGAGGGTATAGATTTATTTTAACCAATGATGCCCGCAAAGCAGATGGTTCCTACCATCTTGCCACAACGGAAATTTATGAATTCAGTGAGCGCATGAAAAATTTCTACTTCCTAAAAACAATAGAATTAGGACGCTCATTTGTTCAACCTAAATACCAACCAAGCGCAGAAAACAGAAAAGGCCTCTTTAGTTTGGACAACCTATGGGATGGTTTGGGTGCTTTAATCATCAATTACCCTGAGGTTCATTACTTCTTTGGCAAAGTTACCATGTACACGCATTTTAACAGTAAAGCAAGAGACTTTATATTAACGTTCTTGCACCACTACTTCCCTGACAACGAAAAGTTGATTAGCGTTGAAAATCCGGTAAGCATCACGCATGATACTTCTGAGTTTCTAAATGCGCTTCAAACATTGGAATACAAAGAGGGGCATCATTTATTAAATGCCCGAGTGCGAGAACTTGGAGAAAACATACCACCTTTGTTTAATTCTTATATGAACACAAGTCCAAGTATGAAAACTTTTCCAACTTGCATAAACAGCCATTTTGGCGATGTCGAAGAAACTGGAATCATGGTAACGATTAAAGAGATCTATGAATCTAAGAAAGACCGACATGTGAGTTCATTTCTGAAATATTTAGAAGGCAAAGACCGCACAAACAACTAGTAAACAGACTTTTAAAATAGATTTCAAATTTTCAAACATTTTTTTTGCATAGAAAATTTAAAAATCTATATTTGCACTCCTTTTAGGAAGATTCCTTGATAGCTCAGCTGGTTAGAGCGAGTGACTGTTAATCACTAGGTCCCTGGTTCGAGCCCAGGTCAGGGAGCATAAAAAGAGAGTGAGAGTGAAAGCGAATGCGCCACTTGAACTCTCTTTTTTTATTCACTCTCATTTTCACCCTCACTTTCACTCTAAATCATGTCATACAATTTTTATTCAAAATCATATGACATAAAAAAAGCTTGCACTTTTTAGGTGCAAGCTTTCAATTATCTGAATAGGTTAAGGGCTACTGTAAAAGGATTTTCTTAATACCAACTTCTTTGTTATTAGCTTTGTTATTAGCTTTGTTATTATGTTTCTTTAAATTATAATTGCAAGTGAAAATTAAAAATAATGTCTAATTTAAAATTAATCTACTTAATTCTTCCATTGATTGCCTTATTTTCAGGATGTAATAATCATCATAATAATTCATCCGATGAAATGATATTAAACAATGCAATTGATGCTGGATGTTTAACTAATGGGAAATTAATCAAAGACCCAGCAACTGGAGAAGTTTATTATCAAAAACCAAGCGTTAAACAACCCGGTAAAACTATTGATTATTTTGCCGATATGACATATAAATTTACTGATGGAAGTGAAAGTGGTAGATGGAAATGTGATGCCCTTTCCAATAACATCGGTTCTGACATGCAATTAGAAAATATTTGCCAAATTCACAACAAAGATTGTAAAAAAATAGGTGCAGAAATGGATATGAGTCTTGAAGAATATCATCAATGGCAGGACAAACAAATTGAGGCTATAAATTGGGAAGATGCAAACACGAACGCAGAGGGCGATATTGTTGACCCAAATTCAAACACAAGTACATATGAATCTATAGAGAATCAACGTCAAGAATGCTACAATTGTAAAGGCACTGGCAAATGCAGGAAGTGCTGTCAATCATCTAAAAAACCATATTACATAGGCGATGGAAGATATAATGAAAGACCTGAAATTAATCTTGGTTACGTCTTATGCTCTTCTTGTTATGGTCGAGGCCATACTCAAAGAAGTGCCCAATCTGGCGGATGGGAACCGGATAATGACTGTTATACAAGTAATTGTCAAGATGGTTGGGTTCAATGTGATGAATGTAACCGCGGATATAATAGTGATGGAAAGGACATTGGTATATGTAAATCATGCAAGGGAACTGGATACATGCAATAAGGAGTTTAAACTAACTCAATGGAATATTTTATCATTTAATCCATAAACGGTTGTGGGTTGTATTTTGGGTCAATTAGGGGAGCATAAAAAAGCCATCCATATCGGATGGCTTTTTTTCTTCACCTTCACCCTCTCACTCACCCTAAACCAAGTGTGTCGGATTCTTCAATTCAAATAAATTAATAAGGTTAGATTTTTGACAAACAAGGTACTTTAAACTATTCGACAGAATATTGTATTGATGCTGTTGCTCTTGCATTACCATTATTGTCATCCAATTTCTTTTGGGCAAATGGGGAACCGTTTTTACTAACAGAGATGCTTAAAGCTATTTTTAGATGATTCTCAGTCCCGCCATTCCATCCCTTTTTGACGACACTTAAATCAGCAAGAAATCCACTTTTTACAGGCCCTATTGTTGTTTCCCAGTCTCCTGTATTGATAACAGATTGTATGATTTGATTAGATTCGTTGGTTATACTTGTATTTAGTTTTACCCCATAATAAGGCAATGAATTACTTTTTACTGCATATTTAATGTAATATTCATCACTATTTGAAGCATCCTTAGCATCTTTCTTGCATCCAATTGCAAAGCTAAATAGAAGAGCAATTATTACTATTTTTACGTTTACAATTTTCATTCCACAAATTTATATATTTTTAAATAATATACAACCAATTACCCTGTTCTTAAAATTACTAGAAATAAAAATACCACAAAAAAAGCTTGCACTTTTTAGGTGCAAGCTTTGAATTTCCTGAATAAGTTAAGGGCTATTTTAAAACCTTTAAAGGCTGTTAAAGGTAGTTTAAGGAGTTTTATGAATAGATATTTCAATTTCTAGGTTTGCAAATTCTCTTATCGACACAAGCAGCTGCTTACTAAAATAAATAGAAATAAGCATATAAAATTGAAATAAGGCATTTGTTTGTTTTTCATTTATCTGAATTACTTTTCTAATTAAATTGAACGCTTGAGTCAATACAATAGTATGCATTTAATATGGAATATTTAATTCAAAAAGGGGCGGGGTGTTGATTATGTATTGAGCACTCCATCCGTTTTTTACACCATTTAGTCTTTTAAGCTCTCCTGATGCTTTCTTTAAATGCAGATTTTTTATATTTTTGAGCTAAATTAAATAGACCCATATTAAACACTATTAGTTGAGAATCTTATATGATTAAATTGCTACTCGAAATATCAATGATTGGCTGCGGAATTATAGTCATAATTGCAGGGGTAATGGGCGCCAGAGAATGGCTTACAATGCAAAAAATATCACATTTGTCTTTATCGCAATTACCCGTCAGTAAGACAACATTTTGCAACTTGGCCATTGAATGGTGTCACAGTAACATTTCACACCCTAAATGCATAAAACCTAATTTAAGGTTAAGCTATTATCCCCATAAGAGTCGAGGTGGCGTGTATTATTCGAGTTCTCATGAATGCGTTATTTATGTCAATAGCCATAACAACATCAAACAAGTTACAAATACTGTTATTCATGAATATGTTCATGCACGTCAAAAAGACAAGAAATTCGACAAACTTTATACGCATTACCAAAAAGAACATGGCTATGAGCAAAACCCTTTTGAGCTTGAGGCAAGAGAAGTTTCTAAAAAGCATGAAAATGAATGCTTAATTTGGGTTTACAATAAAATTTATTCCAAGTAAAACTTTAATAAGTTTTGTTTTAATCAAATTTCAAAAAGAATCTAAATATGCTTAGATTCGTTTCCTTGTAGGTTTAAAATCAATTCAATTATTTTTGAACGTTTGTGTTGAATTGCAAATTTCACGTAATCAAAAATCAGAATTTTTTTCATCTGCTCTAAAGAAAGAAAACATTTATACTATAAACAATAGAGATGAGCAACAGAGTGACCGCCGACGCATTTAAAATCAAAAAAGTTAAAGGCCATGACCTATTCTTTTTAAAGGCTTATTTATACCAAGCGCTAGACTCTGGTTTTGGATTATCTGAAGATTATAAAATTGGATTTGATGCCCTTGGAAAAGAAATAGAGGAATTAGACTTAAACGACATAAAACTCATTTTTCAAAATGTTTACATTGACATTGAGCAGACTGATTTTTATTATTTTGAAGATAAAATGCTTGCATATTTGGACTACTTACAAGGTTATAACACGATTAAAACCAATGCATACCGTAAATTCCCAAATCTATTTACAAAAATTGAACAAGTTAGTTTTGACCAAGGAGGTTTAATCATTTTTGAATGTTATGGCATGCAGATTTTCGAATTGTACACTGCAGCTGGAAAACATATAGAAGGTCCCTGCCACGATCTTGATTTATTAGATAAAAACAGATTTTTATACAGATCCTCAGAGAGTAGTCTTGGTTTTGTTTTGGACGAATACCAATTAAATGCCTACCCAAAGACCATTAATACCTATGAAGATTGCGATATGCCATTTTGCCCTAACATACGTGGTAGAGACCGTTTAGCAATCCCTTATTACCATTTGCCAGCAGAACGTATTGAAAACTTTAAAGTGCCACAAAACAAAATGGATGTTTCCAATATTTTAGATGATATCAATACCAATTGGTACACATCGCCCGAATTGCATAAATTTTATTGGAATGACAAAGACTTAGCATTGAAGGCAGTTAAAAAAGACATGCTGGCATACACATTATTAGACAGCCAACTAAAAGAGGATAAAGAAATCGTTGTGGCATTGGTAAAAGAAAATGGCATTGCCTTGGAATTCACCTCGGAAGCATTCAAAGCAGATAAATCTATAGTGCTGACAGCTGTAACACAAAACGGTTATGCACTAGAATTTGCATCTACAGAGCTAAAAGCAGATAAAGAAATCGTGATGGCAGCAGTTACACAAGAAGATTTTGTTATACGATTTGCATCTGAAGAACTAAAAACAGATAGCGATATCATCAATTCAGCAAAAAGAGATTACAAATTTTAAACAATAAAAAATAAACATTAGATTATGTATAGTAAACAAAATGAAGCCTTAGACAAAGTAATTGATCAATTCACTGAGGAAGAAAATGAATTAATGTTTACAAATCGATTTGTCTACATTTTCACTAAAGCCTGGCTTTACGTTGAAAAAGGTCCAGAAAAATACAGAAAAGACGATGCGTTTAATGAGCCACCGGCTGATTATGATGCGGAGGAATTAGAGATCTTGCTCAAAGCGTGCAAGCAAGTGCTTGAAGGCATTGGCATGAGCAGTGAAAAACCATTTACAGGTATAGATGTTTTTGGATTTAATGCCTTGTTTAGATTGTTTCATTTTGACAATGTTAAGAGGACAACCAAACATCAATTTATGTTAGGCAATAAAAGAGGCATTCTTGATTGTATAACATTTGAACACGCAATGGATAAACAGCAAGTTGTTTATTATAACTTTTGTGAGAGCCCAAGTTTCAATAAAAAATAAACTATACGTATTAATCGGAATTTGTAGAACTCAGCTTATCCAGTTATCTTTGGAACTGAAAACCCTCCATTTTATTCTCGCTTTCTTCCATATCAATTCTTCGCCACTTCCCATTCTTGGCGCAATTTTAACACCACTGTATACCTTTCTAAATTCTCCTTTGGAAGTTGAGAGGTAAAGATAATTACCCGCTCTAAAGCGGCCGATTGTATGCCTTTCAGTTGAAAGCAACACAGCCTTGCCACCAATGACTTTGTAATGGCTTACCACTGTTGGTTCCACACTAACAGAACGGTAATTCTTTATAATGGCTAAGAATTCATTTAATCGATTCGCATCTGTACTTCTTTTGTAACCCATGCTTTCAAAAAAAGCCATAACCCTTTCCTTTTTAGAACCTGCATGGTTTACATTATTTTGTTTACTAGATAATTTTTCTTGCTGCAAACTTATCTTTCTTCGTTTTGCCGAATTCTCCAATAATACGCAATGGAATTGATCAAAACTTCTAATAATGGGTATTGGCTCATTGGGATTTATCGCATTCTCGTTTATAGCTTCTAACTCAAATTTTTTCTCTTCAAAAAAACAAAGATCAAAACCCTCATGCATTTTTAATAGAATGCTAAAATACTCGATTACCTCCAAATAAAAATTGTCGGTGCTATTCTGTATTTCTATAACACTTGAAAAGTCACAATTTTTAAAGGTAAGCATAGGTTTATTAATGTGATTTTATAATGGGCACTACAAATGAAAACGATTAAATTCAATAAATGAAACTAATTCGTATTTAAGCAGACATCTCTATTTCATTTTCTTGCCTTAGGGTTTTATTAAATAATATTACTTTAAGTAACAAAAGTATTATAATTGTAAGAAAATCAAACAACAACCATCTATGACCAAACTATTTTTAATTGCAGTATTTGCTTTTCTGGGTCAAACTGCAAACATACAGTCAAACAAGGGCTTGTGTAAAGTCGAAGTTAATGATGTATCCAAAACCACCAGTTTTGGTTATTTGGTGGGTTACAGTGTTACGTTTAAAAACAACTCCAAAAAAACCGTTGATGGCGTGTATTGGAATGTCTATTTTTACAACAACAATGGAGATCTTATTAAGGAGGATAAATCAACTTTTAATTCAACTAGTCTTATCGACCCAATTGCTTCAGGGTTTACAAAAATACTTGTTCGTTCTCCAAGGGTTAAAGGTGCCTCTAAAGTTATTGTAAAAATAACAAAGGTTCATTTTTCAGATGGCACTACTTGCAACTAAAAACTTAAATCTTGTTGCTGCCAGACCACGCATTTTTTATATAAAGAAAGATCTTTTTCAAGACAGTCCAAAGGATATACAATACGATAGCCATTATTATAAGCCCTATAATAGTTTCCGCAGTTCCACCCTCTTCTTTGTTTTCGCAAACTTGACCCTTAAGTTCGATGTTTTTGTTTTGCGCAATAGAATTAATCTCTGTATTGGCGGTATTGTCACATTTATATAAAACTTGTAATTTTTCTAATTCTTCCTTTGCAAAAGTTTGGCTAAAATCAAAATACACATTGTATAGTTTGCTGCTGTCAATGCCAATACCATTTATTTTATTGCCAAGCAATATATATTCAACTTCATGTTTCTTTAAGGTATCTCTTTTATATTTTTTACAGATACCATTATAAAGCTTGGGATAGTTTCTATTAGAAAAAATTTCATTTAAATAAATGATGATTCTTTTTTGATTGTTTTTATCCTTTTCTATCTCTGCAACAAAGTCAGCCCCAAAATCTATAACATCACTGCAATGGTATTTTTCCCAAAATTTTGCTACATTGTTTTCGCAGCCCTTAGATAGATTTTTACTAAGCCTTAATTTACTTAACGCAGCAGCCTCCTCACGAACAAGATTTATAGCTACTTGACGCTCTCCCGATTGAAATAATTTCCTAAAAATTGGCCCTATCTGAGCATTTGCATGCTTAGAAGCTGATAGCTGAAATACAATAAAAGATAGTAAACACGCGGTTTTAAAATTGTATTTAATTGTAAAGCGCATACTAACTTTTATTCTTTTTTACAATTTTAATTTGATGGCGTAAACATCCAAAACAACACATAAATGAGCGTCATGGCTCCTGATGTAATTCCGAAAGTGATGCCACCAATTGCAAAAAAACCAACCAAAAACAAAACCCTTAACAAGGGCAATGAAACACCCGTATCATTTGAAATCCCCGAAAGAACACCACCCAATACTTTTCGACTTAAATCTCTTTTCATTTTTAATGTTAATTTTTAATAAAATTCGTTCTCAAAATTGTTGATCCATCTGTTAGAAGCAGCGAATAAATGCCTGCATTCAGACCCGTAATATTTATTTCTTGGCTGATGAAACTTGTGTTTAAAACCAAACGGCCTTGCAAATCAAAAATACGAACTTGTACCCTTTCTGAAATCGGATAATTGATGTTCAATTCGCTGTTTACAGGGTTTGGATATACAGTTAAACTTCCAATACTTTGCGTTGTTTCAATGCCAGTTTTTAAGCCATAAACATCTTTACAATCTTTATAATTTTCCATTGGCAAAACGCCACAGGCCCTGAAGCTAAAGGTCTTTGACAAATTTATCAAATGTGAGATGGCCTCCTTCTCTTGGCTTGTAATACTGTCTCTTTGGCTCCATTGGTCTGAAGGCAATAGCGTTACCGATGGATACATAGATTGACCCAATTCATTAACATGACCAAGACCTAATGAATGGCCTAACTCATGATAAAGCACGTATCGAAACTTGGTTTTCCCGGCTGGCGCTTTCCCAGTTCCAAAATACCAATCTTGTTTGTCAGACATTCTTAAACCTTGAGCGCTGATGCTGTAAAATGTTTCAGCTCCTAATATGCAAGAGGTCCACATACGCTCATTATATCCAACAGCCCCTAAGCTCGGATCAGGTCCAATTAAATGTATTGTATCACTCAAAGAGATATTAGCACTTGAAGGAAAAGGTGCTAAAATATAATTTGCCCCGGTCTTACATCTAAATTCTGCAAACACATCTTCTATCGCTTTTTTAGCCAATGGATTGTTCCAATATGTGGTATGTATGTACCAGGTATATCCACCCCTCTTGTTGTTGTTCGTTAGATAATCGTACACCAAAGGATTGGCAGATCTATAACCTAAGTTTGCCATCACATGCAAGGTGTCTACCGAATAATAATCTGTTCCATTGACATTTACTTTTAGCTTTCCTGAAAATGCTATCGGCATTTCAAGTTCAATTTTTGTGTCTGACCACGACAGGTACTTAAAAGATTTGGAGGTATTGGCATCTGAATATTGGCCAGACTCTTGAAAAAAAGACACATAACTGTTCGATTGACTGGTTCCAAAACCCTTGCCCACTATGCTTAATTTTTTACCCATTCCGCCAATAATATTGCTTGGTGTAAAGGAATTAACCTGGGCGGTTAAGCCCATTACAATACTTGAAGCTAAAAGAAAAACCATCTTTTTAAAATACATCATACTAATTAAAAACTTTACGAATATAGGGTGTATTATTATTTAATAACACAAAAGAAAGCAAATAATTACTGCCAGTCTATTTTACCAATCCAATTTTAAGCACCTCAAAATCGCTCGATTTAATGTTCAAGAGTTTTCTTAGATCATCATTGTCCCAACGCTCATCTGGAGCGCCTGAAATAAACATATCAGAACCAATATCAGCCAATACCAATCCATATTGTTTCATGGCTTTTAAAATGGCTTGATTAACCGGTGAATAGGAACTTATATCAAAGGATGCTTTTAAACGCATACGGGCGCCCATAGGCAGCGACTTGCCCAACAAACCTGTACCACTTACCTTGTGGCTTGCAGGCGCTGTGTAACCACTGTATACATGTGCTCTGCTAAGTGTAAACCGGATGGCATGGTCTATGGTTCCACTAAAGGCTTCATCATAACGCACCAAATAAGGCAATATAGCCATACCCGAAGCATCGGCAGAAGTCCAGCCTTCGGTTCTGTATGTATTCTTTGTCAAGTCAAATACAGCGCCGCAAGAAGCCGACCAACCCAAACCTGAATTTTTACTTGCATTGTACAACTCGTACAACTTCTTGTTTTCTATATCACAAATCAACACATGGCTATCGCCATTGCCATTGCCTTCAATTTGTGCATTATCAGGAACTGGAAATGGACCCGCATCGCTCTCATTGCCATAATTGCCATCATAACTGTTTGCTCTATAGGTAATAGACACTTTTGCTTGACTGCCGCACACCAATGAAAATGGAATACCTATTGGCGCATTGTTGTACAAACCGCTTCCAAAATCTGAATGAATTCCAAATACCCCAATTGCCGAAATTATCCTTGCAGAATTCGAGTCAATTGGATAAGATGAAATATCGGTATTCAAGGGGTGACTGGGCAAAAACATTTTAAAAGCTTCTAATTTGCTTCTATCCTGAGCGCCTTCACAAACACTGGAATTATTGCCACTTGAATCTTTCTTTTTGCAAGCTGTAAAAACAGTGGCAAGTAAAATAAAATACAGTAAGGTCTTTTTCATAAGTAGATCAAAGATAGAAAATAATTTCAGTAAACAAAGATTGGAAGGATGATGGTCAAATTAATGCTTTGCTAAAAACAAAAAGCTCGACTTAATTCGAGCTTTTGAAAATTCTAATTACTGATTTCTTTTACAATTTCCCAATTTCTTTCATTGCAGCATAAGTTTTGAAAAATGGCTTTACCAGTCCTTCATTTGCAGGGGCATACAATGATGTAAAAAATTGATCCATTAAAGTTTGATTTCCCATTGGAACACCATACCAATAGGTTGCTGGTCCAAACAAAAACTTAGCAAATATTTTAACTATATAGCCAACTTCTGTGGTGTCTTGCCCACTTACTTTTAATAAGGTCTTGTATTCAAATGAATAAATTCCGACGATTTGACTATAAGTTTTTCCAATAGCGTATCCAGTCTTTAAATCCAAACCAGATTCAACAGCAACTTTATAACCTTTACTCATGTATAAATATTCCTCTTCTGTTGTCATACCTTTGTTGTACTTGCCATAAGACAAGTTAATAAAACAAAAGAAGGAAAAGAAGACAGCAAATTGTTTCATGGTTTTAATAAAGTTTATTAATTATTTATGTTTTAAAATGTAACGAGCGCCTATACTATAAGAGTAAAACCCCATTGATTGATTGTATGTATTTTGGGTTTTATCAAATAACTGGCCATTAAGTTTTGTTGTTAATGTATGTTCTGCCTCGTAGGAGCCAGTTTGCCAGAACATTTTTATAAAGTAACTTAATTGAGATTCTGTAGATTTCCTAAAAGTTAAATCCAAACCAAAGTTTAAATTAAATGCTGAAGAGGCTTTAACAGTCTCATTTAGTGTAATTGAATTACCTGGAAATAGATATTTAGCATCTAAACTTGTCGCCCTGCTAAAACTTGTCCCAGCTCCAACTTTAGGAATAAAACTAACTTTACTGTTTTTGTTTATGATGTACAAAAAACCGTAATTGATAGATTTTATGTTATACCTAAATCCTGAATAGCTGCTCCTGGTTAAATCTGGCTCATCCGTAGAAGTGTAATTATCTGCATCAAAATCAAAACTTTGGTTCGAGAAGGTAAAAAATCCACCAAAGTTGTTCTTATGAGATACATAATCATAATTGACTGTATAAGCTAAACCACCCAATGCATAACCCGTTGAACTATCACCTTGCTTGGCAAACTTGCCCAATGGCTTATTAACTCCCACGGTGAAACCTAACATGTGCGTTACCTGAGCTTTTATATTTGAGCTAAGGAGTAAAATTAGGATTACAATTGTTTTTTTCATGTTTAATTGAATTATATCTACAAATTTACTTTTTATTCCTTTATTATCAAAATAATAATTAATTTGTTAATTAATTTGACAAAATGTCAATATTTAATTGTTTCTTTTTGTGGTTGATGCATTTAGGAAACCATATAAAGTTTTTAAGGACCCTTAAAGGTATTACCCAGCAAGAACTTGCCGAGGCAATTAATAAAACAAGGCCTCTAATTTCCTCAATTGAACAAACTGGAAATGTCAATGAATTGACCTTGCGTAAAATTTGTGATGTACTTGAAGTTGATATGCAAGACCTCCTTCAAAAAACCAGCGACCCTTCTGCCCAATATACACCGCTGAAAAAAGCGAATGACGAAGTTCTTTCCGAAAATAAAACCCTAAAAGAGGAAAACAAAAGACTTAAAGAACTTGTAGATTCCCAGCGTGAAATTATTGAGTTGCTCAAAGAGAAATACAAAAGCAAGTAATTTAATTTTAAAAAATATTGACCCACAAAAAAAGGCTTGATTTTCATCAAGCCTTTTTTAATTAATATTTACTCTTACTTCAAATCAAATCGATCCAAATTCATCACCTTTACCCAAGCTAGGATGAAGTCGTTTACAAATTTTTGCTTCGCATCTGCGCTGGCAGTTAGGGAGTAGAGTTATAGACCAATCATCAATTCTTTCAATTCAGTATTGATAAAATTTATATTACTATGGTTTATTATAGAATTAAGGTATATAAGACTTTTTTCAAAAGCAAAGTTCTAAAGCAAAGGTTGTCTCGTCATGAAAAGAGTTAACATATCTTAGATCTCAAAAACAAGTATTTTTTGACAAAAAAAGGACAAAAAAAAGGCGACTGGGAAACCAGTCGCCTTTTTAAATAAATTTTATTACAGATGGCTAATTTGATAAGAAACAACAGCCTTACCGTTACTTACTTTCAATGTATAAATTCCAGCCGATAGATTACTCAAATCAATTGAAATCACTTTATTCTCCTCTTTCATACCCACAATAAGCGACTTTCCATTTATATCAATTAATTCGTATTGCAAGCCTTCGATGGCATCAATTACAAGGTAATTTTCAGTTGGATTTGGATACACACTCAAACCTGGTATTAGCGTTAATTTATCAATCGAAGTAGTTCCTAAGGAAACGGTAATTTGTTCATTGCTGCTTACGCACTGTGAACTTGCAGATTCGATAACATTAACAGCTCCTGATGAGAAAGAACCCCACTTTACACCTATTGTACTGGTAACACCTCCTGAAACTTGAGTTCCATTTGTAACTGACCAATTATATAAACTACCTGGGTTATTCTGCACTGAATACGTTTGAACAGATTGTTGATTAGCGGCGATTGGACCTAAAATTACCGGTTTTGTAATGGTAGTTGGATTAAAGTTTTCTTTACGGGCTATTACAATTAAATGACTTTTATTGAATAGAACAGATGTTCCTTTAACATCCTTTTGTGTAGTTGTGGATGCTGCAGGTTCTTGAATCGATAAGAACATGTATTTAAAATCTGGTGTAAAAGTCATACCTGTTGGTTCAGAACCAGTAGGCGTAGTCATAAACAACTCTACCTTCGGAGCTGCTTGGGTGTGATCTGGTCTTACCAACCAAATAAAGTTTTTGCCACCATCTTGCAATACCCATAAATTTCCTTTGTCATCAAAAGTCAAATTATCATTACCACCGCCCCATTCTTCGGCAATAACTCCTGAACCAAAATTTATCGGATAAGTTTCTCCACCTACAAATGTTTTAAAGTTAGAAACTGTAGCTCCATCATCTTTAAAACTATAAGTACGTCCAACGCCTTTTGCTGCAAAGTAAATTTGACCATTAATTGGGCTTATTTCTACATCCTCTACACCATTAAATGCGGTTGCACCTGCATTTTTAGCTAACGTCTTGGTGTTATTTCTATCAGATTTAGTTGAATTTGCTAGAACTACCCAAGTTCCGGTAGTTCCGGTAGGATCGCCATTGGCATCCAACGTGTTGTTCAACTTTAGAACATATAAAGTACCTGAAGATAAATCAGTCTTTTTAGATGCAATAAATTTATAGACGTTACCATCTGGCTCATCTTCGCCATAATATGAAGTAATACTATCTTGTTTAAAAACAATGTTTTCATGACTCATGCGACCCATCGCCCACAATTTTTCTTGTTTTCCGTTGCCATATTCCTTCACTTTTCTTGTCTTAGGATCAATTTCTATATTCCATCCAATGTCTTGATAGCCATCTGCATTCACATCGCCAACAGGCGCATCCTCCTCGCAGGTAACTGTTGTACCCCAAGGTGTAATTCCACCTGAACAATTACTTGCTGTTTTAACTAAGTCGCCACCAAAACTAACTGGCAATACTGAATCAAGCACCCAAGTTCCGCTTGAGCAATTGTAATGCACATCTAAAATGGATACACCTCCTGGATTCTTTTCGTGGTTGAGCGCCACAAAACCATTTTTGCTGCTACCACCAATTGGGCTATAACCTGTAAAATCAAAATTGCTTGGAACTATTCCTCCCTTACTGTATGCATCACCTGTTTTTAAAATGGCTTGAAAACGGTGTGTTGCAGGAATACCAATGGTGTCATATTGCTCAATTGGCATTACAGATGTAAAACAAGAAATATGACTATTTCCACCTATGCAAGCTAGGGCAGGTGCATTGGCCTTATATTTTCGGTTATTCAATGCAAGATCGAACAACAAATCGGAACTTAAACTGTCATATTGGTGAACTTCTACGGCAATAACATTGGTATCCGCTTTCAATACAGTTTTTGGCAAATAATACAACCAATAAACTCTCTCTTGAGGTGCATCAACATTCTTATTTGCTTTTGTTCTAGAAAGTACTGTTCCTGTATTTAAATTTTTTCTTACTACTTCTGTTCCATTTATATAGACAACTGCGCCATCATCACACATTAATTGTAATTCAATGGTGTCAGTCACGCTAGACAAATTAGAAACGATTATAGGTTTGCGGAAATAATTTGTTATAAATCTATTATTGGCAATACCTTGGTTAATATCGGTACCAGTGAATCCTAGTTCACCAAATCCCAATGGACCTTTTCCAAAACTCCATGTTGTGTCTTTTTTATAAATACTGTTTTTCCAAGTAGATCCTAAATTAAAACCACTATCAGAATATAACCAATTAGATTTTTTAGTTATTGGATAAGTAGTCAAAGGGATTCTTGGTTTTTGCACTGGTCCGTTATCACCCATTAAATAATCAATAACTAAAAGTGGTGCCTTTGGTGCATCACCATCATATGATTCTACTTCGCGTGTACCTGTTCCATTTAAGAAAAAGGCCATAGAATTTCCACTTTTCCAACCTGACCTGTTAACCAAGTTTTCTATAATTGGTTTTAAATTACTTGTTCTTTGATCTGCTGTGGCCGCACCTACAGTTGACCAAGAAGTTCCAGAAACACTCCAAATAACTGAATCTTGTGTCTTGGCTCTGCTTGTAATGTTGTAGGCAGAAGCAGGTTTAAAAATTGAAGGCGTATCATTCGCCTCACCTTTGATAGTTATTATACAAGGATTTGCGTTTTTATTGATTGCATCTACTGTAAATTGAATGTATGCATTCTTTATGATTGCCCCTTGAGGTAAATTAATATTATTGAAACGAATCCCTACAGTTTGAGGATCATTGCCAGTAGATTCGGTTCCTAGTTCTAAATCTGAACTTCCTGGATCTAAACTTCCTACAGTTTTTGCTTGGGTTTGACCAGCCTTAGCAGGTGTCCACTCTTCTTGATCATCATCTGCAGCATTCACTCGAACAGACATGGTGCTTGATGGAATATATTCAATAACAAGCAATGGGGCTTTCGGAGCATCACCATCATATGATTCTACCTCTCTAGTTCCTGTACCATACATATTAAATGCCAATGGATTGCCAGACTTCCAACCATTTCTCGTGATTAGAGATTGTACAAGGGTTTTTAAATTTGATGTTCTTTGTTCAGCTGTTGCTGCACCAACTGTGCTCCAAGAATTTCCAGACACAGCCCAAGTTACTGAATCTGTTGTTTTTGACCTTGAAGTAATATTGTAAGCACTTGCAGGATTATACATAATAGCACTATCACTTGCCTCACCTTTGATAATAATATTACAAGGACTGTTATTCTTACCAATGGCATCAACCGTAAATTGAATATAAGCATTGGTGATTAATGAACCTTTAGGAATGTTAATGTTGTTAAAACGCATTCCAACCATTTGAGGATCATTACCAGATGCCTCAGCGCCAAATTCTAAATCAGAACTACCTGGATCAAGACTTCCTACTGTTTTTGCTTGTGTTTGACCAGATTTAGCAGGCAACCATTCCTCTTGATCATCATCAGCTGCATTAATTCTACTTGCTAAAGTTTTTGGTTCAATGTAATTGATTACCAACATAGCAGCCTTAGGCGCATCCCCATCATAAGATTCTACCTCACGGGTACCTGTTCCATACATTAAAAAAGTTAATGGATTTCCAGATTTCCAACCACCCCTGTTCATTATTTGTTCTATTAATAATTTGATATTAGGTGTTCTTTGCTCTGTAGATGCAGCTCCAACGGTAGCCCAACTTGCACCTGAAACATTCCAAACAATTGAGTCGCTCGTTTTTGAACGAGTTGAAATATTGTAAGGAACAGCAGTGTTAAACATCAAAGAACTATCAATCGCCTCTCCTTTGATAAATACTCTACAAGGATCGTTATTTTTTCCAACTGCATCCACTGTAAATTGTATGTAGGCACTTAGAATAATTGAACCTTTAGGAATATTGATATTGGTAAATCTTAATCCAACGATCTGAGGATCATTTCCAGAGGCTTCGGTTCCGAATTCTAAATCAGAGCTTCCTGGATCAAGACTTCCAATAGTTTTTGATTGAGTTTGACCTGACTTAGCTGGCAACCATTCCTCTTGGTCGTCATCAGCTGCGCTGATTCTAACATTGAGCGTCTTTTGACCAAATAAATTTGGTGTTATCACAAATGCCATAATAAATATGACAGTGATGAATAAATTTTTTAATTTCATTGCAATAATGTTTAATGCAGCAAAAAAAGGCTTGTATTGTGAAAACTATATGAATTTGAGATTAAATTTAATACATAATACAATTATAAAAAAACAATAAAATGTTATGGCAATGTTTTTAAAAACACAAACTATTAACTTTAAAAATTAAAATTGATTGAAATAGAATAAATGTGACGACCTATGCTAAAAGAATATTGGGTCACTTTTTAGGTCCTAGAAAAAGCCAGAATTTTGAGAAATTTAAATTCGGAGGGACACAAAAAAACCCAACATTTTATTGTTGGGCTTTTGCGGTGTGGACGGGACTCGAACCCGCGACCCCTGCCGTGACAGGGCAGTATTCTAACCAGCTGAACTACCACACCGTTCTGGTTTTGAGGAGTGCAAAGATAAATGAATTTATATTAAAACAAAAAATTATGCCAAAATCTTTTCAGATTCCAAATCAAGGTTTTTGTCTAAGACTTTTGCAGTCCTTTTTAACTTGGTAACCAAGTCGTTGAATTGATCGAAGTACAAAGATTGATCGCCATCGGACAAGGCTTCTTCTGGTTGGTTGTGCACTTCAACCATCACGCCATCAGCACCAGCCAATACAGCTGCCATCGACATTGGAACCACTATTTCTCTTAAGCCAGTTCCTTGACTTGGGTCCACAATTACTGGCAAATGGCTCACTGATTTTAAAAGTGGAACTATGCCTAAATCCAAGGTATTTCTAGTTGCATTTTCAAAGGTTCTAATGCCTCTTTCGCAAAGCATTACTTTGTCGTTGCCACCAGAGAGTATATATTCTGCAGCAAGCAACCATTCTTCCATGGTACTGCTCATGCCTCTTTTTAACATAACCGGCTTATCTATCTTGCTTAAAGCACGCAACAATTGGTAATTTTGCATGTTTCTGGTGCCAACTTGTAAGATGTCTGCGTATTGGTATACCTCTTCAACCAAATTGGTATCCATAACCTCAGTAATCACAGACATGCCATATTTATCAGCCGCATTGCGCATCAAAATTAAACCGTCTTTCTTAAGCCCTTGAAATGAATAGGGAGAAGTTCTCGGCTTGTAGGCCCCGCCTCTTAATATTTTAACATTTTGCTTGCTTAAAAATTCACAAATTGTAAATATTTGATCTTCATTTTCAACGGCACATGGACCTGCAATTAATGAAATATTTCCGCCACCAATAGACGTGTTTTTAAGCTTGATTATGGTATTTTCCTTTTTCCATTCTCTAGAAACCAACTGATAAGGTTTTCTCTTGTTTTCCATGATTATAATTTAACAATTATAGGTCTTTATAGTTCAGTGTATACCAATTTGAATTCGATACCAGCGTTTGCAGTGCGCTTTCTTGTATCCAAAACAATTCTCGAAGGCGCAATAGGATTATCACTTGGAGCGACAATAAACAAGCCATTGTTGCTGTTTTTGCCGTGCAATTGATAGTCGGTAAAAATACTTTGGATATGTCTGGTAATATTAAATCGGTATTCGTTGGTAATTGAATTGTATTTTCCTCCATAAAATGGCTCGATTAAATCAATGATTCCTGCGTTCAAATTGGTGGTCGGATCAGGATGCAAAAGCAACAAACGGGTAGGCAAAGTGAAAAAATTATTAAACGAACCCGCCACAGGTCTTATAATAATTTCTGCTTTTCCGATCGAAATTTTCTTGCTGCTGCTGGTAATGATACTAAATAAATTTGGAAACTGAATCTTGGTTTTTGCTCCTGCCATCGCTTGAACATATGTCGTACTAAAATTAGCTGTGTCAGGAGCTGCCTTTTGATTTTTTATCGAATTGCTTTGACCGCTTACTTTGTATTGCGTAAAACGTTTAGCATTGTCTATAACGCCAAAATCGCTTTGTAAACTGTCGTTGTAATAGATTCTAAGTCTGGTAAAAGCACCTTTTAAGTTAACCGCAGCAATCACGCCACTTCCTATACTTGGTGTTTGGTCGGGCACAATGGCAAGACCTTTAAAATACTGTAGAAAATTATCAGATGACTTCAAATCTGTTGCACTGGCATTGAATAACTTCTGAGCCATTGCTGTAGATAGTTTGATTGAAATACCTGGCGCCACTTTTACGCGTTTACCAAGTTGCGTAAGTTGCATACTATCGGTCAACTTTACTTTCCCGGCAAAAGAACCCACTGGGGTAGGATTGTAAGTATAGGTTTGATTTGAATGCGTAACAGTCGAATTCATAGATTCTGACAATTCATAAACCTTGAAAGACAAATTACCATTCAAATCTCCGTAATAAGCTATACTTGAAGTATATTGAATAAATAAAACGACGGAGTCCAAAGTCTGACTTGAAACCACTTTATCTACCTGAGGCAATTTAAACTGAAAAAAAGAAGATGCTTCGTAGCGTCCAAATTCAGCATCGTTAATCACACCAATCAAATTATGGCTTAAGCTATCGGTTTTTAATGAATCCTCTCTAACAGTTGAAGTCAACATTTTAAGAGAATCAATAAAAGAATAACCTTCAAAGCCTAATGTACCTTCATTGGCAAGAAACAAGTTGTCACTTTGTTTTTTACAAGATGTAAAAACAAAAAGTGAACAGATAAAAATAAAAACAAGTCTAAAATTCACGAACGCAAAATAACTGATTATTTTGCAGATGCCATTAACTGTTCGTAAAAAGCGCCATATTTTTCGCCCAAATTATCGCTATCATGGGTCATACTTGGTTTTGCTTTAAACATCTTAGCATATTCAGGATCTAAATTGGTGGTGCAATCAACTACCGCATCCGCATTTTTAATTCCACCCATATGTAAACTCTTATTGTCGCCCTTAGCATAAGTTTCTAGATGTTTGTCTTCAATTTCATTCAAAGAGGCTTTTCTAGCAAAATCCTTACCTAGGTCTTCTTTGAATTCGTTTTCAAATATTGAATAAACCACTTTTGCATTTTTGAAAACCGGCTCATCTTTGTAAATAGTCTTTAAATAAACAGGGATCAAGCTTGTCATCCAACCTTGGCAATGGATAATGTCTGGGGCCCAACCTAATTTCTTAACCGTTTCTAATACGCCTTTACAAAAGAATATCACACGCTCGTCGTTGTCGTCAAAGAATTTATTCTTTTCATCTGTGTAAATAAATTTACGGTGGAAATAATCTTCATTGTCTAAAAAGTAAACCTGCATTCTAGCTTCAGGAATAGAAGCTACCTTAATCATTAGAGGATTGTCTTTATCATCTATAGAAATATTGATACCCGACAATCTAACAACTTCATGCAATCTGTTGCGACGTTCGTTAATTACACCAAATCTAGGAACTAAGACCCTAATTTCATGGTCTTTTTCTTGAATGGCTTGGGGAAGAAACCGTGACACTGTTGCTACTGGTGACTCGTTAAGGAATGGTGTCATTTCCGATGACACGAATAATACTCTTTTTTTGAAATTGCTCATATTCGTTGTTGGTTGGGAATTTTCTATTACAAAGATAATACAATTTTTTCTTATATTATGAAATATAACTTAATATATTTATAAAAATAGTTCCGAAACCTTTGTCATTACTTATTCAATTGTATATATATATTAAAATGAGTTATACCCCTACACATCACATTTAGTGTTAAAAATAAAACTTGTTTTAATCGATAATTTTTATTATGAGAGGTTCGGTAAATAATTACTAGAGCTTTGCAATACCATAGTCTCATTTACTGATTTCAGCCGAAAAATATTGAATGAAATTTTCAATCATCCTTTTAGGCAATTCATTCAGGAAATATACATTAATTTGCAGCATGGATTTTATTGATTCAAACATTGTAAAATATGCAGAGGACCATACCTCTGAGGAGCCTTCTTATTTATACCAACTAAACCGTTACACCCATAGCAATCTCTTAAAACCAAGAATGCTCAGCGGCCATTTACAAGGCAGGTTTCTTGCACTAATGGGTCAGTTAATAAAGCCCGATTATATTTTAGACATTGGAACATACACGGGTTACTCTGCCCTATGCCTAGCCGAAGGTTTAACTGCCAATGGACATCTTTATACAATTGACCGCAACGATGAAGCCATAGCAGTTGCTCAAGATTTCTTCGCCAAAGCTAACTTATCAAACAAGATAACCGCTCTGCACGGCAATGCAATTGAGCTAATCGAGCAATTAAACACAAAGGTGCCATATTGGAATATTGTTTGGATGGATGCAGAAAAAGCCGACTATATCAATTACTATAATTTATGCATCGACAAAATGGCCAGCGGTGGATTAATCATGGCAGACAATGTATTATGGAGTGGTAAAATAATTGACCAAAATGAATTAGATACGGATAAAGACACGATTTTATTAAATGAATTTAACAGCATGGTTCAAAATGACCCAAGAGTTGAAAACATTCTCCTGCCAATTAGAGATGGAATTATGATGATCCGAAAACTTTAGTCTTCAATCAGTTCAAACTTCTTCTCTCTAATTACTTCTAGCAAATCGTATATTTCATTTAGATTGTTGCTGCATAACAAAGCCGTTCGATAGGCTTTAAAATTGGGTATGCCCTTGAAATAATTAGAATAGTGCCTTTTCATTTCATTGATGGCTAGTATTTCACTTTTCCATTCAACCGACTTTTGCAAATGGATTTTACATGCTTCGACGCGTTCTTCAAAAGTAGGCCCAGCCATGTGTTCGCCAGTGCTCAAAAAATGTTTAATTTCTCTAAACACCCAAGGATGTCCTATGGCAGCGCGGCCAATCATTATCCCATCAACACCGAATCTATTTTTGTAATCTAAAGCCTTCTCGGGGGTGGTTACATCTCCGTTTCCAAATATCGGAATGGTAATTCTCGGATTGTTCTTTACTTTGGCTATAAGGGTCCAATCAGCTTCGCCCTTGTACAATTGGGTTCTGGTTCTGCCGTGAATAGACAATGCTTTCACACCAACATCTTGCAAGCGCTCGGCTACCTCTTCAATGTTTTTGGTTTTCTCGTCCCAACCTAGCCTTGTTTTTACAGTTACCGGCAAATTTGTTGACCTAACAACGGCTTCGGTTAACCTTATCATTAATGGGATATCTTTTAAGACAGCAGCGCCTGCGCCTTTACAAACAACTTTCTTAACTGGACATCCAAAATTTATATCCACCAAATCAGGCTGGGTCGCATCAACAATTTTGGTTGCTAAAGCCATAGCTTCTTCATCACCGCCAAAAATCTGTATCCCGATGGGCCTTTCATGGTCAAATATATCCAGTTTTTGACGCGATTTTACGGCATCCCTAATTAGACCTTCTGAACTAATAAACTCAGTGTACATCAAGTCTGCACCATGTTTTTTACATAAGTACCTGAACGGAGGATCACTAACATCCTCCATAGGCGCCAACAGTAAAGGAAAATTTCCTAATGATATATCACCAATTTTTACCAAATTTGCATTTTTTAAAATATAAACAATTTGCAAAATTACAACGAACAGAATAGAATACAATACTTTGCCGATATTTTAATATTAATTGGCTTGTTATTGATTAGCGCTATTGTTTTTAGTTTATTAGGCGCCTTAATAAGCTCCGCGTTATTTCACATTCCATTATCGGACATATTAAATCTTTTAGGCAATACTTCAGATGCGTCCAATATTGGATTTCTGAAGTTTTATAATGCATTTGCAACTTTTGGTGCTTGGGTGGTTTCTGCCTTTCTATTTACAAAAGTGCGTTCATATAAAGTTAATTCATTATGGAAATTCCAAATGCCCAAGGTTCGCTTTATTTGGGCACTCTTGCCCGTTTTATTTATTTCCGCGGTTGTAGTTTCAGCCTATTTATTGAATTTAAACGAGAGGCTCCCAATACCAGTATCTGTTAGGTCGTTTTTTAATTCAGCAAATTCAGCAAAAATGCTAGAGAATATGTTACAAATGAACACCAATTTAGATTTGTTCGTTAACATCATTTGTATAGCTCTGTTCCCTGCTTTATTTGAAGAAATATTTTTCAGGGGCACTTTACAACCTTTATTTAGTGGTTTTTTCAAAAAC
The DNA here is from genome assembly GCA_945888525.1 of Chitinophaga pinensis. GTDB lineage: Bacteria > Bacteroidota > Bacteroidia > NS11-12g > UBA955 > JABMMZ01. The sequence continues at coordinate 49,522 of CAMDAF010000002.1, forward strand.
CACCATGTTGGCATTTGGTTGTGCAGCATAACCTTTGCTCTGGTGCATTTAAATATTGACCAAATTATGCCCATGATGTTTCTTGCCCTGGTGCTTGGTTATCTATTTTATTACACCAAAAGCATCTACACCAATATACTCATACATTTTCTAAACAACTCGCTTGCAATTTTTGCTTACTATTATCAAAACAATTCAGGGATAGCTAAACAAGTAGTCGAAAATAAATTTGCTCCAAACATGCTGTCCTTTTTTCTGTTTTTAGGCATTATTGTTTCTATATTTATTTTCATTATTCAACAACATAAATTAAACCATAAACATGAATAATTTTTGGCAAAGGGCTATCACCGGTGTGTTCTTTGTAGGTGGCATTTGCGGTCTAACCCTATACAATGAATATAGTTTTCTGATTCTATTGTGTGCAATTTGCGCATTCGGTTTGTTTGAATATTACAAAATAGTTTTCAAAGGATTGTTTCACTACTCACAGGCAATCTTTGTATTTATAGGACTTGGCATCGTTTGCCTCAAATATTGGTTTAGTGATTGGGTGGTTTATTTATTGCCCATTATATTTCCTTTGGCTACCTTTAGTGTTCTGTTTTCAAAAAATAGAGAATGGAAATCTTTGGCCTATTTATTCTCTGGCCTATTTTATATTGCTTTTCCCTTGCTGTTTTTCTTTCTAAGTGCATTCCACCAAGAGGCAATCCCCGAATCGCCGCAAACTGTCTTTATGCCCTTATTGGCCCTAAATTTATTTGTCCTCATATGGTGCAGTGATACTTTTGCCTACGTTAGCGGCAAATTATTTGGCAAAAACAAAATGTTTGAAGCTGTTTCTCCTGGCAAAACATGGGAAGGCTTTATAGGAGGCTTGGTATTAACCTGCAGTTTTTCTACCGTGTTAGCGCATTTTTTCCATATCCCCATGCATGTTAACTTAACCGTTGCGCTATGCAGTGTGTTGTTCGGCACTTTGGGCGATTTGGTAGAAAGTATGCTAAAAAGGGAATTTAAAATAAAAGATTCTGGCAATATTTTACCAGGCCATGGTGGCATATTAGATCGATTTGATGCGCTTTTGATTTCGCTGCCTTTTACAGCCCTTTGCTATTATTTGCTGCTGTAATTAAATCGTTGCGATTACTTTCAATTCAATTCCTATAGGCGTTGGTAGGCAATTAATCTCCAAAGTTGTCCTACAAGGCTGGTTTTCAGAAAAATACTCTGCCCAAATTTTGTTGTAAATCGGAAAATCATCTTTCATATTGGTAAGAAATACCGTTACATCAACTATCTTATCCCAACTGCTTCCTGAATCCTCTAGGATGTATTTGATATTTTGAAAAACACTATGGCATTGTTTGGCTATGTCATAGCTAATGATATTTCTATTTTCATCCAGTTCAACGCCGGGAATTACTTTGGTTCCGCGTTCCCTTGGACCAACTCCACTTAAAAATAATAAATTCCCAACCCTTTTTGCATGAGGGTATAATCCAACTGGCTCTGGAGCCTTACTTGATTCTATACTGTTATTTTGATCCATTTATTTTTTGCTGCAAGAACACACAATATAAGTTTTGATAAAATATCTTGGTGATTTAGTTCGCTAATTACGCCCTTTTTTTTTATTTACTTTCCACAATCTTCTAAATCAAGCGTTAAAGTCGACTAAGGCACTTACATTGAAGGCAAGTACTTATATTTAACAGTTGAATTTCTCGAAATTAGTTGTTACTTCGCGGGGCATTATGACAATTTCAAAACTTCAAAAAGATGCCCTTGATTACCATAGCATGGGCAGACCTGGTAAAATTGAGGTAATATCAACCAAACCAACTCAAACAAAAAGAGATCTTAGTTTAGCCTACTCACCCGGTGTTGCTGAACCTTGTTTAAAAATTGCCGAGAACCCTAGTGATGTTTATAAATATACAGCCAAAGGCAACTTGGTTGCAGTAATAAGCAATGGCACTGCTGTGCTTGGTTTAGGAGACATCGGTGCTGAAGCATCAAAACCAGTAATGGAAGGCAAAGCTGTATTGTTTAAAATATTCGCCGACATCGACGTTTTTGATATTGAGTTAAACACCAAAGATGTTGAAAGTTTTATCCAATGCGTAAAAGCAATGGAACCAACTTTTGGAGGTATAAACCTAGAAGACATTAAAGCGCCAGAATGTTTCGAAATCGAAAGAAGGCTTAGGGATGAATTAAATATTCCAATCATGCACGACGACCAGCATGGGACTGCAATTATTAGTGGGGCAGCATTATTGAACGCACTTGAAGTCGTAAATAAATCTATATCAGAAATAAAGATGGTTGTAAACGGTGCAGGTGCAAGCGCAATGAGCTGCAGCAAGTTGTTTATTGCCCTTGGTGTTAAAAAGGAAAATTTAATCATGCTTGACAGCAAAGGAACTTTAAACAAAGAAAGAACCGACCTTGATGAATACAAGCAATTTTTCGTAAATGAAACCAAAACAAACACCTTAGGAGACGCCTTAAAAAATGCAGATGTTTTTGTGGGATTATCCAAAGCCAATATTCTATCCCAAGACATGATTAGAAGCATGGCTAAAGACCCTATCGTATTTGCCATGGCTAATCCTGATCCTGAAATTGCGTACGACTTAGCCATTGCCTCTAGAGAAGATATTATAATGGCAACTGGCAGAAGCGACCATCCTAATCAAGTGAACAATGTTCTTGGTTTCCCTTTTATTTTTAGAGGAGCCTTAGACGTGCGTGCGACTAAAATAAACGAAGAGATGAAATTGGCGGCTGTAAAAGCCATTGCACAATTAGCAAAAGAACCTGTTCCAGAATCGGTAATGATGGCTTATAATGAGACTGCTTTGGAATTTGGAAGAAACTATATTATCCCAAAGCCAATTGACCCAAGACTAATAGAAGCAGTAAGCCCAGCAGTTGCCAAAGCGGCAATGGATAGCGGCGTTGCAATGAATCCAATACAAGATTGGGATGCTTACCGCTTAGAACTCAGAAATAGAATGGGCTTAGACAATAAGTTCATTCGTCGAATGATGACGCAAGCCCGTCAAAACCCTAAACAAGTTGTATTTGCGGAAGCAGATAACATAAAAATTCTTAAGGCTGCAGTTATTGCAAAAGAAGAGGGTATTGCTATTCCTGTACTTTTAGGTAACAGTATAAAAATCAGAGCACTCATGGAAGAAAATGGCATTGATTTGGGTGATGTTAAAATTATCGATCCACTAACTGAAGATGCAAAACGCGAAGAATATGGCCTAAAGTTTTTTGAAAAAAGACAAAGAAAAGGTGTCAATATATATGAATCAGTTAAATTAATGCGCGATAGAAATTATTTTGGTTGCATGATGGTTAATGAGGGCGAATGTGATGCCTTCATTTCTGGATTGACCAAAAACTACCCTAAATCTTTAAAACCTGCCATGCAAATTATTGGCAAAGAACAAGGAATTACAAAGATTTCTGGCATGTACATTATCATGACCAAAAAGGGTCCGTATTTCTTTTCGGATACAACAGTGAACATAAATCCTACTGCGGATGAATTGGTAGAAATAGCCAAAGTGACCCATGCTGAAGTTTTAAAACTCGGCGTTAAACCAGTAATGGCTATGCTGAGTTACAGCAACTTTGGAAGCGCTAAAGGAGAAGTGCCCGAAAAAGTTTCAAGCGCAGTGAGCTATTTACATAAAAACCATCCTGAAATTGTTATTGATGGCGACATTCAAGCAAATTTTGCTATGAACAATGAAATGATGAAAGAAAATTTCCCTTTCAGTAAATTGATCGACAAACATGTAAATACTTTCATTTTCCCTAACCTTGCAGCGGGCAATATTGCATACAAGTTTGCCCAAAGTTTTGGAAATGCTGAGAGCATGGGTCCAGTTTTGCTTGGCTTCAATAAGTCTGTTCACTTCCTTCAATTGGGAAGTTCTGTTCGCGAAATCGTCAATATGGTTGCAGTTGCTGTTTTGGATGCACAGGCCAAAAAATAAAAAGATATAAATCAATAAAAAACCCGTGAAATAATTCACGGGTTTTTCTATTTTATAATTTAAATAATTAATTCAATTCTGAAGTAGGAGCAATCTTTTTAACCAAACCCTGTAGGACTTTTCCTGGGCCTAATTCTGTGAAACTATTGGCGCCATCTCTCACCATTGATTGTACACATTGGGTCCATTTCACAGGAGCCGTAAGTTGTTTTAACAAATTTCTTTTTATTGCAGCTGGATCAGATTCAGGTTCAGCGCTTACATTTTGATAAACTGGGCATAAAGGCGTTTTGAAATTGGTGTTCTCAATAGCAGTAGCCAATTTGTCTTCTGCGGGCTTCATTAATGGCGAATGGAAAGCTCCACCCACTTGCAATACCAATGCACGTTTGGCGCCTGCCGCCTTTAACATTTCGCAAGCTTCATTGATTGCATCAATGTCACCTGATATCACCAATTGCCCTGGACAGTTATAATTTGCAGGCACAACAACCCCTGAAGTTATTGATGCACAAATCTCTTCAACTTTTTGATCGTCTAATCCTAAGACAGCAGCCATAGTGCTGGGTTTTAGTTCACAGGCTTCTTGCATAGCCATTGCTCTGCTATACACCAATTTTAGTCCATCTTCAAAGTCTAAAGTGCCGTTAGCAACTAAGGCTGAAAACTCACCTAAACTATGCCCAGCAACCATCTTAGGTTGAAAATCTTCACCAAGGCACTTCGCTGCAATTACTGAATGAAGAAAAATAGCAGGTTGGGTTATTCGGGTTTGTCTTAAACCTTCATCTGTGCCATTGAACATTTCTTCTGTAATGTTAAAACCAAGTATAGTATTTGCTTGATTAAAAAGAGTTCTAGCGATTTCATATTGATCATATAGATCCTTACCCATTCCTACAAACTGGGCACCTTGTCCCGGAAAAATATATGCTTTCTTACTCATGGTTTATTTCTTGTTCAATTTTATAACATTATTCATTAATTACCAAGCTCGATTTCGGATTTTTCTTTCTTGGTCAAACCCAATTTCACCAAGTTATAACTGTGTAAAACAAGTTCTTCTATAAAGGCATTTTGCAAGGTCAAAACATCTACACTGTTCCAATGTTTTTTATTCATATGGTAAGCGCCTCTAATTTGGCTGTATTCTTCCCTGAGTTCAATTGCTCTCTCAGGATTGCATTTTAAATTCACCTCTCCAAATTCAGAAATACTGCAGAGCGCAAATATTTTACTTTTTACTTTAAAGACTAGGGTGTCAGGCCCAAAAGGACATTCCTCGATTACTGAAGGAAGATTTAAACAAAATTGGCGAAAGTGTTCGATGTCCACACGTCAAAAATACCGCTTAGCCTTGGTATTTACCAAATATTGATTCCAATTTTTGTTCTCTGTAACTAAAAATACCTTCCAATTGTTTTCTGATAAAAAGAAAATTAGCCAATTGCCCCAAAAACCCAAATGGGATTTTGTAGTGTATGGTATCATTCATTAAAACACCGCCTTCAATAGCAACGAGTTCATGTCTATGGTGCCATAATTGGTAAGGCCCAAAACGCTGTTCATCGATAAAGTATTTCAAATTTTCAACGTGCGTAATTTCTGTAACCCATTCGGTTCTGTATCCAGGCAAGGGTGTAATGTCGTACACTATAATTTGACCGGCAAACATCTTGTCACCTTCTTTCACATCATTCTTAATTTTAAACCCCATATGCTCAGGGGTGATGGTTTTTAAGTTGTAGGGAGAAGATAAAAAATTCCAAGCTTCTTCTAAAGAAATTGGTAGTTTTTGTGCGGTTTTTTTGCAGTAAATAGCCATTGTATATTCAAAGACAATTTAAACTAGAATTAGTTTTGATGTATTGAAGGACTAAAATTTATCGATGGTCTCAGTTAAATACTCCCAATAAAAATATCGACTCAATAAAAGCCCTTTTTGTTTCCATGAAATGTCCTCTGGTATTGAATTTAATATGCCTTCAATGTATCTTAATAAAGATTCTAAATCATATTTTTTCATCACAAAAATATTGTAACCTGACAGGCTGGTAATTTGTTTGTCTTTAAATTCAGAATCCTTCCATACAGTTCTTAGCAACCCTTTTTCATCGCAAATATTGAAAGAAAAAACCTCAGAACCATTCTTGCCTTGCTCGCCAATTTCCAATTCAATATTGACAAAGAAACCTCCTTCCGACAAATCCATATCCATTAGAGAAACGCCAAACTCTCCCTCTATGGATTTTAAAATTAATTTTGCCATAAATTAAAAATTTATAGCCTCTTCAACTTTCAATAAAATTTCATCAATTTGTTTGTGGTTATTTGCCAATATGGATTTTGCCTCAGTAGCATACTTTTTAGCTGTCTCTTTGTCTTTTAATCCCTTGGCGTTAACCATGACATTAAAATACGCGCCCCTTACCGCAGTTTTAACACAAAGCAATCCAACGCCAGCATCTGTTATGCTATTTGGGTTTCCATGTTCAACCATATACTTCAAAATGTCAATACCGCTATATGCAACTTTCATGGTTTTTAATGGAATTTCTGTGGCATAAATAGAAGCTGCTTCAATTGCGGAACTGCGAATTGATTTCTCGTCATCCGTGTTCTTAGGCAATTGAAACGAATCCATAATTTTATTAAATGCATTGGTGTCTTCATCAACCAAATACAGCAACTCTTTCTTAATTTCTTGAGCCTTTTCAGCCCATCCAGAAAATACATTTAATTGGTCTTCCCAACCCCTCTTTTCAGCGCTCAGATTGGCAACCATAGAACCCAATGCCACGCCTAAAGCGGCACTTAATGCACTTACAGAACCTCCGCCAGGCGCCGGACTTTCACTAGCCGTTTCATTGACAAAATCTAAGACGTTATAATCTACCAATAATTTCTTAGAGCGGTCCATTAACACATATTCTATAATCCGTTCGCTAGGCTTAAATTCTCCCAATTGGTTCAATCCAAGAGATTGGACTGCAATTTCTATCAATTCATTTTCACTTACACCCAAACTTCTGCCTTGCAAAGCTAAATAGTGTTTTCCTGCATCCAAAAGTGGTTGCAAAGGAACCAGGCCTACCAATTCACTGCCTGTTACACGTATACCCCTGTCATTTGCTTTTAAACAAACTTCATCAAAGGCCTTATGGACGGATGTAATCTTATAATTGGTTAGGTTCATACTAATTTGAGCCATGCCATATTCTTCGATATACCAACCAATCGCTTTTACCGACTTTAATGTACCGGGTATTCTCACTGGCTCTCCATTTTCATCCAAAACTGTTTTGCCACTTATAGGATTTCCTTCTCTTTTTACACGACCAGCTTCCCTAACATCAAACGCAATTCTATTTGCAAGACGCGTTGACTTTGTATTTAAATTGATATTGTAGGCAATTAAAAAATCACGCGCACCAATCACAGTTGCGCCATGCTTTAATGGCAATTCTACAGGACCAAAATCTGGTTTCCATTCAGGTAGTTTGATCTTTTCAGAAAACCCTTCGTATTCACCTCCTCTTATAACAGACAAATTTGATCTTTGCTTATTGGCTTGTGCGTCTTCGTATAAATAAACCGGAATGCCTAAAGAACCTGCAACTTTTTCAGCCAAAACCATAGACCATTTCGCGCATTCTTCCATGGTTATTCCACTTACCGGAACCAATGGACAAACATCAGTTGCCCCCATTCTAGGATGCTCACCTTTATGGGTTCGCATGTCTATAAGTTCTGCCGCTTTTTGAATGCCTAAAAACGCAGCCTCTACAACTCTAGAAGGTTCGCCGGCAAAAGTCACAACCGTTCTGTTGGTAGCTTTACCCATATCTACATGAAGCAACATGACACCATCTACTGATTCTATCGCATCTGTAATCTGTTTTATAATATTGGCATCTCTGCCCTCACTAAAGTTTGGAACACATTCTATAATTTTTTGAAGCATGCTGCAAAATAAGTTCAATTTATGGTTATTTTAAAAATTAAGTCACCTAAAAATATAAATTTCTTACCTTTGTAATATGAAGTTAAGAAGTAATTTATTGCCTTTATTGGCATTTCTAATTTTTACACCCATAGCCAAAGCTCAAATGTGCCCTTGTGAATTTGGAAAAGACAGCACAATTAAGCCGCTTCGTTACGAGATTGGAATAAATGGATATACATACAACGAACAGTTAATCAATTTCTCTTGGAATAGATCCTATTTTCAAAAAAATTATATTCCTGGTATTAAAATAAAAAGACACTTTGATCATTTTTCAGCTAGACTAGGATTTGACTACACGGAAGCAAAATACGAATTAGAGACCTCAGGCGTAATGTATTGGAACAAAAATATTGGTTCCAATTATTCAAAAACATTAAAATTAGGAATTGAGAAAACGGTATTGAATAACGCTTTTCAAATTTTTGTTGCGGCCGACTTGGTTCTATTAAGTTCCAATTATTCAGGAATTACAGAAGGATGGGGCGATATAGCACCATACTATAAATTTCCTTATAATTTCAAATTGAATGCACTAGGAATATCTCCAAGCCTTGGTATAAAGTATCGACCAATAGAGAGAATATCTATTAGCTTGGAAACTTCCCTTTCAATTCTATATTGGCAAACAAAGGGAAATCAATCTCCTTATAGAAATGAGAGTTCGACTGCTTTAGTTGTCAATCCTATAGGACTATTGTCACTGAATTACCATCTTTTCCGTTAAGAAATTTTTTCAAAAACACATAAATCAAAAGCATATAGATGTGCTTCATCAATTCGATGTGATTCTCTATAAACTTCTTTCCAATCTTCTAATCTCCATTTAGGAAAATAAGTGTCAATGTTCTCAAAGGAGTGCCCTACAAAAGTGATATAGAGCTTATTGGCAACTTGGAGCATTTGTGAATACACCATTCCTCCACCGATAACCATTACTTCCTCAGTGTTTTCAGGTATGGCTTTTAGTGCCTCTTCGATAGATTGAACATGCACAAACCCTTCAATAATATCTTTACCACTCGATGAAATGACAATATTTAAACGCTTAGGTAAAGGTTTGCCTAAAGACAGCATCGTGTTTCTGCCCATAATTAATGGCTTTCCAATGGTATGTTGTTTAAACCATTTAAAATCATCTGGCAAATGCCAAAGAAGTTTGTTTTCAGAACCTATTCCGTAATTAGAGTCTATCGCAGCAATTAATGAAATTAACATATATTACTGCAAAGAAACATTGAAATAAATTTATTTCAGCAATAACTGCAGTAAATAATAAAATCCTCCGGCCATAAGCATCGTAACAGGCAAGGTCAGGATCCAAGCAATAGCTATACTTTTAATGGTATCAGGCTGTAGGTTTTTTACCCCTTTTGAGGCAGTCATTGCTCCAGCTACACCAGATGACAACACATGGGTTGTTGAAACGGGAAGACCAAATCCAGAACTTAATCCGATTGTTGCTGCTGCGGTTAACTCAGCAGTTGCACCCTCAGCGTAGGTCATATGTCTTTTTCCTATTTTCTCACCAATCGTAATTGCAATGCGTTTCCAGCCAATCATGGTGCCAAGACCTAAACACAGAGCGATCATAATGGTTACCCACTTTGGAGAATATTCAACATCGTTTTTTAAATAAGTCAGTTCTGAACTTACAATTTCAGCATTGGCTTTAGAATCCATAGATGTTGGGTTCTTCAATTCTACAGTTAACTTTTTATTTAATTTGGAAATTGAAGTACGTAATTCAACTATAATCTTCTTCTTATCCTGATTAGGAACTATTGAATCATTTTTAGTTAACTGAAACTTTTCGAGATTTGCTTTTGTTTCATTAACGTTGACAAGAAGATCAGCTTTGTTTTCCTTCTCCAAAACGATTTCTATTTTGTTTAATGATTCCAATGATTTTGAATAATCAAACTCCGAATTTAATGCAAACTGTATCGGCATAAAAGTTATTAATATAATCAACATTAAACCAATGCCTTTTTGGCCATCGTTGTTTCCGTGAAAGAAGCTAACCAAAGTGCAAGTTGTTATCAATATTGCTCTAATCCACGCAGGTGGCCTTGTGCCTAATTCGGGCTCCTTAAATATTTGCTTTTTAGTTTTGATTAATCTTCTTAAGACATACATCAATAATATCGTTACAGAAAAACCAATCAATGGAGAAACAAGCAATGACAAACCAATTTCAGAGGCTTTTTGCCAATTCGGACCATCCCCGCCATGAATCATTAAGAAGACAACCCCGCCACCCAATATCGAACCAATTAAAGTGTGTGATGAACTACAAGGTATGCCAAAATACCAAGTGCCTAAATTCCAAACTATGCCTGAAAGAAGTATGCCTAAAACCAAACTAACGCTCTCGCCGGTGCTCAGTAAAACCAAATCATTTAATGGAAGCAAGCTAACAATTCCCATTGCAACTTTATACCCCCAAAAGCTGCTTAAAAACAAGCCAATGAAATTCCAAAGCCCAGACCAAACTATTGCATAGGTTGGCTTTAATGAACCTGTGTAAATTACGGTTGCTACAGCGTTTGCTGTATCATGAAAGCCATTGGCAAATTCAAAAATACAGACAGCCAAGACACATAAAACAAATAATGCTGCTATTCCAGTTTCTAATCCAAACATAAGGTTGCAAATATTGCTTTTGAATATTAAACTAACACTAATTTTAAAACATTTTAATGTTTATTGTTGTTTCAATTTTCAAAAACCAAACCTATACCCAAAATTAATGTCTAATTTTTGGTACAATACTTGTTTAGGGTAAAGAAAGGCAAGTGTTAATTTGCCAAACCAAGTCATTAAAACACTAACAATTAAGCTTATGTCTAAAATCCTTACCAAACTCATTTTACTTGTTTTGCTTTGTTTCAACACCAATATTGGACATGCACAACAATGGCTGGGCAGAACAACCGGTAATTACACTGGCACCTATGGCATTTACAACAATGCATCCTCGATTGCTGATTCTAAGTACAAATATTATTTCAATCTTTGGGGAAGAGGCGTCAATTTCTACAACAATTATTTAACCTACAATGCACCAATTAAATTAAACCATTGGGCAAATGGCAACTTGTACGCAGCAGCTTACAAAGACTTGAACGGCAAGACGCAAATTGGCAATGATTGGTTTAAAGAAAATTTGAATGGCAAAAACAAGCACTTTAGTTTTAACCAAGACATTTGGGGACCTGCATTTATGTTCCCGGTATCAAGAAACTGGAATATGTCCATAAATACCCGCCAGCGCTCCAGCCTTCAAATGATAGGCATAAGCGAAACTGCTGCAAGTATGGCTAAGAATGGAATTGATTCCAATAAGTTTGCTGGAATTAACAATAAATTTTCAGCCAATGTTCAAAGTTACCAAGAGCTTAGTTTTACACTTGGCGGAATTCTAGCTAAAAACGATAAGCATCAACTTAATGGTGGAATAACTGTAAAATTAATTAGGGGTTTGGGTGCGGCCTATTTTAAAGGCGATCAATTAAATATTAATGGAACAAGCAACAACGGCGCTGATTTAAATGGCAATTTTCAATATGCTTATACGGATGACCAATCTGTAATTTCTCCATTTAACCAGCCTTACGGGCTTTTCTCCTTAAATTCAAGAGGCGCTGGCGCAGGATTTGATTTAGGATTAAACTACACATACCGTTCTCAAAAATTAAAATACAGAAGCCAATTTGCTTGTGATAGAAATGACAGAAAAAGTGATTATGACTTTAAATTGAGTATGGCATTAAACGATATTGGTGGCGTGCGGTACAACAGACATAGCACTTTGTACAATTATGGCTCAACGACTAACACTTCAATAAATGCGTCGAAAGACATTTTAAATGGTTTCAGTTCCATCAATAAAAACGGATTCGATAGCATTGGCAATGCATTTGCAAGAATGGGTGCCGCAAAGTCATCAGGATTTTCTACCACCTTGCCGAGTGCTTTTAATTTGCAAGCTGATATCAGGTTTACTAAATATTTCTACACTTCTTTGTATTGGAATCAAAGTTTAAAGGGCAACAACGCAACTGGAATGCGAAGCACCTCAATGCTCTCAATCATACCAAGAATTGAATCAAAAGGATTTGAATTTAGTATGCCAATAACCTTAAGTGAAAATTACAAGAATTTTTATGTTGGCGCCTACACCAGAATCGGACCAGTATTTTTTGGTAGTGATAACCTAGGTGGATTGTTAAATGTTTCCTCTAATTCTGAATTTAGGGGCGCTGATATTTATGGTGGCATTTCAATTGGCATTGGCCATTGTCACTCTTGGTGGTACAACAACAATGTAGATCCAGTATATATGGATTCTATGCACAACGATTCCATTATAAATCAAATTAAAGACACCATACACGTTGTTGAGCATGATACCATCATTCTAAAAGATACAATCAAAATAATTAAAAGAGATACCATTTATTCTTCAAAAAAGCCCATCAAAACAAATGCGGAACTTGAAAAAGAAGCAGAGTTAAAAAAGAAAGAAGCGGATCTAAACAAAAGAAAGATTGAGCTTGATGCAAAAGAAAAGGAAATCTTAGCCAAACAGAAATCTCCAGTTACAGAAACTGTTGCAATCAAAGAGTGCAATCTTAAAAACAATGCACTTACAAATGAAAATGCAACGTTAAAAAACAAAACAAACACCCAGGCCGAAGAAATTGCAGCATTGAAAAAACAACTTGATGATGTAAATAAAGCAAAGACCGATGCTGAAATAGAAAAACAAAAATGTGCAGAGGATAAAATCAAAAACAACGCTGAAATTTTAAAACTTCAAGACGATTTAATTAAAGCGAACAAGCGATTAGTTGAATTACAAACTGAGATTGACATACTTAAAAAAGCAGCAGCAAATAAAACAGATGCAAACGTCATAAAAGGTACCGACGCAGAAAAACTGGCTAAGGCAAACAAGCAGGTTGATAGTTTAAAGTTAATCGTACTTTACCTTGAATCTGATATAGAAAAATGTAAAAAGAATAGCTTATTAAACGATACAGAAGCGATTAAAAAAGCGGAAACGGATAAAGCGAAGGCTGAAAATGATGCAAGGTTAGCTAAAAAGCAAGCCGATAGCCTAAGTAATATTTTAATTATTAGAACAACCGAGTATGAAAATTGCAAGAAGAATTCAACTTTAAATTCAGCTGAAATTGTAAAAAAAGCAGAAGCGGATAAAGCAAAAGCTGAAAACAACGCTAAAGTGGCTCAAAAACGGGCGGATAGTTTGGAATTGGTTCTTGCTCAAAGAAGCATAGATTATGAAAATTGCAAGAAAAGCAGCAGTCAAAATGATGCAGAAGTTCAGAAAATGCAAAAATGTGCTGATGAAAATGCGACACTTAAATTAGAGATGGCCGATATGTCGAAAACAATTGGAAAATTGAATTCTAAAAATTATGCTTTAAGTATGCGAATAGACAGTTTGTTAAATGCACTTAAAGACTGTAATAAAAACAGCAATTCAGGAAGTAATAATGACGCAGAGCTGCTTAAACAATGTCAAAACAGCAAGGTCGAATTGGAAGCTGAGATATTAAAATTGAAAACCGTTATTTCAAACAAGAACAAAACACTTGACAGTTTAAGTTCAATTAATGCTGAACAAGCCAAAAAGCAAATAGAACTGAATGTTCAAATTGCCAAACTAAATTTAGAAATAAGTGTATTAAAGAGCAACAACACCAATTGCGATGACATTCAAAAACAATTGGATGATAAGAGTGCTGAACTTAATAAACTAAAGAATGATTATAACACCATTCAAAACCAATTAAAAACCGTTAATGCTCAATTTAATGAATACAAAAATGAATACAATTTCCTTTTAAAACAAAACAACACTTGCAAAATGCAATTGGATAGTTGCCAAAAAGGATTGCAAAGTTCTGAACCAAATGGAACTCCTGGTGGCTCAAATGGTGGACCATTTGAAGGAAGCATTGACAATCAGGACAGCAATTCAACTGCAGAGACGAGCAGCAATAATACTGAGGCAATCAGAACAGGGAGAGGATTAGAAATTGGCATTAAAATTTTAGGGGCAATTTTGAACAGTGCCACACAAAACAGAGCAACGAATACAAATAATAATTCAGGTTCAAACTCAAATTCTACTGCCAAAAAGCAAGTCGAAACAACTACCAACTCAAATTCCAGCAGCAATACCAATGGCACAAGTTCGGCTGGTGATGGCGAAGGAACAGGAAAGAAACCCAGCACGAGCTCAAGCACAAACAACAGTGATAGAGACGGCAGTGGCGCAAATGGATCGACAAGAAGAAGGTGAATTTTGTAAATTAAAATATACTGCTTATATTTGCAGACGATTAAATATTGAAATTTTGTTGAGGGGCCTTACAGCCCCTCAATTGTTATATATGAATGTAGAAAAAGAATTAAACGCAATTGTTGCTCAAGTATTAGAAAGCCATCGCGGTATTTTCATGGTACAAGCAATACATAATCAAAAGGAGCACGAAATTGTGATTGATGGCGATATGCCTTTGGGTATTTATGACATTTCTGCCATAAGCAGAGAAATAAACCAACTCGCCGACGAAAGAATGCCAGAAGAAGAATACAGTTTAGACGTTGCATCACCCGGAGCAGACAGCGATTTATTGCAGATCAGACAATACCCTAAACATATTGGCAGAGAGTTTAACATCATACTAAAAGACGGAACCAATATTATTGGCATTTTAAAATCAATTGAATCTGAGAGTTTAGAATTTGAAGGATTTAAAACTGCAAAGCCCAAAAAGAAAGACCTCCCTGAGGTGACCAAAATAAATTATCAAGAAATTAAAAAAGCAAACATCATATTATCATTTAAATGACAACATCACAACTATTAACAGTTAGGGGATTGGTAGATTCCTTCGCTGAATTTAAGGAATTCAAAAACATTGACAGAGCAACTCTGATGCGTGTTTTGGAGGAAGTTTTCAGAAACATGCTTAAAAAACGCTACAGTGAAGAAGCTAAGTTTGACATTATCATCAATACCGACCAAGGTGATCTAGAGATTTACCGCAACCGTTTGATTGTAGACGATGCTGAAGTAGAAGACGAAAACACCCAAATCAGCATAACAGATGCTCGAAAAATTGAGCCAGACTACGAAATAGGTGAAGAAGCGATTGACCAAGTTCCTATGGACTTCTTTGGACGCAGAAACATTCTTGCGGCACGTCAAACCTTAATGACGAAAGTTCTAGAATTAGAAAAAGATGAGTTATTCAGAAAATACACCGATAGAGTTGGTGAAATTATGACTGGCGAAGTTTATCAAATTTGGAAAAAAGAAATCATGGTTCTTGATGATGAGGGCAATGAACTAATTTTACCGAAGTCTGAAATGATCCCTGATGACTTTTACAAAAAAGGTGAAACGGTTAAGGCAATCGTGCATGAAGTAAACATGCTTAACGGTTCTCCAAAAATTAATTTGTCTAGAACCTCTCCAGTGTTTTTAGAAAAATTAATGGAATTAGAGGTTCCTGAAATTTTAGATGGCCTAATCACCATTAAAAAGATTGTTAGAGAACCAGGTGAAAGAGCTAAAATTGCAGTAGAAAGCTATGACGACCGCATTGATCCAGTAGGAGCCTGTGTTGGTATGAAAGGTAGCCGCATTCATAGTATTGTTCGTGAATTAAGAAATGAAAACATTGACGTAATTAACTTTACCACCAATTCATCATTGTTTATTCAAAGGGCATTGAATCCAGCTAAAATATCTTCAATTAGCATTGATGAAAACACCAAGAAAGCAAATGTATTCCTTAGCCCCGACCAAGTTAGTTTGGCAATTGGTAAAGGTGGATTCAATATTAGACTTGCTAGTAAATTAGTTGGGTATGACATTGAAGTTTACAGAGAAGACATTGAATTTGATGATTCAGATATCGACTTAGAAGAATTTGCAGACGAAATCGATGGCTGGATTATTGATGAGTTAAAAGCAATTGGCTTAGACACCGCCAAAGCAGTAATCAATATCCCTAATGAAGAGCTGGTTAGCAGAACTGAATTAGAGGAAGAAACAGTGGTTGAAATCAAAAAGATTTTACAAGCTGAATTCGAATAAAAAAAGAAATCAAATAAAAAAGGGATGCTATTTAGTATCCCTTTTTTTATGGCTTATATTAAATGAGGAATAATTTAAGCCCATTAACTAATTCCAAAAGGGTATAAAGAATAATTGTTGCCAATAAGTTTCTTGTACTTTTTTTGTACTGATTTATCAATGAATTGAGACAATAAATACATGTATCCAAACAACACAAATTTTTGTATGCTTTCAGGTGGATTTGCATTTAATTCAGCATCAACAGCACTGGCAACGTCGACAACAAATTTTTCCTCATCATCAGGATTGTCGCCTAGCTTAAAATAATTTTCTTGTGACATAAAAGAATCATATAGCAGTTTTAAACGCACGGTTGTATGAATTAAATAATCATCTGGCAGCTTATCCAATAAATTTTGAACCTGCTGTAAACTTCCGCCCCATTTGGGCTGTATGGCTTCTGAATAATGAATGTAAGTCCACAAATGCTTTGGATCCGATTTAATTGAAGCCTCGTAAAGCGCTTCGATTTCATCGGAATAGCCAAGTCCCATATTAACCCTAATAAGCCTGCTGAGCGCTTCAGAAGAAAGCCAAGATTCTGATATTGCAGCTTGTAATAGAGGTGCAGACAATCTCAAATTTTCAACATAGGCTTCAAATTGCTTAGTTGAAAGCTCAGATGCAACTTTATGGCCCCTAATTTTCCAAGCATTATGCAAATACCATGAGCCTAAAACCAATGAAGACAGTGCATTTCTATTGCAGTTTTCACAATAGTTTTTAAGCTGTTTTTCACTTAATGTCAAAGCAATATGATCAATTGCTTGGGTCAAGTCATCGCTATTGAAATTAAAAAGCATAGTTTCTGCTTGCTCATATTTTTTGTTGCTAATAAACAAACTGATGACTTCAATATCCTTTCGTCCAAAAGCATAATTAATTGCAGGTGCACGCAATGTTTTTAACAATTTTCGGATAAAAAACAAAACACCTAACACAGGCAATATAGCAAGCAAAAACCCTAAAGCATTCGACATACTTTACATCAATTCTTTAACAATCTCATCAACACTGATCCCCTCTGCTTCGGCCTTGTAGTTTTTAACGATACGGTGTCTTAGCACATCTACCGCAATGGCTTTAACATCTTCAATATCTGGAGAAAGCTTGCCATTTAGCAAGGCATGACATTTAGCGCCAAGTACTAGAAATTGACCTGCACGAGGGCCAGCACCATAGCTAATTAACTCATTCACACGGGCACTCGCCATTGGGGTTTTGGGTCTGGTTTTACTCACCAACTTAACCGCATATTCTAAAACATTTTCAGCGATAGGTGCTTTTCTAACCAAGGCCTGAAATTCCAATATTTCTTGGGCATTAATAATTTTTTTAGGGGTAGCAGCACTATTGGATGTTGTATTTCTAACAATGCTTAATTCGTCTTCAAAGCTTGGATAATCTAATACTAAGTTAAGCATGAACCTGTCCAATTGTGCCTCAGGCAAAGGATAAGTTCCTTCTTGCTCAATAGGGTTTTGTGTTGCTAAAACGAAAAACGGACTACTCAGTGGATATGCTTTGCCGTTAACCGTAACGTTTCTCTCTTGCATAGCCTCAAGTAAGGCAGCTTGGGTTTTTGGAGGCGTGCGGTTAATTTCATCTGCTAAGACAATGTTTGCAAACAATGGCCCCTTGATGAATTTAAAGTTTCTAGACTCATCTAAAATTTCATTTCCTGTGATATCTCCGGGCATTAAATCAGGTGTAAACTGAATGCGGCTAAACTGAAGATCCAATACCTCTGAAATGGTTTTAATTAAAAGTGTTTTAGCTAAACCTGGCACGCCCACCAATAAAGCATGGCTGTTGCAAAACAAAGCCATCAACACACCATCCACTGCACCACTCTGTCCTACAATTACGGATGATATCTCTTTTTTTATTTGCGCATATCTTTCGGTAAATTTTTCTGCGCTAGCAAGGTCACTCATGTTTATTGTTTAATATTAGTAATCCAGTCTTTAAAATAATCACAATTCAAATAGAACCCACTGATATATATGTAGGTTTCCTTTCTTTTTTTCTCAGCCCAAATATCAAGTTGATCTTCTTTTTTGGAATCTAAAGCCATAGATTGAATGCGTTGCCAATCTTGGTCTAAATTTGCTACGTGTGGTTTGGATTCAGAAGCCAAATAAAAGATCCTATAATACGGAGAACCGTCTTGCGCATATCCTATTAATGGCTCGCTATAGGTTCCTGATTTCATCATTCCGATTGCAGATGCCATTGATTTATCTAAATAATCAAAGGGTATTCTTTGTGAACCAATATTTGGATCTGTAAAAAAGCCACAATTGGGTTTTGTTTCCTCATCTTGAGAATATTCTTTTACTGCCGCGCAAAACTTAATCGTTCCAGATTGTAATTTAAGCAACAATGTATCCATTTTTTGTCTGGTTAACTCCATGTCAGATTCTATTAGTTTAGGCCTAATAAGTATATGACGCACTATAACTTTATCCCCTCTTTTATCAATTAACTTAAGGATGTGATAACCATACTTGGTTTCAATGACTTCTGAAATACTGTCTTTTTTTATTTTATATGAAGTCCTTTCAAATTCTGGAACCATATCTCCGCGCCCGAATTCTGGCAATAAGCCACCTTGAATTTTACTGCCCGGATCATCAGAATATATACTTGATAATCTTGAAAAACTTTCGCCTTCAATAATTCGAGAACGCAATTCTGTAATTTGCTCCAGCGCTATTTCCTTTGCCTCCTTTGAATGGATTGGATTCATAACTATTTGTCCTACCTCTACCTCAGAAGACATAAATGGCAAGCTGTCAACTGGCAACTGATTATAATAGTCTCTAACTTCTTTCGGTGTGATTTTAATCTCGCTTTTAATCCGTTGCTCCATTCTTTCCAATAGCATTTGAGATTTAACTTTTGGGAAAATCTGACTTTTATATTCAGCCACACTCATTCCTAAGTACTTCTCTACATTAAGTCTGCTGTTCATTTGACGCTCAAAAAAACGAATGTTATTGTCTATACGGTCGTTAACTTCATCGTCATTTAAAGGCAAACTATCAATCTCAGCTTGATGTATCAGCATCTTATCGATTAACAATTTTTGCAACAATTGACAACGGATTTGCTGTGTAACCTCTAGCTCAGGATCCAATTGCGATATAAGTATATCGAGTTCAGAACGCAATATTGGTGTATTCCCCACAACTGCAATAACTTCATCAATTATTTGATTTTCTTGAGCCTTTATTGAACACAGACTTAAGCCAAAAATGACCAGAGTTAAAATACTTTTTATTAATTTCATTTTATGTCTAAGTAATACTTTATATCGCCTCCCTTACTTGCTTTTTGATACAAGGAATTTTGATTGTCTTTCAAGAACTTTAGTTTTCTTTGGTAAAGAATAATATCTTTTATTTTATCCTTTTCAAACTCTAAAGGAGATAAAGCATCCTTAATTCTAAAGTCTATAATGTACAACAGATACAAAATTCCATTTTCTTCTATAGATATGAATTTACTATTTGACAAAAATCTTTGTTGATTATAATTCTCATCTAAAGGAATCTCCTTTGTGATGTCATCCAAAAACAACCAATTACTATCTGTATAAAAATTCTCCGCTTGTTTTTCAGCATACAACCTAAGGTCATTATCATTCTCAGGGCTTGGATTCTGCATCAAGCGTTTCAACTTTTTTATATCAGCCTTTTGCTTCCCTATTTTGATGTATCTAATTTTGACAATATTCTTTTTCAACTGAAATGCAGCTTTATTTTCATCATAGAAGGTTAATATTTCTGCTTCTGTTACACCGGTATCTAATTTTTCTTTGACCAATTGTTGCTGATACTCGTAAATCAAAAGTGAACTTCTATAGTCTTCTATCAGTCGATCCTTATTCTTTTGCTCATCTGTTAAGGCATTTTCAGCAGCTTCTAATAGTGCTGTTTTCTCTATCCATTTATCTATAATTGATTTTAACAAACCGCTGCTGTCGCCATTATTGTAAGCCAACAATACCTCTTCAGGAATATCTGATTTGTATAAAAACTTACCATTATACTCGGCCAAGATTTCTTGCTTTGAACTTGATTTTTTATCCTTGCAGGCATGCAAGCCAAGAATGGCTAAACTAAAAATAAGATATTTATACAGGTGCTTCAAAATACTATTTATTTCCTGTCATTCGAGCTTTGATAAAATCAAAAGCTACTTGATTTAGAACTATAGGGTATTTAACCAATAGCTGTTGAATCCATTCTTTCTCTAAGGCGGCTTGGTAATCGCTCATAACCGAACCTCTAGCTTCATTAAGCGTTTTCTTGCCTGCTGGAATAAAACCATGCACAACGATAACAACAAATCCTCCAGCAGATTTTGGATCTTCAAGAATCATGTATTTTTGATTGACTAATCCTGCTGTGAATATCAAATTTGCATATTGGTTATTCCCTTGCTCATATTTACCCGTCATCGGATTAGAGACATTTAAAGGATTTGAACGGTTGTTCTTCTTAAGAATTGAATCCATGGTCAAACCATTCTCTAAATCTCTTTTTACATTCTCTGCAATTGCTCTATTTCCACATCTGTAGATAGTTGCTTCATATCTATCTTTAAAGTTATATTGGCCAGCATACTCATTGTAGTAATTTTTTAAACCAACCGTATCCTCAGCACTTTTGCTCCAAACCTTCTTGTCGGTAAGTGTAAACAATAGAATGCCTTCTTTGTATTCTTTGTATAGTGCGGCAAATGTATCATTGGTGTTTTCTAAATCGTTCTCATAATAGTCCATTATGATTTGCATTCTATAAGCCTGATAATATTGTTCAAGAACACTAGACATAGATTTGGAGTTGCTTGGCTTTTGAACTTCTACCAACCATTTGGTAAAATCTTTAACAGAATATGATTTTTTAACTTTACCAAGAGCAAACAATGTCGCTGCAAATGCCGGTGTTTTCATTTTACTTGAATCCACATTTAGCTCCCCAATTAGCAATGAAGAATCAAGATTTTTAACCAATAAAGCATTGTACTTTTTGTTTTCTTTAAATTTGTAAATTTTCTTAGCCTTTCCATAAACAGCAAGTGTGTTTCTGTATTGTCTGCTGTCGCGGCTAATTTTATTTAAGATGCTGCCCTTTATTTTACTCAAAGAATCGATTGACTTCAAGGCTATTCTTTGTAAAATATGAAAACCATTTGCAGTTTGAATTGGACCTGAATAATCGCCATCTTTTACCAAACTAAAGGCGGTATTTTTAAAGTTTTCAGGGTATCTAACGCTTGTCATTGAAAAAAGTGGCAATTCGCCATTTTTCAATACACTAGAAGCATCTTCAGAATATTGTTGAACCAAAGCCACAAACTTCTCTCCACTTTGAAGTTTTTTGTATACCTCGTTTATTTTGGCTTCAGCCTCTAACACTTCTTCTTGGGAAGGATTAGGATTCATCTCAATTTTAATTTGACGAACCGATATTTCACCTTTAGACAATCTTTTGTCCATTACTTTAACAATGTGGTATCCAAATTCTGTTCTAAACACTTTTGAAATTTTCCCTACCGAGGTGTTAAATGCATAGTTTTCAAACTCATAAATCATTTGAAATGCGGTGAAATAACCCAAACTGCCTTGGTTGTTGGATGCTGATGGATCTTCGCTGTACTCAACGGCAGCATTTTCAAAACCAATTAAACCACTGTCAATTTTATTTTTTATGGAGTTGATTCTTTTAAAAGCCAAAAGAGTGTCTTGAGGGGATGCAAAAGGCCTAACTACAATGAGTATATGACTAGCCTTTACTTCATATTTCATGCGCTCATAGGCCTCATTAACCAATTGTTCATTCACAACTTTGTCGGTTAAATATGGCTTTGCGATTTGCTTTCTATAGGTCGCAAGCTCCGTTTTAAACTCCTCAGTGGTATCCAAACCTTGGTCATAAGCATCCTGCACCTTCAATTTGAATTTTTTGTACAGTTCCAAATACTCGTCAACTTCAGAAGGCTTTGAAACATACCCTTTGTCTTTATTTTTAGAAAATCCTTTGTAAAATTCCTTTGAAGTAACAGTTTTACTGCCAAAGTTAAATAAAGTAGTGTCTTTAGTGGGTTTACCGGCTAGCAAAAACAAGGTTGGTTGAAGCAATATTGCCAGCAATACAATTCGTCTCATATTGAATGTCATAAATTTAATAAGCGTACAAAAATAGGATTTTTTTTTGTTAGTTTTGCATTCTTTAAAAAGACATGACTGCATTAAAAATATACGATACTTACAAGCGTGAAACCTTGCTATTTGAACCACACAAAGCCCCTTTTGTAGGTATTTATGTTTGTGGTCCAACTGTGTATGGATTTCCCCATTTGGGGCATGCCCGCGGTCCTGTTGTTTTTGATGTAATGCATAGATATTTGAAGCATTTAGGGTTTCAAGTAAGGTTTGTTCGTAACATTACAGATGTTGGTCATCTGGTAAATGATGCCGACGCTGGAGAAGATAAAATTGCTAAAAAGGCTAAATTGGAGCAACTCGAACCTATGGAAATAGCTCAATTTTATACCGATAGCTACCATCAGATGCTGCATTCTATGCATGTTCTGCCGGCATCCATTGAACCAAGAGCAAGTGGTCATATTATTGAGCAAATTGAGATGATTGAAGAAATCATTAAGAATGGATTTGCCTATGTGGCGAATGGCTCTGTATACTTTGATGTTATAAATTACAGCAAACACCATAATTACGGTAAACTTTCTGGAAGGATAATTGAGGACTTGATAGCTGGCGCGGGCAATGAAGCCAGATTATTAGAAGGACAAGAAGAAAAAAGAAATTCAAATGATTTTGCACTGTGGAAGAAAGCCACAGAAGAGCATATCATGCAATGGAGCAGCCCATGGGGAAAAGGATTTCCAGGGTGGCACATAGAATGTTCTGCAATGAGCAAAAAATATTTAGGCGAAACATTTGATGTACATGGTGGAGGCATGGATTTATTGTTTCCTCACCATGAATCTGAAATTGCACAGTCTATAGCCTGCGGTGGCGTGCAACCAGCAAAATATTGGATGCACCACAACATGATAACTGTGAATGGTCAAAAAATGGCCAAATCATTGAATAACGGGATATCAATTGACGAATTCTTCTCTGGTAAAAATGCCCTTTTAGAAAAAGCCTATTCTCCAATGACGCTTAAGTTTTTTATTTTACAGGCCCATTACCGAGGCACTTTAGATTTTAGCAATGCTGCCTTACAAGCTTCTGAAAAGGGCTTAAATCGACTCTTGATTGCATCAGAAACGATTAAAAAACTTACTTCAAATCAAGAAAATGAAGTTGACGCAAACAAACTGATTGAAAAATGTTATGATGCAATCAATGAAGATTTAAATACGCCAATACTAATTGCCAATCTTTTTGAAATGGTTAGCACCATCAACAATATTGCCGCAGGAAATTTAAAAATAGGAATGAATGAACTTGAAATTTTACAAAAACATTACAACTCTTTTGTCTTTGATATTTTGGGTTTAAAATTAGAACAAGAAGTAAATTCTGACAAAATTGATGGCCTCATGAACATGCTCATCAAAATGAGAAATGAAGCAAAAGTTCAAAAAAATTACAGCATTTCAGACCAAATTAGAGATGAGCTATCTGCATTGGGAATTGAACTTAAAGATGGAAAAGACGGAACAAGCTATACGTTAAACTTATTTATTTTTTAACCAATGCTTTGAATTCGTTTTTTAAACCGCTGTATGAAGTAAGGTCTACTTTTATTGAGCCAACCATTATTTTTGCTTTTACGCGAATGGGTATTTTATTGTCATCATCGCTGATCCATACGGTCATGTCATCTTGGTCTTTAAAAACCCTATCTACGATTAAAGTTGGCACCAGCTTTATGCATTTGACTTTGCCGATATCAGTAGAAATTGTCTCTTTTCCAGCATACTTAAATCCCAAATTATATATTTTGTTGTCCAAATAGACATCTAAGGGAAACTTATCTCCTACCTTCGATTTAGAAAAATCAATATTTCTGACATAATAAATTGACGAAATAACATCGTGGGTATAAACTGGCATATCCAACACGCCTTTTACCCCAAACAACTTCTTTGTGTTGTGCTTAAATGTCACCAGGTCATTGTCGGTATATTTGTCCTCCTGCACACTTTTATTGTAACTTATTGGCGCCATAGCTTCTGCGTCGATATACGTTTCAAATCTGTCTCTAACCTTATATGCCCAATCAAATGATTTAAGTGTTTTCCCCTCTGCTTTAACATTAAAGCATTTTCGATCATACTTTTGAACAAGCGCTGGACCCACTTCGAAAACGATTGATGCGGCATTTATTAAACCATAATGAACTCTAAATTCTAGTTTTTCATTATTGGTGAAAGCGTTATTTGTAATTTTTCTATATTTAAAAACATCCTCAGCATTGCTTGATGCAACAGGAAAATCAACTGAGTATGAACTTAATAGAAGCCCTGATAACATTAAGGAACTTACTACAGATAGGCTTAAATAAAATGGCTTAATATTGATCATTAAAATGAATTTAATCACTAGAATTCAATAATCGTTCCAAATTATTACATTTGAAAACCCATTCAAACCCTGCTAAGATGAAAATAAAAACAATTTTTGGTTTTTTGTTTTTTGGTGTAATTATCAATTTAAACGCTCAATTAAGAAACGAAGTTTTTGACCAAAAAGACACGCTGCTAAAAGGCGATACCCAAACTTTAAAATTAAACATAGAATTGTTTAATTATTACAGAAATACGGAATACTTTGATTTGATTGAAAAAGGACAAACATTATTTGGCTCGATGTTACAAGCACACATAAGTTATCAGCCGTATAATGATGTTATACTCAAAGGAGGATTGCAAACCAGGCAAGACTATGGTAGCACAGGTTTTGTAACGGTTCAACCTGTTTTTAGTGTTTCCATTTTTAAAAACAAATGGAGGTATAATATCGGTATGCTGCAAGGAACAAGCAACTATGGTTTTATTGAGCCGATGTATAACATAGATAGAGCAATTACCAACCGAATTGAAAATGGAATGCAAGGAATTTACAAAAGCAAAACCTTTTACTTTAATAACTTTTTAGTTTGGAATGAGCCAACCTATAGAACCAGTAAAAATCAAGAGAAATTTACTGTGGGAATATTGTCTGAGAAGCAATTGCTTAAGAACAGAAAAATCTTTTTTTCGGTTCCATTTCAATTAACCTTAGCACACAGAGGCGGTCAACTTAACGGGAATCCAACGCCCATATATTCCAGGGTGAACACAGCAATAGGCGCTAAACTGTACTTTAAATCTTCGAATGGTTTTACCATTAAGACAGAAAACTATTGGCTACACTGTGAAGATTTTTCACCAAATATTACCCAACCATTTAAGAATGGCAACGCCACTTGGCATACCTTATCCTTTATGCACAAAGGATTTGAGGTGATGTTTAATTATTGGGCAGGACGTGAGTACCAATCTCCAGTTGGCACACATATTTACAACAATTACAACTTCTACAATGTGTATGAGCATAGACAATACAGGCATATGATTATGTCGCGTTTAATGTATGCGCAGGCTTTGAAAAAAGGCATGTTTTTAGACTTCAGGCTTGAGCCATTTTACGACAAAGAATATGGCAGATTTCAATACAGTTACTCACTGTATTTAAAAATCAATTTAGAAAATACGATCGCAAAGATTTAAAGTAAATTTATAAAGTATCAATAAAGTACTGCTTTAACTCAGTAATCTGTTTATAAACTCCTTTAAAAAATTGATTTCTTTGCTTTTCTGAAACGCCACTTATTAAAGTTGAACGGGCAATCAAATTGTTCATCCATTGTTCATTTTGTGCATTGAATCCAATATTATTGGTGGACATAAAATTGAAGGTGCTATAGCTAATAAATGAAGCTGATAAATTGTCTGTTTTAGCCAAAATACTATTGGTTCCAATCATTACATCACTAATAAACAATTGATACTTTGATTTAACCATCGATCCACTGCTCGAAAACTTATAGGCTGCCTCAGCCTGTTTTTGTATATGCTGTATGCAAGAAGTTAGGTCATCAGCGACATCATTAGCCTCGTTTATTGTGTTAAAAAAACCTGCGTCCCAATAAAACTGAATCTGCTTAATTGTGCTTTTTACCGTTTCAGTGGTCCATATCTCCGTAGAATCTAATTTGGAAAATGTATTAAAATTTTCGCGAGCCAAAGACAAAATTCTTTCCGAAATTTCTATTTCACCATAATTTTTATTCTGAAATTCATCAACCATCATTAAAGATTTTAACCAATAGGTGATTTTAAAACGCATAAGATTTTCTTGGCTGAAGTGATAATACACTGGAATATCCTCGGCTCCAAAATAGATATGTGAGCTCTGAAATTGAGTCATCTTCTTAACATTGGCTAACATATTTTCCAAATAATGCGCGTACGTTTCTATGTTATTATTTAACTCATTGGTTTTAAAACTAACGACCGAATGCAATTGATTGTTTAAAGCCTCTAAAGGCAAATTGAAATGGTTTGCAATTTTAGCCGCTTCAGCTAAGGTATACTCGGTATCGTTTCTTAATCTCCGGTAGGCACTGTCAAGGCTAACTTCTAACAATTCGCTTATTTCTCGGGCCAATGAAAGATTGCTAGGCACATGTTGACTTAAAATTTCATTCCATTTTTCTTGATAATTATTATTGATTTTTGCCATATTTTATGTTTATAATTACTATTTAATGCAATTATACTATAAATATAATTATAAAACACAAATTTTACATCTTTTAGACTGCTCAAATATTGAAAAATATTTAAATTAAATAATTTAAAGCTTGAGCAAATGATTATTAAATAAAATGCAGTAACATAAGTTCTCCAATTTTGCCTCAATAAATTTTTATAAATCATGAATATTAAATTCACTTTCGCTTTTGCCTTTTTTGTTTTGTTGAATATTACCAATGTCTTATCTCAAAACACCCTAAAAACAAAAGTTGCGTTGATTGAAATTGACACCAAAAGCATCATGCAAACTGCAGGCGCTACTACAACGGCTACTTCAATCACTGAGCTAACACGATTAGAGCTAGGAAAACTAAACATCTACTCCTTAATGGATCCCTATGACCTTGAATACATCGCTAAAAGAGACAATTTAAAATATGACAATTGTTTTAGCACTTTTTGTATTGATGAAATCGCTAAAAAACTAGAATGCGAAAAGGTATTTACAGGAAGCATTTCAATGGTGGCTGATAGAATCGTTGTTAACTTTAAGGTATACGACGTTAAAACAAAAGCATATGACAAACAAATTGTTAAAGAATTTTTAAAACTTCCGCTCTCTATACCTGCGATGATACGCATCACCTTAAATGAAATGTATTCCATTCCGAATAATGCTGATGAGGTAAATACATTAACCAAGAGTTTTATTTTTGACGACCAAAGGAACAATCCATACACCAACCGCTTAAGAGCAGATGGACCTCGAATGGGATTAACCTTTTTTACCGGCAGCACAGCAACTATTCTATCAGCGCCCAAAAAAGAAGGCGGCTATGCGGCAATGCCTTTAATGTTTCAATTTGGGTATCAATTTGAAAAACAGTATTTAAATCAAGGAAATTTTCAAGCCCTATTTGAAATTGTGCCAATGCTTACAGGACTTGACCAAGGCCTATTTATTCCTAGTATTACCATCTTAAATGGCATGAGAAACAATAAAAATGGTTGGGAGTTTGCCTTTGGACCTTCATTGTCAATTACAAAATTTTCGAGTGGATTTTATGACAATCAAAACAATTGGCATTTAGCAAAAGATACTACTTCAATGAGCAGTAAGCCATTTATCGAAAACAGAATGGACAGCAGAGGCACTTTGGCTTTTCACCCATCATTTGTTTTTGCATTGGGCAAGACTTTTAAATCTGGAAAATTGAACATACCAGTTAATGCCTATTTTGTTCCCAGCAGCAATGGTTATAGATTTGGAATATCCTTCGGATTTAATAGCAGAGCAAGATATGAAAGCACCACAATAAGCAATTAATAGCAATTTATTAAGTGAGGAAATGGGTACTAGCAATAGTGCCCATTTTTATTTATAAACTTTCAGCAATGACCCAAGCCTCACTCCAAGCGGCTTGGAAATTAAACCCTCCAGTTAGTGCGTCTATATTCAAAACTTCACCAGCAAAGTACAGTCCTGGAACAATTTTACTCTGCATGGATTTAAAATCGACTTCTTTTAGATCTATACCACCAGCTGTAACAAACTCATCTTTAAATGTGCTTTTTCCATGCACTTCCAGGTTAAAATCTGATAAATTTTCAGCAAACTTTAACAAATCTTTCTTCGATACATCCGACCAAGTATTAAATGTATTCACAAAGCTTAGGCTGTGGATTCTCTGCCACCAACGCTGCGGGATATTAAAAAGTGGCGTATTAACAACTTGTTTTTTGGGGTGCTCCGATTTAACCTTTGACAATACGTCTAAGGTTTCCTCAAGTTTTAAATTGCTTAAGCCAACTGAAATTTCAAATCTATATTGCAACTGATTTAACACACGCGCTGCAATTGACGATAGCTTCAAAATTGCAGGGCCACTCAAACCCCAATGGGTTATTAACAAAGGCCCATTTTGTATTAAATCAGATTGGGACAGTCTGCTTGCCTTCAATTGTTCCTTATCCAATAGAAGTCTAACGCTCGCCTTTGGAACACTAAGCCCCATCAAATCGGCAATAAAATCGTGGTCAATATTAAACGTAAACAAAGATGGAACTGGTTCAATTACATGGTGGCCCAAGCCTTTCAGTAACTGCCAAAAGCTATCACTGCTTCCCGAGGCGACCAAAACTTGCTTTGCTTCAATTATTTCATCATTGATGTTTAATTGGAAACATTCCTTTTTTTCTATGCCTTTTACGCTTCTTAAAGTTTTTATGGGAATTTTTAATGCATCACATTCATCAAGGAAGCAATTTACAATGGTCTCAGAGTTATCGCTTATAGGAAATATTCGTCCATCTGCCTCCGACTTAAGGACTATCCCTCTAGATTCAAACCATTTAACGGTATCCTTGGTGTTAAACCTTTCAAAAACAGACAACAGCTCTTTATTGCCCCTAGGATAATAAGAAACCAATGTTCGATTGTCAAAGCAAGCGTGGGTTACATTGCAGCGTCCACCACCGCTAATTTTAACTTTACCTAAAACAGTCTTACTCTTTTCGAAAATCTCAACCTTTAAATTGGGATGCTTTGTTTTAGCATTTATTGCCGCGAAAAAACCGGCAGCACCCCCACCAATAATGGCAAGATCGAGCATATTGCTATGAAATTGGGGTTATCTTGATGGAATAGCTTTCCATAACCAAGTTAGCAAGTAATTTTCTACTGGCCTCATCAGCTTCCTTTAATGCATCTTGTTCTGTTGCTGCAGTGGTTTGGTAGGTGATACATTTTCCAACTCTCACATTATCTATACTTGTGAATCCAACATTGTGCAGGCCAACTGTGACAGTTTTTCCTTGAGGATCCAAAAGCTCTTTACGAGGCATTACTTCTATTTCTACAGAAAATTTCATGATGATTTTTTTGCTGCGAAATTAAATATAATAGATGACAAAACATAAAAAGCATAAAAGATAAGTACAGAAAGCCATTGGAAAAATATTATTGAAATAACAACTGTAGCCAATAAGAAAATATGCTGATAGTAGTTCGAAACAGGGCCTTTTTTAATCTTATTTGAAGGCACCTTTATTTCGCTTATTAGTAAAAATGAGATTGCCGCAGAAAAAACCAAAAAACCATACCCATTATCAAAAATCAAATCATACAAAAATCCGCCATCCACCATTGCCAGCGACATGACTGTGATTCCAGTAACTGGTGTAGGTACGCCTATGAATGAAGTTGATGTTTGACGTGTATCCAAATTATATTTTGCTAAGCGGAAGGCAGAAAACGCCGCCAAAAGCACAAAAGAGTAGCGGTAAACGCCGTCAATATTATATGACAAGGAATACAGCAAACAAGCAGGAGCAACACCAAAAGTAACCAAATCTGCCATTGAATCCAATTGTTTACCAAATTCGCCACTTACTTTTAACAACCTAGCCAAAAAGCCATCGAAAAAATCCAACACAGCAGCTAATAGCACAAGGTAAACCGCCGTTTTAGGTTCATCATTGAAGATATTAATTATAGCTAAGGTGCCACAGGCAAGATTGCCAAGTGTAACCATATTTGGTATGTGTTTGACTAAATTCATTGTTGAGGACAAATCTAATAGTTAAGATTGCAAAATAAAAGATTTTTAAAAATAAGGACTGATTGACCATCTAATTAAAAACATTTTACCGTTTAGTGCGATCAGTGACTTTAAAACTATTTGTTAAAACTTGCACTTTTAGATTTATTTTAGTACTTTTGCACCGCAAATAACAATAACAATTATTTGCATGGCTAGTCCAAAAAAATCCCCAATTGACTTCTCGAACAAAATTAAAGGCGATAGCCTCACTTTTGACGATGTTCTTGTTTTGCCTCGTTACAGCGAAATCTTGCCAAGAGACGTTGTCACTAGAACCAAACTAACCCGCAACATCTACATCAATATTCCTATCATTTCTGCTGCTATGGATACCGTAACAGGTAGCACTATGGCAATTGCTATGGCAAGAGAGGGTGGAATTGGTATCATTCACAAAAACATGACCATTGCCCAACAAGCTAAAGAAGTTGTGAAAGTGAAAAGAAGTGAGAGTGGCATGATTCAAAATCCAATCACACTAACAGGTGATGGCACCCTTAAAGATGCGCTTAAACTAATGAAAGACAACCATATTGGTGGCATTCCTATTATCGATGCGAAACACCAATTGATTGGAATCATCACCAACAGAGATTTAAGGTTTGAAAAGAATACGGGTAAAAAAATCAAAGATGTGATGACCGTTAAGAATTTGGTTACAAGTGAAATTGGAACAGATTTGATTAAAGCAGAAGCCATTTTGCAAAAACACAAAATTGAAAAACTTCCAATCGTAGATAAGAAAGGCAAATTAATGGGCCTAATTACTTACAAAGATATTCAAAAGGTTAAAAGCCATCCAAAAGCTTGTAAAGACAGTTTTGGACGATTGTTAGTAGGTGCTGCCGTTGGAATAACTGCAGATACACTTGAAAGAGTGCAAGCCTTGGTTGAAGCTGAAGTGGATGTAATTACCTTAGATACTGCACATGGTCACTCTAAAGGTGTGGTTACAGAATTAAAGAAAATCAAAAAAGCCTTTCCAAAATTGGAGGTTATTGTTGGAAATGTGGCCACAGGTGATGCAGCAAAAGCATTGGTAGCTGCTGGCGCTGATGCTATAAAAGTAGGTGTTGGCCCTGGAAGCATTTGCACCACCAGAATTATCGCAGGTATTGGTGTTCCTCAATTGTCTGCTGTTATGGATAGTGCAGCTGCCATTCAAGGCTCTGGCGTTCCAATTATCGCAGATGGTGGAATTAGATACAGTGGCGATTTAGTGAAAGCGATCGTAGCAGGCGCAAGCACAATAATGGCTGGAAGTCTTTTCGCTGGCACAGAAGAAAGTCCAGGTGAAACCAGTATCTATGAAGGCAGAATGGTTAAATCATATAGAGGCATGGGCAGCATCGAGGCAATGAAAGAAGGCAGCAAAGACCGATACTTCCAAGATGCAGAAGAAGAAATTTCCAAATTGGTACCTGAAGGAATTGTAGGAACAGTTCCATTTAAAGGAAAAGTTGGTGAAGTACTATACCAATATGTAGGTGGTCTTCGCGCTGGAATGGGATACTGTGGAGCTGCAACCATTGAAGATCTTCAAACTGCACAATTTGTAAAAATTAGCAATGCAGGCATCAAAGAAAGCCATCCTCACGACATCAAAATAACCAAAGAAGCTCCAAATTATAGCCGTTAACAGCCGCAATTTGCTTATTGATGTTGTCAAATTTGTAAATAAAAAAATTCATGAATAAAAAAACTGTCATTTTATTGGGTTCAATAATTGCTGTGTTGGTCTTGTTTTTTTTCTTGAAAAGAAACAACGGAAATACCCTATCGACCGACGAACGAGAATTTGATTTTAAGTCAACCGACAAGATTGACAAAGTGTTTTTAAGCAATAAATTCACAAAAGAATACGTGCTTCTAACAAAGACCGCTAAAGACAAATGGACAGTTAACGATAGCTTTGTTGCAAGCAATTATCAGTTAGAAATTTTATTTGAAGGCTTGAAAAAAATACGGGTTAAAAGGCCCGTTTCTAAACACGAGATTAATTCTGTAAAAAAAGATCTAGCGCTCAATGGGACTAAAGTAGAAATTTATGAAAACGGCAATTTATCAAAGGTTTTCTACGTGGGCGGCAATACGAGTGACGAGATGGGAACCTACTTTATGATGGAAAATGGCAAAGAACCTTATGTGTGCCATATCCCAGGTTTTAATGGTTTTTTAAATGCCAGGTTCTATACACAGAAAGATGGTTGGAGAAGTAAAAGCATTTACGCATTAAAAGATTCTGAAATAAAAAAAATAGAATTAAAGTGGTTTGAAGATGGGAAATCATCCTTCAACATTGACAATGCAGGATCGGAACCACTGCTATACGCCGAGAATACCTTATTGAAAAACAATTTTGAGGTTAATTTAAACCACTTAAAAACCTATCTAAAATTATGGGAAAACTTATCTTTTGAAGGGTTTCCAATTGATTTAAACGCTAAACAAATTGATTCAATAAATTCGACAAAACCTATATTGGTCTTAAAAGTTTGGGATAAACAAAACAAACTTATTAGCCTAAGAATTCACAAAAAAGGAATCAAAAGAGACTCAAACATTCAATTTGACGAACAGGGGAATCCCTTGCAATTTGATATTGAAACCTTCTATGCTTTTATCAATGAAAATGGCAAAGAAGTGGTTCAAATACAAGATTACATTTTTGGGAAAGTGATGAAACAAAGCACTGATTTTTTAATAAAAAATTAAGAATTATTCTAATTCTTAATAGCCACATAATTGTATCATGATTAATAAAAAATTTCTTAGCTTCGCCTTTTTATTGCCTAAAGCTTTATAAATGGATTTATCAATTATTATAGTTAATTACAATGTCAAAGCGCTTCTTGAGCAAACTTTGTTATCCGTTTATAAAGCCATTCACAATCTTCAAGTTGAAATAATAGTCGTTGACAATAATTCTGCTGATGAATCATGTGACATGGTAACAGAGAAATTTAAAGATGTGGTTTTAATTGCCAACACAGATAATGTCGGTTTTAGCAAAGCGAACAATCAAGGCATTAAAATTTCAACAGGCAGAAATATATTGTTGTTAAATCCCGACACAGTGGTTGGTGAAGACACCTTAACTAAAACTGTATATTTCTTAGACCACACATCCGATGCGGGGGCTTTGGGCGTTAGAATGATTGATGGACGTGGAGATTTTCTTCCAGAATCTAAACGAGGACTGCCTACTCCATCAGTTGCTTTTTACAAGATGTCTGGCTTAGCAAAACTTTTTCCTAAATCCAAACGGTTTGGCGCTTACCATCTAAGTTATCTAAATGAACACGAAAACCATAAGGCAGATATTTTAAGTGGCGCCTTTTTAATGGTTAAAAAATCAGTTTTAGAGCAGGTTGGACTGCTAGATGAAAGCTTTTTTATGTATGGAGAAGATATTGATTTAAGCTACCGAATAATTAAGGCTGGGTATTCCAATTACTATTTTGCTGATACGACGATTATTCACTACAAAGGAGAAAGCACAAAGAAGCACAGTGTAAACTATGTAAAAATATTCTATTTAGCTATGGCTAAATTTGCCGACAAACACTACACAAAACAGCAAGGTTGGTGGTTTAGTTTATGTATTAATTTAGCGATTTTTGTTAGAGCAGCATTCGCAGTATTCATTCGGTCGCTAAATGCATTGAAGTTGTTTGCGTTTGACTTTCTAGGCATT
The DNA here is from genome assembly GCA_945888525.1 of Chitinophaga pinensis. GTDB lineage: Bacteria > Bacteroidota > Bacteroidia > NS11-12g > UBA955 > JABMMZ01. The sequence continues at coordinate 83,825 of CAMDAF010000002.1, forward strand.
TTTATAGGTTATTATGGTTTAATGAGGTATTGGGAAATCTATAATAAATATGTTGTTGGTGGTTTTTATCCGCCAATTTATATTCAGCTGCATGTGCCGATATACATTTTAATGTGGTTAAGCGGCATATACATAGCAGGTGGATACAATGAACCATTTAAATTAAGCAAGACGGTAAAAGGTGTTTTTTTAGGTAGTTTTATTTTACTTGCAATTTATGCCTTAATGCCAGAGAACTTACGATATTCTAGAGCCTTAATATTACTTGGGTCTACTTGGGCTTTATTGCTTACAGTGTTTATTCGAATTTGTTACCATTTTATCAAATTCAAACATTTTGACACTTCTGCAAGCCAAATGTCTCAAGTGCTTATTGTTGGCAATAAAGAAGAATGCGAACGCGTAAAGCATATTTTATTAAATTACCCTGCCCGGTTTAAATTACTAGGATTTATTAAACCCAAAAACGAACATGCTAAGGGAGATTGGATTGGTGGGGTTCAAAATTTAGCATTACTGATAGAAATTTATAAAGCAAATGAGATTATTTTTTGTACAAAAGACATCTCTAGTGCCGAAATAATGAACATTATGGGGCAAACAAACACAAAGGGAATTAAATTCAAAATTATGCCTGAAATGGGTGCACACATTATTGGCAGCAATTCAAAAAATACAACAGGAGAATTTTACAGTGTAAATATTGCACCGGCATTAAGCAGCAATGAAGTTAAAAAGGAAAAGCGGTATTTTGATTTAATTATGTGTGCCATTTTTTTAATTCTTGCTCCAATATTGTTATTCAGGCCAAGCTACTTTTTGAAAATTTTCCGACATTGGAAAAGCTGTCTCAACGGCAATTTAACCTGGGTTTCATATCAAGTGGGTTCGAACAACGAAATATTGCCAAAAATCCCTAATGGTGTATTCAGTATAGGTCAGGAGTTAAGTAATAGAAAATTAGACGCTCAGCTTATTTCTGGCATCAATTTCAATTACGCATTAAATTATCATTGGCAGAATGACTTAAATTGTCTTGCAAAAGTCTTTTTTTCGAATAACTTCGCAACATTAAAAAGTCAATAAATATGGAAATAAAAGACCCTGATTTTGGATCACTTCATGAATTTCTATTTAATTCTGCTTATAAAATCCACAATCCGGACCATGTGTTCTTGATGGAGAAAATTGGCAATGACTACCAAAACATTACTTATAGGGAAACCTTTGAAAACATAAATAAATGGGCCGCATATCTACACCATATTGGGGTTAGAAAAGGCGATAAGCTTTCTATAATTTTAGAAAATTGTCCGGAATTCATTTATTTTGACCAAGCACTTCAAAAAATAGGAGCGGTGAATGTATCGATTTACCCCACACTTACAGCAGATGAAACGGCTTTTATTTTAAATGACAGTGAAAGTATAGCCGTTTTAGTTGGAAACCCGTTTTTATTGAAAAAATTCCAGAAAGTTGAAAGTCAATGTCCAAAAATTCAAAAAGTGTTTACCACATTTGAATCCAAGATTGACAATGATAAAATTATATCTATAGAAAAGGCAAAAGCAATTGGCGAAGATTTATGGCCTGGGCTGGAAGCAGAAATCAGTAAGATACTACCTACGATTCAGCACAATGATTTAGCTGCTCTAATATACACAAGTGGCACAACAGGTGTTCCAAAAGGAACCATGTTAAGCCATTATAATTTCATGAGTAATTGTTATGATGCAAAAGACTTATGCCCTTCAGTTAATAAGGAAGATAGATTTTTATCCTTTTTGCCATTAAGCCATGTTTATGAAAGAATGGCTGGTTATTACTTGCCCAGTTTCATCGGCGCTCAAATAGCATTTGCAGAAAGCATTGAAAAGGTTTCTCAGAATTTTACCGAAGCAACACCTAGCATAATGACGTGTGTGCCTAGACTCTTGGAAAAGTTAGAAGCAAAAATTAAAGGAAATGCTTTGGCAAAAGGTGGATTAGCCGCAAAAATATTTTTATGGAGCCTTAACATTGGGGAGCAATGCAGAAAAACAAAGGAAGAAAATAAACCAATTGGATTTATTCTATCTTTAGAACACCGCTTAGCTGAAAAATTAGTTTTTAGTAAAATTAAAGCTAAACTTGGTGGTAAATTAAAATTACTCGTTTCTGGCGGTGGCGCGCTACCTCAGCATGTTGGCGAATTTTTTGGCAATATCGGCATCAGATGTCAACAAGGTTTTGGCTTAACGGAAACATCCCCATTTGTAACTGTAAATGAGTTTGAAAGACAAATACATGGAACAAGCGGAAGAGTCGCCCCTAGACAGCAAGTTGCAATTCAAGACATTGAGTCAAAAGAACTAATCACCATTCAAACTTACCATAATTTCAAACCTGATTTTGAAAGTGCTGAGGGGGAAATACTTTGTAAAGGCCCAAATATTATGTTGGGTTATTACAACAATCCCTCTGAGACTGCATTGGTAATGGACGCGGAAGGTTGGTTTCATACAGGTGACATTGGAAAATTTGAAAAAGGTTATTTAAAAATTACGGATCGGTATAAAAACATGCTCAAAACGAGTTTAGGCAAAAACATCTATCCAACACCAATTGAAAACACTTATTTGCAAAGCGATAAAATTGAGCAAATCTTTATCATTGGAGATAAAAAAGAATTTGTCACAGCAATTGTAATACCTAAAGAAGAGCACCTAAAAGATTTTTTTGGATTAAGTAAACAGTTTTTCGAAGATGAAACGGATATCATCTTGGATGAAAAAATCAAGAACTGGATTCAAGAAGACATTAAAAAACTATCTCAATCATTGTCAAATTATGCAAGAATTAGAGATTTCATTGTAAAACGAAAAGCCTTCACTGTAGATACTGGAGAATTGACTGTAACTTTGAAGCAAAAAAGAAAGGTGATTGAAGAACGCTATAAAATTTGGATAGAAAAAATGTATGAATAAAACAGCAATCGAATTTTACTACTATTTGATTGCGCCAGTGTGCTTTATTATATTCACTTTGATGTATATAAAGGCCGCTCATTTTTTTAAAATTTATGACCATCCTGTTGGCAGAAGTTCGCACCTTAACCGAACGATTACCGGATTTGGCATTTTTGTTTTATTTGGTTTACTTGTATACAGCATAGCATTTCCTTACACAATAAATGGATACTTCATTATTGGCTTAATTTTGATTGGACTTGTGAGTTATATGGATGATTTATTTTTCATAAAACATTTCATTAGACTTATTTTTCAAATTTTTGCCTTGGTGTTAATGGCAATTGAACTTCCTTTTAGTTATATGTTCATCGATAAATGGCCATTAATTATTGCTGTTGTAATACTAGGTATCGGCGTTTTAAATGCGTTTAATTTCATGGATGGCATAAATGGCATGCTTGGCTTGAACTCTTTAGTGATAATTCTTAGTTTACTTTGGTTAAATTCTAATTCTACAGACATTCAAGGCAATGAAGTAACATTTATAAAAAATGAATTTTTATATACATACATCATTGGAATATCTATTTTCCTTGGTTTAAATTTGCGACGTAAGGCGATAGTTTTTGCGGGCGACACGGGAAGTATCGCCTTAGCCTTTATCATTCTTTATTTAATCATGAATTTGATCTTTAAAACCGGGAATTTCGCGTACTTATTATTGTTTTCTGTCTTTGGAATAGACGCAGGCCTTACCGTTATTTTTAAGCTTCTATTAAGGGAAAATATTTTTGTTCCTCACCGTGATTTTCTCTTCAAAAAATTGGTCCATGTTGGAAAATACAAACACGTTAACATAGCTATTATATACGCATCGTTGCAAGCTTTGGTATCTATTATTGTTATTGCTCTCCCATTGCATGGCAGACCATCTGCACAATTAAGTATCTTATTTATTTTAACAGTTGCACTTTGTGCTGTGTATATATTTATTAGAAATCAATACACCAAGAAACGCGTAATTAAGATAAGCGAAACAACTGAAGAAGAATTCTAATTCTCTTAAAAAACAGGATACTTATTTGGATTGTATTCGCTCATCAATTCATAAATACGAATAAAAATCTCCTCTGCATTTGGCTTAGAGAAATAATCACCATCTGTACCATATGCCGGTCGGTGTGCTTTAGAAGTAATGGTCAATGGCGCAGCATCAAGATGTAAGTATGCCTTTTGCTCTTCTAGAACTTTTTGCATCATGTATGATGTTGCACCCCCTGGAACATCTTCATCTATAAAAACCACCTTATTGGTTTTCTTGATTGAATCTACAATTGTGTGGCTGGTATCAAATGGCAATAATGTTTGAACGTCAATCAACTCACAACTGATGCCTACCTCTTCTAACTTTTTAATGGCATCTTGAATGATGCGAAGCGTACTGCCATAACCAACTATTGTTACATCATTGCCATTATTGATTATTTCTGGCATACCCAAAGGGACAGTAAATTCACCAATATTACTTGGCATTTTCTCTTTTAATCTGTATCCATTTAAACACTCTATCACCAAAGCCGGCTCATCTGCCTTTAACAGCAAATTATACATACCTGCCGCTTGGGTCATATTTCTTGGCACGCATACATGCATTCCTCTAACAGCATGAACAATCATGCCCATTGGAGATCCACTATGCCAAATACCCTCAAGTCTATGCCCTCTAGTTCTAATAATAATTGGTGCTTTCTGACCACCTCTTGTTCTGTATTGAAGGGTAGCTATATCATCGCTCATGATTTGAAGGGCATACAATAAATAATCCAAATATTGTATTTCCGCAATTGGTCTAAGGCCGCGCAAAGCTGTACCTATACCCTGACCGATAATGCTTAATTCTCGGATTCCCGTATCTGAAACTCGGATTTCGCCATATTTCTCTTGCATCCCAGCAAATCCTTGATTTACATCGCCAATCGTTCCAACATCTTCACCGAATGCGAATACTCTAGGATCGCGCTCTAATGCTGCATCAAAACAAGCAAGAACAACTTCTCTGCCATCAACTAACATTTCATCAGCATACTCTGCTTTAATTTCGCCAATTGATCCAATACTTGAACTTGACGCGCTGTGTAAATAAGAAGAATACCGATTGTGATTTTCTTTTATGAAGGCTTCATAGTATTCTTTTAGTTCACTTCTTCCCTCAATTTGGCTAGAAATTGTCGCAATAAGGACTTTGTTAATTGCCATTCCAAGGTCTTTTCTAATGGCATCTTTGGTCGACATTAAAGTTTTAACTGCTTCCACTGCTGATGGATGCGTTATTACACCAAGCAGATCAACTACATCTGCCAATTCTTTTTTCATTGGCGCTATAAAAGCTTGCCAGGCATTCTTTCTGCAAGTATTAACATATTCTATTGCTCCATTCTCAATATCGTTTAATTCATTAGCACTTGCTATTTTATTCTCTTCAATCCATTCACGCATTTTTTTAACACAATCAAAATCAAGCTCCCATTGCAATCTCTCTTTTGATTTGTAGCGTTCATGTGAACCCGAGGTACTATGACCTTGGGGTTGAGTAACTTCATTAATGTGTATTAAAACTGGCCTATGCAAGGTTCTGCAATGCTCAATCGCATCTTGATATACTTTACACAACTCCGCGTAATCCCAACCTTTGGCATTATAAATGTCAACACCAACTCCATCCGCACCACTATTAAATCCTTTTAACAATGTGCTGATATTTTCTTTTGTTGTTTGGTATTTAGCTGGCACAGAAATTCCATATCCATCATCCCAAACGCTCATTGCCATAGGAACTTGCAATACACCTGCAGCATTTATTACTTCCCAAAAACCACCTTCACTGGTACTTGCATTGCCAATTGTTCCGAAGGCAACTTCATTTCCTTGATTAGAAAAATCAGTGAAAGTGTGTAAATCAGGATTTTGTCTGTATAATTTGGAAGCGAGTGCTAAACCCAATAATCTAGGCATTTGACCAGCAGTTGGAGAAATATCCGAGGATGAATTAAAACGATCTGTTTGCGGAAGCCAATTTCCGTTTTTATCAAGCTGTCTTGAACCAAAATGTCCATTCATGCTTCTTCCAGCGCTATTTGGCTCAGCTTCAATATCAGTATGTGCGTACAATTGCGCAAAGAATTGTTGAATGGTATTAATGCCAGTGGCAAACATAAAGGTCTGATCGCGGTAATAGCCACTTCTGGTATCGCCTTTTTTAAAGGCTTTGGCCATAGCAATTTGAGCAACTTCTTTACCATCACCGAAAATACCAAACTTTGCTTTTCCGGTTAATACTTCCTTTCGGCCCAATAAACTTGCTTGTCGGCTTTCAAATACCAGTTTATAATCGCTTAATACCTCAGCTCTAAAAGCTTCAAAATCCATGTTTTGTTTATCTTTTGCCATAGTTGGTGCAATAGTGCAAAAGTACAATTTATCGGATATTTGACAAAGAGGAATTTATTCAGCAAATAAGGGACTAAATATTAGAATTCAGGAAGATCAGAAATACTATAAAAATGGCTAATTTACCTATTTTTGCAAAGTGATACCAAGCTTTGAAGAAATTGATAGTCCGCAGAAATTGAAACAATTGCCATTCAGCAGTCTTAATGATTATGCAAATTGGCTAAGAAATTATCTAATTGAGCAAATTGCTGAATACGGAGGGCATTTTGCCGCAAACCTTGGGGTTGTTGAGTTAAGTGTGGCACTGCACAAGGTATTTGATACGCCAAATGACATTTTGATTTGGGATGTTGGGCACCAAGCTTACGCGCACAAAATCTTAACAAAAAGAAAAAGTCTTTTTCATACTTTAAGGCAATTTGAAGGCATTAGTGGATTTCCTAAAATGAGTGAAAGTGAATTCGATCCATTTGGAACTGCGCATTCTTCAACCTCAATTTCAGCAGCCCTGGGATATGCACAAGCGGCCATTCTAAAAAAAATCGATAGGCAACACATCGCAGTGATAGGAGATGGTGCATTAAGTGCTGGCCAAGCTTTTGAGGCGCTTAACAACGCTGGGACATCAAATTGCAATATTTCTATCATCATCAACGACAACCATATTGGCATTGATCCAAGTCAAGGCGCACTTGGCGAATACTTGGAAAAACTAGAATTCAAAAAAGAAAATTTCTTTACAGATTTAGGATTCCAATATTTAGGTCCAATAGACGGGCACGATTTAAATGCATTAATTTCTGTTTTAGAAAGAAGCAAATTGCTTTCTGGTCCTAAAATTATACATATAAAAACACTGAAAGGCAAAGGTTATGAACCAGCCGAATTGGAGCAAACAAAGTGGCACAGCACTTCTAAATTCGACAAACTTTCAGGCAAAAACACCAAACCAAAGGATTTACGGGTAAAGTATCAAGATATTTTCGGTAAAACCTTGCTTGAAATAGCTCAAAAAGATGAAAACATTGTTGCAGTTACTCCTGCTATGGTATCAGGCAGTTCTTTGCACTTTATGCAAGAAGTTTTTCCGGATAGAGTTTTTGATGTTGGCATTGCAGAACAGCATGCCATAACATTTTCGGCCGGATTGGCAGCATCAGGCTTGACTGTATTCTGTTGCATATATTCAACATTTTTACAAAGAGGCTATGATCAATTAATCCATGATGTAGCTTTGCAGAATTTACCAGTTATTTTTGCAATTGACCGAGCAGGTTTGGTGGGCGAAGATGGTCCAACCCACCATGGTGTTTTTGACCTCGCATTTCTTCAAACTATACCTAATTTATGCATCATTTCTCCAAGAAATCAAATGGAATTAAGAAATGCAATATACACGGCCTCTATTTATAAAAAAGGGCCAATTGTAATTCGTTATCCTAGGGGTGAAGCAGGTGAGGAATTTACAGACAGCCCATTGGTAAAATTAGAAATTGGAAGTTCAGTGGTCTTAAGTGAACGGTGTCAAAAAACTGCTCTTATAAGCATTGGGACTATAGGAATCAGATGTCAAGAAATTGCAGAAGAATTAAATATTTCACATTACGATTTACGTTTTGTCAAACCATTGGATACTTCATTGTTAAAAAAAGTTTTTGAAATATACTGTGATATCATCGTAATTGAAGAGGGCCAAGAAATTGGAAGTGTTGCAAGCACAATTATGTTAGAGGCTTCAAAAACAAACTCGAAATCAAAAATTCATTCAATTTCTATTAAAGATCATTTTGTTAGCCACGGCAGCATGGAAACGCTATATCAAATTGAGGGATTAAGCAACTCTAAAGTTAAAGAACAGATTCATTCCATTATTAGCCAGTCAATTAATTAGAGCAAGCAAAAAAAATCTTTCCTTTTAATTGGTTTAAATTACTTTTGTAATTCAAAATCAATATATGTACTCTTTATTAGTTAGCACCCATTCACATACCCGTTGGTTGGTATTAGTTGCGGGATTATTAGCAATCCTAATCCCTTTTTTGAATAATTCTTTAAGCAAATCAAGCAAACTACCTGGTTTGGTGTTTATGATTTTTTGTGATATACAATTACTGGTTGGTTTGCTTTTATACTTTGGCGATAGCCCATTTGGCCTGAAAGCATTCGCAGAAGGAATGGGTCATGTTATGAAAACCGGCTTTTTAAGAAAAATTGCAGTCGAACATTTTATTTTAATGCTTGCTGCCTTAACCTTAGTTCACATTGGATATAGTAAAGTGAAAAATTCAGATACTGCAGCCAAAGTAAAAAAGACAAGTCTTATATTCTTTGGAATAGCCTTGTTGTTAATTTTAGCTGGCATCCCTTGGGTGAGATAAAAACTTATTTTATTGCAACAAAAAAGGCTATCCATTGGATAGCCTTTTTTGTTGCACCTTTAGGATATTAATATCCAAATATCTCTTCTAAAGTAACAAGTTTTAATTCACCATATTTTTTCAAATCTGATTCTTTAATTTTGTTTTTTGAGCCCACAATTGAAATTGCCCATTTTCTTCCTTTGATGTTTTGTTCTTGAAATGCTTTGACATCATTAAATGTAATTTTCTGTATTGCTTCGTAGAGCATTTTTCTGTAATCATAATTTATGCCCATATCTAAGGCCCCTAAGTATGAAAAGAATACATCACCTTTAATAATTCTCTCGGCCTCAATACTACTTAATATTGATTGTTTAGCCTGATTAAAACTTTCCTCATTGGTAGGCATATTGTTTAACAATTCATTCATTGAGCTTATGGCATCATTCAATTTGTCAGCTTGAGTGCCCACATATGCAAGCGCTACATCAAATTTGCCCTTCTCCGAGGCCTGACTATATACAGCATAAGTAGAATAAGCCAATGCTCTTGATTCTCTAATTTCTTGAAAAACAACACTGCTCATGCCACCGCCGAAGTACTCATTAAAGGCGCGGATACTTGGCATCTTATTGATGTCAAAAACTTGAGCGCCAGATCTCCAATTTATTTCAGCTTGAACCATTTCGAAATGGGTAAAGAAGACTGTATTAGCTGCATAGGTCAAAGGTTTAAATTCATAAGCAGCTGGCGTTGCGATAAACTCAGTAGGCATTTTATGTTTTGAAGTTAATGCGGTTTCAATATTGCTTTTTGATTCTGGGCCAAAATACATAATTTGATGCTTATGCATACAAAGATTCTTGATTAATGCTACCAATTCTGAAGCATTCATGGCATTTAACTCAGCGTTACTAAGCGTGTATGTTCTTGGATTTACTTTGCCATATAAGGCATAAGTACTTAAGGCAGATGATACCGAGCGTTTGTTTAATTTAGCATCACTTCTTGATTTCAAAATTCTACCTACGTAATCTTTAAGGGCTGAAGCATCTGGCTTTGCATTTAACAACAAATCCTCAAATAAAGCTAAGGCTTCATTAAAATTTTGTTGTGGTCCATTCAGATAAACATAACTTCTTTGCTCTCCTGTTGATATGCCAAAATTACAAGCGAGTTTGTAAAATTTCATACTCAATTCAGATGCTGTAAATTTATCAGTACCTAAATATTGTAAATACTCTAAGGCAAATGGTAATTTTTTGTTGTTTAATTTACCCATGTCAACAACGTAATACAAAGTGAACAATTGATTTTTATCATTCAATTTATACAATAATTCTGCTTTGCCAACTTTGCCCCTATCTATGTCCTTGTCAAAATTTAAATAAACAGGATATATGCTGTCTGTCTCTTCCTCAAGTATGTCAATTACAAATTGAGAAGATTTATCTCTGTTTAACTCAACCTCAGTTATACTTGGCTTTTCTATTTTATCTTGTTTGGTGTCCTCTCCTGTTCTTTTGTATACAATCGAATAGCCGCTGGTATAATACTCTTTAACGAAATCTATAATTTCTTGCTTTTTAATTCTGCTCATGTCAAAATTAATATTAAGCACGTCTCTCCACTGTCTATCTGTTACAAATGCATCCAATAATGAATAGGCAACCCCATCGTTGTTGTCAAATTTATTGATATCTTCTACCATATTATTGGCGATGATACCTTTTAATAATTCTTCATCAAATTCACCATTCTTGATCTTTTCAATTTGCGCCAATAACAAGTCTCTCACTTCTTCTAAAGACTGTCCATCTTTGGGTTTTCCTGTAAAAATATGAACGCTGTAATCTTTCATAAAGTCTGGTGATGAACTTGCAGATAATACTTTTTGATCTTTTACAAGATTTAAATCGATCAAACCGGCTTTGCTATTACTTAATATAAGGTCTACTAACCTTACCATTGTAGCTTGCTTTGATGAAACGCCATCAAAACGCCATGCCATCATAATGTTTGCAGCATCTGGACCTGCCACGCTTATACTATCAGGTCTTCCTCTTGGAAATTCTTGTTTAAATGCAAAAGCAGGAACAGCTCTGGTTTGCATGTAACTAAAATGTTTATCTATCATTTCAATCACATCTTCAGGGTTAAAATCACCAACCATAATAATGGCCATATTGTTAGGCACATAATAGGTATTAAAATAATTTCTAATTTTTATTAAAGAAGGGTTTTTCAAATGTTCAACCGTACCAATGGTGGTTTGGGTGCCATAAGGATGAGAACGGAACAAACTTGCATATAATTTTTCGAAAGCTTCTTCTCCATCATTGTCCAAAGAAATATTTTTCTCTTCATATACCGCTTCTAATTCTGTATGAAATAGCCTCAAAATTGGATTTCTATAGCGTTCAGCTTCTATTTCCAACCATTGGTGAACTCTGTTAGAAGGGATGTCATTTACATAAACTGTTTGTTCTACACTGGTAAAAGCATTTGTACCTTGGGCTCCTATTCCTTGGCACATTTTATCAAATTCATTTGCTATGCTAAATTTAGAAGCCAAGCCACTAATACTATCTATTTGTCTATATATCTGACGGCGTTTTACATCATCCTTTGTTTTGTTATACAATTCGTATAAAGCATCTATTTGATCTAAATAGATTTTTTCTTTTGCAAAATCTAAAGAACCATATTGATCGGTTCCTTTAAATAACATATGTTCCAAATAATGTGCTAAGCCAGTGTTATCTGAAGGGTCATTTTTACTTCCTGCTTTTGTGGCTACTAAAGTTTGGACACGGGGTTGGTCTTTATTTACCGACAAAATTACTGTTAAACCATTAGGCAATACATACCATCTTGATTTTGTAGGATCTCCAGAAACTACAGTGTAAGTATATTTTCCATGGGTGTTTTTGCCGTATGTGGCATAATTAACCTGAGCTTTTAGGCCAAATGTGAGCAATAAAAGCAACGCGAGACTGATGTTTTTCATTTCTATAAAATAATAAAAGGATGCCAAATTTAAGAAAAATCGTGAACATCGGAATAAAAATAAGACAAGAAAAAGAAAAACAAGGACTAAATCTAAGAATATAGCGAGTGGCTATAACATTTTCAGAAAGATTAAATAGCTGAACAGAAAACTAAAAACAAATCAAATATCCTTATAATAAGTCTTTAAACATTTTTATATGAGGGATATTAACCTCCAAAAATTCATGTCCAATTACTTTATACCCCAAATTTTTATAGAATTGTATAGCTGTATTTCTAGCATTTAATTCAATTAAATTAAAACCATTTTCGATTGCCCATTGCTCAGAAAATTTAACCAACACAGAGCCATATCCTTTACTTTGAAATTTAGGATCAATTGCAACTTGTCTCATTTTTAGTGTTGTACTGCTTGTGTCCTTCATGGTTTTTAATAGAAGAATCCCAATCAGTTGATTCTTGTAAAAAGCAGCAATGTGGAATTGGTCTTTTTCAGCATTTAAATCGTTGGCACTAAAATCTAGACCCAAAGGTTTCCTTAGTACTTCACGTCTTATTTCAATACTCTTTTTATGGTCATCAAATCCAAATTCCAAAAGTCTACAATCAAGCATAATATTTATATAAAGGTTCCTACTAATTTTGATTCAAAAATATGTGATTAAGCACTAAAATAAAAAAACAGGAATTAAAAACGAGGCAATTTGAAAGTATAATAAAAGTATATTTGTGCCAGAATCATTAAAGAAAAATGGAAATCAAATTAGTAAAGACAAAAGAAGATGAGCTTTTGCAAATTGCTGAGATGGCTGAATTAATATGGAAAAAATATTACATAGAGATTATAAGCATCCATCAAATTGAATACATGTTGGATAAATTCTATTCAGAAGAAGCATTAAAGTCACAAATTAAAATTGGTAAAGATTTTTACTTTATTAAAAACCAATCTGAGATACTAGGTTTTATTTCTTATAGCCAACAGGCCGATTCGGTTTACTTTATTCATAAATTTTATATTCTGCCAAATCAACACAGGCAAAACCTTGGAAGCTTAGCTATGCAGGAAATTGAAAAAGAAATCATTGATTCAAATAAGAACAGAAATTACAAATTAAAATTAACAGTAAATCGGAAGAATTTTAAAGCAATAAATTTCTATTTTAAAAATGGTTTTATGATAGAATCTGTTGAAGATTTTGATATCGGCGAATCGTACTTAATGAACGATTTTGTAATGACAAAAACTGTAAAAAATAGTTTTTAGATCTTAATTTTATATTTAATCGAATATTTTCAAGTTTACAATGTCAATAACTAAAAAGAAATTGACTAAAAACAAAACTATTTAGTCAACTTATTTGACTACTTTATAAACGCATATTTGAAAACATGTGAATAGATATATTATAGAAATAGCAATAGTTTGAGAAACTTTCATAATTTTGACGGATAAAAATAATTGAGTGAAAAAAGAGTATAATATTAGCAATACAAATTTATTTGTATCGAATGCAGGACACAAAGGACGCGGTGTGTTTACATCTAAAGTTTTAAAGAAAGATGATCTTATTGAAATTTGCCCTGTAATCGAATTAAGTTATAAAGAACATCAGAGTCTGTCAGGTCACACTTTAGAAAACTATACGTTCGTTTGGAACACTAGTAAAAAAAATGTGGCAATTGTTTTAGGATTCGGATCTTTATACAACCATTCAGCAAAACCCAATGCAGATTACATAAAAAAAATAAAAGACGGTGTAATGGTATATAAGGCATTAAAAACGATAAAAGCTGGCGAAGAAATTACCATTGACTACGGCGATATGCACTCAGATTTAAACAAATAAAAAACCCAATTTAATATTTATAAATATGGCAACTCCAAAAAAACCAGCTGCTAAAGCAAAAGCTACAAAAGCAGCACCAAAAGCAAAAGCAAAAGCGAAAGCAGCTCCTAAAGCGAAAGCGAAAGTAGCTCCAAAAGCGAAAGCGAAAGTAGCTCCAAAGGCTAAAGCTGCTCCTAAAGCTAAAGCAAAAGCGAAAGCTGCTCCAAAGGCTAAAGCTGCGCCTAAAGCAAAAGCTAAGAAAGCTGCGCCTAAAGCAAAAGCTAAAAAATCAGCAAAAAAGAAGTAAAATTTTACTTTTAACCTCTCTGAAAAACCGTCAGCATTAGCTGACGGTTTTTTTTTGCTTTATTCTACCCAGCCACTTCAATGTTAAATTTTGTGCTTTGTTGCCAATCTGCTTTCCTTTAAACATCTAGACTCCTTGAATTTAAGGCTAATACAAAGAGACCATAAAATAAGAAAAGATGTTTAATCATGCAAAAATAAGTCATCTTTAACTTATATTTGTAGTGAATAAGTTATGGAGTAAGATGCGCGCTCAATTCGTACTTTTGTATATATTATTGTAATATGTTTGATGATTTTGATGATAGTGATGCTGGCAGTGAAGACTTTTTTAGTCAAACAGACATTGATGAAACACTTAAAAAATTTAATCAACTAAACGCTGACCAATCTATTTTCTTCAGTGAGGAAGAAATTGAGGCTCTTTCGTATCATTTTTTCTTAAACAATCAGCATAAAGATCAAATGAAAATAATCAACCATGGTCTTTATTTATACCCAAACAAAATTGATTTTTTAATTGAAAAAGCCAGCATATTGTGCATGAGTAGTCTTTATGACGATGCACTAAATCTGATTTTAATCGCAAAATCAACAGAGCCTTATAATGCTGTTATTCATAAAATGGAAGGCGAAATACTAGCCGATTTGGATAGGCCAGCTGAAGCAGAAGAATCTTTTATATTAGCGCTTGAATTTGCTGAATTTGAAGACGATGAATTTGTTGTTGACATTTATAACAGCTACGCCCAATTGTTATCACAGAACGAAGAAGTTGTAAAAGCCAATAAAATTATTGAAAAAGGATTGAAACGTTTTCCGGAAAATGAAATCCTTTTTAACCAATTGGCATTAAATTTCATTAGCAATAGTTTATTTGATCAAGCTACACTCTATTTTAAAAGAATCATAGATTCCAATCCGTATTCCTACTTAGCATGGTACCAGTTAGGCAGAATTTATGAGATCACAGATCTTAAAGATTTGGCTTTAGAAGCTTATGAATACTCGAGTTTATCTAATAAGGATTCAAAAAATGCATTTTTCAATTTAGCCGGTTTGTATGAAAGCAAAGGCGAATACAATAAAGCAATTGAGAACTATCAGCAATGCATAAAAAACAACGGTGATGTATACCCTTATATTTGCATAGCCCGCTGTTACTTGGGCATAGAAGAGCCAATTTTAGCCCGAAATTATCTTAAGAAAGCCCAAGGCTTAGAAGACATTATACCAGAGTACAATTATTTAATTGGATACTCTTTTTTGACTGAAAAACAAGCCAGAAAAGCGCTGCCTTATTTTGAGAAAGTATACAAAGAAGATAAAAGTGACTTTGCAGCATTGAAAGGCATTTTAACGTGCTATTCAGATCTAGAAAAGCTTATTGAAATTGAGCATATTTACAATGGATTAAAACTTGAAAACAAAGAAATAATTCATGAAAATTGGAAAGAATTAGCATCGGTACTTTATATTTCTGAATTGGATGCCTTGCTAGAAGATCTAATATTCGAAATACAAACAATTTCTGAATACAAAGATGATTTGAATTGTGTTCTCAATGTTATAAAATTCGATCAAAATCCATCAAATAAAAACAAAGAAGTAATCATGTCGCGATTAATACATAATTTTGAAGACACTTTAGAAAGTGTTAAATTATTCTGTCACACATTAATTGATGATGACGAAGAGTTTAAGAACATGATACAAATTTACCAATCAACGTAAAATGAACAACGATATATTTAAACTAACGCAACTACCTGAAAGACCCGCACAACCAAGAGAAAACGGACTAACAATGGTCATGGATAAAGGTCTAAGTATTAGAGAATCTATAGACCTTATTGAAAATGGAAGTCATCTTATTGATTTGTTAAAACTTGGTTTTGGCACCTCTTATGCAACGCCAAAACTTAAAGAAAAAATAGACCATTATAAAAAAGCTGGATTTAAAGTTTACTTCGGCGGAACCCTGTTTGAGGCCTATGCAATCAGAAATCAATTTGATGATTACAGAAGAATTTTAGACTACTATGGCGTTGACCATGTTGAAGTTAGCGACGGTTCAATGGAAATTGAACATGATAAAAAATGTGAATACATTAGAACATTAACAAAAGACTACACCGTAATTTCGGAAGTTGGTTCTAAGGATGCTGAAAAAATAATACCGCCTTACGAATGGATTGAAATGATGGAAAAAGAGATTCAAGCAGGTGTTTGGAAAGTAATTGCAGAAGCACGCGAAAGTGGAACAGTAGGGGTATTTAGGGGTACTGGCGAAGTGCGTTCGGGCTTAGTTGCTGAAATAATAAGGAAGATACCCTTAGAAAAAATTATTTGGGAAGCGCCTCAAAAAGCCCAGCAAGTTTGGTTTATTAAATTATATGGCGCAAATATTAATCTTGGCAATATTGCACCTTCAGAGCTAATTGCACTTGAAACATTAAGATTAGGATTAAGAGGTGACAGCTTTGATTTTTTCTTAGACAAATCATTAATAAGCAAATAAATGTTAGTTGAAACTATAAACAAAGACCTTATTAATGCCATGAAGGCTAAAGACGAGGTTGGACTGAGGGCAATTAGAGCTATAAAATCCGCATTTTTATTGGCAGGGACTGAAATTGGCACTAAAGATATTTCAGATGAAATTGCAATAAAAGCCATGCAAAAAATGGCAAAACAACGCAAAGACAGCATTGACATTTTTCTTAAAGAAAACAGAACGGATCTGGCTCAAAAAGAACAAGAAGAACTAAAAGTCATTGAAACTTATTTGCCGGCATCAATGTCAAAAGACGAGCTCATTTCTGAATTGAAAAAAATAATTGAATTAAGCGGCGCGCTTAGCATGAAAGACGTTGGAAAAATTATGCCAATGGCTATGAAGCAATTAGGCAGCAAAACGGATGGTAAATCTATAAACGAAACTTTAAGAGAGTTACTCCCTGCTTAATGTCATATTAATTTTGTAGATATTTGTATGGTTTTTATTGGTTTTGTGGAAGCCTCTTAATTGCTGCCTTTTTTATATTCTATTTTTATGCAAGTAATGCATGATAAAAGAGGATCCCAAGCCTACCAAATAACCCGTAATTACATCACTTGGATAGTGCTTGCCAGCTTTTACCCTTAGAAAGCCCTCAATAGCCGGAATTGTTATAGCTCCAATCCAAATGCCTGTTTGATTCTTCTTGGGATTGTATACGCTGTGCGCAAAAGCAAAGCTGTAACATAAAGATGAAACGGTAGAAGTATGGGCTGAAAAAAATGACAACCGCGCATCTATCTTCCTTTTTTCATCAATGCTAACCGATTGATTGTATAAATATGGCCTATTCCTGCAAGTGAGTTTAAAAGCGCTTGATAGTGACTGCGACAGCAATAAACTTTGAAATGCGACACCCGCAATATTCATACTTTCTTTACGGGTCTCGGGATGAAACAAAAAATAAGAATACATTAACCCTGAGCTTAAAGCCAATCCATCGCTTAATCTTGCTGCATTAGGACTCCATTGAGAACAAGCAATTCGATCAAATCGATTGACATCATTTATATTAAGTCCTAATATAATTTTATCGTCTAAGGGCTTAATTTGCTTCTGAGCTATAAGACTGGAAGTAAAAACAAGTCCGCTTCCAACTGCCATTGCCGGGTCTAAAAATGGCCTGTATTTATATGCATATTGGGCACTTAGATTGTAATTGAAAATAAAAAAGCCAAGTAAAATACTTAGCTTCTTAAATATAGTGGGCATTATAATGTTTTTTAAACGGCGAAACTTTCACCACATCCGCAAGTTCTTTTTGCATTGGGATTGATGAAATTAAATCCTTTTCCATTCAAACCGTCTGTAAAATCTAATTCCGTTCCAGCCAAATAAAGGTAACTTTTTAGATCACAAACTATTTTAACATCGCCAATGATAAACTCTTGATCAGACTCTTTTCCCTCGTTATCAAAGTCTAAATCATAACTCAAGCCACTGCATCCGCCGCCTTTCACTGAAACACGAACAAAATAATCTGGACCCATTTTTTCTTCAGACATCAATTGATGTACTTTTTTAGTCGCTTCTTCTGAAATGGTAATTCCTGCTGACATGTCGAATAATATTAATAATGTTTCTTATTGTCTTCAATTGGACTTAGTCCATTTTTAGTTCTGTAGTCGTTAATGGCTGATTTAATAGCATCCTCAGCCAATACACTGCAGTGTATTTTTACTGGCGGAAGAGCCAATTCTTCAACGATATCCATGTTGTCAATTTTCAATGCATCATCAACTGATTTGCCTTTAAGCCACTCGGTTGCTAGGCTCGAAGAGGCGATTGCGCTTCCACAACCAAAGGTCTTGAATTTAGCATCTTTAATGATTCCTGTTAACTCATCTACCTCAATTTGAAGACGCATAACGTCTCCACATTCAGGAGCACCAACAAGACCTGTTCCAACTTGCTTGCTCGATTTATCTAATGTTCCAATGTTTCTTGGATTGCTATAATGATCAATGACTTTTTCTGAATATGCCATAATTTTTTATTTAATTTAATTTTTTAATGTATTAGTGTTCTGCCCACTGAATAGCCTTTAAATCTATTCCTTCTTTAAACATTTCCCAAAGTGGGCTCATTTCTCTTAATTTCTCAACCGCTTCTTTAACGTGGTTAATTGCATAATCCACTTCTTCATCCGTTGTAAATTTGCTCAATCCAAACCGCAATGAAGAGTGCGCCAATTCATCGTCTAAGCCTAATGCTTTTAATACATAACTGGGTTCTAAACTCGCACTGGTGCATGCTGAACCCGAAGACACAGCAATGTTTTTTACACCCATAATCAAACCTTCACCTTCTACATATTTGAACGACATATTGCTTACGTGTGGCAATCTATGCTCGATGTTACCATTGATATAAGACTCTTCAATTGTAAGTAATTCTTTTTCCAGGCGATCTCTCATTTTACTTAGTCTACTGGTGTCTGCATCCATTTCTAAACGGCAAAGTTCACAAGCTTTTCCCATACCAACAATGCTAGGAACGTTCAATGTTCCACTTCTCATCCCTCTCTCATGTCCGCCGCCATCCATTTGTGCAGTAACCTTAACTCTTGGATTTTTTCTTCTAACATATAAAACTCCTACGCCTTTCGGACCGTACATTTTATGGCCAGTAAAGCTCATTAGATCTATGCCATCAGCAATTACATCGACTTTAATTTTTCCAACTGCTTGAGTTGCATCGGTGTGAAAAAGTATGCCTTTGCTCTTACACAGTGCAGTAATTTCCTTTATCGGTTGAATAACACCAATTTCATTGTTGGCATACATCACTGTAACCAATACCGTATTCGGTTTAATTGCTGCGGCAACTTGCTCCACGGTAATTAAACCATCTTCAGCTGCTTGCAAATAAGTTACCTCTGCACCTAATTTCTCAAGGTGTTTACAGGTATCCAAAACAGCTTTATGTTCAGTTTCAACTGTAATAAAGTGATTTCCCTTGTCAGCATACATCTCAAAAACACCTTTAATTGCCAAATTATTGGACTCTGTGGCACCACTGGTAATGATAATTTCTTTAGAATCAGCATTTATTAAAGCTGCTATTTGCTCTCTGGCATAATCAACAGCTTCTTCCGCTTTCCATCCAAAAGCATGATTTCTACTCGCAGCATTTCCAAAATTTTCTATAAAAAACGGTAACATTGCTTCCAAAACCCGAGGGTCCATAGGGGTCGTCGCATTGTTATCGAGGTATATTGGCAGGTTTAACATAATTCTTATTTAGACTAATTCTAATATGCAAATGTAAGCCAAAGTTCATAATTCTCAATTTAAAATTGCAAAATCAATATTGAAATTCTCTATATCTTATTAAAAACAAAGCGGATAGAATTTGAAGTATAACAACAGTTTCGTGATAATTTGGTTTTAAGAGGGTTTTCATTGAATTTTGTTGAATGAAAAAAATAGAACACATTGGAATAGCTGTGAAAAATTTAGAGCTATCCAATAAATTATTTAGTAAACTGTTGAATTGCGAACCATATAAATCTGAATCAGTTGAAAGCGAGGGTGTTATTACTAGTTTTTTTATGATCGGAGAAACAAAAATTGAATTGTTACAAGCCACAAACCCCGATAGCCCTATTTCTAAATTTATTGAGAAAAAAGGCGAAGGCATACACCATATTGCATTTGCGTCTGACGACATCAATAATGAAATTGCTAGACTGAAAATGGAAGGTTTTGAAATGATTCATGAAAAAGCCAAACCTGGTGCTGACAATAAAGAAATTGCCTTTGCACATCCAAAAAGCACCAACGGCGTTCTGGTAGAAATTTGTTCAGATTTACAATAGGCAACCAATTCACATAAAATCTGTCTTTAAAACAACCATGCGATTATTACTTTGTACCCTAGTTTTTATTGTTTCATTTACCTGCTCGGGGCAATTAATACCATTTAGAATAAATAAACAATGGGGGTACTGCGATACAAATAGAGTAATCAAAATTAAAGCTCAATTTGATTTTGCAGATTTTTTCAATAACAACCTAGCTTTTGTTAAAAAAGATTCCCTTTTTTATGGAATAAACAAAGCCGGAAACATTGTAACACCGGCCATTAAACACTACGGAACTTTTGTTAAAAACCTTTGTCCCGTTTTATTTGCTTCTGGAAATTGCTATTATATCAATGATTCTGGAAAAGTTGCAATAAACCAAACATTTGACGCTGCTGAAAATTTTTCGGAAGGATTGGCAGTCGTGGCAGTTAATAAAAAATTAGGGATTATTGACCTCTCTGGAAATTGGATAAGAAAGCCTGACTTCGACACCTCAAGTCTTTATTTTAAATCAGGTATGCTTATGGCAATATCAAAGGGAAAATACTTTTATATCAATCATAAAGGCAAAACACTTATCCTGCCAGATTCTATTCAAGCTGCGGGCATATTTAGCGAGGGCCTGGCACCAGTTTATGTAACCAAGCAAAGAAACTCAGTTGGAGAAAAAATCAAAACAACTTTTTTGGAATTTATAGACAGTACCGGTAAAATAATTTTAAGTCAATTTACAATTGATTCTCTCGATTATTCTGAATACATCGCATTAGAAAAAGAATTTTTAGATGGAAAAGCCATCATTAAAACCAAAAATGAGATTGGTTGGGATTATTATTTTATAGATAAACGCAAAAGAACTTCACCACTGTATGCCAGCGCTCGACATTTAAAGGATTCACTATTTCTTGGAGCTATTGGTTATTACATGTCAGATATTAGGATAGTAGACAGCAACTATTATGTGCAAGGTCAATTTCAGCAAAAACCTACCCAAGTAGGCGAATTTGGAAACGGGCTTTTACCCTTTAGGGACAAGGAAGGCAATTGGGGGTATGTCAATCAAAATTGTCAAACAATTATTAAACCCAAATATTCTATGGCCTATAATTTCAACAATGGATTCGCATACATTGTTTACAACGGAAATGTTGGAGTGATTGACACCAAAGGTATTGAGTATTTTTTTGACCGGCAATAGTGTTTATTCTTAAAATAAGCAATAATCTAATCTTACGGCAAAGATTAATTTTGTAATTTTGCACGATTTGAATTTTTCTTCAAAAACAATAGAGAACGCAGTTGAAGCACTTTCTGGATTTCCAGGAGTTGGAAAACGCAGTGCATTAAGAATGGTGATGTATTTATTGAAACGCCCCAATGAAGAAGCGGAAAACCTATCCAATGTTTTGTTTAAATTAAAAACGGAGTTAATGCAATGCACTGTATGCTGCAATATCAGCGACACACCCATTTGCAGCATCTGTAACAGCGTAAACCGCAACAAAAGCATTGTCTGTGTGGTTGAAGATATGATGGATGTTATGGCCATCGAAAATACAGCTCAATTCAATGGATTATACCATGTGCTTGGGGGTTTGATATCGCCCATTGATGGTGTTGGCCCAGATGAATTAAATATTGAAGCCCTGGTAGATCGATTAAACACAAATCCAGCCGAAGAAATTATCATCGCATTAAATGCAAATATTGAAGGTGACACCACCTCATTCTACTTGGCGAGAAAACTTCAAAAATTTAACCTTAAAATAAGTACCATTAGCAAAGGTATTTCAGTAGGTAGTGAATTGGAGTATACCGATGAGATAACCCTTGGTAGATCATTAACCGCAAGGGTTCCTTACAGCCTATAAATTATTCCTTTATTATTTTATAAAATTGAACCATTTCGAAGGTTTTTATTGATATAAAATAAAGTCCGCTGCTTAATTTGCTTAAATCTAGATTAGCAATTCCATTTAAAAAATATGATTCATAAACAAGTGCTTGCTTTTGATCATAGATTAAAATAGTAGCATCTGTTTCTAATTTTACGAATAAATAACTCGAAAATGGAGATG
Source organism: Chitinophaga pinensis (assembly GCA_945888525.1). GTDB lineage: Bacteria > Bacteroidota > Bacteroidia > NS11-12g > UBA955 > JABMMZ01. The sequence goes on from CAMDAF010000002.1 coordinate 106,179, forward strand.
GATAAATACTGGATTTATCAATATTTGAAATCTGAAAAAGACTTGTCTTGGGACATTTAATTTTTATTGACAAACAAATTGTATCTAGGCAGCCAACACTATCAGTTGCTATTGCGCATACAATATAAATTCCAGTATCCTTAAAGGAATGTTGAACCTGTGTTCCTGAGGTTTCAAAATTACCATCTCCATAATACCATTTCACTTCTTTTGGTGTTTTATTGCAATTCAAATTAAACCCTTTGGTTTTGCAATTTCCTTTAGAAATGCTATCCATTTTATTGATTTTGAAATCACAAGGTGCTTTCTGATCACAATTAATATCTATGTTCAACTCTGCTGTATCTCCGCATGAAATTGAATCTTGAACAATTAATCTAACCTTATAATTTCCATTTTTTTGAAAGGTGTGCAAGGAATACTTGCTGTTTGATGAATCTCCATCACCAAATTCCCAAACAATGCGTTTGGCATTTGGACTGACAAAAGAAACAAATTCATACTCATTGCAATTGTAACTTACCGTATCGAATGAGTAAATACCTATTTCACTCAAATCGCATGGATTGGTGCAATTGACATTAACCGTTATGCATAATGAGTCTTTGCAACCATTTGCATCCTGTATTTTACCACATACTTGATAAGTGCCATTCTTAGTGTAGAAGTTTTTAGGTTTGATACAACCACAGCCATTGCCATCGCCATAAGTCCAATTGTATGAACTTGCAGTACCTCCTGAAACTTTATATTTGAAATACAAATGGTTACAACTACTTGCAGCCTGATCAATATATATTGAATCCAATGACAATTGACAAGGTGTTTGAGCTTGCACTGACAATGATAAAATGAAACAAAAACACAAAAAGTAAACTCTTTTCATAATCTATAGACAACAAAAATATCAATTTTATCCGCCAAAGCTTCACTAATAGGTAAGAATTTTTATTTTAGAACCTTTATCACTCAAATTTAAGGCAATAATCCGTCTTTCTTGAATGATGAAATAGATATTATATTAATTCGAAAACCAATATTCTATTGCATTGCTTGTATTTCGTGGATAAACCGAGATACAGGAAAGCCCATCACATTGTAATAACATCCTTCAATTTTTTGAATGCCGACATAGCCTATAAACTCTTGTATTCCATAGGCTCCTGCCTTATCCAAAGGTGAATAATTTTCTAAATAGTAGTCTATCATTTCATCACTCAATGAGTTAAAATAAACATTGGTGGCTTCTGAAAAGACAATCGTATTGGTTTTGGATTTGACACAAACACCTGTGTATACAGTATGTAAATTTGAAGACAGGGTCTTCAGCATTTCTTTGGCTTCCAAAAGCGAGCTTGGTTTGTTTAATACATGGCCATTTACCCATACAATGGTGTCTGCTGTTACCAATAATGAATCGTCTGACAAGTCTTTTGTATAGGCATCGCTTTTCTTCTTTGCTAAATATTCAGGAATTTCAGCACCCTCAAGTTCAGGATGAAAATCTTCTTCAACATCTATTTTAATTATTTCCAATTCAAAACCACTGTCGGCAATTAACTGATGTCTCCTAGGGCTCTGAGAAGCCAGTAGTATCTTCTTTTTGAAATATGGTAGCATTATGCAAATATTAAATTAATTACGCCTGCAAACATGATGTATTTTAATAATTTGCTCGATGCCCCATACTCTTCTTTTGACTTTGTTTTAGAAATATGGTTGATAAAATACAAAAGTCCAATTGTTATGATTCCCATCAAAACAGATCCTGCATATAAATCTAAGCCCCAACTTAAAAAGCTGTACAATCCACAAAGCATAATTTGTATTCCTGTAATTATGTAAATCATTATTTTGGTTCCTTTAATTCCAGCAACTATAGGGTAGGTTTTCAATCCAGCGGCCAAATCGCCATCAACATCTTGCATATCTTTTACAAGTTCCCTGATTAAACTAATGAAGAAAGAAAAAATAATATAGCCCGTAAAATTCATGATAGCCGGTTTGGTGTCAAATGCAATTAATAACACACAGATGGCAACAACTGCTGCACTGCATAGTGCAACAAGGACATTGCCAATTAATGGCAGACCTTTTAATTGTGCTGCATACAGAAACAATATAACTGTAATAGATATAGTTATAATGGCATACTGCTGACTAAAGAAATAAGAAACCACAATGGATAATATACTTAACATTGCATACAAAATCCAGGCAGACTTAACACTCAAGCCATGTCCAACTATGCAGCTTTTTGGTTTGTTGATTTTATCTGTTTCTAAATCAAATATATCATTAACAACATAGCCTGCAGCGGCTGTTAATATGGCTGGCAAAATCAAAAAAACTGATTGAAACCAATAATTGGGATCCAATTCATCCTTGTACTTAAACAAAACAACAAGCATTGTTGCTGCAATTAGCGACAAATTAATTGGTCTAATAATATGTATGGGATTTCTCAAACCAAGTTCTATTGGGCTTTTCACACTTCAATATTCAGAAAATTATTTTATATTGCAAATTAATTATTCATCACAGGTGTTAAGAAATAAATTTACAGTCCCCTACATCTATCTCTTTTTGATGGTGATCTCTTTTATTTCAGGACTCGCTTGGCCAGAAATAAAACAAGTAATGGCAATTTATCCAAGAAACTTTCATTTTTTGTCTGGGGTCTTTACAACAGTATTTGTACATAAAGATTTAGAACATTTGAGCTCCAATAGTTTGCCAATGTTTGTTTGTTTATTCGGTCTATTCTATTTCTATAAAGAAATTGCACTCAAAGTAACCGTTATATGCCATTTACTCACTGGCATATTGATTTGGATATTTGCTCGCTCTGCTTTTCATATTGGCGCAAGTGGCTTGGTGTATGCCTTGGTATTGTTTGTGTTTACCAGTGGGCTTATCCGTAAAAACAAAAAACTATTGGTGTTTGCCTTTATAGCATTGGTTTTCCATAGTGGTTTGCTTTGGGGTGTTTTTCCTTTAGAAGAAGGCGTTAGTTGGGAGAGCCATTTATTTGGAGCACTAGTTGGGATTGTTCTTGCATTTCTATTTAAAAATGAAGGGCCTCAGGCAGATCCGCCCAAAATATGGGATGAAGAATCTGAAGAGCCATTGGGAGATGAATATTTAAACCTATAATTTTAATAAAACACCAAATTAGGCATCAACAAATTGTAAGCATTTACTAGGTCATTCTTGTAAACCAATATTTTTATTTCTTGATTTTTGAACTTTGGCCTTTTGAACATCTTAAGTGTTAAAAAATTGGTGCTACTTGAAAATTGTTTAAACTGATTGATTGGATAGCTTAACTTAGATTGCTGTCCAGAGCCATTATAATAGTCTTCAGATATTTGAAAACAATCGCTAATATCCGAATTGATTGGATGCTGATCATCAAATTGAGTTAAAGCAATAATTTTAAGGCTGTCTCCCAAGGCTTGGGTTTGAGGAAATACAGGTTCACAGGCCATTAAACCTTCTTTAAAACTAAAAAGACTTACCAATGCCGTTTCTGGTCTAAAAGTAAAAAACACAGAATCAACAGTGTTCATAGGTATTGAATCAGGAGCATAATAAACATAAACTCCGTTTGAATTCATTTTATAAATTTGATTGAATATATAGGATTTAATCTTACTCTGTTGAACTGGCTTACTTGGGCAATCGCGGCATTGTTGAATGAATAATGCACTAAAAACGAAGAGGACTGTTAATGCTGTGTTCTTATAATATTTTCTCATTTCTTATTCCTTTACAAAACTTTCAACCATCCAATTTCCATTTTCAAAAACCCCCAATGAATAAAAACCACTTTTTAAATTATTTAAATCAATCTCAAATTCATTTGAATTTGCTTGAATACACATCACTTCTTGGCCTGATTGATTAAACAAATATAAAGTAATATTGGGATTAGATCTATCACCAAAACTAACCTTTAATTTGTTCTTAACGGGATTTGGGAAAACAATAAGACTGGTATTACCTTCTTTAATAAATGAGATATCGCTAGTGAAGTTTATCAGAGGCAATTCAACATAAGAAGCATTTAAACTGTTGCAAAAAATTGTGTTAACTGACGTTGTTGGATTTAATAATGAATCAACACTATTTCCAGGATACATGGCTTGACCATTGTTCATATTTCTATTGTATTTTGGATAGTTAGAAGATGAAATGATTAATCTTATTTTATGGCCAACTAAAAATGTAATACAGGTACTAGGCAATTCAATAACACAATCATAAACTTTTCCAGGCACCATCGTAGCAACCTGGGCTTGTGTAAAACCATCCCTAAAACGCATCCGCATCACTGCGTCGTTTAGCAACATTGATTTCCCATCTGGGTAAACATCTGTAACCCTAACATCAAAATCGGTGTCTAATTGACTAGAGCTAACTTTCAAGACGACTTTAATGCGTCCATTTAAAACCATATCTTTCGATAGTATTGATGAACTGAACTCTATGGCATCACTCCTATTTTCTACACCATTTAATTGATCGTAGGGGCCCTGTAACAAGTCACTTCTTAAGGTACACCCGCCTATTGTAGGTGATGGATCATTGGGATTGTAACTGTAATTTAAACTATCGGAACTTGCACTTGGCAGAATCTGATCCATTAAACCATTTTTATTCAAATAAAAACGATAATTCTTTACACCATTCAAAGGCCAAGAACCCTCATTTAACCACTTATTCTCACCCATTCGATATAAGGTATATGATGGAACTGAATTCCAATTGTTGCTGATGTTTCTGAGGTAATAATCGAAAAACTGAATGGCCATGCTGTCGTTTTTGTTTTGTGCATTTGGATAGCTTAATTGCCCTTGAGCAGTGCTGCCAACTTTGGCTGTACTGTGCCCACCGTGAACCCAAGGACCCATCAAAATTTTATGTTTTGCCCTTACGGATATAGGAGATCGGGTTCTTAATTGATTAAAAAAATCCATCATCAATTGGGTATTGTGGTCATACCATCCTCCTATCATAAAACACGGCACTTGAATGCTGTCTGGATAATCATTTGCATCTTCAACAAAATTCCAAAAATTGTCTTTTACAGGATGAGCCATTAAGCTAGCTGTTAATCCAAAGCCCAAACCATCTAATTGTTGAACATATTCAGTTCTCAAAGATCCATTTGGAAAATACTCTTTGTATTCGAATTGCGGTGCCGCTACTACCGGGCAAATACAGGTTAAATGTGGTGGATTGCCTTTTGCTGTTTGATATTGAATTTTACCCAATGCTGATGCGCCCCAAGTGCCTATTTTGCCATTGCTCCATGATTGAGAAGCAATCCATTCTACGGTAGAATAAGCATCTTTTGTGCGATCAGGATTTCCGGCATATGCAGCTTTTTTAGATCCATAAAATCCTCTCCAATCTGCAACCACAAAAATATAATTACTTGAATTGATGTTTGCGCCTACACCCAAAGGCAATCCAGTTAAACGGTAAACTTGTCTGTTGTAAGGTGTTTGAATCAAAATGACCGGCCCATTGCTCATGCCATTTGGAATGTAAACATCGACAGCCAACTTCTTCCCGTCGATCATTGGAATTGAATCCACCAATGGAGTTAAAATCGAGTAAGCGTTCCTGTAATTTAATAATAAAAGAATGGAAAATACGATGTACTTTTTCATATATAGAATACAAAATTAAGACCTTAAGAATCTGTTTAAATTCAAACTTCTATACGGTAAGAAATTTTTGACTAAAAAAAGGAACATATTTCTATGTTCCTTTTTACGTTATATCATACAACATGCATTAGCTACATCCGCTGGTAGTTCCACAAGTTAAACATGTGTAACAAGTTCCAGAACGAACAGTTATGTTACCGCAGCTTTTACAAGCTGGAGCATCGCCCATATTTGGAGGCAAATTACCGGATTTTTTAACTGCTTTTGGTGAAGTTGAATTTGTATTGTTGCTTGTTTCGGAAACCAAAGCAGGTGCAATTTCATTCTGCGCTAAATTGAAATTAGAATCAACTGGAGTAACTTCATCTGTAATTTTTGGTTTAATATGCAATTGCTCTTGGCGGTTAAGGTATTCAAAACCTAGCAATCTGAATATAAAGTCTACGACTGAAGTTGATGATTTTATGTTTGCATGCCCTTCTACCATACCACTTGGCTCAAATCTACTGAAAGTAAATTTATCATAGTATTCTTCTAGAGGCACACCGTACTGTAAACCGATTGATACAGCGATAGCAAAACAGTTCATCAATGAGCGGAAACTTGCGCCTTCTTTGTGCATATCAACGAAGATTTCGCCTAATGTTCCGTCTTCATATTCACCTGTTCTTACAAAGACAGTATTGCCATCAATTTTTGATTTTTGCGTAAATCCTTTGCGTTTGTTTGGCAATACTTTACGTGTTGCAATATTTGACAATTGTTGCTTGAATGCTGCATTGTTGCTGCTATTGATAATTAATCTAGCAGCTTCCAATACGATTTCTGGAGTTAAATCTTCAACACGTGTTGAACCTGAAACACCAACTGCCTTTTCTACAATTTCTACTGTATCGCTAACGGTTTCAGTTTCATCAACTTTTTTATCCGATTTATTTGATAAAGGTTGAGACAATTTGCAACCATCTCTGTATAGTGCATTTGCTTTCAAGCCAAGCTTCCAACTCATTTCATAGCATGATTTGATGTCTTGCACAGAAGCTTCATTTGGTAAGTTAATGGTTTTTGATATCGCTCCTGAAATAAATGGTTGAGCAGCAGCCATCATTCTAATGTGTGAATGTGCATGCAAGAAACGAGTGCCTTTGTTTCCGCATTTGTTAGCGGTATCAAACACTGGATAATGTTCTTCCTTAAGGTAAGGCGCGCCTTCAATTGTCATTGTTCCTGTTACATATTCATTTGCAGCTTCAATTTCTGCCGCTTTGAATCCTAAAGATTTCAATAAATTGAAGTTAACATCATTATATTGAGCTTCTTTAAACCCTAGACGTTTAATTGTGTCTTCACCTAAAGTGAATACATTAAATACAAATTCAATATCAAATGCACGTTCTAATTGAGATTCAATCATTTCCAATTCACTTGCATTAAATCCTTTCGCCGTTAAAGTTTCGTGGTTAATAGATGGTGCTGTTTTTAATGTGGCATGACCCTTTGCATAATTTATTATCTCATCTGATTCTTGTTGAGAGTAACCTAGCGTTTTAAGAGCTGCAGGAACTGCTTGGTTGATAATTTTAAAATATCCGCCACCGCTTAATTTCTTAAATTTAACCAAAGCAAAGTCAGGCTCTATACCAGTTGTATCACAATCCATTACCAATCCAATAGTGCCTGTTGGGGCAATAACTGTTGATTGCGCATTTCTGTAACCAAACTTCTCTCCCAACATTAAGGCTTTGTCCCATGCATTGCAGGCTGATCTTAATAAATCTTCTGGGCAATGTTGAGGATCGATTCCAACTGCAGGAATACTTAGACTCTCATACGCCAAAGGTGTGTTGTAAGCTGCATAACGGTGGTTACGGATAACACGCATCATGTGCTTTTTGTTCTTTTCGTACATTCTGAAAGAACCTTTAACTGCAGCGATTTCAGCACTGGTTGCATATGCTTGACCAGTTAATATAGATGACAATGCTCCGCAAATTGCGTTTGCTTTTGAACTGTCATAAGGAATTCCAGAAACCATTAACAAGGCACCTAAGTTTGCGTAACCCAATCCAAGTGTACGGTAATCGTAACTTAACTGAGCAACTTCTTGACTTGGGAATTGAGCCATCAATACAGAGACTTCTAAAACAACAGTCCATAAACGGATAGCATATTCATAAGAAACAATATCAAATTCCAATTTATCTGCATCAAAAAACTTCATTAAGTTTAAAGAAGCTAAGTTACAAGCTGTATTGTCCAAGAACATGTATTCAGAACAAGGGTTAGAAGCATTGATTCTTCCACCTTCTGGACATGTATGCCATTCGTTGATTGTATCATCGTATTGAACACCAGGATCCGCGCAAGCCCATGCCGCATCGCCAATTGCATCCCAAACCTCACTTGCAGGAATTGAACTCATTACTTTTCCATTTGATCTTCCAATTAAATCCCAATTTCCATTTTGCTTTAATGCTTCAAAGAACTTATTGGGTATGCGAACCGAATTGTTTGAGTTTTGACCTGATACAGTTGCATATGCTTCACCTTCATAATCACTAGGATAACCTGCAGCAATTAAGGCTGCAACTTTTTTCTCCTCATTCTTTTTCCATGAAATAAAGTTCATTATTTCTGGATGGTCCATATCCAAACAAACCATTTTTGCTGCTCTTCTTGTTGTTCCACCAGATTTGATTGCGCCTGCAGCTCTGTCACCAATTTTTAAGAATGACATCAAACCAGATGACGTACCTCCACCAGATAATTTTTCGCCACCACCACGAATTTTTGAGAAATTTGTACCAACACCACTGCCATATTTAAAGATACGCGCTTCACGTACCCACAAGTCCATGATTCCACCTTCGTTCACAAGGTCATCATCAACTGATAATATAAAACAAGCGTGTGGTTGCGGTCTCTCATAAGCAGAAGTTGAACGCATTAATTTTTCGGTTTCTGGATCAACATAATAATGGCCTTGTGGCTTACCACTAATTCCATAAGTTGAATGCAAGCCAGTATTAAACCATTGTGGTGAATTTGGTGCAGATTGCTGACCCAATATTGAATATACCAATTCTTCATAAAAAATTTGTGCATCTTCTTTTGAAGCAAAATAACCATATTTTTCTCCCCATTGTTTCCAGCAATCAGCTAAACGATGTGCCACTTGTTTCACACTAGTCTCACCCCCTAATGATCCGTCCGCTTGAGGAACGCCCGCTTTTCTGAAATATTTTTGTGCAATAATATCAGTTGCCACTTGGCTCCATGCTGATGGTATTTCAACATTTTTCATTTCGAATACAACATCTCCATTCGGATTCTTAATCACGGACGTTCGGTACTCATACTGGAACTGGTCGTATGGCGACACATTGTCTTTGGTGTTTAGCCTATTGAACTTTAGGCCTTTCTTCATTTGGTCAAAATTTTGCTGCATATGTGGACGTTTAATTGTGTGATTTTTGCTTGTAAACTAAAATGACTTCAATGCAGTTTTTTGCAAAGAAGTCCTTCAAAACTAATCCAATCAGACGTACAATTTAAAAAGTACTTTTCCACAAAAATCCTAGAACCCTTACGGACCTTAATTGTGGCATTGTTGAAAACAAAAAACCACCAATATTTACTTGATTTTTTGAAAAATTGCTTTACCTTTACCATCACAAATAAATACTTCTTCGTTTGATTCATGTCTAATTTCTTATTCAATCTATATCAACTTATAAATGAGGGTAAAAAGGCCCTCGCTGTCCTTATTGACCCTGATCAAGACGAAGAAAGTGTATTAAATATTGCACAGCTCTGCCAGATTAATTCTGTGGAATTTATTTTTGTAGGAGGTAGCCTAACCACTGCAGGTGTTTTGTCTGATACAATTAAAAACATCAGAAAAAATTACGCAGGTAAAATTTACATTTTCCCAGGGAATGAGTTCATGGTAGACAGCAGCGCAGATGGAATTTTATTTTTATCATTACTCAGTGGAAGAAACCCAGAATATCTCATTGGAAAACACTTGGTCGCCGCGCCGCTTCTTGCAGCATCAAAATTAGAAATAATTCCTACAGCCTACCTCTTGATTGACGGCGGAAAAGAAACAAGTGTTTCATACATAAGCAACACAAAACCAATTCCTGCAGATAAGCAGGATATTGCAATGGCTACCGCATTGGCTGGAAAAATGTTAGGCATGCAATGTGTGTATATGGATGCAGGCAGCGGGGCTTTAAGTCCAATCTCTGAAAAAATGATTTCTACAGTAAAAAAAGCAGTTGATCTTCCATTGATTATTGGCGGTGGCATTAGGAATAAAAACGCTGCATCTAATGCATACAGCGCTGGCGCTAACTTAATTGTTATTGGAAATGGCGCTGAAAATGACAGAAGTCTCATTGAGCAAATTGCCAATGTTAGGGATTCGTTTGGTGTTAAAATCGAAATTTAAAATTTTTGAAAAAGCTTTTAGACTATATACCCTTTTTAATTTTAGGTGTATTATACACTCTTTTACCAACTCAAAACGCAAATATAGATTCTTGGTTTTATGCAGCCTGCATTAAATACAACGCCCATTTATTTAATAGCCACCATCTTCTTTATAATATCTTAGGCAATATTTGGCATGATTTTATATGCCTTTTTTATTCAAAAACAGATGCAATTTACTCTCTTAATTTATTAAATGCAATTTCTGCAACCATAGCACTTATGGTATTTTATAAACTGCTGTTAAGATTTGGGCAAAACAAAAAGAGTGCACAATTCTTTAGCTTAACCGTTGGCGTTTGTTTTGGTTTTATAAGATTTGCAACTGATGCCGAAACATACATATTGCCGGTTCTATTTTCGATACTCTCCACATATTTTTATTTTAAACCAATTCGCTATCTGAACATCGCATTCTCTGCCTTATTTGCTATGTTGGCTGTTTGTACCCATCAACTTCATATATGGTGGACTTTAGCTATTTATATCAATGTGCTTGCGAACAATGAATACTCTAAAAACAAAAAGATTTTATACTCTTTGATCTTATTTTCTGGGGTAATTTTATATTATTTAGTCTATTTTTTTAATTTCAATAATTTAACTTTCTTGAATTTTATACTTGGCGAATACCAAAAAGGAAATGCAGGAATTGATTTTAGCTTAAAAGCCTTAGCATTAACATTAATAAATGTTTTTCGCACCGTTTTTCAAGTCCATGGTTTCTTATACCATTTCGCTTTGAAATACAGCCTCCTAAGTTTTATAATCATATCTATTGAATTTATTCTCATTTACCTCTTGGTCATCAAACGGAAGCTTTTATTTACTGTAAAATCAATTCCCGGCAAAAGTTTTCCTAGACAATTGTTTCTGATTGCAATTATTCTGCATTTATTTTTTGCTTTTATTTCAAGTGGAAACGCCGAATTCATGGCAATGCTGCCCTTTTTATTTGTGGCTTACATAACCGTAGCCTATAATTTTCAATGCAATAAAAATGCATTTTTAATCCCAGTTGTAATTTTTATTTGGAATATTTACTTCGGGTTGATTCCTCTAAGATTTGAGAACATAAATAAAATAAGCACACAAGTAAATTATACACGTACCCTCAAAAACGACTATTTTTTATGGTCTAACAAACCCTTAATTGAAAACAAATTAACTTACGAAACAGGCTTCTACAAACAATATAATTTTACAACCCTCGATTCAATTAATGTTTTGCTAAAAGAAGGCAAAATTGTATACACAGATTTAAGCAACACAAAAACCGCTTTTAGCAGAGAATCCATGCTAAATTCAGATTTAAAAACAAGGGCAATTGATCGCTGCGCGTTGGTAAAAGTTGACTCTTTTGAAAATTTATATGGCAAAAATTACATCTATAAAATTACATCTATAAAATAAACTCTTATTTTTGTTGACTATTTAATATGTTACCCTCAAATAAAACCATAGGAATAATTGGCGGCGGTCAATTAGGCAAAATGTTAATTGAAGCCGGAAAACCATGGAACATTAAATATGCAATCTTAGAAACCGAAAATGCCCCGGCATCATCTATTTCAGATATTCATATTCATGGAGAATTAAATGATGCAGATAAAATATTTGAGTTAGCCAAGGTAGCGGATGTTTTAACCTATGAAATCGAACACATCAATATTAATGCATTACACGCATTAGAAGCTGCAGGAAAAACAATTATTCCTTCGCCGAAAATTCTCGAGATCATTCAAGACAAAGGACTTCAGAAATTATTTTTTAAACACCACAACATCCCCACAACTGATTTTGAGTTGGCAGAAAACCCTGCAGAATGGGCAGATAAACTGATCAAACTTAAAGGCAATAAAGTAGCCGCAAAATTACGAAAAGGTGGATACGATGGCAAAGGTGTAGATTTAATAGATAAACAAACCATTCTTGAAGCATACAATAAAATCCCCTTCTCTGAACCAGTCGTGCTCGAAGAGTTTGTTGAAAATGCCATTGAATTAGCTGTAATTGTGGCTAGAAACGAAAAGGGAGAAATCTGCACATTCCCAACTGTTGAAATGGAATTTGACCCGAAGGCCAATTTAGTCGAATTCCTATTTTCTCCTGCTCAAATTAATGCAGAAATTGAAGAAAAAGCCAGACAAACCGCCATGGAATGTATTTTTAAAATGCAAGGTGTCGGCATATTTGCAGTAGAGATGTTTTTAGATCAACAAAACAACATCTTTGTCAATGAGATAGCTCCAAGGCCACACAACAGTGGACACCATACAATTGAAGCCTGTTATACCAGTCAATATGAGCAATTAAACAGAATTTTACTTGGGATGCCACTTGGCAATACCGACCTTATAAAACCATCTGCAATGATTAATTTATTAGGATTTGAAGGTGTAAATGGAGCATATGAAATTACTGGCCTTGAGCAAATCCTTAAAATAAAAGGCGTTTATATTCACCTATACAACAAAACTGAATCTAAGTTCAAAAGAAAAATGGGGCACATAACTATACTTGGTGAGAATATGGATGAAATACGTGTTAAAGTTGCAGATATCAGACAGCATCTTGGCATGAAACAATTATAGTCAGCTTTAATGGCATCAAATTCAACTCTAATTTATATTGTATATTTGTAACTTCTACTTAATTATAAAATGAAAGACGTATTAATTATAATGGGATCGGATAGCGATTTACCAGTTATGAAAGAAGCAGCTATGGTTTTAGATGCATTAAATATTACCTATCATTTAACCATTGTTAGCGCGCACAGGACACCCAAAAGAATGTTTGATGTTGCTGAAAATGCCAGAGAAAAAGGATACAAATGCATTATTGCAGGCGCAGGTGGTGCAGCACATTTACCGGGCATGACAGCAAGTATTACCGAATTACCCGTTATTGGTGTTCCAATTAAAACCTCAACTTTATCAGGAACTGACTCATTGCATAGCATTGTCCAAATGCCTCCTGGTATACCTGTAGGCACTATGGCAATAGACGGGGCAAGAAACGCTGGAATTTATGCCGCAAAAATAATAGCTGTTGGAAGACCTGAATTATGGAATGATATCAGAAAATTCATGAAATCTCTTGAGGAACAGGTGCTTTCAAAAGCGCTTGACCTTGAAAACAAGGGGTATCAAAAATATTTGGATAAAAAATGATCATCGAAATCGGAGAGACTTTAGTTTCTGATGAAATTTTTACAAAAAAATTTATTTGCGATTTAGATAAATGTAAAGGTGCTTGTTGTATTGAAGGTGATAGAGGCGCCCCTATTTCTATGGCTGAAATTGAAATAATTGATGCTAATATTGAAAAAATAAAGCCATTTATGAGTGTTAGAGGTCTTGAACTTCTAAAGTCAGAAGGTTTTCATGAAGGAACAGAAATTGATGACCCGGCAACTACTTGTTTGGATTCAGGAGAATGTGTTTTTGTATATAAAGAGAATAATGTACTTGGTTGCGCTGTTGAAAAAGCACATTTGTATGGCGAAATAGATTTTTACAAACCGATAAGCTGTCATTTATATCCTATCCGCCTTGGCAAAGCAGGCAATAAAGAAACCATTAACTACCATGAGTGGAGCATTTGTTCAGATGCCTGTCTTTTAGGAAAAAAAATGGATTTACCGATGTTTAAATTCTTAAGAACCCCATTGGTAAGAAGCTACGGAGAGCATTGGTATAAAGAATTAGAGTTGGTTTATGAAGAATACATGAGTCAATTTCCTGATAAAATTTGATGTTATATTAGACTAATTTAACCATTGACCAGAGCTGAATTAGAAAATAAAATTAAAAAGTTTGTTCCTGAAGGCACGGAAGCATATGCCGTTGATTTATTAATAAAATTCAAAGTTCAACTTAAGCTAAATAAACCACGCTCCAGCAAATACGGCGACTACCGATCGCCATTGCGCAGCGATAATTACCATAGAATTACCGTTAATAAAGACCTAAATCCTTATGCTTTTTTAACGACCTTTTTACACGAGGTAGCGCATCTTGTTGCCTTCGAAAAATTCAGAAACAACATTGATCCACACGGTAAAGAATGGAAACAAGAATTTAAGGTATTGCTTCACCCAATTGTAATGCATCATCAATTACCAAGTGACATTCAGGGTGCGCTAAAAAACTATATGCAAGATCCATCTGCAAGCAGCTGTAGCGATAAAAACCTAATGAAAGTACTTGCATTATACGACAAAGATCAAAAGGTTTTTTTAGAGCAAATTCAAGAGGGCGCTTACTTTAAATTAGAAACTGGCAGGGTATTTATAAAAGGCAAAAAACTCAGGAGCTGGTACCAATGCTTTGAACAACCAAATAATAAGGAATATAGAGTAAGTGGAATTAGTAAGGTTGAAATTATTGAAAAAATAAATTAGAGATCCCAAACAGCGGTTCGTTTTTCTCTAACATAATTTTTCATATTTATCCAAAAGGCCAAAATCATGTAAATAATGACTGGTGAACCCAAGGTTAGAAAACTAGTGTAAATAAAAAAAACTCTTATTCTGCGGGTGCTTAGTCCTATCCTTTCACCTATTTTGGTGCAAACCCCATAAGCAGTTTGTTCAATCAAAGATTTAAAAATAAGCATTATTCAAATATAGTATAAAAACCATTTAGGTTTTTAATTTTTTCTTTTTAGCACTTGGAAAAAGTATATTATTGAGTATCAATCTATAACCAGGGCTATTTGGAAATAGAGACAAGTTGGTGGGTGGCTCTTCTATTAGATGTTGGTAATCTTCTGGGTCATGTCCACTATAAAAAGTCCAAGTTCCTTTGCCCATATTTCCATGAATATATCTAGCTTCATCTAGGGCCTTATTTTCACCTAAAATCAAAACCTCACTCTTTATATATTGCTTTTTGAAAGCAGTTGTTTGACCCATAAATCCCTTTATGGTTTGAGAATGATTTTGACACAACATTGACGGAACAACATCCCATTTCGCACTAAAATCAAACAAACCAAACATGTCATTATTTTCGGTAACCGACATATGGCTTAAAGTATTGTCAATGCTTGCATGTTCATAGGCAATAGGATTGGTCTCCAAAAGAAAATCCTTAAAAGCAAATGTGTTGTTGTAATTAATTTTTTCTTGTGCGCTAGGATCCATTTCATCGCCATCAAACACCGTTTCACAAATATCTATGCCATCGGCAGCCAATGCAATATCATAGGTGTCAGATGCGCTGCACATAGCAAATAAAAATCCACCGCCTAAACAAAAATCTCTGATTTTCTTTGCAACAGCTAACTTAAGTTGTGACACTTTAGCAAATCCATGTCTTGCTGCACAAGCCTCATTGGCACTAACATCATCAACATACCAAGGCGCATTTCTATGGCTATACCAGAATTTTCCGTATTGGCCTGTAAAGTCCTCATGGTGTAAGTGAAGCCAATCATAGGTTATTAATTTATCTTCTAAAACTTCGTCATCAAAAACTTTATCATATGGAATTTCAGCATACTCAAGCACCAATGTAACGGCATCGTCCCAAGGTTGCTTATTTTTTGGCGTATATACAGCAATCTTAGGCGATTTTAACAGCTTAACGGTCTCCATATTTACTTCAGGATTTGAAATCTCTACATGTATAGAATTGGCTTTGCTTTCTGTTATTACCTCATAACTTACACCTCTAATTTTGCATTCGTTTTCGTATGTAACATCGAAATTAAATAAAAAACTACCGCCTTCATAATTCAAAAGCCAATCAACCTCACCGCCCTTATTCAATATCCAATATGCAATTCCATATGATTTTAAATGGTCTTTTTGGGTCAGATTCATTGGAATCAAAATTTGAAGCCCAAGTATAGTTTGAGAACAAAAAATGAAGATTATGCTAAATAATAAATGTCTAATTTTCATTTTGCTAAATAAAATCCAATACCACACAGAATTAATCCCAAAATATTGCTAAGTCCCAAATAAATAAATGCCAAAGCCAATTGATTATTTTTAATCAAATTAACAAATTCTAGTGCAAATGAGGAAAAGGTTGTGTAGCCGCCCAAAACCCCGGTAATTCCAAATAAAATCACTTGCTCATTCCATTTAAATTTAAGCGCTAAAGCGGCTAAAATTCCAATTAAAAAACAGCCAATTAAATTGGTGGCAAATGTGCTAACAGGAAAATCAGTGCCATTGTGTTTTCCCATTAATATTTGAAACAAATATCTAATTGTTGCACCAATACCGCCACCTAAAAAAACATAAAAAAAGTTCATTTCTTAAATTTTAGGTAATTGTGATTTCAATACCGTCAAACCTTCTTCAAAACTATGCGGCTCATAGCCCAATTCTTCGCGCGCTTTATCGATTATAAAACCCGTTATTGGCGGACGTTTCGCCGCTTGGTTTAAAACATCAGAACTTGTAGTGGCAACGCATGATTTATCATAACCGAAGAAATCCGCCACTCTATAAACCAATTCATCTATGCCCATGAAATCTTTTCCTGAAATATTAAATATTCCTCTAGCAAATTTAGATTCAGCAAGAAAACACCCCATGGCCAAATCTTCAGCCAAAGTTGGCGTTCTAAATTGGTCATTAACAACTTTCATAGGCTGCTGTTTTTCGAGCGCCCCTTTGGCCCATAACACAATATTGCTGCGACTCATATCTGAAACCACTCCATATACCAATACAGTCCGAAGAATAGAATAGCACTTACATTTATCTGTAACTTCTAATTCACCTTTGTATTTTGACCAGCCATAATAGCTCAAGGGTTTAGGGATCTCATTCTCAGACAAAGGGCCATGGGTACCATCAAAAATAAAGTCAGTTGAAATATGAATAAGGTGCGCCCCTATTGCATTGCTTGCATTAACAAGATATTGAACAGCATTTACATTTAGTTTGTCGCATCCTTCATGGTCAGACTCACAAGCGTCAACATTGGTCATTGCCGCTGTATTTATAATGGTGTCGGGAGCGATTTCGTTTAATTTAAAATTGACTTGGGCTTCGTTTGTAATATCCAGTTCAATGTATTGAAAATTATCTTTCTGAGGATGACGGCATAAGCCTACACCACTGCCAATAACAATTTTATCCGTTTTGGTTAAATACAGATCTATTAGTTTTTGGCCCAATAATCCATTTGAACCTGTTATAAGTACTTTCTTCTTCATTCTCCTGTATTAAACTTTATTTTGCTTCCTTTTCTTATGTTTCTTGGATGAAACTTCCATTTGTTTTTTATAGTTTTCTAAATCTTCTTGAAAAGCTTTGTTGATCACTTTTACTTTAAATCGAGCATAGCGTTCAGGTCCTGTATTTATAACAATCACCTCCTTAACCAAGTTTTGTCCGCCAAATCCTTTGCTGTGAAAAACCACATGAATCCTTCCTCTATCTCCGGGCGCTATTTTACCCTGTGTATACGTTGGATAGGTGCACCCACAAGCAGGGTAAGCCTGATTGATAAAAGCAGAATCAGTTCCAATATTGGTAAACCAAAAATCATAGACTACCGTATCGCCATCGGCAATAACACCAAAATCTGCAGTATCAACATCAAACTTAATAATTGGCCCTTGAGCATAAATCTGATTGGCAAAAAAAGCAGAAACAATAATCAGAATTAGAAAAACTGCACGTTTATCGAACATAAGAGACGAAATTAATAAAAAATTCTTATTCTTGCTACCATGATTAGATTAAACTTTCAAAATATTATGCTGTTTGCATCGACGGTATTTGCAGCGGCTTGCTCTAATGCACCAAAAACCGAAAAAAAAGCAGATGTAGCAATGGAAAAAACTAAAATCCCTGGCTTTGATACCAGTTCGCTCGACCGAAGATACCGGTCTCAAGATGACTTTGATAGTTTTGCGAATGGGGGATGGAAAAAACTAAATCCAATACCTTCTACAGAAGGAAATTGGGGGGCTTTTGGCATAATTGACAAAGAAAATAGTGAAGTCAAATTAAAAGGGATCATTCAAACTACCATTAAAAACAAAGAAAACAAAGCAGGAAGCGATGAACAAAAAATTGCGGATATGTACCGCTCTTTTATGGATACAGTTCAAATAGAAAAATTAGGATTGAGCCCATTAAAACCATACATAGATCAAATAGAGTCTATCAAAACACTTGAAGAGTGGGTTGCCGTTAGTGGCGAACTGCAAAAAATCGGTGTAGGAAGTGTTCTAGGTGTATACGTAGATGCGGATGATAGAAACAGCAAAATGAATGCTGTAAAATGGGGGCAAAGTGGACTTAGCTTAGGCGAAAAAAGCTACTACAGTGGTGCCGATGAGAGGATGAAAATGATCCGTTCAGAGTTTGTGGCACATATTGACAAAACAATTGCATTTACCGGCAGAGAATTTAAAGGAAAAGCAGGTGAAACATTGTTGAAATTTGAAACAGGATTGGCTGCGATTCAACAAAGCAACGTAGAATTGAGAGATCCAATTAAAACGTATAATAAAATATCAAGTGCCGAATTAAAATCGCTGTCAAAAAACATTGATTGGAATGTATTTGCAGCTAAACAAGGTGTTGTTTCTGACACAATAATTATACAAAACAAAAAGTACTTTACAAGTTTAAATGTATTGTTGAGTAAAACCGATTTAGAAGTCTTAAAATTATACACTTACTACAAATTAATTGGATCATTTGCTACGTATTTACCGAAAAATATAAAAAATGAACGTTTCAATTTTTATGGAAAAATAAAAAGCGGTATTAATGAGCAGAAAAAGAGAGAAATTCAAGCTATTGATATCACCGAAAGCTTAGGTGAAGGAAATATTTTGGGAAGACTTTATACCAAACAGTATTTTCCAGAATCATCAAAGAAAAAAGTTGCCGAAATGATTGACAATGTAAGAGCTGTATACAGTGAAAGAGTTGACAAATTAACTTGGATGACTGAATCAACTAAGACAATGGCAAAAAAGAAATTATCGACTTTTACTTATAAAATTGGCTATCCCGACCAATGGGAAGATTACACCAATATTGCCGTTAACCCTAAAGAACTTATTGCCAATGTAATAAGCAACACCTTATGGAGTCACAATAAAATGCTTAATGATATTGGCAAGCCAGTTGATAAAAAAAGATGGTTTATGTCGCCTCAAACTGTAAACGCCTACTACAATCCATTAAACAATGAGATTGTTTTCCCGGCGGGTATTTTACAAGCGCCATTCTTCAATCCCGATGCCGATGATGCAATAAACTATGGTGGAATTATTGCGGTAATCGGACACGAATTTACCCATGGTTTTGATGACCAAGGAGCGCAATATGACGAAACTGGTAACCTAAGAAATTGGTGGACTAAGGAAGATTTCAATAATTTTAATGCGCTAGGAAAACGATACATTTCATACTTCAGTGCTTTTGAGCCAATGCAAGGTGTGCACATCAACGGCGAGCTTACTATTGGCGAAAACATTGCCGATTTAGGTGGTTTAACACTTGCTTATTACGCTTTAAAACGTTCTTTCGAAGGCAAATCAGAACCTGCTAAAATAGACGGATTTACTTGGCAGCAACGTTTCTTTTTGAGCTGGGCTCAAGTATGGCATAACAATATTAAGGACGAAGAATTAAGGAATAGATTGCAAACTGATCCGCATTCACCGGCTAGATATAGAATCAACGGCCCACTTAAACATTTAAATGAATTCTATGAAGCATTTGATGTAAAAGAAGGCGACAAAATGTGGATTCCTCTTGAGCAAAGAGTAATTATCTGGTAATTGTTTTTTTAAATTCCAAAAAAGACGCAATGCTTAAACGTTGCGTCTTTTTTATTGATTTTAAATTTTGTTCAAGCTATTTTATAGATTTATGCACACAAATGCTAAAATTTCATGATTAAAATGCACTTTTGTACAAATAAAAATGTCTAAAGCTATCGTAAAATTCTTTTGTAAAGATTGTGGTCATGTCGCACCTAAATGGCTAGGAAAATGTCCATCATGTGAAGCCTGGAATAGCTTTACAGAAGAGGTGGTTCAGAAATCTTCCGCATCCAGCAAACCACTTTGGGGTAAATCAAATGGTCAAAAAAGTGCAGCAATAAAAATTCATGAAATTATCGAAGGAGAAGAACAACGGTTTGGGCTTACCGATAATGAATTGAACAGAGTGTTAGGTGGCGGCTTGGTAAGTGGATCAATAACTTTAATCGGTGGTGAGCCGGGCATTGGCAAATCTACTTTACTTTTACAATTGGCGCTGCAGATAAAACGCAAAGTCCTTTATGTGAGTGGTGAAGAAAGTGAGACCCAAATTAAAATGAGGGCCGAAAGGATTGGCATTGTCAATGACCAATGTTATGTTATATGTGAAACCTCATTAGGCAATCTGTTAAGTTATTTAAAAAGCGACACCCCTGAAATTCTAATTGTCGATTCTATACAAACTTTATCAAGTGATTCAATTGATTCACCTCCAGGAAGCATAAGTCAAATTAAAGAATGCACCGCTGAACTTTTGCGTTTTGCAAAAGAATCTAATGTGCCAGTGTTTTTAATTGGGCATATCAATAAAGATGGGAATATTGCAGGTCCAAAAGTGTTGGAGCATATGGTTGATACGGTATTGCAATTTGAAGGAGACCGCCATTATAATTATAGAATTCTTAGAACCTTAAAAAACAGATTTGGATCGGCCAGTGAGATTGGAATTTATGAAATGAAAGGCAATGGTCTAAGAGAAATCGAAAATCCTTCTGAAATTTTGATAAGCGAAAG
The DNA here is from genome assembly GCA_945888525.1 of Chitinophaga pinensis. Classification (GTDB taxonomy): domain Bacteria; phylum Bacteroidota; class Bacteroidia; order NS11-12g; family UBA955; genus JABMMZ01. The sequence goes on from CAMDAF010000002.1 coordinate 127,133, forward strand.
AGAAGAATTATTAAGTGGAATAACCATTAGTTGTGCCGTTGAAGGAATTCGTCCAATTTTATTAGAAACTCAAGCACTTGTGAGTTCTGCGGTATACGGAACCCCTCAAAGAACAAGTAATGGATTTGATTTGCGAAGATTAAGCATGCTATTGGCCGTGCTAGAAAAAAGATGTGGATTCCAATTAGGTGTTAAAGACGTTTTTATTAATATTGCCGGTGGAATGAAATTAGAAGATCCCGGTTTAGATCTTGGAATTGTAGCATCTATATTGTCTTCATACCAAAATATAGCCATTGATAGCAAAATTGCATTTTCAGGAGAAATTGGTTTAAGTGGCGAGGTTAGAGCAGTTTCAAGAATAGAGCAACGGATCTCGGAGGCGGAAAAACTAGGATTTAAAGAAATGATGATTTCAAAGTACAACAAGGGAATTGATTCTCACAGGACCAGCATCAAATTAATTCAAATAGGAAAAATTGAAGAAGCTTTTGAATACCTTTTCGGATAGCATAAAAGAATGAAAAATAAATTAACATATTGGATTTTAGGCGGGTTGGTATTAGGAATTATTGTTGGAACAATAGTGAATACGGTTTTCGAAATTGACCGAGAAGGTATCGAAATATACACCAAGTACACCTCTTTGGGAAGTTATATTTTCCTCAAATTAATAAAATTAATTATCGGTCCATTGGTGTTAAGTACATTGGTTGTTGGTGTTGCAAATATTGGCGATGCAAAAACCGTAGGCCGCATGGGCGTGAAGACAATAGGTTGGTTCATCTTTGCAAGTTTGACCTCATTAACTTTGGGCTTAATCCTTGTAAATTTTCTTCGCCCTGGAGATGCTTTTGTAAATCAAGTTCAAGGTCTTGCAGCAAGCGGTTTGAAAATTGAAGAGTTTACCCTTCTCCATTTTGTTGATCAATTGTTTCCTGAGAATATTATTGTTTCATTGTCTAGCCATAAAACAGTATTGCAAATTGTTGTCTTTTCAATATTTTTTGGTTTAGCCCTGTCTGCAATTAAAGAAAAAGGTGAGCCTTTGGTAAAATTCATGGATTCGCTTGCTCATGCAATGTTGAAATTAACCAATATGATTATGTGGCTGGCTCCCCTTGCTGTCTTTTCATCAATCTCAGTAGTTATTGCCGATAAAGGAATAGGAGTGCTTAAAGATTACAGCAAATTAATTGCTATGTTTTATGGAGGCCTAAGTCTCCTTTGGGTAATACTTATAGGTCTTTGCTACCTAATGATCAGAAAAAAAACCTGGAGTTTACTTAGCCATATAAAAGAACCTTTGATGTTAGCGTTTGCAACAGCTAGCAGTGAATCTGCTTACCCTAAACTACTGAATCAACTAGATCGATTTGGAATAAAAGAAAAAATAAGCAGCTTCGTTTTACCTCTTGGCTACTCTTTTAACCTAGATGGAAGTATGATGTATATGACATTTGGTTCTTTGCTTATCGCCCAAGCATATGGAATTGATTTAAGCATTGGTCAGCAAATAACGATGTTGCTTGTGTTAATGATTACAAGCAAAGGTATAGCAGGAGTGCCTAGAGCGTCCTTGGTTGTTATTGCTGCAACAGTTGCAGGATTTGGAATTCCAGAAGCAGGCTTAGCTTTACTACTCCCAATAGATCAATTTTTGGATATGGGAAGAACAGCTACAAACGTGGTTGGTAATGCTGTAGCCACTGTGGCGGTGAGCAAAATGGAGGGTGAAGAAATCAGCCATTAATTGATAGTTACAAATTAATAATTTACTCTTTTGCAAACAAAGAATTAATCGCTTACTTTTGCAATAATTTTAAAATATATGCCTTATTTATTTACCTCAGAATCCGTATCAGAAGGCCATCCTGACAAAGTTGCCGATCAAATCAGCGACGCTCTTATAGATAATTTTTTAGCTTTTGACCCTCAAAGTAAAGTAGCTTGTGAAACATTGGTAACAACCGGACAAGTTATACTTGCTGGTGAAGTGAAATCAACTGCTTACTTAGATGTTCAAACAATTGCTAGGGATGTAATCAAAAAAATTGGATACACTAAAAGTGAATACATGTTTGAGGCCAATTCTTGTGGTGTTTTATCAGCAATACACGAACAAAGCGCCGACATTAATCAAGGCGTTGACAAAAAGAAAAAAGAAGAACAAGGCGCTGGCGATCAAGGAATGATGTTTGGATATGCAACAATTGAGACAGATAACTACATGCCCTTGGCTTTAGATTTATCACACAAAATCCTTATCGAACTTGCAGCATTGCGCAGAGAAAACAAAGCAATCACATACTTAAGACCAGATGCTAAAAGCCAGGTGACACTTGAGTACAATGATAAAAATGAGCCTGTTCGCATCGATGCAATTGTAATTTCAACCCAACACGATGATTTTGACAAAGAAGCCAAAATGTTGGCTAAAATCAAAAAAGACATGGTTGATATTTTGATTCCAAGAGTCAAAGCTAAATACCCTAAATATAAAAAACTTTTTAACGATAAGATTACCTACCACATCAACCCAACTGGCAAGTTTGTAATTGGCGGTCCACATGGTGATACAGGTTTAACAGGCCGGAAAATCATTGTTGATACCTACGGTGGTAAAGGTGCTCACGGTGGTGGTGCATTCAGCGGCAAAGATCCTAGCAAAGTGGATAGAAGTGCTGCATATGCAACACGACATATTGCTAAAAATCTTGTAGCAGCAGGCTTGTGCAAAGAAGTACTTGTGCAAGTGAGTTATGCGATTGGTGTTGCAAAACCGACGAGTATCAATGTTAATACCTATGGCACTGCTAAAGTAAAAATGAACGACGGCGAAATAGGTAAAATTGTGGCTGAAATATTTGATATGCGCCCATATTTTATTGAGCAAAGATTAAAATTAAGAAATCCTATTTACAGTGAAACTGCTGCATATGGTCATATGGGTAGAGAAAATGAAATTGTTAGCAAAACTTTTAAGACTCCAGAAGGCAAATCAAAAATTGTGAAGGTTGAATTATTCACCTGGGAAAAACTTGATTACGTTGACAAAGTCAAAAAAGCTTTTAAAATTAAATAATCAAAAGGGGCTATTAGCCCCTTTTTTGTAAGCAACAATATGGAAAAACTACAAGGAATATTTGGTAAATCTAGAAATATTTGGATACTTTTTATTGCTTGGATACTTTTTGCTTCTAATTTATGGCTGCCTAGAAATTGGGGGTTTTATGGAGAAGGAGATTGGGATTTAACCTATTCAACTTTTGAAGTCGCCAGAATTAATATAATTGAATATGGAGAATGGCCTTCCTATCAAGGCTTTCTCTCATTTGGGAGCGATTTAGATGCAAATCCACAATCTGTAAGCGCTTCAATCTTTTTAATTCCAATATTATTCTTTGGAACTTTTTATGGTTATAAAATTAGTATTCTTTTAGGCATGCTGATTGGCCTATGGGGCGCATTCAAACTTTTTAAATTATACACCCCAGATGTTTTATTTTCAATTGGAATGGCCATTATTTTTGTTGGGGCACCCTATTTCAGCAGACATATTTTTGAGGCTGGGCACAGTAACTTTCTATTTTTCTATTTTCTTCCCTGGATTTTTTACCAATTTGAACTTTTTAAAAGATCTGGCTCACATAAGAGCCTCTTGTTTTTGATACTCTTATTGTCATTGCCAATATGTGGAGGAGCGCCACTTCTAACAATTATAGCGTCAGCAGGATTGTTTTTATTGGGTTTAGGGTATTATTTTATTGACAAAAAACCCATTAAATTTTTAATTGGCTTAAGCGCCGCAATCGTTTTTCCCCTGATATTAAATGCCTGGAAAATATTTCCTGCACTTGAACTATGGGATCAAAGCCCTAGGCTAGTAAATGATGAAAGTGGCATTAATTTATTAATCTACATACAATCACTTTGTGATTTTGCAAGCGACACCAAAACACCGCACCAGTGGCATGAGTTTGCAATTGGTTTCCCAATGGTTTTGTTCGTATTAACATTAAACAAATTATTTAAAATCAATCATTATAAATTTTGGTTGCTTTTATTTATTCCTATTTTTTGGATTGGTTTAGGGAACTACCCCAATTACTTCAATCCTTGGTATTTGCTAAACCACAATATACCAATATTTAGTAGCCTTAGAGCGCCTTATAGGATAAGCGTGCTAAGCTTGCTAATATTATGTGTGCTATTCATAAAAACAAGCAAGTTGTATGACAACAAAGAACTAATTTTTTTAGCACTCCTCGCATCCACGATAACCCAAACTTTAAGTTTCAATTCCATTTCAAATAAAATGGTCTTTACAGAGCGGTATGAGGATTTGAAAACCGATAAGAATTTAAATAAACTTGATATAATTAAACTGAAGAACAATGAATTGGAACATCAATTTTTATATGTTCAAAAACAATGCATCGTTCAAAATGCATACGAACCATTGAACTTGTTGAAAGTTGAAGACAGCTTGAGGACATTTGTAGAAGGTGGTGATATAAGCAGTTTTAAACCAAACCACCTCAAAATACAAACCAATGATTCTTTATTAAAAACCGCTTTAAGATTCAATAAAAATTGGTCCTTAATTGGCGTAGGTCAAATCACAAATCACAAAGGCTTGCTTTGCGTTAAAAATACAAAAGGAGATATTGAACTGGTCTATAAAAATGAAAAGACCAAAATTGGTTTAAAAACATCAGCCTTTGCTCTGATTCTATTGTTGCTGATTTTAAAGTTTACATCTGCTTTTAGATTCAAGCACCAATAGCAAACATGCAAGGGATTTTTCCTATTTGAATAGGATATTCACGCCACCATTTAACTGTTTTACATAAAATATATTCATTTTCGCCGCAAATGTCCGAAGCGATAAGAAGCCTAGTTTCTGGGCTTAAAGTTTTAAGTAAATCTGAAAACATAGCTTCATTTCTATAGGGTGCTTCAATAAATAATTGAGTACTTTCTTTACATATTTTTTCCAAAGCACTTATTGATTGCTTTCTTTCTTCGGGTTTACTTGGCAGATATCCATGAAATTTGAAACTTTGACCATTTAAACCACTGGCTATTAAGGCCAGAATGATTGAAGAGGGACCAATTAGTGGTTTTACTGTAATTCCATTTTCATGTGCAATTCTAACAACATGATTTCCAGGATCAGCTATACATGGCAATCCTGCGTCAGACATTAGACCTACCAAACGGTGTTGCTTCATAAGATTTAGAATTTCATTGTTCTGGCTTTGAATTTGGTGCTTATCCATTTCAAAAATCAAAACATTATCCCAGACAATCTTAGGATTGACTTGTTTTAGGAAATGTCTAGAAACTTTTGCATTTTCAACTATAAAACATTGTATTTTAGATATTTGATTAATAACACTTAAAGGAATACTCCAGTTAAGTTCAATTTCTGATATTGGCATTGGAATAAGGAAGAGTGTTTCTTTGCTTGTAGATTGCATAATATTATTGGAAAACTTCTGCAATATTCAGTAATTTTGTAGATACACATACAAATACATGAAAAAATCTCTAATATGTTTTTTTCTTTTCACTTTTTCTTTTCAGTTATTTTCACAGCCTTATGGCAACGAATGGATTAAAAGTAATCAGAAATATTTTAAAATTCCGATTGGTAAGCCTGGTATTTACAGACTTGACTACACCTCTTTGATTCCTTCGGCTACCGATATGAAACTAGATCTTTCAACGGTTAAGCCAAAAAAATGGCAAATGTTCTATAAGGGTAAAGAGATTCCAATTTATGTTTCAGGCGAAGGTGATAACATCTTCAACAATTATGACTTCATTGAATTCTATGCAACCCTTAACGATGGATCCTTAGATAAAGAACTTTATACTGATTCAAATTTTATTGCAAATGACAGAGTGAGTATGGTTACGGATAGTTCTTTCTATTATTTAACTTATTTGCCGGCTTCTAGCACTCAAAACGGGTGGCATATGCTAAACTATAAAAACACAGCCTTTTCCAGTTATCCTGCAGAGCCCTATTTCATGCATCAATCGTTGCTTAACTTTATAAATGAATACAATAGAGGCAGAAAATTATCTGTTGGAGCTTCTGAGGCAGAAAATCCGGAATACACCAAAACCGAAGGATATTGTAGCATGTTTTTTGGAAGTGGAACCAATTACAGCAATCAAACAGCCATCTTAGAGACTAGATTTATGAATCCTAACGGTCCTTTGCCCTCATACTCATTTACTTCTGTTGGGGCCAACGACAATAAAAATGTCAATATTGACCACAGATTAAAATTGGGAATAAGTTCTGATAACTTCACTTTTCAAAACATATTGGATACCTCATTTGATGGTTTTGAGATAATCCGAAATACAAAAACATTGGATTATTCTTTCATCGGCACCAATAGTACTTTTATGCGATTTGATGTACAATTTATACCTGGTGTAAGCTACCAAGCACATGGGATTAACTTTATAGGCATAAAATATCCTAGATATTTTGATTTAGATGGCGCATCAAGTTTTAAGTTTAATTTAAATTCTAGCGCCAATCCGCGTCATATTGAGTGGAAAAATTATAACGCGAATAAATTAAATCCCATGGTTTACGATTTAAGCAATGGAATTAGAATTCGTGCTGAAAAATTTAATTCAACTTACAGTCTATGCATAGTCCCGGCGTCAAGTAAAAATGAAACAGAATATTTTCTTTGCGATAGTTCTGAAATTATCTTTCTTCAGGCAAATAATGTATTACCTGCCATAAGTTACGAAGCCGCATTTAACCCCTTTCTAACGTACAACCCGACAACAACAATAAACGCAAATAGATTAATATTACTCACGCATCCCAAATTAATTGGAGATGGGTTGAGCAAGTATTTAACGTTTAAAAGTTCCTCAACCTACGCAAGTCCTTGCGATGTGGTAAGTATTCAGCAATTGTATGAGCATTTCTCATATGGAATTCCGCATCCCATTGCAATTAGCCACTACCTAAGATATCTGAAGGAAAAAGGGGATACAACCTTAAAATTCTTATTTCTTGTTGGAAGGGGCTATCAAACCAATTTACTTAGATATGGAGCTTACACTAAAAACATAATTCCCTCAATTGGGGTTCCCGCATCAGACAATTTATTTGCTACGGAGATGTTAGACTCCAACCTAGTCCCCCAAGTTGCAATTGGAAGATTAACAGTAGATAGAGAAAATGATTTCTCAGCCTATGTTACCAAGTTGATGGAATATGATGGGACTTCAAATGAATTTTGGAAAAAAAGTGTCTTGCATTTGGCTGGCGGCGACAATAGCAATCAATCAAAGTACATAAAAAGTAGATTAGATAACGCGGCAGGTGTAGTTCAATCACCGCCCTTTGGTGGCAAAGCAATTACTTACACAAAATCATCCGTTGGAATATCTGAACCATATTTAAAGCAAAAAGCAATAGAAAATGTAAATGATGGCATGCAGCTTATCACATTTTTAGGCCATGGAAGTGCTGCCGTTACGGATATTGATATTGGAGACACTATTGAATACAACAACTATTTAAAGTACCCGGTTTTTTACTTTAATGGCTGCAACATTGGAAACCCGTGTTTAGGACCGCCGGATAAAAACATAAAACTTTCCGCTGAAAATTTTATGAAAGCACGTGGCAGGGGTGCAATTGCGTTTATAGCACAGTCAGGACTTTCTGAACTAGGTCAGGTAGATGGTCAAATTCAAAGTTTTTATTCCTTTGTTTTTAACAAAAAATACAATGGCAATTATACAGTTGGTGAAGCCATTGTTGATATGTTGCGCGCCACGGGCAATTACAATGATGAATTAAACAGAATACAGTCTAGAGAATTAATTTTACAAGGTGATCCATCAATTCAATGGTTTCAGCCAACATTACCCGATTATTCAATTGATGAAAAATCAATATTTTTATACCCTAATAATTTAACCGCTGTCAGCGATTCTTTTGCAGTTGCTGTTGCGATAGAGAATAGAGGAAGATTTAGCGAAGATTCCATAAACATAAAAATTGAAAGGTTTTATCCGAATAATTTTATAGTTACTCAGCACCATTTTAAAGTGCAACCGATAGGATATAAAGACACTGTTTATTTATACATTAAAGCAAAAGACGCCGCTGCAGCCGGGATAAACAGGGTCGTGGTTACAATTAACGAGGAGCAAAAGCCTATAGAAAACAATTACACAAACAATGTCGCTACCATAAGTCCATATATTCCAGGAAATGGAATTAATTTAGTTTCCCCTAAAAGATTTGACATTGTTAGCAATCTAAACAATGATACCGTTGAATTGGTAGCGCAGGCATTAAATTTATTTGAAAAAAATTACCAATTTGTATTCGAAATTGATACCAATTATTTATTCAATAGCCCATGGAAAAAAGTTGAGAATACGGGATCAATTGTTGGACAATTAAAATCTTGGAAAGTAAAACTATTAGGGTTAAAAGATAGTACGGTATATTATTGGAGAGCAATGATAAAAACCGGAAGTATCCAAGGTGGGTATTTCACTGAAAGAAGTTTCATTCATATTTTAAACCATTCGCCAGGTTGGTCGCAATCAGACTTTCCGCAATTTTACCCAAGTAGCACGCTTGACAAAATAGTTTTAGATAAAAACACAAAGAAATTCACCTTTTCAAGTACATCTGAAAAAGTGTTCGTGAATTGTTATTTGGACAAAAAGCCAAATTTTGGCATAAAAAAAGGAGGTCAAGGTGCGCTATCACTCAATCCAGGGACTTCTAATGGAAGTGTTGTAGCAATATTATTCGATAAAAATAGTCTCAAACAATTTAAATTGCCTGGAATATTTAACCCCAATAAATATTATGGCCTAGGCTATTATGAAGACAATGTTACAGCTTATAATTTTGGTTTGTGGGGCGGAGCTGAGCAACAATTCATAAGTTGGGTTGATTCAATACCAGACAGCACCTATGTTGCATTGTGCAATGTTGGCCAGATGTATAGAACTCGATTTTCACCACAAGTTTTAGCAGCTTTTTCAAAACTAGGGGCAAGTTTGGTAAATGAATTAAAAACAGACCTAACCTCATATGCCATGATAGGCAAAAAGGGTGCAGCACCAGGTTGGGCTGTAGAAGATTCAGGACATTACTACGATGGCACTGGTGGTTATATAGAAATCGAAAAAGAACTTATCGGAAAAAGAGGTACTGGCACATTGAAAACTGAATTAATAGGCCCTACAACACAATGGGGAAATCTTTATTTTTATACAAAATCTGAAGAACCCAACTCAGCTGATCAATTCGCTATAAATATTCATGCCGTATCTAATTCTGGCCAAGATACCATTGTCTACAATGATGTAAAAACCAATAATTTTGATTTGTCAAATATTGATGCCAAGCGGTTTCCAAACATTTATTTTGAAGGTCTATTTGAAGATCTAAAAGAGTATACGCCTGCCCAAATTAAGCATTGGAGGGTTGGTGTTACCCCAGTTCCAGAAGGAAGTTTAAATCCAAATTTATCGAACAATTTATGGAGAGATACCTTAAGGCAAGGTGAAGATTTTAAATTTGAAATCGGCTTTCAAAACATCTCTAATTTAAGTTTTGATAAAAATTTAAAAAACCAAGTTTTAATCTACAATGTAGATACAAAAGATACAGTCTTTAATTCAATATCAAATAAAACAGATAGCCTGAAGCCAAATGCATTCTTTTTAATAAACACCTTAAAAAATACAAAAAACATGCGGGGTCGTTATGCTTTTGCTGTTTTGGTAAACTTCGACAACAACAACCGATCTGTACAGCCTGAAATGTCGTTAACAAACAATTCAGCATTAAGATATTTTTACGTTAATGAAGACAAAATAAACCCATTACTGGATGTGACTTTTGATGGCAAACATATAGGCAACGGCGAAATCGTATCAGGCAGCCCTGTTATAAGTATTAGTAGTAAAGATGAGAATAAATTGAATTGGCAGACCGATACAAATGGCATTCAAATATGGCTTAAACGGCCTAATTCTGTAAACTTTGAACCAATTAATTTTGACACTTTTGGTGTAAAATTCTATCCTGCAACTTCAAGCTATAACCTAGCCAAAGCAGAGTTTAATCCTAAAAACTTAAGCGATGGCATTTACACGTTAAAAGTTCAATCAAATGATGCAAATGGAACTAAAGCTGGAAGCACAGAATATATGATCAACTTTACCGTTATCAATAAAGCATCCGCAACAAACTTTTATCCATATCCTAATCCATTTACAACTTCAATGCGGTTTGTGTATACACTAACAGGCAATCAAGTGCCTGATTACATCAATGTAAAAATCATGACCATACAAGGAAAGGTTGTTAAAGAACTAAACAAAGACGATTTAGGCGATGTTCATATCGGAAATAACATAAGTGAGGTCGTTTGGGATGGAACAGATGAATATGGAGATAGACTTTCGAATGGAGTGTATCTTTATGTTGTAAGCATAAAATTGAATGGCGAAGAAATCACCCAGTTAGAAAACGACAATGTCAGTAATGATTTAAATGCTGACAAGGCCAATAACAATTTATTTAAACATTCCACAGGAAAAATAGTCCTTCTAAGATAAAATTGAAACACCTAATTTACATATCCTTATTAATTATTACTGGCTTAAGTGTAAGTGCATTTGTAGTAACAAACCCGGAGTTAAAGACTACAAATTCTACCTCCGCGAGCGAAATTCATGCTTTAGAATTGGACAAATTACCAAATGTATTATTTTGGCGTAAAATTATGAATTTACATAAGGACAGTTGCATTTTGAATATCCATAGCAATAGAACCATAATTGCCACGATGCATGCTTCATCTTGGTACGGAAGCACTGAACAAGTAAAACATTCAATTTTAGATAGTTTAAAAAAGCTATACGGAATAATCGACAGTCCTAGAATAGTTGGCACAATGGGTAAGAGTTTCTTTTACTCATTTGAAAAAATTTCAGAAAAAATCCCTCAAGGTATTTTGGCATTTGAAAACAATGGGTTAGATGGATGGTATGCAAAAGCAATATTATTAATTGAAAGCCCTAATCAACTTCAAAAGTCAAATGCAGGGGCATATGGGCCATTTCAGTTAATGCCTGGTGTTGCTAGAAATTATGGATTAAGGGTAAATAAACATGTCGATGAAAGAGCTGATTTTAATCGGTCAGCCTACGCGGCAAGTGAACTGATAAAAACAATCTGTATACCATATGCTCGGCAAATGTTAAGCGCGAGATCAATTAACTTCAATGAAAATGACCTTTGGTTTAAATTGTTTGTGATGCATTTATACAATGCTGGTGCTGGAAATGTCCAATTGGCTTTAAATGCAATTCCACAACCCGGCGTAGGCATTGAGTTAATTAAGCAACTTTGGAATACTTCAGCTGGCAGATTTAAAAGTGCATCACAAAATTATTCTCAAATAATTTTAGCTGCTTTCCTTGAATACGAGGATCGCATTGACAAGCGTCAATAACTTATTTATTTCTAAATTTCATATAAAAGTACATAGGTAAACCTAAGCTTAATAGCAATAAGCCTACAATTGCATTGCCTGGCGACTCTTTAATAGAATAAGCCACTAAGAAGGCGCTAAATAAAGTAAAAAACAATGGCAATACAGGATAGAAAGGCACTTTAAAAGGTCTTTCATCATTTGGCATCTTATAACGCAATACAATCACCCCGAATGCGCCACAACCATAAAAAATAAATGCCACAAATACCAGCATTTCAGTAAGCATATCAAAACTTCCGCTCATAACCAAAAGCATACACCAGCACATTTGATAGACAATAGATCTATGTGGTGTCGAATATTTAGGATGGGTTTTACCTGCACTTTTCAAGAATAGACCGTCGTTTGCCATAGCATAATAGATTCTTGGCGAAGTCATAATGCTATTGTTGGTGCTGTTAAATGTGCTTACCAATATTAAAACAGAAATTAGCATTCCGCCTGTAACCCAGATGGTGCTTATTGACTCCACTGCCGCAATTGCATTTTCCTTCTTTAATATTCCTTCAAAAAAAACAATATCAGTCATTTTAAAATACGACATGTTTACAAAGAAATACAAAGTCATTACAATTAAAGTGCCCACAAACAAAGCAATTGGAATGTTTCTTTTGGGGTTTTTAATTTCTCCGCCCAAAAAACCAACGTTGTTCCAACCTTCAAATGCCCAAAAAGCAGCCATCATCGCCGAGAAAAAAACAGAAACTTTTACTGGTTGAAAACTTGAACTTTTCAAGCTAAATGGGTTAGGATTTACACTGTGGGTAAATGCAAAGAAGACAATCAATAACAAACCAAGCACCACCAAACCTCCAAGTATGTTGCCAATCTTCTCGCCATAAGAGATTCCTTTGTAATTTATTATTGAAAGAAAAACGATAAGACCACAGGCCATCATTTTAACACCAAAATTATGAAATGGTTGTAGCTGGAAATCGGCGATGGTAAGCAAGGTGTAGTTTGACCAATACTCACTTAGTATAGGCAGAGGAAATAAACGGTTAAATGATTCAGCAAAAACATAGGCTACAGATGCCGCTGTTGCAGTTTGAATCACTGAAAAAGATGACCATCCGTATAAAAAAGCAAATAACTTACCATACATTTTTTGAAAGTAAACATACTGCCCTCCTGGCTTTGCTATTAAACCGGCAACTTCTGCATTGCTTAAAGACCCCATTAATGTTATTAATCCTGCGCACAACCAAGCGCCTAAAACCCATGCACTGCTGTGCAAATCGTTTGACATTAAACTCACTTTTTTGAAAACCCCACTCCCAATCATTGCACTAACAACAACCATTACGGCTGAAAATAGACCTAATTTTGCTTTTAGTTGACTCGACATTCTATAAAATTTGCATCGAACCTAAATAAAATTTACGAGAATGCAGTCATATTAATAAAAAACTTCATAGGTTTGCAATTAGATCGTGTATACCATTTCTGAAATAGCTGCCGCAATAAATGCCCAAATAAAGGGCGAACATGAAAGCGTTGAAAATTTTCAACTATTAACGGATAGCAGAAACTTAACCAATGCAGACGATAGCATATTTATCGCTTTGAAAACTAAATTCAACGATGGTCATATTTTTATTCCAGATCTAGCTAAAAAAGGTGTGCATTATTTTATTGTAGATCAAAATTACAATACTGAAAACGCTTTTGATATTTGCTTTCTAATCGTAGAAGATACCTTAGTTGCACTTCAAAAATTAGCAACTTATCATAGAAATCAATTTTCTATTCCAATTGTAGGCATCACAGGCAGCAATGGAAAGACAATAGTCAAAGAATGGTTAACCCAACTTTTAAAAGATGATTATACAATTTGCGCAAACCCAAAAAGTTACAACAGTCAAATTGGCGTACCTCTAAGTGTTTGGCAATTAAATGAAGACCATACTTTAGGCATTTTCGAAGCAGGAATATCAACAATTGAAGAAATGGATAAATTATCCAATATTATTCAAGCTGATATCGGAATTTTAACCCACCTGGGGACTGCCCACAATGAGGGATTTGATAGTCCTGAACAAAAACTAATTGAAAAATTAAAACTATTTAAAAATTGTACAAAAGTTTACACGGTATACAATAGCTCGGTTATTGATGCCTTGCATGAAAAAGCATGTACATTTGGATACAATGAACCGCGGTCTGATTTAAATATTATTGAAAAAAAGCCATCGCAATCATTCACAAACATCACATGTGCTTACAATGCAAAGATCTTTAATTTCACGATCCCTTTCACCGATGAAGCGTCAATTGAGAATGCTTGTCTTTGTTGCCTAGTTTGTCTTTCGCTAGGAAAATTTGATGCAAACAAGTTTGAAGCCTTAAGGCCAATTAGCATGCGTATGGAATTGAAAAAAGGCATTCACGCTTGCATTCTTGTGAATGACAGCTATAGCAATGATATTAATGCGCTTAGCAATGCCTTGTCTTTTCTAAAACAGCAATCGATTCATTCTAAAGCAACGGTTATTCTTTCTGATATTGAAGGCAGCGGACTTCCTGCACAAATTTTATATCAACAAGTAAAAACACTTTTATTTGACAAGAATGTAAAAAGGATTATTGGCATAGGACCTGACTATCTTGCATCTAAAGAAATATTTGAAAACCATTTTGAAACTGATTTTTATGCAAATACGGCCTCCTTCCTAGAAAATTTTTACGCACTGAAATTTCATGAAGAGAATATTCTAATTAAGGGTGCTAGAAAGTTTGAATTTGAAAAAATCGTTAGGAAACTAGAAATTGAAAACCATGGCACTTTATTAGAAATAAATCTAAGCGCTGCCCTTAAGAATCTTTATGCAATAAAAAATAAAATGCCTAAAGACATCAAAGTAATGGGCATGGTAAAAGCATTTGCATATGGAAGTGGTTCATATGAAATTGCAAAATTATTGCAGAATAAGGTAGACTATTTGGCTGTAGCTTATATTGACGAAGGAATAGCTTTGAGAAAATCAGGAATTACTACACCAATTATGGTAATGAATTCTGAAATCGAAGCGGTTGACCAACTGATCCATTACGATTTAGAACCAGTTGTATTTAGCAATGAATTCTTAAATCAATGTTTAATACAATCAAATAATTCGACACTAAAAATCCATATTGAAATTGACACAGGCATGCATCGATTAGGCTATTTGTCGAATGAAATTGATGCTCTGATTGATCACATTACCTCAAATAAAAATGTAAAAATTGCGTCCATTTTTTCACATTTATCGGGCAGCGATGAAGCACAATTTGACGATTTTACAAAATTACAAATAAGCACATTCAATAAAATTGCAAATAAAATTGAGTCAGCAATTGGATATAAAACCATTAAACACATAAGCAATACTGCAGCTGCGCTTAGATTTGATCAAAAAGACCTTGAAATGGTGCGTTTGGGAATAGGTTTATATGGCATTGATCCAAGTAAATTATTTGACAATCTTTTAGAAGCAGTTTTTACTTTAAAGACCCATATCTCTCAAATAAAAACAATAAACGCCAATGAAAGCATCGGATATTCTAGAAAATCCATTTCAAATTCAGAAAGAAAGATAGCGATCCTTGCTTTGGGGTACGCCGATGGTTTAAATAGAGCTTTGAGTAATGGAATTGGTGGTTTTTACATCAACAATCAATATGCGCCTATTACTGGAAATATTTGCATGGATATGTGTATGGTTGATGTTAGCAAAATTGAATGTAAAACAGGAGATGAAGCAATACTGTTCGGCAAAGAGCATCCAATTGACACAGTTGCTAATCAACTAAATACAATTCCTTATGAAATTTTAACTTCTATTTCACAAAGGGTTAAGCGAATATATGTCAGCGAATAAAGACCTCATTTTTGATTCAAAAACGTATAAATATCTATGGATTTTTCTAATCTCAGTTTGTCTTGCTGCACCAATTTTTTTACATTTAGACAGCAAGCCTTTAAGGGAGTGGGATGAGGCGAGAAATGCAATTAATGCATTTGAGATGTCTGAAACCGGGAATATTTTAGTCAAAACATACAATTATCAAGCAGATTTATGGGAAACAAAACCTCCACTTTTGGTTTGGTTGCAAGCACTGGGTTTTAAAATATTTGGATACAATGAATTTGCTGTAAGACTGCCGTCTGCACTTGCAACTTTTGCAATGTGTTTATATTTGGTTTTTTGGTTTTCCAAGCAATTCAAACTGTCAATTATTGGGGTTTTTATTTCAGCCATTATTGTTAGCAGCTGGGGGTATATGCACGAGCATGGCGCAAGGACTGGCGATCACGATGCCTTGCTTGTTTGTTTCACAATATTAGCCCTTTTGAACATTTATCAATATTTAGAATCTTCGCATTCAAATGCTTTGTATAAATTTTTTATATTTTTTACGCTAGCCGTTTTAACAAAAAGCATCGTGGTATTTCTGATCGTGCCAGGATTGATCGTATTTACAATATACAGAAAACAAAGCATACCAACATTAAAAGACAGTCGGATTTGGAAAGGATTAAGTTGTTCAATTGTCATTATTGCTGGATTCTATATTGCCAGAGAGCTAAGCGAACCTGGCTATTTAAAAGCAGTTTGGCACAATGAACTTTTTCCAAGGTATTTAAACCAATCCGACAGATACCAATACAATCAAACAGACTTTTGGTACTATTACAATGAACTTAAAAACTGGCAATTTGCATATTGGTTTCCTCTAATAATACCATCATTCATTGTTAGCATTTCTTGTTATCAGAAAGGATTAAAAAATTTGGTCATATTTTTCTCGATTCAAATAATTTTATTTTATGTAATTATTTCCAAAGGCTCAAGCAATGTATGGTACGATTTATTGCTAATCCCTTTGCTTTCGGTTATAATAGGAATGGGCATTTACAAAGTATTTGAGTTGATTTATTTTTCACTCAATCTGAGCAAATTGAAAATTACTTTAATTTTTCTGTTACTGTTTGCCTATATTTTCTATGATCCCTATCAAAAAATCATTCAAAAAGATTTGAATAATGACGAGACATCCGCGCAAGTGATGTATGCTTATGCCTTCAAGAGAATTGAAAAAACAAATCCAGAATTAAATCATTTTAAAATATATAAGCCCTTAGACTATAACTACCCATTGGTGTTTTATAAAAATATTTTTAACCAAACCAAGGGTTATAAAATTGAAAATATTAATGATATAGAATTGCTCAATTTTAAAGGATATTTACTCATACTTAATGAGCAATTACCGGCATTTAATAAACATAAATTACAATATAAAATTATCTTAAACGATCCTTTTTACTCTTTTATTGAGCTCTAAATAAACCTAATTATTTTGAAGAAATTATTAAAGACAACCCCTGTAGCATTGGGGCTATTGGGTTTTACTTTTTGTATTGTTGGGTCTATACTTTTCTAAAAAGAAAGGACCTCAACGAAGAATCAAAACGAACAGATTTGTTTTTGGGTGCTGATTTCAAAACAGATTAAATATTTTTAGGAAATAATATTCCTGCTTTTGAAAACATAGCCCAATTGGAAAACTACCCCTTAAAGGTTTAAAGATTTCAGCCTTACCAATGAAAATAGGTGGAGGATCGAGAGCACCTTTGAGAATTATTGCTGAGATATTGGAACAGTTAGTCGATTTCCTCTAGTCTGTGTCATGTTTGCCATGTTAAGAAATGACATAATTCGCATTATGGTAACAATAATATGTTATATAAGTAACAATAACTTAACACAAAACTATCAATATTGTAACATTATGTTTGGACTTGAAACTGGAATCGCCGTTTTATTTGTAATATGCATAGCAGCAGTATGTGTTTTTGAATTTGCCAATGGCTTTCACGACACAGCCAATGCAGTGGCAACGGTTATTTATACAGGAGCATTAAAACCCACTTATGCGGTTGTGTGGTCTGGGTTATGGAACTTTATTGGATTATTTTTAAGCAGTTTCTGGGGCTATAAGGTTGCAATGGGTATTGTAAATCTTCTACCGCTAAGCGATATGGTAGCATTAAGTACCGGTGAAAGCGTAAGTTTGGTTTTGGGTATGCTGGTTTCAGGCATAGCATGGAATTTAGGCACATGGTATTTTGGAATTCCCTGCAGTTCATCGCACACATTGATAGGTTCAATATTAGGAGTGGGTTTGGTCTTTTTCTGGTTGCACGGTGGTGAGGGCGTTAACTGGGGCAAGGCTTCCGACATAGGACTTTCTTTATTGGTTTCTCCGTTATTTGGTTTTTCTGTAACCATTTTGCTCATGTACATACTTAGGAGAATCATTAAAACCGAAAAACAAATATTTAAAGAACCAGAGCCAGGAACTAAACCACCCTTGTGGATTAGAGCAATTCTAATTACCACGTGCACCTTGGTTAGCTTCTTCCATGGCAATAATGATGGTCAAAAAGGCATAGGTTTGATGCTGATCATTTTGATTACCTTCTTGCCAATTCAATTTGCATTGAACTCAGAGTTTGATGTAAACAAATCCTTGAATTCTATAAACAATATAGAAGTTGCACTGAGCAATGAACATAAGGCAGATCTACTGATAAAAACTGGTGAAGCCAAAGAAGCACTCAAGCAATTTGTTGTGGTAAAAAACAATCCGAATGCAAGCGAACTGGAATTAAAGAGAGCAACTATAGAAGTGAGAACTCAGATTGCCAAAATCAATAAGAAAATTGGAACAGAGTTAAAGAATCCAACCTTTATGGATGGAAAAGAAAATACTAAAATCGTAAAGTCAGAGGTATCAAAACTAAAAGGCGATATTGAATATTCTCCATTTTGGGTTACCATCATGATTGCTTTATGTCTTGGACTTGGCACTATGATTGGATGGAGGCGCATTGCTGTGACCATTGGAGAAAAAATAGGAAAACGTCACATGACTTATGCAGAGGGCGCTACAGCTGAATTAACAGCCGCTGTTACCATCGGATTAAGTTCAGGATTCGGTTTACCGGTGTCTACCACCCACGTTTTATCCTCAGGTGTTGCTGGTGCAATGACTGCTTCTAAAGGTGTAAAGAACCTTCAGCCTGATACAATTAA
The DNA here is from genome assembly GCA_945888525.1 of Chitinophaga pinensis. GTDB lineage: Bacteria > Bacteroidota > Bacteroidia > NS11-12g > UBA955 > JABMMZ01. The sequence continues at coordinate 145,806 of CAMDAF010000002.1, forward strand.
AAGCATTGCCATAGCTTGGATTCTTACACTGCCTGTTACTATTATTTTGGCAGGTGGTTGCTATTACCTATTACAATTATTTCTAAAATAAATATAATAAACTTTATAAATAGACCCTCTGTGGGTCTTTTTACGCCCTCATATATTAATATAATGTTAATTAATAGATATCTAAGAATAATCTCTGTGTAAACATTAACATAAAAAATACACTAAAAACAAACAAAATTCATGGCAAAGATGCATTCGTTAGGCGCAGCAATCGCTAAAAATCTCAAAGCATTCAGAATCCACTCTGAAATCAGGGTGATGAAGGTCCTTAAATTAAAATATTTTATATTCTTTGTGGTTTTCACCACACTTGCAGGGCCAGTTTATTCACAAACAGACACTGCTAAACAAAAAGCTTCAGAAGAAGCACGAAAAGACAAAAAATGGTATGAAAACATTTCAATTAGAGGTTATATGCAAGTGCGCTATAACCGACTTGCAGAAACAAACCCAGACCTGAGCTGCGAACAATGTGACAAATCATGGGGAAAGAATGGAGGTGTTTTCATTAGAAGGATGCGTGTTATCATTTATGGACAAATCAGCAAACAGGTATACGTATATATACAACCAGACATCGCTAGCAGCCCAAGTTCAGACAAACTGCATTTTGCGCAATTGAGAGATGCCTATATGGATGTTGGACTAGACAAGAACAATGAATTCAGACTCAGACTGGGTCAAAGTAAAGTGCCATTCGGTTTTGAAAACATGCAATCGAGCCAAAACCGCCTTCCATTAGACCGGAACGACGCTTTAAATAGTTCGGTTTCGAATGAAAGGGACATGGGTGCTTTCTTCTATTGGGCGCCTAAGAATACCCGAAAAACATTTTCTGAACTTGTAAGTAAAGGGTTTAAAGGAAGCGGTGATTATGGTGTTTTCGCTTTTGGTGTGTACAATGGTCAGACAGCCAATAATCCGGAACTGAATGATGAATTGCATATGGTGGCAAGATTATCATATCCAATAACAATAGGCAGCCAGATTATTGAGCCCGGCTTACAGGCATATCAAGGTAAGTTTGTACTAAGCAAATCTAATTTAAGCGCCGGTGTGAAGTATAAATCAGATCTAAATTACAACGACAAAAGGGCAGCGGCTAGTTTTATTCTTTACCCTAAGCCTTTTGGAATACAGGCCGAATACAATATCGGAATCGGTCCGGAGTTTAATAAAACAACAGATTCTATTGAACACCGAAAACTAGAAGGTGGCTATGTAACCCTAAACTATATGTTGAATTACAAAAAGCATATATTTTTTCCGTTCTTCAGAGCGCAATACTACGACGGCGGAAAGAAACACGAAAAAGATGCCCGCAGCTATCGCGTAAAGGAATATGAATCTGGAATAGAATGGCAGCCTAACAAAAACTTTGAACTTGTAATTATGTATACCATTTCAGAGAGGCGTTTTGAAGATTATGCAAAACAGAACAATCTTCAAAAGGGTAGCCTCATCCGTATTCAGGCTCAAGTAAATTTTTAAAGCAATTTAGGGAAATTGCGTTTCAATGCA
>CAMDAF010000003.1 GCA_945888525.1 Chitinophaga pinensis
TCTGAGAGCATGCGCAAGGCTCCAAGAGCGGTTATTTTAGAGTGCATGACCTTTAGAATGCGTGGGCACGAAGAAGCCAGCGGAACCAAATATGTTCCTCAAGAATTGTTTGATGAATGGGGTAAAAAAGACCCGATTTTAAATTACGAAAATTTCTTGTTCGCCGAAGGTGTTCTGAACGACGACTTGAAGCAAAGCATATACGATGAATTAAAAATGGGTATGGACGATGATTTGGCAGAAGTATTTGCTGAGGCAGAAGTTGTTGCTGATATCCAAGAGGAACTCAATGATGTATACGCGCCTTATACCGCTGAAATTATCTCGCCGGCAAGCGATAAGCACAGCACCAAACGATTGGTAGACGCTATTTCCGACGGACTTAAACAATCTATGGAAAAACATTCTAATACCATTTTAATGGGACAAGATGTGGCAGAATACGGTGGGGTATTTAAAATCTCAGACAACTTTTACAAACTATTTGGTAAAGGCCGTGTGCGCAACACCCCCATTACCGAATCTTCTATACTTGGCGCAGGCTACGGCTTAGCCATTATGGGATACAAAGCCATTGTAGAAATGCAATTTGGCGATTTTGTGACTTGCGGATTCAATCAAATAGTAAACAACTTGGCCAAAAGCCATTACCGTTGGGCACAAGCTGCCGATGTGGTGGTGCGCATGCCGACAGGCGCTGGCGTTGGAGCAGGGCCGTTTCACAGCCAAAGCACAGAGGCTTGGTTTTTCCACGTACCAGGATTAAAAATAGTATACCCAAGTAATGCCTACGACGCAAAAGGCTTGCTGTGTGCGTCGATAAACGACCCAAACCCTGTGATGTTTTTTGAACATAAAGCTTTGTACAGAAGTATAGAATCTGAGGTTCCTGACGATTACTACACATTGGAAATTGGCAAAGCAAAAACGGTGCAATCGGGCGATGTGCTTAGCATTATAACCTACGGCTGGGGTGTTCAATGGGCTATAGATGCTTGCAAAGACTTGGGCATAAGTGCTGAGATTTTAGATTTAAGAACTTTGATGCCATGGGACAAAGAGGCAGTGAAAGCAGCGGTTGAAAAAACGGGTAAAGTTTTGGTATTGCACGAAGACACTATGGTTGGGGGTATTGGCGCAGAAATAGCGGCGTGGATAGGCGAGCATTGCTTTAGCAGCTTAGACGCACCAGTTAAACGTGTGGCCAGCTTGGATACACCAGTACCTTTGGCAAAAGACTTAGAAGATAATTTCTTAGCCAAAAAATATTTGAACCCAGCCTTGATAGAATTGCAAGCCTACTAAGCGCAAACGATTCTTTATCCCTTTAAGATACGCCTTTTTTACTGTTTTCTTTTATTCGCAATGCTGATAGCATAATCTTCACGATTGATGGCCAAATAGAAGCATCATGAAAAAAAATTTGTATCTTCGCAGACAATATGGCTTATCGCTGGACCGCCGCACCGAAACTCAATGATCAAAAGGTAGAACAACTGGCTGAGCTCATTAATGTATCCCCAATAATCGCTCGGTTATTGCTTCAAAGGGGTGTTGAAACCTTTGAACAAGCCAAGAAATTTTTCAGACCTCAATTGACCGATTTATACGACCCATTCTTGATGAAAGATATGGACAAAGCCATAGACCGAATTATTTTGGGTTTGCACCGCAAAGAGCGTTTAATGGTTTATGGCGATTACGATGTTGATGGAACCACTTCTGTTTCGATTGTATTTTCTTACTTCTCAAAATTCACATCGAACATTGAATACTATATCCCTGACCGTTACAAGGAAGGTTATGGCATTTCTAAAATAGGCATAGATTACGCCAAGGAAACAGGCGTTTCACTGATAATTGCCCTGGACTGCGGCACCCGTTCAATCGAATTGATAGCTTATGCTGCTAGTTTGGGCATAGACTTTATTGTGTGCGACCACCACTTACCCGGCGATGAATTGCCAGATGCGGTTGCCTTATTAAACCCCAAAAGAAAAGATTGCACCTACCCATACAAAGAATTATCAGGCTGTGGCATCGGATTCAAACTGATTCAAGCATACGCGCAAGCAAACGATTTTTCTTTCGACGATGTTTGCAAATATTTAGACCTTGTGGCCGTGAGTACCTGCAGCGACATTGTGGAAATAAGAGACGAGAATAGAATATTGGTTTATTACGGACTTAAAAAAATTAATGAAAACCCATGCATTGGCTTGCAAGCCCTATTGCAGAGTTACCAAATAAAAGAAGAATACGAGGTGTCTGACATTGTGTTTGGCATAGGCCCTAAAATCAACGCCGCCGGCAGAATAGCCGATGCAAAATCTTCTGTTAAACTTTTAATAGAAGAGGACTTTCACCAAGCGCGTTTACTAGCCAAAACCTTAATTGACAACAATACAGAGCGCAAAGATATAGACAGCGATATCACCAAAGAAGCTATGGAAATGTTGGAAAATAGCGCTGAATTAAGAAGCCGTAAAAGCACTGTTTTATACAGCGAAAAATGGCATAAAGGTGTCATTGGAATTGTGGCTTCGCGTTTAATTGAAACATATTACAAACCAACCATTATTTTTTCAGAAGTTAATGGCATGTTGACTGGATCGGCCCGCAGTATCAAGGACTTTGATGTGCATGATGCCATTGGTTCTTGTGGCGATTTGGTGGTGCAATACGGAGGGCATAAATATGCGGCAGGCTTAACCATTAAAAAAGAACAATTTGAGGCCTTTACCGAAAGATTCGAAGAAATTGTCAATCAAAATTCTACCGAAGAATTAAGGACTCCCGAGATATCTTACGATACAGAAATTGACTTTAGCGAAATTACCCAAAAGTTCTTTGTGGTATTGGATCAGTTTAAACCGCACGGACCAGGCAATATGACCCCTATTTTCAGAACCAACCATGTGGCTGATTCAGGAAGTAGAATCGTAAAAGAAAAACATTTAAAATTAGTTGCCTATCAAAGCGGTACGCGATTTGATGGTATAGCATTTAATATGAGTGATGCCTTCCCAATGATTAGTAAAAATCTTCCTTTTGATGTATGCTATTCTTTGGAGATGAATGAATTCAAAGGTGTTCGAAACCTACAATTAAAAGTTAGAGACATTCGCCCAACGGTATGAAATTAAGAGCAGAAAAACTCGTAAAACAATACAAACAAAAAAAGGTTGTAAATGATGTTTCCATTTATGTGGAACAAGGTGAAATAGTTGGACTCTTAGGTCCAAATGGCGCGGGTAAAACCACATCATTTTACATGACGGTAGGCCTGGTAAAACCAGACGAAGGTCATATCTATTTAGACGACGAGGAAATCACCAAACTACCCATGTACAAAAGGGCTCAAAAAGGGGTTGGCTATTTGCCACAAGAAGCCTCTGTGTACCGCGACTTAACGGTTGAAGATAATATTTTGGCCGTTTTAGAATTGACCAAACTGAGCAAGACAGAACAAACCGAAAAGCTAGAAAGTTTGTTGAATGAATTCAACTTGCAAAGGGTTAGGAAAAATTTAGGCAAGGTTTTGAGCGGTGGTGAACGCAGAAGAACTGAAATTGCCCGTGCCTTGGCCACAGATCCGAAATTCATCCTACTTGACGAACCATTTGCGGGTGTTGACCCTATTGCGGTTGAAGACATCCAAAATATTGTTTACAAACTTAAAAGCAAGAATATTGGCATTTTAATTACCGACCATAACGTGCAAGAGACCTTGAGTATTACCGATAGAGCCTATTTGCTTTTTGAAGGAAAACTTTTAAAACAAGGAAGTGCCGAAGAATTGGCTGAAGATGAAATGGTAAGAAAAGTTTATTTAGGAAAAAACTTCGTTTTGCGAAGAGCTATAGCCCCCAACAAACCAGACGCTTGAAAACTTTGATATTTGGCCTAGGCAATATAGGCCCCGAATACAACCACACCAGACACAACATTGGTTTTGATGTCTTAGATGCCTTTGCCAAAGACATGCAAGTAGAATTTAGTTTGCAGAAGCTGGGCATGGTTGCAGAAGGGAGACTCAAAAACAAAACATTTGTTTTGGTAAAACCGACCACATTTATGAATTTAAGTGGCAAAACAGTTCAATACTACATGCAAATGAACAAGGTCACTTCTGGCGAAATCTTGGTGGTAACAGACGATTTAGCTATCGACTCTTGTATGTTACGCATCCGATTAAAAGGCAGCCATGGCGGCCACAATGGTCTTAGGAACATTCAAGAATTATTGAATACCCAAGAATACCCGCGACTTCGGTTTGGGATCGGCAATCAATTTGACAAAAATAGACAAATTGAATTTGTCTTAGGAAAATGGAAAGCAGAAGAACAAACGGTAGTTGATATTACCATTGCCAAAGCAGTTGATGCAATAAAAAGTTTTATTTTGGAAGGACCGGGACAGGCAATGACCAAGTACAATGGATAAGCAATCAAAAACAATTGAATTGGAATTTCAGGTTAGAGATTACGAACTCGACCTGCAGGGTATTGTCAACAATGCTGTGTACCAAAACTATCTAGAGCACGCCAGACACGAGTTTTTGAAATTGCATGGCTTAGATTTTAGCCAATTGCATATTGATGGTTATGACGCGGTGTTGATTCGGGCTGAAATCGATTATAAAAAATCACTAAAAAGTGGCAATCTTTTTTTGGTTCAAACCTCTGTGGAGCGCGAAGGTCGTTTGAAAATTGTTTTCAATCAGAAAATTGTAACAATATCAGACGGAATTTTGATCCTTCAGGCTAAAATATTTGTTGCATGTATTCACAATAATAAACCTATCGAGCCCTTGCAAATTCTCGATAAAATTGGTTTGTTATAAAAGCAACTTCTCAATAATTTTTACTTTTTATTCAGATGTTAATTTATTGTGTGACGCAATAATTGTACACACTGATGTAGATTGCTTAAATTAAATAGAAAATCCGTCCTTTTTTTCTAATAGAATACCTATTTTTGCCTCCACTTATCCAAAAGCATTAGAAAAATGTTACTATCATTAGCTGGAAATAATCTGTCGGATTATCTGCCAATCTTTTTTATGTTCATAGCCGCAATGGCCTTTATTGTACTCTCCATGGTTGCCACGCATGCACTAGGTCCGAAGAAACAATCTAAAATAAAACAGGATGCATTTGAGTGTGGAATCGAATCTCAAGGAGACGCAAGAACACCCTTTTCTATAAAGTATTTTTTAATTGCAATATTATTTGTCCTTTTTGATGTTGAAGTAATTTTTATGTATCCATGGGCAGTGAACTTCAAAACATTGGGCATAAATGGATTAATTGAAATGTTCATGTTCATGGGCTTTTTGGTTTTGGGCTTAATCTACATCATCCGCAAAGGCGCTTTAACCTGGGAGAAATAAAAAAAACATTTTCATCGCAGAATTGTCATTCTATAGTAAATAAACATGAGCATCGACATTAAACCCGAATTTAAGCCTGACGGCATTGAGGGTGCAGGATTTTTCGCCACATCATTAGATAAAGTTGTAGGCTTGGCAAGAGCAAATTCTCTATGGCCTTTGCCATTTGCAACGTCATGCTGCGGAATTGAATTTATGGCCACAATGGCATCGCATTATGACTTAGCACGTTTTGGTTCAGAAAGATTGAGTTTCTCTCCAAGACAAGCCGACTTGTTAATGGTAATGGGAACCATTTCTAAAAAGATGGGTCCAATTTTGCGCCAAGTATACGAGCAAATGGCTGAACCGAAATGGGTTTTGAGCATGGGAGCTTGTGCCAGCAGTGGCGGTATATTTGACACCTACAGTGTTTTGCAAGGTATTGATAGAATCATTCCCGTAGATGTATACATTCCTGGCTGCCCACCAAGACCGGAACAGGTTTTAGATGGTATTCTCAAAATACAAGAGCTAACCAAATCTGAGAGCATCAGAAGACGCGATTCGCCAGAATACAAAAAGATGTTAGAGCAATATGGAATTGAGTAATATGGAGACTAGCAATTTAAACGAGCTAATCAGCCAATCGCTGAAAAACCGTTACGCAGATAAATTTATCAGCGAAGAGCAACAGTACGATTTCACAAATTACACCATTGATAAATCTGTATTAATTGATGCTTTGGATTTTCTTAAAACAGACCCGGAAATTGCCTGCAACTTTTTAACAACTTTATGTGGCGTTCATATGCCTGATCAGGAAGGCTCAGAATTTGGCATGATGTATCAATTGCAAAACATGGAAAAAAATCTGCGAATCCGAGTTAAAATATGGATGTCTAAAGATGATTTGCATTTACCGACGGCAACGGGGATATGGCCAAGTGCCAATTGGATGGAACGCCAAGAATATGATTTCTTCGGATTCAAATTTGTAGGCCATCCTGATTTAAGACGTATTCTTAACATGGATGAAATGAACTATTTCCCAATGAGAAAAGAATACCCATTGGAAGATGGATCTAGAGACGATAAAAACGATAAAATGTTTGGCAGATAAGCACCATGAGCGACATTAAAAACATCGAAGCAACAGAGGTTCAAAAAGAATACAATATTCTTAACCTTGGACCCACCCACCCTGCTACCCACGGTATATTTCAAAATGTACTGAAAATGGATGGTGAAATCATTATGCATGCCGAACCTACCATTGGATACATTCACCGTGCTTTCGAAAAATTAGCAGAACACAGACCTTACAACCAAATAGCACCAATCACTGATAGACTCAACTACTGTTCATCTCCTATTAACAATATGGGCTGGCATATGACAGTTGAAAAACTTATTGGCTGTGAAGTTCCAAAGCGTGCAGACTACATGCGTGTCATCATCATGGAATTGGCGCGTATTTCTGACCATATTATCTGTACCACCATTATCGGTCAAGATACCGGAGCAACCACTGGGTTTTTATACTTCTTCCAAATGCGTGAAAAGGTGTATGAAATTTATGAGGAAGTATGTGGCGCACGTTTAACCACCAATATCGGAAGAGTGGGTGGCATGGAAAGAGACTTCTCTAAACGCGCAATAGAATTATTGAAAAAATTCTTAATTGAATTTCCTGAATATCTTAAAGAATTCCAAAGTCTAATCGAACGCAACAGAATCTTTATGGATAGAACCATTAACTGCGGGCCAATATCGGCCGAAAGGGCCTTGGCTTATGGATTTACTGGTCCTAACTTGAGGGCGGCTGGTGTTGACTATGATGTACGTGTTGCCAATCCTTATAGCCGTTACCAAGACTTCAACTTCAGCATTCCTATTGGAACAAATGGAGACACCTACGACCGTTTTATGGTGCGTATTCAGGAAATGTGGGAAAGTATAAGTATTATCAATCAAGCGTTTGATGGATTGCCAGAAGGACCGATACACGCTGATGTACCAAATTTCTATTTGCCTGAAAAACAAGAAGTTTACAGCAAAATGGAAGCTCTAATTTACCATTTCAAAATTGTAATGGGCGAAACCGCAATACCTAAAGGCGAAGTCTACCATTCAGTAGAAGGCGGAAACGGAGAATTGGGCTATTACTTGATAAGCGATGGAGGTAGAACCCCTTACAGATTGCATTTTAGAAGGCCATGTTTTATTTACTACCAAGCATACCCTGAAATGATAACCAATGGACTACTAAGCGATGCTATTTTAACCATGAGTAGCATGAATGTGATAGCAGGAGAATTAGACGCATAAAAAAGAAAAAATTAAGTAACACTTAAAAGAATATTAAAGAACTCATGGCACAAACCACAGACATAAGTTTTAAACCAGAAACCTTTGAACTTATTCAGAAAATTACCAAAAGGTATCCTGATGGCAAACATAAATCAGCACTCATACCTGTTTTGCATATTGCACAGGCAGAGTTTGGTGGATGGTTAAGTCCTCAGACTATGGACCTAGTTGCTGAGGTGTTAAGACTTAAACCGATTGAAGTATACGAAGTAGCTTCATTTTATAGCATGTTTAATTTGCAGCCAGTTGGCAAATGTTTAATTGAAGTTTGCCGAACCAGCAGCTGTTGGTTATGCGGCGCTGAAGACATCATCAACCACCTTGAACAGAAATTAAACATAAAAGTTGGGGAAACAAGTTCGGATGGCATGTTTACTTTAAAAGCGGTTGAATGCTTGGGTAGCTGCGGAACTGCTCCAATGATGCAAGTGGGTGCCGACTACCATGAGAACTTAAGTATTGAAAAAGTAGACAAGTTAGTTGACGGATTCAGACAAGAAAACAAACAAAGCCGTTATTGTTAATCATGAGCAGAAAGTTATTACTTAAAAACGATCATATACCGGGTATTGCTGCCCTTAAAACCTATAAAGAAAATGGTGGATACACTGCCATGGAAAAGGCTTTAAAAACCATGAGTCCAGAAGCCCTTTTAGAAGAAGTGAAAACGTCAGGACTAAGAGGCCGCGGTGGCGCAGGTTTTCCTACAGGTATGAAATGGAGCTTTTTGGCCAAGCCTGAGGGTGTTCCAAGATACTTGGTGGTAAATGCCGACGAAAGCGAACCGGGTACTTTTAAAGACCGTTACTTAATGGAGCGCATTCCCCATTTGCTTATTGAGGGTATGGTAATATCTAGTTTTTCGCTTGGAGCGAATAGCGCCTATATCTATGTAAGAGGTGAGTATTTTTATGTTTCACGAATTCTAGAGCAAGCCATCGAAGAAGCATACGCCTCAGGTTTATTGGGAAAAAATATTTTAGGTACCGGTTACGATTTGGACATCTATGTTCAAATAGGTGCTGGTGCATACATCTGTGGTGAAGAAACTGCCCTATTAGAAAGCCTAGAAGGCAAACGTGGCAATCCACGCATTAAACCTCCATTCCCGGCAATCGCGGGTTTATATGGTTGCCCCACAGTGGTAAACAATGTGGAGACCATTGCAGCAATAGTGCCTATTATTGAAATGGGTGGTGCAGAATATGCTAAAATTGGTATAGGAAGAAGCACAGGAACCAAATTAATTTCTGCCTCAGGCCATATCAACAAACCTGGTGTTTATGAAATCGAAATGGGATTGCCCGTTGAAGAATTTATTTATTCTGAAGAATATTGCGGTGGTATTAAAGGTGGAAGAAAGATGAAAGCGGTTGTGGCTGGGGGTTCTTCTGTTCCGATTTTACCAACTGAATTAATTTTAAAAACAGCCGCTGGAGAACCGCGTTTAATGAGCTATGAAAGCCTAGGAGATGGTGGATTCATTACTGGAACTATGCTCGGATCAGGCGGATTCATTGTTATGGATGAAGACACCAGCATTGTAAAAAATTTATATACTTTCTCTCGTTTCTACCACCATGAAAGCTGCGGACAATGCAGTCCTTGCCGCGAAGGAACAGGATGGATGGAGAAAATACTCCATAAAATTTTAGAAGGCAAAGGCACTTTAAAAGACATTGATTTGCTTTGGGATATTCAAAGTAAAATTGAAGGCAAAACCATTTGTCCTCTTGGAGAAGCTGCGGCATGGCCTGTGGCAGCTGCTATAAGGCATTTCAGACCTGAATTTGAAGCGTATGTTACAAATCCTGAAAGCATAAAAGACGTTAAACATTATTACAGACTCAACCCAACCGTATAATCCCATTCACTAAAATTTAAGCAATGGTAAAATTAACAATTGACGATATTCCAGTAGAAGTTCCAAAAGGAACAACCATACTGCAAGCTGCGCGCCTTATTGGTGGAGATGTAACTCCGCCAGCAATGTGTTATTACAGCAAATTAAAAACCAGCGGCGGGTATTGCAGAACCTGCATCGTAAAAGTAGAACAAGGTTCTGAAAAAGACCCACGTCCTATTCCAAAACCAGTTGCCAGCTGCCGAACCGAAGTAGCGGAAGGCATGGTGGTGCGCAATATTACTTCGCCAGAAAATTTGGAAGCAAGAGCAGGTGTTGTTGAATTGCTATTGGTGAACCATCCTTTGGATTGTCCAGTATGCGACCAAGCAGGCGAATGCCACTTGCAAGATTTGGCTTACGAAAATGGAAAAGAAGAAACACGTTACGAATTTGAACGCAGAGAATTTGAGCCAATTGACATTGGAGACAAAATTAAATTACACATGAACCGTTGCATTATGTGCTTCCGCTGTGTAAAGGTGGCCGATCAAATTACAGATGGCCGTTGTCATGGTGTAATCAACCGTGGTGATGCTGCTGAAATTTCAACCTATATAGAAAAAGCAATAGACAATGATTTTTCAGGAAATGTTATTGACGTTTGCCCAGTTGGCGCATTAACCGATAGAACCTTCCGATTTAAAAGCCGTGTTTGGTACACCAAACCAGTTGATGCGCATAGAGATTGTAGCAAATGTTGCGGTAAAGTAAGACTTTGGAACCAAGGTGAAGAAGTGTTGCGTGTAACAGCTAGAAAAGACCAATGGGGTGAAGTAATGGACAATGAAGATGGCAGCACTGCATGGATTTGCAATGATTGCCGTTTTGATAAAAAACACATCAAGGATTGGACTGTAGAAGGCCCATCAGAAATAAACAGACATTCTGTAATATCTGCAAACCATTACGATACATTGAGAAACATCAAAGCGGACACTTTGCGCATGCTGGGCGGAAAACCACATGGTGAAAAAGTAGACCTAGGAATTGGTGCGCTTGACCCTAACAACCAACATAAACAATAGAATAAAAAAGAAATGGATCCATTGTTATTTAAAGCAATCTTGGTAGTTGCAGTGTTTGGAATAACACTGATAGTTGCCCTATATTCTACATTTGGTGAGCGTAAAATCGCAGCTGTAATGCAAGACCGCGTTGGTCCAAACAGAGCCGGACCTTTTGGTTTGTTGCAACCACTTGCTGATGGCATTAAAATGTTCATGAAGCAAGAGTTAATTCCTTCGGTTTCGAACAAATGGTTATTTATTATTGGTCCTTGTATCGCTATGTTAACAGCCTGTATGACAGGTGTGGTTATTCCTTGGGGCGGCAGCTTGACCTTTGGTGATCAAGTTTTTGAATTGCAAATCGCCGATTTAAACATCGGAATTTTATATTTATTTGGCGTTGTTTCATTAGGTGTCTATGGCATCATGATTGGTGGCTGGGCATCTAACAACAAATTCTCACTAATTGGCGCCATCCGTGCATCTTCACAAATGATCAGTTACGAGATAGCAATGGGTATGGCCATCATCGCTTTGGTAATGAGCACAGGTACTTTAAGTTTAAAAGAAATTGTGATGCAACAAGATGCTGGTTTGGCAAATATTGTTTACCAGCCTTTGGGCTTCTTAATCTTCTTGGTTTGTGCATTTGCAGAGACCAACAGAGCACCCTTCGATTTGCCTGAATGTGAAACAGAATTAATTGGCGGATACCACACTGAATATTCATCGTTGAAATTGGGCTTTTATTTATTTGCCGAATACATCAACATGTTTATTTCATCTGCGGTAATTGTATCGTTTTATTTTGGTGGTTACAATTTCCCTTTCCAACATGAGTTGGGCTTGGATGGCAACTTATTAACCATCGTGCAAACTCTAGTATTCTTTGGAAAAATATTCTTCTTCGTATTCTTCTTTATGTGGGTGCGTTGGACAATACCTAGGTTCCGTTACGACCAATTGATGCACCTTGGTTGGAAAGTATTATTGCCATTGGCCTTATTCAATATTTTTGCAACAGGCCTGGTAATGTGGGGGATGGGAAAATTATAATTTAAAAAACACGGACAATTATTGTTAAAAACAATTCTTAACTGAAGAAAAAAATACCAATTGAAAAATGCTGACAAATAGAAGTAAACAAGTGGTCAAAAAAGAGATGACAATCATGGAGAAGGCATATTTACCTGCCATCTTCAGTGGAATGCTCATTACTTTCAAACACATATTCATGAAAAAGGCGACCATTCGTTACCCTGAACAGGTTAGAGAGTTTGCCCCAGTTTACCGCGGACAACACGTCTTAAAATTAGATGAAGCTGGCGCAGAACGGTGCACTGCATGTGGTTTGTGCGCTGTGGCTTGCCCTGCTGAAGCCATTACCATGGTGGCAGAAGAAAGAAAGAAAGGCGAAGAAAATTTATACCGCGAAGAGAAATATGCATCTACATACGAAATCAATATGTTAAGGTGTATTTTTTGTGGCCTGTGTGAAGAGGCTTGTCCAAAAGAAGCGATATTCTTAACCGACAGAATTGTGCCTAGCACCTTCGAACGCGATGAATTCATTTATGGAAAAGATAAATTGGTTGAAACAATCGACCAAAAAGTAGATGTTACCAAAAGACAAACACCTGAAGTTTTAGAATTCAAAAAAGACAAGAAACACAAACACAATAGAACCTTTCTTGACAGGGTATTAAAACCAAGTAGCAAACACTAATTTAGTGAATAAAAGTCAAATTAAAACCACTCCAATTCAACGTAATTCGCAAACAATTAAATGAGCCTTACCCAATATATCTTCTGGTTTTTATCATTCCTAGCATTGATGAGCAGCTTGATGGTTGTATTTACTAAAAACGCTGTTTACAGCGTGCTTTGTCTAATCATCACCTTCTTCGCCATTGCTGGGCATTACCTTTTGCTAAATGCACAATTTTTAGCAGCCGTTCATATCATTGTATACGCAGGTGCCATTATGGTGCTTTTCTTATATGTGATTATGATGCTTAACCAAAACAAAGACACCGAGCCCAAAAAGCATCCATACTTAATGGTTATTTCTGTAATTGCCGCTGGATTATTGATGTTAACCATGGTTGGAACCGTTAAAAGTGCTGAACTACCTGGAAGCACGATAGCAGATGCACAAGTAGGAACAATTGAAAAGCTTGGACAAGTATTGTTCACTGACTTTCTATTGCCATTTGAGGTATCTTCAATTTTATTCTTAGCAGCAATGGTAGGTGCTGTATATTTATCTAAAAACAAACTTCAATCGTAATGCAGAATTTACACGGAATTCCAATCGACTATTACGTAATATTAAGTACCGCATTATTTTGTGTAGGTGCCTTAGGTGTAATGCTTAGACGCAATGCCATCATTATTTTTATGTGTGTGGAGCTTATGCTCAATGCCGTAAATTTATTGCTTGTGGCTTTTTCATCATACTTTGGAGACAGTCAGGCCCAAGTGTTTGTATTTTTTATTATGGCAGTAGCCGCAGCTGAAGTAGCAGTAGGACTGGCAATCTTAATCATGATATACCGCAATGCTGGTACCAGTGACACAGATGTATTGACTAAATTAAAATGGTAAGCATAATCGATATAAAGGCATACAAATAGAATGGAACAACTCGTTAAATTAATTCCCTTATTTCCACTAATCAGTTTCGCCATCATCGCATTGATGAACAGACGACTGAGTAAACCCCAAGCAGCAATTATTGCTTGCCTTGGTGTGTTATTAAGTTTTATCGATTCGGCAGTGATTTTTCAATCACAATTACAATCGTTTCACCCGGTAGAGGTTAAAGTATTTGATTGGATTATTGCTGGCAACTTTAATGCTTCATTCTCATTTTTAGTGGATCCACTGTCTTCAATTTTCTTGATGGTTATAACAGGTGTTGGATTTTTAATCCACCTATTCTCTGTTGGGTACATGAAAGATGACGATGGCATGAGAAGATTCTTCGCTTACCTAAATTTATTTATATTCTTCATGCTGGTATTGGTGCTAGGAAATAATTTCTTAGTGATGTTTATCGGCTGGGAGGGTGTAGGATTTTGCTCATTTATGTTGATTGGTTTTTGGTATAAAGACAACAAAAACAACGACGCAGCTAAAAAGGCATTTGTTATGAATAGAATTGGCGACCTTGGTTTTTTAATCGCCATGTGTCTTATATTCTTTAATTTCGGTAGTCTTAATTACAGCACATTATTCAGCCCTGGATTCTTAGCTGACTCATCTGTAAGCACAGAAACTTTGACACTTATTACTTTTTGCCTATTTGTAGGTGCAATGGGTAAGAGTGCACAAATACCTTTATATACTTGGTTGCCTGATGCGATGGCGGGCCCTACCCCAGTTTCTGCATTAATACACGCAGCAACCATGGTGACTGCTGGTATATACATGGTAGCAAGAACCAATATCATGTTCTCTTTAACGCCAGATACAATGACCTTGGTGGTCATCATTGGTATCGCTACGGCTTTATTGGGTGCGGTTATCGGTTTGTTTCAAAACGACATTAAAAAAGTATTGGCTTACTCAACGGTCAGTCAATTGGGTTTAATGTTTGTTGCTCTTGGTGTTGGTGCTTATACAGCAGCAGTATTCCACGTCGTAACACATGCTTTCTTTAAAGCCTTATTGTTCTTAGGCTCAGGTAGTGTTATTCACGCCATGAGCGGCGAGCAAGACATTCGCCATATGGGTGGTTTGAAGAAGAAGTTACCAATCACCTATTTAACTTTCTTAATTGGCACTTTAGCTATATCAGGAATTCCACCTTTGGCTGGTTTCTTTAGCAAAGACCAAATTCTAAGTGAAGCATTCGCCCACAACAAAATATTATTTGCCTTAGGCTTATTGGTCTCATTAATGACCGCTTTCTATATGTTCCGTTTGTTTTTCTTAACCTTCCATGGTTCATTTAGAGGAACCCAAGACCAAGAGCACCATTTACACGAATCTCCTTTAAATATGACTTTACCATTAATTGTATTGGCCATTTGTGCAGTGTTTGCAGGTTTTGTAGGCGTTCCGCATGTCATTGGCGAAGGTTTAGGCATTCACAACCTATTTGAATCGTATTTAGCACCTGTTTTAGGCAGCAGTAGCAGCCACATTGAAGCAAGTATAGAATGGATGTTAATGGGATTGACTACCGCTCTTATAGTTGCGGTAATATTGTATGCGAGACATTTATTCGTTTCTAAAAATTCTGTTCCTGAATCTGATTTGCAAATGCAGGCTGGATTTAAGAAAATAGCCTATAATAAATTCTTTGTAGATGAATTCTACAATAAAGTATTTACTCAACCCTTAGACAAACTCTCTTTATTTCTTGAAAAAGGTGTAGACGTTCCATTGGTTGATGGCTTGGTAAGAGGTATCGGAAAATTAACACAAAGTTTAGCTTCTATAACCCGTAAAATCCAAACAGGAAATACCGGTTATTATGCCATTGTATTTGTATTCGCAATTTTATTATTGTTCATCTTTTTTATATAGACCAACATGTTGACATTATTACTCATATTGATTCCTTTAATAAGTGGTTTTATTTTGCTTTTCACAGGAAGTAAAAACGCAAGGCAAATTGCACTTGTTTTATCACTTATAGAATTTGGTTTTGCACTATTTGCTTTAAATATTTTAAAGTCGAGTGCTACCGAATCGCTTTCATATAGCATTCCATGGATTCCAAGCATGGGCATATCATTCCATTTAGGAATGGACGGTATTTCTATGTTAATGGTCTTGTTAAGCACCTTGCTTATGCCATTAATTATCTATTCTTCTTTCAATAAAAGATACAGCAATTCGCATAACCTTTATGCTTTGATGTTTATCATGCAAAGTGCCATGGTGGGTTCATTTACTGCAATGGATGGATTCTTGTTTTACATTTTTTGGGAGGTATCATTAATTCCTATTTTCTTTATCATCTTGATGTGGGGTGGCGAAAACCGTCAGAAAACAACCTTTAAATTTTTCATCTATACTTTGTTTGGTAGCTTGTTCATGCTATTGGCATTAATCTATTTGTATTTGCATACAAGCACACACAGTTTTGATATCCAAGCCTTGTACGCCGCTGGTCGCTCTTTGTCTTTGACAGAACAAGGCTTAATAATGGGTGCATTTTTCTTGGCCTTTGCGATTAAAATGCCAATCTTTCCTTTCCATACTTGGCAGCCAAGCACCTATGTCGCAGCACCAACACCAGGCGTAATGTTATTGGGTGGTGTAATGTCTAAAATGGCAACTTATGGATTGATTCGTTGGGTACTGCCCATGGTTCCAGATGGTGTTCAAGAATATGGCTATTTAATCATCAGTCTATCGGTTGTAAGTATAATCTATGCTTCATGTATAGCCATTATCCAAAAAGACTTTAAATATTTAATTGCTTACGCTTCTATTGCCCACATGGGATTGATATCAGCTGGTATTTTCGCCGCAAACATGCAAAGTTTGCAAGGTTCAATGGTGGAGATGTTAAGCCATGGTATCAATACTGTTGGATTGTTCTTCGTTTACGATATCATATACAAGAGAATGCATACTTCTGAAATGTCAAAACTAGGCGGAATTAGAGGGGTAGAATCTCGATTTGCCTTTATGTTTTTCATTATCGTATTGAGCAACGTTGCACTGCCATTTACCAATGGTTTTATTGGCGAATTTTTATTGATTTTAGGTGTGTTCCAAACCAATATGTTGGCCGCTTCATTTGCAGGTCTGAGTATTATATTAGGCGCTGTATACATGCTAAGAGCGTATCAAAAAATGATGCTAGGTGAAACCAATTCACTAACTTCACACTTCCCTAAACTTGAAAAGCAAGAACTAATCACTTTGTCTATAATCGTTATTTTAATTGTTGTTATGGGCGTTTACCCAAAACCTATTCTTGACATTACAGAATCATCAATTCAAACTTTACTGAAAGGCATCCAATGAAAGAACTAATTATATTATCAGCTTTAGGCGTATTATCACTTATTGCAGGTCTTTTGAGAATCAAGCGACCCTTTATGGTTGTAGTTATCGCAGGACTTCTATTAAACATTGGCTTCTGTATAATGGATTGGAACCACAATGAAAATCTTTTCAATATGATGACTCTAGACAATTTTGCGCTAGCGTTCACCATTTTGAGTTCTAGTTTGGCCATACTTTGGTTCATTGTTGCCCAGGCTTATTTCCAAAACAGCAATACGTTTTCAGACCATTATGCTCTGGTTTTGTTTGCAATGACCGGCGGTTTGTTAATGGTGTCATTCACCAATATGGTGATGCTGTTCTTAGGTATTGAAGTGCTTTCTATACCTCTGTTTGTATTGGCAGGTAGCCACAAAACCAGCATGCGATCCAATGAGGCTGCTTTTAAATACTTTTTGTTAGGTGCTTTTGCTTCAGCCTTCTTATTGTTTGGCATTGCCTTACTTTACGGATCTACAGGTCATTTTGACAATGCAGGAATCTCTGCTTTTCTAGGCGCTAACAAATTAAGTGGCATGGCGTTGGCAGGCATTATTTTGATGCTAGGCGCTATGACTTTTAAAGTATCTGCTGCACCTTTTCACTTTTGGGCACCCGATGTTTACCAAGGTTCTCCAACTATGATAACAACCTTCATGGCAACTTTTGTAAAAACTGTTGCATTTGCAGGTTTCTTTAGATTGTTCTTTTTAAGCTTTATGGCGGTTAGGAGCGAGTATGCAATGGTGTTTGCAGTAATTGCTGCGCTTACCATATTGGTGTCAAATTTAATTGCCAGTGCACAAAGCAATGTAAAACGTTTGTTGGCTTATTCAAGCATTTCACATGCTGGTTTTATGGTCATAACTTTACTGTGTATGAACAACAGCAGTGCTGGCGTTTTGTTATACTATACGTTGGTGTACAGCATTTCAAGTATTATTGCATTCTCTATATTTAAATGGGTTAAAACACATTCAACTGAAAATGAAGAAATCAGTGCTTTTAATGGTCTTTTGCGCAGAAGCCCACTATTGGCAGTGGTAATGACTTTAGCGCTATTGTCTATGTCAGGTATCCCGCCATTGTCTGGTTTTATGGCAAAATACATGGTCTTTACTGCCGCAATTACCAATGGTTACATGTGGGTTGCAATCTGCGGCATAGCAGGATCATTAATGGCGGTTTACTATTATTTCAAAATAATAATGGCAATGTTTGCCGATGCCCCTGAAACAAGCGAAATAAAAGTACCGGGTAATTTGAAATTTGTACTCATCGTTTGCAGTATTGCATTGATCGCTTTAATGCTATTCCCATCGCAAATTTCAAGTCTGATTTAATTTTACATCCACAGGAAATTTACAATTCCTGCCACCAATAAAACTTTATAAACAGCATTAGCTGATTTGTATTTATTGTATTTTGTTAGCGTCAAAACAGAGACCAAACAAAACAAGGTAAAGAGTATAAAATAATTACGCAACATTAACCCGTCGTGTAAGAGTATGCCCAAACCACCCGCTACTGACAATACAATTACAAAGTTTAAAAATGACTTGGCTTTATCTACGCCCAAAGAAACTGGCAATGACTGGATATTTAGAACCTTGTCGCCAGTGAAGTTGATAAACTGCTTAACCAATTCTCTCCCATAAACCAAACTGATATAAAATGCACCATATATAAATATGTAAGGGTAAAACTTAGAATAATGCAATAAGACGGCAAAAAAACAAGTGATACTTAAAGCAGAAGCTGCTAGCTCTTTGATAAATGAAAGTCTTTGTAATTTATGCGAATACACCCACAAAGCAGAAATAAATCCGATAAAAAACAAACCAATCTTTAGGGAGGCCAAACACGCAATTAGAACTGCAATAACATTAAAAGCTATATAAAAATTAAGCGTTGTTTTCTTGCTAATCGATTTGTTAAACAAGGTAGAATCAGGTCTATTGATTAAGTCTTTTTCATAATCATAGAAATTATTGATAATAAATCCGCCTGCTATACTAAAAATTGATGACACCACAATGGCATGGAGTTTCCAATCACCCAATAAGAGTGAAAATGTATTTGAATCTGCGCGCATTAGCACATAAGCAGACAAATATTCAGCGAAAACAGTAAGTAAAATATTGTACCATCTAACAATGGATAACAAAGCAATAATTTTAATGGCTATTGGCTGCTTATCTTTGGAATGAGTCGCGCCAGACATTTAAATTTAGAATTTATAGATAACTTGTAATTGTTGGTTTTTCAACTTCTTCGCTGCCTTTTCGAAGTCTTCTGTAAAACCTAAAATATAACCTCCACCGCCGCTGCCACATAATTTTAAATAGTATGAGTTGCTGTCAATGCCTTCTTTCCATACCTTCTTATAATTATCGGGGATCATTGGGCTGAAATTGTCATATACCAATTGTGACAATTGTTTCAATGAATGAAACAAAGGCTTGAAATCCTTTTTCAAAAAAGCTTCAATGCACTCGTCGTTGTATTTTTTAAATTGGTTTTTGATTAAATGCCTAAAACCTTCTTGCTTGCACTTCTCCAAAAATATAGAAACCATGTTTTGGGTTTGGCCAGGCAGGCCGCTGTCCATTAAGAATATAGCTCCTTTGCCATGTTCATTAGGACTAGGCAAACCCACTGTATCTAGCTGTGTTGCAGAATGTATTAGAACCGGTAAATTAAGGTAACATATTAAAGGATCTAATCCAGAGCTTTTGCCATGGAAAAAAGATTCTAACTTGCTAAAAGTTTGTTTAAGCAACAATATTTCATCGCCTTTTTGATTGGCTTCAATGCTAATTTTATCGGTGCAATAAGCATCGTACAAAGAAGCAACCAAAGCACCGCTGCTGCCTACTCCAAATCCTTGGGGAATGCTGCTGTCAAAATACAAGCCATTTTCGATGTCTGATTGTAAACGCTCAAAATTAAAATAACAACCCAATGTACCGGCTTGTTCTAAGTCTTTTAGATAGACATAAAACAACTGAATGTCTTTGTTGGATTGAACGGCAAAGTCACCACCCTCTTTCGAAAGTTTTAAGACCCCGTTAAACTTATTAAATGGAATAGATAACCCTTTTGAATCTTCTATAATTCCATACTCTCCGAAAAGAAGTATTTTGGCATAGTATAAGGATTCTTTTAATTTCATGTTTATTTTAATTCGGGACCTTTTCCAATGTGGTTGCAAAAGTAAGTCTGATTTTGGCAAAATCCTATTAATTCATTCTTAACAAATTCTTGGATTTTAGCATCTTCTGACTCAGGGTTTAATAAATGTACATTGGCCCCGGCATCTAAGGTGAACAACAAATGTAATCCCGTTTGGTTTCTGAAATCTTTTATTTTTTCTAAAACTGCTAAGGTATTGGGCTTCATAAGGATGAATGGTGTTGGAGAAGTCATCATTAAAGCATGCAACATCAATGCCTCTGCTTCAACCAGATGAATAAATCCATCTAAATCTCCTGCCTTCAAAATATTTAATAATTTTCCTGTATTCTCTGCGGCCAAATGGTAACGGGTTCCGGCAAATGGATGCTGTTTTAGCAATGCATGTCCCGCAGTAGAAGAAACTGCCTTTTTACCTTTTTCAATAATTAAAATGGTATCACTAAAATCTTTGAAATTGTGATGCACCAAATGGTCAATATTCACTGCAACTTGATCGCTGCTTCCTTCTAAAAATGGCGTTGAACCCCATAAATTGTATCCACCATACACGCTTCTACATGCACTACCTGAGCCGATTCGGGCCCAATAAGATGCGGTGCTGAAGAAATCCTCAAGCTTTTCGCCAGTTATTTTCTCATGTAAACTGCAAAGACATAAAGCCATAGCACTGTAAGCCGACGCAGATGAAGCAATTCCGCTGCTGTGAGGGAACGTATTAGAAGAACTTATTTCTATATGCAAATCGTTTAACCATGCAAAATCGCGACTTGCCTTTTCCAAAAATGGCATCAACTTTTCTTCAAAAATTGGATTTTTTTGGTTTTCAAATAAAAAATCTAAACTTATTCCACTCCCCTCAGTTTTGGGACCTACCTTAAAATTTGTTTCAGTGGTGGCTTGATCCAAGGTAAAACTAATGGAAGGATTGGCTGGCAATTGCTCTCCACGTTTACCCCAATATTTTACCAAAGCGATGTTTGAAGGGCTTTTCCAACAAACCGAAGCAGTTTCTTCTTGTATTGACATTATAATATTAAGTCGTTAAATGGAATAATTCTATGGTATCCTTTGCTTTGAAAGTAAGCCATTGTGTCTTCGCCCGTGGCCAAAACATAATCGCCACCCCAGGCACCCAAACTTTTAACGGTGCCTTTAAAATCCTCAAATAGTTCTTGCTTTATGCTGGGCAATCCGAGCACTTGACTCATTTCGTTTTCGGCCAATTCAAGCAAAAGACAAAATTCGAAATAATCGTCGTTGATGCTGATTAATTTACTAATACGTGTTATTTGCGCAACTTGAGCAGGACCTATATTGTGCCTGTAATTGGCAATTTGCTGGCGGCTGTTTTGTTTTTTATTCAAATGAACAAAATACAATTTATCTCTAAACGTTTTGTTCCATTCCAATATTTCTATAACCGGATCAGAGCCATTCATAGTATACAACAATGGTTTCCCTTCTTGCGCCACTGCAACATCAAAGCCACTGCCTTTAAATGCATTAAAGTGTAAAGAAAATGGATTGATCTTCGCCCACTGCGCAATATTGTTGGTGAGGGTTGAGCTGCTGCCCAGACCTTCGTCGTTGTCGAATTCTAAATTTGTTATTACCTGTACATCCTTGCCCTCACTTAGAAAGCTTGGATTCAAAGCCTTGGCATTGATTAAAAACCTCAACAATTGAATGGATATGTCTTGATCGGTGTATTCTAAAACAATAAAATATGGAAGCGCTATTTTTGCTTGAAACCATACCTCTCCATTTTTATTGATTGCTTTCCAAGTTAATACAGGCGAATCGGATGGGGCAAGAACTTCCACATTGAGAGATTGACCTGATTTTGTAGGCAGCGCAAAGGCACTCGCTCCATTTAACACGGCATATTCGCCGCATACCATTAATTTTCCGTGGCTATAAAATGTCTGCGAACTCAATGTCCCTCTTTGTTTTTAATTCCTGATACCGCTGGAACCTCTATGCCCCTAATTTTACAGAATATTTCGACGGTTGAACTGTAGCTTACAATCTTGTCTTTAAAATACTCAACAATTTGAACCTTTTCTGAATCAGTTGCTTCAAGCTGGTTCAATATATTTAACAAATGCATTTTCATATGGCCCTTCTGAATGCCAGAAGTTACCAACGAACGCAGTGCTGAAAAGTTTTGCGCCAAACCAACCACAGCGGCTACTTTCATCAATTCATTTGCATTCGGATTGCCTAATAATTTCAATGCAAATTTAACCATAGGATGCAAACCAGTTAGACCACCAACAGTTCCTAAGGCCAAAGGAATGTCCAATCTGAATATAAATTCACCATCCTTAATTTCTGCATGGGTTAAACTTCTGTATTGTCCACTTCGAGAAGCATAGGTGTGGGCGCTGGCTTCGACTGCTCTGAAATCATTTCCTGTTGCTATCACCACACTGTCTACCCCATTCATTATACCTTTGTTGTGGGTAGTGGCTCTGTATGGCTCTATTTCAGCGATACGCACCGCACGGCAAAATTTCTCAGCGAATTCCAAGCCACTCATTTCATTGCCATCGGCCAAACTTTCCAAAGGTGCTCTCACTTCAGCACGCACCAAACAATTTGGTGTGTAGTTGCTCAAAATGCACATCACCACTTGGACTTGCTTTTCCTCTTCTGTCAACAAATCTGTTTTTTCAATTTCAGATTTTAATATTTTAGCAAATTCTTCAAGCACTGAATTGATAAAATTAGCGCCCATGCTGTCGCAGGTATCAAAAGTCGCATGGATTTGGTAATAGCCCGGTTCTAAAGCGGTTTTATCCACCAACTGGATATCCAAAATTCCACCACCACGCAGTTGCATATTTTTGGTGATGTGTTCGGTATGGCTGTAAAATTTGTCCTTTATAGAATTGAAAAAAGCGAACAATTTTTCGGAAGACTTGCCTTCCCAAATAAAGTGTACGTGACCAACCTTTTGAACATCGATGATCTGGGTATGGAAGCCACCGCGTTCCAACCAGAAGTTGGCAGACTTCGCAGCTGCTGCAACCACCGAACTTTCTTCAATGGCCATTGGTATGCAGTACATTTTGCCATCAATTAGAAAGTTAGGCGCTATACCAAAGGGTAAATAAAAATTGCTGATGGTGTTTTCGATAAACTCATCGTGCAGTTTTTGCACATTGCTGTCATTGTTCCAATAGCTTTTTAAAAAGTCTATCGATTCTGCATCGTTACCGATATAATTGGCAACTATCCATTCAATTTTAGCTTCTTTACTAAGCTTAGAAAATCCTTTTATACTTGGCATTTCTTTTTTGTTGATGTTTATTTTTGTTGCGAGGAATTAATCCTTAATTTGTAGATACTGGTAGCAGGTTTGTAAACCTTTGCGCTGCAGTTCGCAGTAGGCTTGCAATTCTGCATATTCGCCCGTTGCGTGTTTCAAAAATGCAGATGCTTGGGCATATATGGCATTGGTTTTGGCTTTTTTCAAAAGATAATATCCATCCAAATACGTTTGAATTCCACCACTGATAATAATGTTCTTACACAAGGCTTCAGGACCCAATTCATCAATTGCTTTATTTGCGAAATCGAGCATTTCAGTGGCAGCGTGGCCGATATGTGTTAAAGGATCCAATTGTTTTTTGGTTTCCTCCTCTTGTCTATACAATTCCAATGTTGCGAAATTAGTTCCTCCATGTGCAGCAAACTCTATGGCTTCGATTGGAAGTTTAAATAATTCTACAAACGAACGCGGACCAAAGCCTTGTCCAACTTCTTTAACAATGATTTTACAATCCAATACATCCAACAAACGCTTGATGGTGTCAATTGGGGCAAAGCGTATATGATCGCCTTCTGGTTGCAGCCATTCTTGCAATGGATTAACGTGCACGATTAAACCGTCGGCTTGCAAACTATTTACCAATTCCTTTATGGCAGGCACTTGTCCTGCCTCTAACATTTCTTCAATTTGAGCGATGCCTAAATTGGCAAACAAGGGTTGATCGCCCATAAAAGGACGCACATTGAAATCGTTAAAATACGACTTGTCTTTTAATATAATACGGCAACTTCCCAGGCCTAAACCCATGCCAAATTCAGCACAAGCCATGGCCAAGTTTTTATTTATTTTGCCTGCCAATTCAGTTCCCCCAGTCATGCTGCTAATCCACAATGGCAGGGCAAGTGACTTATTTGCAAAGCTGGTTTTTGGGATGCTGTCTTGCTTGGGATGGGGCACTAAAAATGGTTCGTAGTAAAACCGCTCATCCCTTTCTAGGGTTTGAGAAAGAAAGGCCAAATCGATGTGGTCTTTTTTGCGTTGAGATGTTTGATGGGTGTCCAAAACTGATTGATGCACCTTTAGGTAACCACAAAGATACGATTTTGTTTTAAAATTCGCCTTTTTTGCTTGGATAACAGTGAATTAAGACATTATTTATCGGTCAAATTAGCTGAATTAAACAATAATAAATACCCTTTTGCAGCGCAAAATAACTTAGTCTTTCAGACCCATGGTTTTCAAAACCGCTTGTTGTTCTGCACTCAATTTGCTGATTTCAGCTTGAAGAATTTTATTTTCAGGTCCCCCTTTTTTCAATTCTTTCAAGACATCGGCACAAGGACCAGCCAATCTGCTGTTGTAGGTCAAACAAGCATCCAATAAATTTTTAGCTATTTGTTCATCTAAGAAGCCCAAACGTTTTAAAGCGTTGGCTGCATTAACACGGGTTCTAAACTCATAGTTAGCGCCGCACAATGTCACCAGTTCGTTTTTGTGTTTTGCGTTTAATTCAGGCCCATCAATATTCATAACAGCATACTCCAACCATTTGGTTCTGATGTTGTTGTTTTGACCATATAAAGACTCAGTTAATTTCAAGTATTTTACTTTTTCTTTTTGATCAATGTCTTTGCATTTCATCAATTTATCCAAAGCATTTTCTGCCACAATATTGCTGCTGTCTTTTAACAACAATTCAAAAATTGCTTTTTGCTCCACCACATTTGTATCGGCAGCAATGAAAGCATTCTTTACTTCCGCTTTGCTGTCTTTTACCAACATCATATACCATTTGTTGAGTGACTTCTGATTGGCCAATTGCTTCGCAATTTCAGCGCGAATCGCAGGGTGTTTTTCAGCCACAAAACGGGCTTGTAATAAAGCTAATTTTTCTTTTAAAGGAATGTCTTTCATACCCACTACGGCATCGTAACGGTCTATCATATGATTGGCTTTTACTGCTTGTGCAAACAATTCTGCATTCGATTTTTTGAAATCCATTTTCTTCATCACTTTGTTTTCTTCGTCAAACAAAGTGAATTCAACTTCAGCTCCTGTGGTATTAGGAATGACAATGGTTTGACTGGCACTGTCCATTACCCAAATGGTTTTACGTTCTACACTTCCATTCTTATAGTAAATTGCAAAATCAACTGGCATTTTAAAGTAGCGCACATGGCCATCAATCTTATGGGTTTGTTGGATATTAAATGTAATTTCTTTGTTGTTAAAACTTGAACTTACTTTATAATGAGGCTCACCACCGCGGTGTATCCATTGGTCGAAAAACCAATCGTAGTTTAAGCCCAATTTATCTTTTAAAGCTTTTTGGAAATCCCATGATTCAACATTTTTAAATCCATTCACTGCTAAGTAATGTTGGATAAAACGGGTGAAATTTTCTTCGCCCAATTGGTAGCGCAACATACCCAAAACAGCTGAACCTTTAGGGTACAAACGGGTGGTTCCACCTTTGGTATGTCTTACAGGATAATTGTCTTTTTCACTTTGAGCCAATGCTGAATTGTATTCTCCGCGCATAGCCCATTGGTAAGCATCTTCGCCTTCTAGACTTCTAAAAAACAATTTAGGGAAAAATGTAGCGAAGCTTTCTTGCAACCACACATCGCTTCCACCGCGGGCAGTAATTAAATCACCGAACCATTGATGGGTTAATTCATGGCAATTCACACCCATGTAATTGCGGTCTTTAAAACCACGGGCATCGGTGGTGAAGAAATCGCCGAATATGGTTGCTGAAGTATTTTCCATTGCACCATATAAGAAATTTTGCACCATGATTTGAGAATAGGTTCCCCAAGCATAAGGAGTACCTGTTGCATCTTCTAACAATTCGATCATACGCTCAGTGTGCATGCTGGTGTATTCAACACGGTCTTTAAATTCAGGGTAGTACCAAAATTGAACAGGCGTTCCGCGTTTGGTTTTCGTTTCTTTAATATCATACACACCAATTCCTAGCATTAACAAATAACCAGCATGTGGTTTTTCCATTACATAATGCCAAGTGCTGTTGCCGTTTCCGTTGTCGGTTTGCGCTATTTTCTTGCCATTCGACAAACACTTGTATTTGCTTTCAATGCTTACAACAGTTTCAGTGGTAAATTTATCGTTCATGCAATCGTACATTGGAATCCAATGGCGGTTGTCTATACCTTGGCCTTGTGTCCATATTTGTTTGCGTATATAATTAATATCGGGTGCGCCTGTGTTTTCAGCTTGGTTCCAACCAATAAAATAAATTCCTTTTTTAGGCAAAGCTGTGTATTCAAAAACCACGGAATGGTATTCGTCCCAGTTCAACTTTTTTGCAAAACGCAAAACCACACCTTCCGTGTTGATGCTAAAAGGCACAGGGTTTCCGTCCATGCTGGCGCTTTTTATTTGAATGCCTGGGGCATCAAAAAACAAAGTATCAATATTGTTTTGTAGGGTGGTAAAATTATGGGTTACTTTTCCAATGACCTTTCCTGCACTGGGTTCAAAACTTACCTCCACTTTCATATGGGTGATGTCTACACTGTGCTGGCGCTCGGCGGCATCAGGATCCGCCAGATAATGAATATGTGGCAATTCGGTTTGAGCGCTTATGCTGAATAGACAAGCTGAAAAAAGGAGAGTAAATAATCTTTTCATGTGCTGAATTAAAAAAAGCAAAAATAGGGGAAAAAGTAGGACAGACAAAATGAGAGTGAGAATGAGAGCGGATGCGTTTTTTCAATCATATAAATGATTACATTCATTAGGTGTATAGTTAAAATCTATAAACAAACGCATAAGTACGCGCCAAATTTATATAAACAATTACCTATAAATCCCGAATGTTTTTTCACCCGACATATTTATGGATGCACGGTACATACCTTCGCTGTTGAAGGGCATTTCAATATTGCCTTTGGCATCAATTGCTATCAAGCCACCTTCGCCCCCAATTTTCACCAACTTGTCCATTACAACAATGTTGCATGCTTCTTTGAGGGATAAACCTTTGTATTCCATTAAACAGCTGATGTCGTAAGCCACCACAGCGCGTAAGAACAATTCGCCGTGACCAGTACAACTGATGGCGCAGGTACGATTGTTGGCATAAGTGCCCGCACCAATAACAGGTGAGTCGCCAATTCGGCCAAACTGTTTGTTGGTCATACCCCCAGTGCTGGTTGCTGCGGCGATGTTTCCAAAACTATCCAATGCCACCGCGCCAACAGTGCCCATTTTATTGCCAGGATTGGCGCTGTGATCGAGTTGATAGTTTGTGCTGTCTTTTAAATCTAGCCATTGTTTGTAGCGTTGTTCGGTATAAAAATATGCATCTTCGGCAAACTCTATTCCAACTGATTTAGCGAATGCTTCCGCCCCATCACCTGCCATCATAACGTGCGCAGATTGGGTCATTACTGCTTGCGCCAAAAGTATAGGGTTTTTAATGTTTTTTACCCCTGCAACAGTTCCTGCCATTAGGTCTACACCCTGCATAATTGCCGCATCCATTTCGTGTTTTCCAATATGGTTAAAAACAGCACCTTTTCCAGCATTAAACAATGGATAATTTTCCAATTCAATTACCGCTGCAGCCACTGCTTCTGCTGCTGAGCCATTGGCCAATAGAATTTTATTTCCTGCAGAAATGGCCAAATCGAGCCCATGCAAATACGCTTTCTCCAATTCAGGGGTAAGTAATTCTTGAGCAATGGTACCAGCTCCACCGTGTAATGCAATGGCGTGTGACATAAGGGAGCAAAGGTAATGATTTTAAGGGATACCTTTAGGGTCTAGGGTATAGGGTATAGTTTTTATTGAGTAAACTTGAACTTTTCGCTACTTAACAGTCCATTTTTCTTGTTAAGAAGAATAGAATAATTAGGATTTCTAATATAGAAAAACGATCTTGAAAGTATATTCAAATCCTCAGTATAGAAGCATTACGAATACAAACCAACCACTAGTTTAAACGGCAATTAATTAAATGTCGGAATAATGAAGCAAGATCGAATCCTAATCCCTAGCCCCTAGACCCTAACCCCTGATAGGAAACGCAATAATTTGAATTAATGAGATAACTAAGCGTATTCGACCACTAAACCCTATCCCCTAACCCCTGATAGGAAACGCAATGATTTGAATTAATGAGATAACTAAGCGCATTCGACCACTAAACCCTAGCCCCTAGACCCTAGCCCCTCCTATTTTCCTTTTCTTGTTCTTTTGATTCTTTATTCTTAAGTTTGCATCTGAAATATTAATGTAAATATGGCTGTAGCAATCAAAATGCCCAAAATGAGTGATACCATGACCGAAGGTGTGGTTAGAAAGTGGAACTTCAAATTGGGCGATACCGTTAAAAGCGGTGATATACTTGCAGAAGTGGAAACCGATAAGGCGACCATGGATCTTGAAAATTATGAAAAAGGCACTATTCTTCATTTTGCAATCAACGAAGGTGATGCCGCTCCTGTAGATGGCATTATTGCCATTGTTGGTAAGGCTGGCGAAGATTTTTCAGCGTTATTAAGTGGCGCAGCTCCTGCTCCACAAGCAAACGAAAGCAAAGCTGAAGCGCCTGTTGCTACAAAAGTTGAAACAGCTCCTGCAGCGCCGGTTGTGAATAACACCTCCGATAGCCGTGTGATTGCTTCTCCTTTGGCTAAAAAATTGGCTACTGAAAAAGGCATAGACATTGGTTCTGTTGCTGGTTCTGGCGAAAATGGCCGCGTGGTAAAAAGCGATATTGAAAATTTCAAAACAACAGGTTCAACTGCTGCTGCATCTAACAATTCTTATGTTGCAGGTGTAGAAAGTTTTGAAGAAATAAACGTTTCTCAAATGCGTAAAGTTATTGCTGGTCGCTTGGCTGAAAGCAAATTTACTGCACCACATTTCTATTTAACCATGGAAATAAACATGGATAAAGCACTTGCTGCCCGTGTTGCTATGAATGCTTCAGGTGAAGTAAAAGTATCTGTTAACGATATGATCGTTAAAGCTTCTGCACTTGCCTTGCGCAAACACCCTTGGGTAAACGCAAGTTGGCTGGGTACTAAAATTCGTTTTAACCACCACATCCACATTGGTGTGGCAATGGCAGTAGAAGATGGACTATTGGTTCCTGTGGTGCGTTTCGCCGATCAGAAATCATTGTCAAACATCAGCTCTGAGGTTAAAGTATTCAACTCAAAAGCAAAAGACAAAAAATTACAACCTGCAGATTGGGCTGGTAACACCTTTACCATTTCTAATTTGGGTATGTTTGGAATAGAAGAATTCACTGCCATTATAAATCCTCCAGATGCTTGCATCTTAGCTGTAGGAGGCGTTAAAGAAACCGTAGGTATTGTAAATGGCGAAATAGCTAAAACCAATGTAATGAAAGTTACTTTGAGCTGCGACCACCGTGTCGTTGATGGGGTGGTAGGTTCCAAATTCCTAAACACTCTAAAAGAATTGCTTGAAGAACCCGTTAAGATGTTGGTTTAAATAAAACCTTATTAGATAAAAAATCCCGCTTAATAAGTAAGCGGGATTTTTTTATGCCTTAATTAATTGACCGGAGCTACACCTTCGTTTTCTGCACCAGAATTTGTATTTGATTGCTGCGCTTCTTGAGCCTTCATTATTGAATCAACATAAAGTTGGTCTTTAGATATTTGAACATTGTCTGTGCTATCGCGTTCAATTTTTTCTTGCTCTTCAGTCTTTGCATTGTTGTTGCATGCCACAGCTGAAATAGCTACACAGGTAAAAAGGATTAATTTTTTCATAACTTATACCCTGCGAAAATGTAAAATATCTAAGAGAAAAACAAATCTTCTTATTCAAAGCTGTGCAAACCCAAATTATCAGGCCAAAAAGCATCTTCAAAATGTTCAATCTCCGCCTCTTCACCTTTTAAAATAATAGAGATAACATCGTAGCGAATTTCAAAACCCATATTAGGGTACAAATACAAATAAGCTTCAACAGCATTCGCTATATTTTGCTGTTGTTTTCTGCTTACAAAAGATTCAGGCAAGCCAAACACATCAGTGTTTCTTGTTTTGACTTCTACAAACACCAGATACTTATTAATCTGCGCAATAATGTCAACTTCTAATTTATGGTAACGCCAATTGCAAGCCCATATTTTGTAAGATTTTTTTTCTAAAAAAGCTTTGGCTATCGCCTCTCCTTTTTTTCCTATTTCATTGTGTTCAGCCATATAATAAAATTACTTCAAATTGCATGAAAATCCAAGCACAATCTAGAACAAGTTTCTGCATTAAGAATTGCTTAAAAAATTAAAAAGTTTTATATACTTTTGACTCATAATAGTTTACTCTTTAACGCAATAGAAGCAGACGAATGAACGAAGAAGAATTAAAAGAAATAGCCTCTCAACTTAGCAATCCGCACGGCAACTTAGGTCTCCGTGTTGCAGAAGTGATGCACAAGACCAACATCAGCATGAGCTTGGGTGCAATCAATGCTTTGCACTTGCAAGACAAGGACAGTATATTGGAAATTGGATATGGAAATTGCGGCCATTTAAAGGATGTTTTAGATAAAGCCAAAGACCTTAAATACCAAGGTTTGGAAATTTCAGAACTCATGCACGAAGAAGCCAAAAAACACGCTGCAGAATGTGGCTTCGAAAATGAAATTGGATTTAGTTTATTTGATGGAAAACGCATTCCATTTGAAGATGAAAGTTTTGATAAAATAATGACTGTTAACACCATCTATTTTTGGAAACGGCCTCTAAATTTTTTAATTGAAATTTACAGGGTACTCAAACCAAATGGTGTCTGCGTGATTTGCTATGGCGAAGAAGCCTACATGTCTGAATTGCCCTTTACGGTGTACGGTTTCAACTTATACAACCAAGAAAAAATAAAATCGCTTATCGCTCTTTCACCCTTTAGTGTCGACAATACAGAAACTAAATCTGAAATGGTGCTGAGTAAAATTGGCGGAATGGCAAAGCGCGACTACACCACCATTACCTTGCATAAATAATGTATGGCTACTGGGACCCCAACTGAAAGCGGTAACCCAATACCACCAAGGTTTCTAGAAATGTAAAATGCTGTTTGGCTCTGTCTTGCTTTAAGCCCGTTACCACGATATTGGGCATATTGATATAACCTCCTTTTGCGGTAGCTTGCAAATAAAAATGTTTGCCAAGTGTCAAATTAATTCCGGCATTTAATGATGTTCCATAACCAGATACATGCCATTGGTCGTTGATGCTTCTGCTCAGCAAAACCGCTCTGGTTCTTGGGTACATAAAACCCAAAGAAAAACCACTGACAAAATTCAATTGAAGATGCTTATTTATTCTTACAATACCATCGGTGCGGCTTAGTTCTGCATTCAAATAATTCAAACCATCGGTGTGCTCGAATTCTAAAAAATCGCCTTTTAATTCAACCGCTCTTTGCTTGTATTGCCCATCGTATACGGTTCCTGAATTGTTGATGTACCCATCGGCAATGACGGTTTGATTCTGATTCACCACATATTTCATGTGGTCGAAGCCAATAGACAAACTGTATTTATCATTGAAGCAATAGCCCAAACGGTAATCGTATTGCGGAATGGTTAACTGGTTAATGTGCAAATATGGGTCAGCGCCCAATTTAGACTGCCTGTCTTTGGCCCTAACATCATAAAGTGTAAAGTTGTAATCGGCACCCTTGAAGTTGATGTCAGAGCGGCTATAATAGCCTCTGTTATATCCCCAATAAAAAAAGAATTGCCCTTTTTTAAATCCAGCACCCATTCTATCGCCAGCTTGCACCAGCCAGACTTGTAAAACAAGAATCAGCAATAAGCTGATACGTTGAAAAGAAAACATTAAAGGAGATTAATCGACGTTATCGTGTAGGTATTTATTGCCGTTGTCTTTAAAACGCAGTGTTTTGTTGTCTTTATCTTCTTCTAAAGAAATTTTTGAAATTTCCACACCCGCTTGCGGCTCCTCTAGAACAATGTTTTGTCTTAAATAGGCTGGCGTATCCAAATCATTTAAATTCCTTGACCTTTGCACTTCTTGCTGTGCAGGAGGAATTAATCTATCATCGTTAGACAAACCAAACAAATCCTCGGCAATTGGCGCAGTGTGTGCAACAATCTTTTCGTCTACAATAAAGTTGACTGTTTCAAGCTCATTAAAATCGATTTCAATATTGCCCTCATCTTCGGCATCATCCACTAAAGTTATGTTGGTACTATTGTTGTCAAAACCAGTGGCAACAAGTGTTATGGCAATCTCATTATCTAGGACATCATTTTTAGTGAGGCCGTATTTAAGGTTGGCATTCTGACCAGCCTGTTGTTGGAAGAATGCGATGATGACATCAATTTCTGAGGCATAAGGTTCGTCGTTTCCAAAACTGATATTGATTAAAATATGTTTAGACCCTTCGATACTATTTTCATCCAACAATGGAGAATCAAGCGCCAATTGAGAAGCGTTCATAGCACGGTCATCGCCAATGGCAACACCAGTACCCATTATTGCTCTTCCGCTATTTTCTAAGGCCGTTTTAACATCTCTAAAGTCTACATTCAACAAACCTTCTACGGTAATAATTTCAGCAATACCCTTGGCTGCGGTAAACAAAACATCGTCTGCTTTACCCAAGGCTTCTGTAATTCTAAGATTAGAATACATTTCTAGTATTCTTTGGTTGCTAATCACCAACAATGCATCAACATGTGGTTTTAAATCTTCTATACCTTGGTCGGCTTTGCGGGCTTTTTCAGGGCCTTCATTTTTAAACGGACGGGTTACAATACCTACCGTAAGTATGCCCATTTGTTTTGCCTTTTGAGCAATAACTGGTGCTGCACCTGTTCCAGTTCCACCACCCATTCCGGCGGTTATAAACAACATTTTGGTGTTGTGTTTAAGGGCATCTTCTATCTGATTGATGCTTTCTAAGGCGCATTTTTTTCCAAATGCTGGATCACCTCCAGCTCCAAGTCCTTCCGTTAAGGTACTACCTAACTGGATTTTATTTTGTACGGGGCTTTTTTCTAAATGCTGTGCATCGGTATTGCATAGGTAGAAATCTACCCCCTTAATGCCTTTGTTGTACATATAACTTACAGCATTGCTTCCGCCACCACCAACACCAATCACTTTTATGATTGATGACTGCTCTCTTGGTAGTTCTACTTTGAAATAATTCATGTTAAAGATTTAATAAATACAGTTGTGAAATATGTTGATTTTTAGCGTCGTTAATTTTTATTCGGATAATTTTATTGCTCTTTATAATCATCCATTCCATTTTCGTCTTTCAACCAGCTTTTAAAGCTGCCGAATAGATTTCCAAAAACACTTCCTCCACCTTCTGTGGTAGCTTTGCTTTTGCTTTTTACTTTGTGGGTATTTTCGCCCTCAGTTGGCTCCATGTCTTCAAATCCTTTTAACACCAAACCAATGCAGGTAGCATACATAGGGCTTCTAACTTCCTCTACCAAACCTTTTCCAAGATGTGGATCAGGCAAGCCTACTTTAGCCTCACAGCCCAATATGAATTCCACCAAGTTGCTTAAATCTTTCAACTGTGCGCCACCGCCAGTTAAAACTACTCCAAGGTTTAATTTTTCTTTGTAACCTGACATTTTAATTTCGTCATTCACCATGCTCAAAATTTCTTTTACACGGGCGTTGATTACGTGGGCCAGATTTTTCTCCATGATTTGTTTTGATTTCCGTTCTCCAATACCAGGAACTGTAATAATAACATTGCTTCGCGTACCTTCTGGTATTGCATGTCCATATTTTACTTTAATCAATTCCGCTTGTTTTGGCATTATTCCAAAAGCATCAACGATGTCGTCGGTTATAATTTCCCCACCAAATGGAATTACGGCGGTGTGCCTAATTTTACCCCCGTGAAATATCGCCAAGTCTGTGGTACCACCGCCAATATCGATAATAGCAATACCTGTCTCTAATTCTTCTTCACTCAAAACAGCATAGGCCGATGCTATTGGTTCAACAATCACATCTGTTGCGGTTAAACCAGCATTTTCAACACATTTTACGATCGTTTTAGCTGCACTCAAGCGACCAGTCACCACGTGGTATTTGCATTCCAATTTTGTTCCTGGCATACCTTCTGGTTCTTTGGTGGTAAACCTCGAGTCGATGATATATTCTTGCGGAAATGCATGCAGTATTTTTGAACCAGGCTCTACCGCAATGTGGTATTGCTCCTTATTCATTTCAATTAATTCTTCCTTGCTTATTTCTGTTTCTGAATTTTTGCGGATACGCACGCCACTTTGCTGAAAACTTTTAATGTGTTCTCCTGCTATACCAACATGTACATGCGCTATTTCTACATTCGATAATTTAGATGCCAATTCAACAGCTCCCTTAATGGCATCAACTGTTTTGGCAATATTGGTTACCTCACCGCGCATCACCCCACCCAGTGATGGTTTTGATCCAACACCTAAAATATTGATTTTACCATTTTCATTCATTTGCCCAACTA
This sequence comes from Chitinophaga pinensis, assembly GCA_945888525.1. Lineage (GTDB taxonomy): Bacteria > Bacteroidota > Bacteroidia > NS11-12g > UBA955 > JABMMZ01. Next base: position 34,661 of record CAMDAF010000003.1, read on the forward strand.
TGGCGCATACTTTAGTGGTTCCAATATCCAATCCTACAATTAATTTATTTGACATATGTTTCTGAATTTATTTATGGTTGTGTGGTTTGTGAATTTATCAAGTTATCATTTTTCTCAGCAACAATTTGTCCTTCGTATTTGAGGTTTATTTTTTTATATTGTTCCCATCCTACTGCGTTCAAACCTTTGATGTAAAAGGTTTTCAGTTTTTCGAATTTATTTTCAATTTGGTTTGCAGAACCAAATACAATAGTATGATTTCCTACCTTAGGAATCAATATTATGTCCATATAATTATCTACATAGAGCTGTTCAATTTGTGCCTGCCAAAATTCATCGCTGTAACACCAGTCGGCAATTTTTAATAAATCGCGTGTTATCTGAGTGCGTAAGAACGCTGAATCAGCAAGGGTTTCAGCTATGTTTCCATTGGCAATAATTACCCTCGGTGCAAAGCCTTCATGCAGGGGCATTTTATATCCATTTTTTGCTACATAGTAACTTTGTCCCTTATTGCTTATTATTCTAAGCAATGGCTGTCTTTGAATAATTTTAACAATAAGTCTTCCCGACAAATCGAGCGAAATATCCGCCTGGTCTATAAACGCATAGGCTTCTAATGCCGCTTCCATTTTGTCAAGCTTCAAACTTTTTTGCTGACTACCCATGATATTTTGAGAGGAATCTGCACCCTTCATTATAGATAAAACGGTTAGGCTATCAATAAAGGCCAACTCTTCTTTTGGCTCAATTTTAACTTCAATTTCTTTGACGGTTAATTGGTCTTCTTTGCCTTGAATATTTAAAAAAACAAACACCAAGAAACAGACTATTGCTATCCACAATATCATGTTCCAACGTTTATTGTTTTTTATAAAATCAATTAGCTTTCTCATACAATTCCTTAATCGGTTTTAGCAATTGATCTATATCTCCGGCCCCAAGAATTAGCAGCAATTCTGGCTTCTCAATTTGCAAATTTTTTAATACACTTTCCTTGGCCATTAAAACAGGATTCTTTTCCATTTTTAAGGCTAAAAATTCTGAATTAATACCTTCAATTGGCAACTCTCTTGCAGGATAAATATCCAATAACCAGCAAGCATCTAATAGATCGAGCGCTTTGGCAAAATCATCTGCAAAATCACGGGTTCTTGAAAACAAATGGGCTTGAAAAATTCCTGTCAATTTTTTATTAGGATACAGTTCCTTAACCGATTTAATACAAACCCTTAACTCGGTAGGATGATGAGCATAATCATCTATTACAGTATACTGTTCGTTGCTAAATATGGTTTCAAATCTGCGCTTTACACCCTTGAAATTTGCTGCTGCTTCAAGCAAGGGCTTTAGTGGCAATTTCAAACACAAACAAGCCGTTATGGCGGCACATGCATTTTCTATGTTGTGAAATCCTGGCAATGCATTTAAAATGCGTGCTGAATTGTTTTTAAAACTATAATCAAAACAAAAATGGTGGTCTTCAATTTTAATTTCAGAATAATTGGCTGCTGAATCAGCTTCTGGGCCATAGCGAATGCAATTGCCTTCATACTTTAAATCAAGTTGATCGTTTAAAATAGCAATGCCATTGTACTGCAATTTATGCACAAATTCGACAAATGATTTTTTAACTTCTTCGGCCTCTCCGTAAATGTCTAAATGATCCGCATCCGTGGAAGTAACAATGGCAATGTCAGGAGATAATTGCAAAAAAGAACGGTCAAATTCATCAGCTTCTACAACCATTATATTTTGAGTAAACAGTGAAACGCCGTCATCTTTGTGAAAATAATTACTTTCAAAATTGCTGCTAATTCCACCTAGAAAAGCAGTAAAATTAACGCCACTTTCATTCAACATATGCGCAATCATGCAGCTGGTGGTTGTTTTGCCATGCGTTCCACCAACAGCAATGGTGTAGGAATTTTTAGAAATCATTCCCAATACCTCCGCACGCTTGAACATTGGTATTTTTTTTGATGAAAAATACTTGAATTCTTTATGGTCTTTTGGGATAGCAGGCGTGTATATAACTATTGAATCTTCACCAGAAATCACATTTGCAGGAATGGATTCTATGTCTTCAGAGTAATGAATAACAAAACCTTCACTTTCTAATTGTTTTGAAAATTCATTTCTTGTTTTATCATAGCCGTGAACATCCAACCCTATGGCTTTAAAATAGCGCGCAATAGCGCTCATGCCTATGCCGCCGATACCTAGAAAATAAGCTGTTTTTAATTCGCTGATATTCATACTAAAAGTTTTTCTATTTCATTAACTATGTCAGAAAGTGCATTTGGTTTTGCAAAGGCTGTTAAATTGTTCTTGAGGTCATCTTGCTTTGCCACATCATTCAAAAGTGTGTGAATGGTTTCAAACAGCTTGTCATTGGCTTCGGCATCTGGCAACAATACAGCAGCATGTTTGCTCGATAGGGCCCTTGCATTTTTAGTTTGATGGTCTTCTGCCACATTGGGCGAAGGAATCAAAATACTGGCCTTATTCAACAAACTTAACTCACTTACAGAAATTGCACCAGCTCTCGAAACCACAAGGTCTGCCGCAGCATATGCTGTAGCCATATCTTGAATAAAAGCTGAAGCTTTGACGCCTTCTAAACCATGCGTATCGGCTGTGTAATTTTTACCTGTCTGCCACAAAATCTGTGTCTTATTGCTTGAGAGTTCAGATAAAATTCCTTGAACAGCCAAATTGATGGTTCTAGCACCCAAACTGCCTCCAATAAACAAAACCAAGGCCTCTTCTTCACTAAACCCTAAGCTTTTTTTTGTGGCGCGCCTGTCCATGCTTAAAGCTGCATAAATTTCAGAACGCACTGGATTTCCTGTCTCAACAATTTTATTTCTTGGAAAATATTTTTCCATGTTTGGATAAGCCACACAAATTTTTGAAGCTTTGCTAGAAAGCCATTTGTTGGTTAAACCAGCATATGAATTTTGCTCTTGAATTAAAATTGGAACTTTATAAGTTGATGCGGCATAAATTAATGCGGCACTTGCATATCCGCCTACTCCAATAGCAATATTTGGTTTAAAATCTCTAATGATTTTGCGGGCCATTAAAATGCTTTTTAACAATTTGAAAGGCAGTATAAAATTGGATAAGGAAAGTTTGCGCTGCAGTCCAGCGATTGGCAAACCAATAATTTTATACCCAGCCAAAGGCACCTTTTCCATTTCCATGCGCCCCAATGCGCCTACAAATAAAATTTCAGCATCTGCATGCCTGCTTTTTATTTCGTTTGCAATGGCGATAGCCGGGAAAATATGCCCTCCAGTTCCACCACCTGAAATTAGCACTCTAATTGACATCTTGAACTCCTTTCTCATCTTCTAGTTTCTGTTCCTCAACCGAACGGCTCACACTCAACAAAACACCAAAAGCAGCACTGGTAAAAATAATACTTGTGCCACCCATGCTAATTAAGGGGAGCGTCAAACCTGTAACAGGAAATAAACTACTGGCAACTGCCATATGGATAAAGGCTTGCAAGACCATACTAAAAGCCAAACCAACTGCCAATAAAGCCCCAAATGCACGTGGACTTTTTAACACGATTCGAATAGACCGATACAGAATTAATAAATACAATAAAATGACACTTATGCCACCAAATAGCAAACCATACTCTTCGATAATTACTGCGAAAATAAAATCTGAATAGGGATGCGGCAGATAGGCGCTTTGTTCGCCTTTACCAGGCCCCTTGCCAAACAAACCTCCGCCTACGATTGCTATTTTTGCTTGTGTGGTTTGAAAACTCTCAGCGGAATCAGAACCTCTGAAATTTTCTATTCTTGCCTTCCAAGTAGCTGCCCTACCTGGCAGAATACTATCGGGTGCTTTGAGCAATATACCGGCCCCAATAAAGGCCACTAGCGAAAAAATCCCACCCAATAAAGCCAAATGGCGAAGCCTAGCATTTCCAATAAAGAGTAAAATGGAACAGGTCAAAAACAAAACCACAGACGTACTTAGATTCTCTGGCATAATCAATAAACAAATTAAAGTTATGTAGGCAATTATGACAATAAACCCTTTCAAAGAACTGAGCTCTTCTTGATTTTTAGAAAGATAACGCGCAATAAACATAATGAGCGCAAACTTGGCGAAGTCACTGCTCTGAAAACTAACACCAAATACAGTGATGGTCCTTTTGGCATCGTTGATATCGTTACCAAAAACAAGCGTTAAAATCAACAAAACTATTGCTCCCCAGACGGCCATTTGAGATATCCGTGAAAAATATTTGTAATCCAACAAATGGAAAAAGTACATGAGAAAAAAACCTCCAAACAGGAACATCACATGTCGAATAACAAAATATTCTGTATTCCCCCCTTGTTTCTTAAATGCCAAGGACCCAGTTGCACTATAAACAGCAAGCAAGCCTATCAGCGATAGCATAAACACTGCAAACCAGATGTACTGGTCACCCCTAAACTTTAACCTACCTATCTGCATTGCTTATTGGTTTATTGCTCTTTTAAAATATAGTCAATTTGGTTTACCAAATAGTCGAAAAAGATTTCTTATAAATTCTTTACAGCGGCTTTAAACTGCCAGCCTCTATCCTCATAATTTGCGAACAAATCAAAACTCGCACAAGCAGGAGACAAAAGCACCACATCGCCCTTAGCCGCAAAGCGTTTAGCAACATGCACAGCTTCCTCAGCAGAACTGGTGTTTAACATTAAGTCAACGTCTTTTCCAAAAGCTTCGTGAATTTTATTGTTGTCAGTACCTAAGCAAACGATAACTTTTACCTTGTCTTTTACCAAAGGCAATAAGGCTGTGTAGTCGTTTCCTTTATCGACACCACCTACGATCCAAACCACTGGCTTGTCCATACTTTCCAAGGCATACCAAGTAGAATTAACATTGGTTGCTTTGCTGTCATTAATGAATTCTACGCCACCAACGGAGGCAACATATTCTAATCTGTGTTCTACGTTTTGAAAGTCGATTAAGCTCTCTCTAATAACATCTTTTCTGATGTTTAGAACGTTGGCCGCAATAGCAGCAGCCATGCTGTTGTAACTGTTGTGAATGCCTTTTAGGGCGAAATCATTAATAAACATAGTAAGTATATTGTTTGGGGTTGTTGATTGATTTTCTAATAAATGAAACTCTTTGTCTACGACATAAGCACCGCTGTTCAATACTTTTCCGAATGAAAAAGGCAATTTTTGAGCGTCAATTTTATGGGTAGAAAGATTGGAAACTGTTACCTCATCGTCGGTACAATAAATAAAGTAATCGTCTTTGGTTTGGTTCATAGCGATTCTAAATTTAGAATCGATGTAGTTTTGGAATTCGTAATTATAACGGTCCAAATGGTCGGGGGTTATATTGCACAGTATGGCAATATCAGGCCTAAATGTAAAGGTGTTGTCGAGCTGAAAACTACTCAACTCTAACACAAAATAATCGTAATTTTCTTCAGCTACTTGGCGTGCATAGCTTTTTCCAATATTACCACCCAAACCCACATTGAATCCTGCCTTCTGCAAAATGTGGTAACACATCATAGTGGTGGTGGTTTTACCATTGGTGCCTGTTATGGCCAAATGCTTTGCCTTGCTGTATCGGCTGGCAAATTCTATTTCAGAGATAATTGGAATATTAAGGGCTTTAGCCTTTTTAATTATCTCAGCTTTATCAGGTATTCCAGGGCTTTTAATAATTTCGTCTGCATTGAGAATTAATTCTTCAGAGTGCTTGCCTTGCTCATATGTCACATTCGCTTCATCAAGCTCTTTGCTGTATATTTCCTTTAGCATACCGCTATCAGAAACAAAAACATCAAAGCCTTGCTTAAGTGCTAAGATTCCGCATCCAGCACCGCTTTCACCCCCTCCCAATATAACAATTCTCTTTGCCACTAATTATCTTAACTTTAATGTTATTATGCTCAAAACCGCGAGTAATATGCCTATAATCCAAAAGCGTATCACAATCTTGGCTTCGTGAAATCCTTTTTTCTGAAAATGGTGGTGAATAGGTGACATTAAAAACACACGTCTACCTTCTCCATATTTATTCTTTGTGTACTTAAAATAACTTACCTGTATAATTACACTTAGATTCTCTACCAAGAAAATTCCACAAAGTATTGGAATCAATAATTCTTTGCGCACAATAATGGCTAAAGCTGCTATAACACCTCCCAACATCAGGCTACCGGTATCGCCCATAAAAACTTGAGCTGGGTAACTGTTGTACCACAAAAACCCAATACAAGCTCCTACAAAGGCCCCAGCAAATACAAACAATTCGCCAAGGAATGGGATGTACATGATGTTCAAATAATCGGCCAGCAAAATGTTTCCAGAAATAAAGGCAAACAAACCCAAGGTGGTACCAATAATTGCAGATGTTCCTGCCGCCAATCCATCGATTCCATCGGTTATATTGGCTCCATTCGAAACCGCAGTGATGATAAAAATCACCACCAAAACATAAACGATCCAAGCATACTTTGAACCCATGCCAAAGAAGTCGGAAATTTTGTGGTAATCAAATTCTGAAAACTTAAAAAACGGTATGGTTGTTTTTAAGGTTTTTTTATTTTGGTAGTATATCTTTTCTCCTTGAATAACGCGGGTCGACAAATGGGTGGTATCAATATTTAATTCAGCAATTTCCTTGGCCTTATAGTGCTCAGTGACCACAACGGCAGGGTTAAAATACAGCGTTAATCCAACCAATAAACCAACAATAATTTGCCCCAATATTTTAAAACGACCAGACAATCCCTCTTTGTCTTTCTTAAAGACTTTAATGTAGTCGTCTATAAATCCAATTAAACCCGTTAATATGGTTACGGCTATCATCAGCAGCACATAAACATTGTTTAAGCGGGCCAACAACAAGGTAGGAATTAATATTGCCCCAAGCATAATTAAGCCGCCCATAGTTGGGGTGCCTTTTTTGGCTTCTTCACCTTGTAAACCTAAATCGCGGATGGTTTCAGAAACCTGCAATTTGTGCAAAGCATTTATAAGTCTTTTGCCAAATACAGCCGAAATGGTAAGCGATAAAATCATCGCCAATCCCATCCTAAAAGTCAGGTACTTCCAAACACCCAATCCCCAGATATCGGTGTGCTTGTCGAGGTATGTAAAAAAATGGTATAGCATCTGTTTAATTCTCTTTAAAAATATCGATTAATATTTGCCTGTCGTCAAATGGGTGTTTGATGCCGTTAATGTCTTGATAGGTTTCGTGTCCTTTGCCAGCCAATAAAATAATGTCTTTGGATTTGCTCAACATCACCGCCGTTTTAATGGCTTCTTTACGGTCTGTAATTTTTAAAACCTTTTTATAATCCAACGGATCAACACCGCTCTGCATGTCTTCAATTATGGCACTTGGGTCTTCATTCCTAGGATTGTCGCTGGTAAATATCACCTTATCACTCATACGAGCGGCGACTTTACCCATAACTGGTCTTTTTTCTTTGTCTCTATTACCACCGCATCCTGCAATGCTCAAAAGCTGCTCATTACCAGTTCTTATATGTTGAATTGTGCTCAATACATTATCCAATGCATCAGGGGTGTGCGCATAGTCAACAATGCCAATAATACCTTTAGGACTTCTATACACCTCAAATCTTCCATTTACCCGGCCTTGCTTAGACAAATGAGTAAGTATCTCAAAGCGGTCTATGCCCAGCAAGAATGCAGTGGCATAAACTGCCAATAAATTATAAGCATTGAATTTTCCAATTAGGGCAAACCAAGTTTCTTCAGATTCTATTTTTAACAGTAGCCCTTCAAAATCGCTCTCTAGTATTTTGCAGGTAAAATCTGCTGCCGATTGCAAAGCATAGGTATACCTTGCTGCAGGAGAATTTTGCAACATAATTTGTCCGTTTCGGTCGTCTTTATTTGTTAAGGCAAATGCATCTACAGGCAGTTGATCAAAAAACTTTTTCTTTGCTTTGATGTAGTTGTCAAACGTTCCGTGGTAATCCAGGTGGTCGTGGGTTATGTTGGTGAACGCAGCTCCAGCAAAATGCAATCCGTTAATTCTTCCTTGCACTACCGCGTGGGAACTCACTTCCATAAAGCAATAAGCGCAACCTGCTTGCACCATTTCATCCATCAACGCATTTAAGCGAATTGGATCGGGCGTGGTATGGGTGCTGGTATAGGTTGTTTTTCCAATAATATATTCTACCGTACTTACAAGTCCGCAGGTATATCCCAAAGAGGTAAACAAGTTGTACAACATGGTACAAGTACTAGTCTTTCCATTGGTGCCGGTTACACCCACTAAAGTCATTTTATTTGATGGCAATTCATAAAATGCAGAGGCAAAATAGCCCACTGATTGTTGCACATCATCAACCAAAACATATGTTACATTTTCTTGTATATCCTTTGGCAATTCACTACAGACTATTGCGCTAGCGCCATCTGCAATCGCCTTAGGAATAAATTGATGGGCATCAATAGATGTTCCCTTCACAGCAAAAAACATTGCATCTTCGCTTACTTGACGTGAATCTAAAACCAAGTTCTTTACCAAAACATTGGCTGAGCCATGTATTTCTTTAATACCTGAATATTGGGCGATATCGTTTAGGTACTTACTCATGGATTTAATCTCAAATAAATAATATTACCCTTACTTGTGCGTGTACCCGCTGGGATGGATTGAAAACAAATACTTCCATATCCTTCAACGATGACTTTTACGCCGCGGTTTTCCAATAAATAGACAGCATCTTTTAAGCCCATGCCGACCACATCAGGAATCAAATTCACATCGGTGGTAATTTCTTTCAAATTCAAAGACTGCACACTTGGCGAACTTCTAACATACTCCGATTCAGCAGAACCAATAATTTGATGGCTGCTGATTCCAATATGGTTCAACACATATTTTATATCGCTTCTATTGCCATTTTTTACTTTAGGCATTGAAGGCGCTGCCAATCTCACAATTGGTTTGTGTAAAGAAATATTGGTGCTAAATACCTTATCGGCTATTTCTCTAAATACAGGACCGGCTACAGTGCCTCCATAATAATCGCCTGCTGTGGGATCGTTTATAACCACTATGCAACTGTACTTCGGATTGTCTGCAGGAAAGTATCCTACAAATGAAGCCTTGTGCGCACTCTTATCATATCCATTGCTTGAGGCCTTTTGTGCAGTGCCTGTTTTACCGGCAACTTTATAGGCCAAACCTTTTAGTCTATTTCCGGTGCCATTTTCCACAACGCCTTCCAATAATTTCTTAAGCAGTTTAATGGTCTCTTCGCTACAGATTTTTTCGTTTAAAATACTGGTCTCGTTTTTTTGAATGATTTTTCCAAATTCTTTTACTTCCCTAACAATGAATGGCTTTACCATCGTTCCATTATTGGCTATTGTATTGTAAACCGATAATATTTGAAGTGCACTCAATTCCATTTCATAACCAATACTCATAAATGGTAAAGATGTGGTAGAACTCCATGTTTTATCTTTGGTGTTTTTAAGCAAAGGTTTTCTAGTCGATTTGATGTCAAAAGTCAAAGGTTTGTTTAAGCCCAGATTGAAGGCATATTGTAAAAATGCTTCCGGTCTGTTTTTAAAATATTTTTGAACCGACTTAGCAATCCCAACATTGCTGGAATTTTCGAAAGCATATTGAAAATTTATTTTTTTATATGGAGAACGATGCGAATCCACCATTTTCAAATCACCAAATGTGGTTGCACCCCATTCAATATCTATGGTGTCTTCTAATTTTATACTTTTACTTTCTAATAGCGCTAAAGCACTTACTAATTTAAAGGTACTTCCTGGATCACTAAATTCATTAACCGCATAATTCTCCGCTTCACTGCAAGTATTGTCTGCATTGCGTTTTAAATTGGCAATGGCTTTAACAGCACCCGTTTTAACTTCCATTAAAATGGCACATCCATGTGAAGCTTGGTTGGCCAACAAACACTGCTGAAGTGCATTTTCTGCTACGTCTTGTATGTTAATGTCAATGGTGGTATATACGTCAAAACCATTACGAGGCTCCATTTCTGAGCTGTTGTCTACAGGTTTCCAAACGCCTCCATATATTCTTTGCTCTAAACGTTTGCCTACGGTGCCCGACAGCATTGAATCGTAAGAACCTTCTAATCCAATTTTAATGCCCGATTGATTGGTGTAACCTATGCTTCTCATCGCCAAATAACCAAAAGGTATTTCGCGTTTAAACTTTTCAATTTTAATTAGACCCCCAATTTTATCTTTATCTACTTTAAAAATTGGCCACTCCGCTAGGTCTTTAACCGTCATGTAATCTACATCACGTTTAATTAGAAGATACCTTTCGCCCTTGTTTCTGGCTGCAAGTAAATAATTGCGCCATTCTAAATTTGTTCGGTCTGTAAATTTCAAAGCCAAATTATTGGCTAATATGTCGACATTGGCATTGAAGTATTCATTGGTAATGGTCTCAACCTTGGTATCCAATCGCAATTCATATTTAGGGATGCTGGTGGCCAACAAACTTCCATCTTCTGCATAAATATTCCCCCTTGATGCTTGAATCTCTCTCCATTTGGTGCTTTGAGCCAAACTGATGGCAGTGTATTTTCCCTTTTGAGTGAATTGCAAATTTACTATCTGCCATATTACAGCACATGCCAAAAGGATTACCATCAAAAAGGCAATCCATGATCTGAGCAATATGGCTTTCTTTAAATTCACTTTTTAACGTCTTTCTCTATAATCAATGGCGGGGTGCGCAATTCTTTAATTTCATCGGTGCTGAGGCGCTTGGCTACACTGCTTTGGTTGCTTTGTTTCATCAAACTACTTTTTACACTGATGTACTCAGAACGCAATTCAGTTAATTCGTTTTTTAATTCTTCTTTCTCTCTTAAACTCTTTACATGAAAATGAGAAAGTGCTATATAAACCACAATAATTCCAACCGCCATAAATATGGGTGGCATCAATTTACTCAAATTATCCTTGTCGATAAAAAAGGTGAAGTCGCTGGCTTTTTTAAGCATCTCATCAGCCTGCTCGTTCGCAGGACTTTCATGGCCTTTTTCAGGATTGATGGTATTGGGCTTAAACTGGTTCAAATCTTTTCTGCTATTCTTAATTTTGCACTTCTCGACCTTCTATTTCTATCTATTTCTTCATCGCTGGGAATGATTGGCTTTTTAGTAAGAGATTTGAATAATTCTGTTTTATTTCCAAAAAAATCCTTCTCAACCTCCCCAGCTACATTTCCAGAATTGATAAAGTTTTTTACCATTCTGTCTTCCAATGAATGGTAACTCATTACCACCAAACGCCCACCTTTTTCTAAGACAGAAGCTGAATTTTCTAATAAGCTTTCTAAAGCTTTCATCTCTTCATTAACTTCTATGCGCAACGCCTGAAAAACCTGCGATAAGTATTTGCTTTCTTCCTTTCCGGGGATACAATTGCGTATTGCATCTTTAAATTCATCGATGGTGGTGACTGGGTTAATTTTGCGCTTTGCGATGATCAACAAAACCAATTTATACGCATTCCTTACCTCGCCATAGGTATTAAATACCCTTAGCAATTCTTTTTCAGAGTAAGTGTTCACTACATCGCTGGCTTTAAGTCCAGATTTACGGTCCATACGCATGTCCAAGTCACCCCCTAAACGGTGCGCAAAACCTTTATCTGCCTCGTTTATCTGATGAGATGAAATACCCAAATCAGCCAATATACCATCAACTGGAAGCGCTTTTAAATACTGTAAAAATTGTTTGATGTATTTAAAGTTGTGGTTTATAAACACCAAGCGATCGTCGTCGGGCAAATTCCCAAGCGCATCCAAATCCTGATCAAATGCATACAACTTTCCTTTGGGGCCAAGATGCTTTAAAATTTCTTTGGAATGACCACCACCACCAAAGGTTACATCCACGTATAGACCGTCTTCTTTTATTTTAAGACCCTGAATGCACTCATTCAACATCACTGGCAAATGGTAGACTTCAGTTGTCATTGCTGTCGTTTTTTAAAGGGTTTTGCACAGGTGGATTATCCCCCATTAACTCTTCAGCCATCCTTGAAAATTCTTGGTCGTCGAACTTCAATTCTTCCTCGTAATGTTTCTTATCCCATATCTCTATTTTGTGGTTGTAACACGATACAATCACATCGCCTTTCAAAGAGGCATATTCAATCAAACTATTTGGAATGTTAATCCTGCTATTGGTATCTATGGGAACGATGTTGGCACCATTGTTAAACTGACGGATAAACTTTCTGGCGGTTCGGTTAAAATCATTTAAAACCTGCAATTTTTCTGTTTCCATCGACCAATCGGCAGACGTATATAAAACCAAACACTTTTCAAAACCTCTGTTGATCACCATTGCTTTGGCTTCTTTGTCTGGAATTTGCAAACGCAGCTTCGCCGGCAAGATAATTCTACCCTTGCTGTCAATTTTGCATTCAAACTCTCCGATAAACCGTGCCATTTAGATTCTGTAAATAATTTTGTAAAATAAAATCAAAAAATCCACTTTTCTCCACTTTTCTCCACTTTGTTGATAATTATTTTTTAAGTGCTATTCAAACTCTTGTAATTCAGTTGATTAGACCTAATTTTTTTGGTTCACATTTTTGGCTCATTTTATTTCAATTGGGCTAAAAAACCTCCCTCTAAGACTGTATTTTTGTGAAATGAAAAAAATTCTGTATATTATTCTGGTACTGTCTTTTATTGAAAAATTACCAGGGCAGGGTTGCAGTGATGCAGGAATTTGCACTTTAGGTTCTTCCCTTAAAAAGGACCAAACATTTGACCGTTTCTCTTTCGCTATCAACCAAAGTTTAGGCAGCGGTGAACAAAAGGTAAACGTATACAATACCCAAATTGAAATCAGTAAATCTGTATTTAAAAAAGCCCAGATACAATTAAAACTTCCTTATATTTTTACACAAGGAAACTTGGCTAAGACCCAAGGATTGGGTGATATTAGCGCCAGTTTTACTTACCAATCTAATCAGAAAAATGATTGGTCAATTAACTACACCTTTGGGTTCAAATTGGGTGTCAATGCAGCTGATAAAGCTTTTGAAATTCAATTGCCTGCCAACAACAGCATGATGATGGCTTTGCCTATGGTTTACCAAACCAGCTTAGGCACCCACGATATCCTCTTGGGAGCCGATGCGCGTTATAAAAGTGTTTGGCGTTTTGCTCTTGGTTTTCAAATGCCCTTAGTTCAAATTAACAAAAACAATTTTGAAAGCAGTTTGGCCCAATACACACCAAATACTTCCGCTTATTTTACTTCTAACAAACTTATGAGAAGACCAGATGCTTTGTTGCGCATAGACCGAAGTATTGCAATAAACAAACGCTTTCAAGCCAACGCAGGACTCATTGCAGTTTACCACCTTCTGCACGACAGGGTGTACAATGCCAGCAACACCGCCTCATATGCGGTGCATGGATCGAAAGGACTAACCCTCAACTTTGCTGTTAGTGGAACGTATGCCATCAACAAACACTTCGAATTGAGCTGTCGATTTGCCCAACCACTCATAGTGCGCAAAACCAGACCAGAGGGACTCACACGCCATTATTTTATTGGACTTGAACTAAAATACCGATTACCGTCTTAGGAAAAACTGAAGTGCTTTTCATGCCAAAAATATGACTTGACAGTATGAAGAATATTTGATTAAATTTGTTGGCCTTTCGCCACAACCATGAAACCAATATATGATTACTACGGACTAATCATCAGTTTTAAACAAGAAGACAGCTTACCTATTCTGCTTATGGCTAATAGAGGCAGCTGCTGTAGCACTTTCAGCATTGGGTTTTCAGATGGTTTAATGGATGCGCCAAAACACATAAAAGGCGAAAATGAACTTGATGCCACAGACTTCAAGACGTTCACAATGTTAATCGAAAACAACAGCAGCGAAATCATCAAACTTTGGCTCGACATCTTCCTTTACGGCAAAGACCACGAAGTGGAGGTGATTAAGACAAAATTAGCATAAAAAAAGCCTCCCTTTCGAGAAGCTTTTTAAATAATATTTGTGATTGAGCAACAACAGCAAGAGGGCTGAGTTGAGTCGGAAATATTGAATGTTACCGATACTAATAACCAATAACTATTAACTAATAACTACTTCAAAATATCACGTGCAATAACAACACGTTGTATTTCACTGGTGCCTTCGTAGATTTGGGTAATCTTTGCATCGCGCATTAAACGCTCTACGTGGTACTCTTTTACGTAACCGTATCCACCGTGAACTTGAACCGCTTCAACCGTTGTTTTCATTGCTACTTCACTGGCAAATAACTTAGCCATACTGCCAGCTCTGTTGTAATCCATATGTTGGTCTTTTAACCAAGCAGCTTTTAAACACAACATTCTAGCTGCTTCAATTTCAGTAGCCATATCAGCCAATTTGAATTGAATGGCTTGGTGGTTCATAATCTCTGTGCCAAATGCTTTTCTTTCTTTAGAATATTTAATAGCCAATTCATAAGCGCCGCTAGCAATACCTAATGCTTGAGCAGCAATACCAATACGTCCGCCAGTTAAGGTTTTCATGGCAAACTTAAATCCAAATCCATCTTCACCTATTCTGTTTGCTTTCGGAACTTTTACATCCGTAAACATTAATGAATGTGTATCACTTCCGCGAATACCCATTTTATCTTCTTTTTTTCCAACCACAAAACCATCCAGTCCACCCTCAACAATAAATGCATTGATGCCTTTATGACCAGCCTCAACATTCGTTTGTGCAATTACCAAGTAAATAGAAGCAGTTTTACCATTGGTAATCCAATTCTTAGTACCGTTTAATAAGTAATAATCGCCCATGTCGATAGCAGTGGTTCTTTGTGAAGTAGCATCGCTACCAGCTTCTGGCTCACTTAAACAAAATGCACCATGCACTTCGCCTTTCGCCAATGGAACCAAGTACTTCATTTTTTGTTCTTCTGAACCAAAGGTTTCCAAGCCCCAGCAAACCAATGAATTGTTTACAGACACTACCACAGAGGCAGAAGCATCTATCTTGCTCAGCTCTTCCATAGCCAATACATAACTTACTGTATCCATGCCGCTTCCCCCGTATTTAGGATCTACCATCATACCCAAAAAGCCCAATTCGCCTAACTTTTTAATTTGTTCAGCTGGAAATTCTTGGTTGTTGTCGCGCTCAATTACACCCGGTAATAACTCGGTTTGTGCAAAGTCCCTAGCAGCTTGTTGTACTGCTAATTGTTCTTCTGTTAGTTCAAAATTCATGACGGCCGCAAAAATACATTGTTTCTAATTACTATAAAAATTGTAAGCCACTGATTTTAATAAAAAATACATATTTACGTCAGTTTGACTTAAGGTTTCCGCCCAAACGTGTATTTTTGCAGCAATGCTCATCATTCAAAACCCAAACAACGACCCATACTTTAACCTTGCTGCCGAAGAGTATTTACTTAAAGAATTTAACGAAAATATTTTTACCCTTTGGCGCAACGAAAACGCCATCATAGTTGGTAAGCATCAAAATACTTTGGCGGAAATTAACACCGATTATGTTCAAGCCAACGGTGTTAAAGTGGTTCGTCGCCTCTCAGGCGGTGGAGCTGTATTCCATGATATGGGAAATCTAAATTTTACCTTTATCACCAATGCCCAAACCGCCGACGATATAAAAATTGATTTTAAACAATATTGTATTCCAATTATTGAAGTACTAAAAACTTTAGGTGTAAACGCAGAATTCTCTGGTCGCAACGACCTACTCATTGATGGCATGAAATTCAGTGGAAATGCCGAACACATTTACCACCAAAAGAAAAGAATCTTGCACCACGGAACACTTTTATTTACCAGCCAAATTGCCGACTTGTCTGCTGCCCTAAAGGTTAATCCGCTAAAGTTTCAAGACAAGGCCGTTAAATCGGTGCGCAGCCGCGTTACCAATATTAGCAGCCACTTGAAAACTGAATTGAGCGTTGATGGGTTTTACAAACTTATAATCGACCACATGGCCGCTCAGTATTCTGATGTACAATTCTATACTTATACTGAAAAAGACATTGCAGCCATCGAACAATTGGCCAACGAAAAATACCGCAGCTGGGCATGGAATTTTGGTTACTCCCCAAAATACACCTTTGAAAAAATGTTAAAGTCTGAAGGTGGCAACATCGAGGTGTATTTATATGTTGAAAAAGGCATAATAGAAGAAGCGCGCTTTCACGGCGATTTCTTTAACATCAACGACAAAGAAGAAATCGAAAAAGCACTTAAAGGTTGTAAACATTTTAAAGCCGATATAGAAGGGGTTATTTCAAAATTTGATATCCCTAAATACTTCAACAATACCAGCGCCGAAGAACTTTTGGCCGGCATGTTCTAAACTATTTTTTTCTTAACCTACCCTGCGAACGCGGATGGTACATGGCTATGGTTTCTTTTAAAAAACTCTTGTCCAAATGCGTGTATATTTCAGTGGTGGTAATGCTCTCGTGACCTAACATTTGTTGAACCGCACGCAAGTCGGCTCCACCTTCTACCAAACAAGTGGCAAACGAATGTCTGAAGGTATGCGGACTAATGCTTTTGCGTATGCCAGCCCTTTGAGCCAATACCTTGGTCAATTTAAAAATAGATACCCGGCTTAGGGAAGATCCCAAATGGTTTAAAAACAAAGTATCGCTGTTTTTCTTTTGCATTTTCATGTGCACACGCACTTCTTCTAAATAAATACGTATGGCCTTCAAAGCGGCATCACCTATAGGCACCAAGCGCTCTTTATTGCCCTTACCTGTCACTTTAATAAATTCGTCGTTGAAATAAATTTCAGAAATATTCAAGCCCACCAATTCGCTTACCCTTAACCCGCAACTAAACAAAGTTTCTAGAATGGCTTTGTCTCTATGCCCCATTGGCTTGCTCATATCAATGCAAGAAATCATTTCATTAATTTCTTCTAGGCTCAATACTTCGGGTAATTTGCGGGCCAACTTTGGCAGTTCTAAAAATTGGGTTGGGTCTTTTTGTAAAAGCTCCTCCATCAATAAATATTTGTAGAATGCACGCAAGCCGCTGATCATGCGCGCTTGACTGATTGCCGCCACACCAGCATGGCTTAGAGAACTTACAAAATTCAATAAATGCTCATACTCCACCTGCAAAGGTGTTATGCCAATGTTCTCGTTTTTTAAGAAATTTTCGAAATATTTTACATCGTGCAAATACGCCGAAATGCTGTTCTTGGAAAGTGATTTTTCCAACAACAAATACTGCTTAAAGCCTTTACCGGCACTATGCCAGTCCATAAAAAATTATAAATCTATTTGTCTAACGTTTATCACCTCTTCTGTTGTGGCATCGCTCACCACACATACGATATGGCATTTGGCCAAATTGTAATCTGCAGGCACTTCAAAATCCAGTAGTTTTTCAAACGTTCTACCAGCTACCAAAGGTGCATTTAAGGCATTTCCAACCGCATTTCCAAAGGCATAGCGCAGCACATGGTTGTGGACGTAATTGTCATCGTATGCAGTTAAAGTGGTTTGCTTACTCACTATTCCAGACTCTGTAATAAACAAACTGTATTTGTGATTATTGCTGCTGGCGGAGTTGTATTCCAATTTCATTTTAACCGTTAAGCTTCTACCACTTAAAGTTTTTTCCAATTTAATATTTACCGGGGTCGCTGAGCGCAAACGTTGGTTTACCAAATTTGGCCAGTTTGGATACGCATTGAAACGAACGGTTTGAACGCCAAATTTAGCGCGGTCAATATACCCATTTGGCAGTGCATTTGGAATACCCAATTGGTTAATTACTTGCCCGCTATATACCGAATTTACATTTATAAATCCAGGCCACGGAGCTGTAAACGTAACATTGTAGTCGCCTGAATATAGCGCCATCACCACCACACTGTCTTCCGATTTTTGAGCAAGGATATCCAAGGCCTTTTGAGCCGCATTAGGACAATTGTTGCAACGCACACCTGTTATATCTTCAATTAATACCGCCTTGTGCTGCGCAGCAGGAATAACACTGGCAACATAAGTGGTATCTTTACTTACTGTTGGTTTGGTAAAATCTATATATGGTGGAATTTCTTCACAAGCGCTAAAGGCTAAGGCTAAAAAACTGCCAATAAAAACAAGACGTTTCATCACACAAAAATAATAAATTTTGTTTAGAATTAGCGAAACAATATTAATTTTGAACCTCAAGATGTCCAAAAACCCACTTCTACAGTCCTTTAAATTTGCCTTCCAAGGCCTTGCCTTCGCATGGAAAGAACGCAATTTTAAATTGCACATAGCCTCAACTCTAGCGGTACTTACTTTGGGGTTTTGTTGCCAAGTTACCAGCTTGGAATGGATTCTTTTATTGCTTTGTATTGCTGGGGTTTTAAGTCTTGAGTTGCTCAATACAGCCCTTGAGAAATTAGTCGACCTAGTTTCGCCCAGCAAACACCCTTTGGCTGGCATGGCCAAAGACCTCAGTGCTGCTGCCGTTTTGGTCTTCTCCATTGCAAGCGCCATCGTCGGCCTTATCATTTTCTACCCTTACTTTTTTAATTAAATAGAAGGCTGTATTTTTGCCCCTCTGTTTTCAGGCCCACGTGGTGAAATTGGTAGACATGCCACCTTGAGGGGGTGGTGACCGCAAGGTTGTGCAAGTTCGAATCTTGTCGTGGGCACTTTAGTTAGGGTATAGGGGTTAGCGTATAGGGTATAGATTATAATGAGTAAGCTTGAACTTTACGTTTTTAGGAAATTGAATGCATTAAATTAATCTTCAGTTCAATACTTATAGTTTTTTGTGTAAATATTAATCAAGTTATCTTATTAATAACTAAATCAACGAAGCGTCTTCAACGACTAAACCCTAGCCCCTACTCTGCTCACCGGAGTGAAACGAAGGTGAGTCCCCTAGACCCTGTCCTCTTAAAATTTCCTCCAAAATCTCCCTATTATTGCTCAACCTTGGCACCTTGTTTTGACCACCCAATTTGCCTTTAAACTTCAACCAATTGTAAAAAGTATTGCTTGGCATTGATTGAATTCGTGGCATTTTTAAGGCAATATCTTTGTGGCGCTTGGCCTCATAGTCGCTGTTAATTTCTTTTAATTTGCTGTCTAAGGCCGAGGCAAAATCATGTAAATTATTAGGTTCGGTTTCAAATTCTATCAACCACTCATGACCGGCATGGTCTTCCTTATCTAAATATATAGGCCCAGCTGTATACTCGCGTACCTTGCTGTCTGTTACCTGACAAGCATGTGCTATGGCCTTTTCTGCGTTTTCTATCACCACCTCTTCGCCAAAGGCATTAATGAACAATTTGGTGCGGCCAGTGATGTGAAATTTATATGGATTAACCTTTGCGAATGTAATGGTATCGCCCAATTGGTAGCGCCACAATCCACTGTTGTTGCTTATTACAACGGCATAATTAACCCCTGCTTCAACCTCCCCCAATAAATAAGTTTCGGGATGCTCTTGGGTCAAATCACTTGCCTTTATAAATTCATAAAAAATGCCATAATCTGGCATCAATTGCATAGCCGTATCGTTTAGGTCGCTTTGTATTCCAAAAAATCCCTCGCTGGCATTGTAGGTCTCCAAATACTTCATATTCGAATTGGAAATCATGCGCTTAAATAAGTCTCTATAGGGGGTAAAACTGACCCCTCCATGAATGTACAATTGCAAGTTAGGCCAAACATCCGAAATATTATTGGTGCCTTTCATGGCCATAAGTTTTTCCATTAATACAATGGTCCAAGTAGGCACACCAGAAATACTGGTTACATTTTCTTGAACCACTTGTGTGGCCATTTTTTCAAGCTTCAATTCCCAATCGTCCATCAAAGCTATCGATTTATCGGGGGTCTTTAGCAAGTTGGCCCAAGTGGGCATATTGTTCATTAAGACCGCACTTAGATCGCCGTAAAATGAATTTTCATTAAAGGAATTGATTTTGTGTGATCCTCCAATAAGCAAACTCTTGCCATCAAACACCTCGGTATCTGGGGCATTCATACAGTAGTATGTCAAAACATCTTTACCGCCTTGAAAATGGCATTCCTCCAGGGTTTCGTAACTAACGGGAATAAACTTGCTTTTGTCGTTGGTGGTTCCGCTGCTTTTGGCAAACCAAACAATTTCACCTGGCCATAAAACATTGGCCGCACCTTCCATTACACGCTCTA
Organism: Chitinophaga pinensis; assembly: GCA_945888525.1. GTDB lineage: Bacteria > Bacteroidota > Bacteroidia > NS11-12g > UBA955 > JABMMZ01. The sequence continues at coordinate 54,917 of CAMDAF010000003.1, forward strand.
TAAAAGGCTTAAGTGTTTCGTAGTCTTGTAAAGGAAAACGGTTCTTAAAATCTTGGTAATTATCTATAGATTTAAAATCGTAGGTTTTACCCCACTCAGTGTCCTTGGCATCATTCACCAAGCGTTTTAAAACATCCAATTGCACTTCGGCAGCGTTTTTTACGGCAGCATCTAAAAACGCTACGCGCTTCCTAAAATACCATCCCATCATTGTGCTCAAAACCGCCATAGCTTCTGTGTTTTAACGTTTAGAATTCTCAGCAAAAATATAAATAAAATTTCAACTTTTTTGCCCTTATTCAAGATAAGTTTTCAATCTTCTTATCTGCTTTTTTTGCTTTTGTAAAACTTTTCTAAGCAGCATTTGAGCAGAAGCCATCGCTTATCGATAAGGCTTTGAAAACGAAAGCATTAAAAATAATTTGTTTTATTCAATTCCTTTTGATACCTTTGCAGCCCTGAATTTAAAGGGGTTTAGTCGCTTTAAATAATGCGGATGTGGCGTAATTGGTAGCCGTGCCAGACTTAGGATCTGGTGCCGAAAGGCGTGGGGGTTCGAGTCCCTTCATCCGCACTTATTTTGGTTGAACAGTTTCATTAACTGCTTTAACTGTTCCCTAAAGACAATTGAGCCTTTTTAGGTTCTTAAGTACCCATAATTATATAAACACTTCATTTGGATGGAATTAAATTTCAATAAAATCGACAATCTAAACGCTACCTTAGTTGTAACTTTAGAACAAGCGGATTACGCACCCTCAGTAGAAAAAGAACTTAAAAAACAGCAAAAACAAGCCGTTATAAAAGGTTTCAGACCAGGCGCTGCGCCTATGGGCATGATTAAAAGCATGTATGCTAAAAGTATTTTAGCCGAGGAAATTAACCGTTTGGCAAGCAATGGTCTTTATGATTATTTGAAAGAACAAAGCATCGACATCATCGCCCAACCACTTCCTAGCGAAACAATAAAATCAGATATAGACATCGAAAAAGGTGAAACTTTTATTTTTGCTTTCGATTTAGGTCTAGCCCCAATATTCGATTTCAACATTAGCAAAAAAGACACTTTAGATAAATATGTTATTTCTGTTGACGAGTCTGAAGTAGATAAAGAAGTTGAAAATTTAGGCAAACGCTATGGCAAATTAGAAACCGTTGAAGTTTCTGAAGAGAAAGATGTCATCTACGCAACTGCAACTGAATTAAACGAAAGCAATACGTCTTTCGAAGGTGGTGTTAACGATAAAGAAATTTCTTTCACTGCAGATTTAATTACGGATGAAGCTGTTAAAAAACAATTGACCGGTGTTCAAGCTGGTACTGTTTTGAATGTAAACATTTACAGTTTATTCAACGAAAACCATACAGTAATTGCTAGCACTTTAGGCATCGCAAAAGAAGCGGCTGCAGATTTGAATCCAACGTTCAAAATCAGCATCACTGAAATTAAAAGACAAATCCCTGCAGAATTAAACCAAGAGCTGTTCGATCAAGTAATGGGCGAAGGTGTCGTTACAGAAATCGAAGCGTTCAGAGCAAAAATCAAAGAAAACCTAGAAGCTTACTATAAAAACGAAAGCGACCAACAAGTAGAGCATATGATATCTCACCTTTTAGAGGAGAAACACGAAGTGCCGCTTCCTAACGAATTCTTGAAAAGATGGTTGTTAAATACCAAAGAAGAGCAATATTCTGCTGAGAATATCGACGAGCGCTACGAAAACGAATCGAAAGTTTTGAAAGAAATTTTAATCCGTGAAAAAGCAGCTACGCAATATGAATTAAAAGTTGAACAACAAGACATTGAAGATGCTTCTTTAGGTTACACCCTGTCTTTGTTCCGCAACTATGGCATGCAAAATCCTGATTTCGAATTTGTGAAAAAATTCAGTGATGACAGTTTGAAAAAACGGGATTACATTGAACAAATGAACGATATCGCCATCAGACGTAAAGTGTACAACCAGGTTAAAGAAATTATTTCTTACAACGAAAAACCTGTGAGCATTGAGGAATTCTATAAACTTATAGAAACCCACAACCACCAGCACCAGCACTAAGTAAAGGCATTTTGCTTGTAACAAACTATTATTTGAACCGTTTGTTATACTAGACGAGCTTGTTTAAAATAATATCGAAAAGGCCAAAACTAAATTTGCGCCTTTTTGTCATTAAAGCTAAATTTGTACTATTATTGTTTATCATCAAATACCATGAACCAAGGAAACGAATTTAAAAAATATGCTACCAAACATTTAGGATTAAATAGTTTGATGGTAGACCGCTACATCAACAGCACCACGCCTTCTGGAATTACCAATCTTACCCCAAACATCATTGAAGAGCGTCCATTAAACATCGCTGCTATGGACATTTTCTCACGATTGATGATGGACAGAATCATTTTCTTAGGTGTGCCAATTAACGATGAGGTTGCCAATATTGTTATGGGTCAACTTCTATTTTTAGAAAGCTCTAATCCAAACAGAGACATCCAAATATACATCAACAGCCCCGGTGGAAGCGTTTATGCAGGCTTAGGCATATACGACACCATGCAGTTTATCCCAAGCGATGTAAGCACCATTTGCACCGGTATGGCTGCAAGTATGGCTGCAGTATTAATGTGCGCTGGAGAGAAAGGCAAACGCACCGCTTTAAAACACAGCCGTGTAATGATACACCAACCGCTGGGTGGTGTGCAAGGTCAAGCAACCGAAATTGAAATTACCTACAAAGAAATTTCAAAACTAAAAAAAGAACTATACGATATCATTTCTATACACTCTGGACAACCTTTCGAAAAAGTTGAACACGACAGCGATAGAGACTTTTGGATGACCTCTGAAGAAGCTAAAGCCTATGGCATGGTTGATGAAGTGTTAACCAGAAGCAATGACAAAAAATAATGGCAAGTAAAAAAACAGGCTCATTCTGCTCCTTTTGTGGCAAACCAAAAGATGAAGCTACTATGCTGATTTCTGGCATAGAGGCTAATATCTGCGATGCATGTGTAGAACAAGCATCTAAAATTGTTGAGGTTGAATTTGGAAATACCGCTAAAAGCAAAAAACAGTCTGGGGATTTACGCCTTAATTTGCTTAAACCACAAGAAATCAAAAAGCACCTGGATGAATATGTCATTGGACAAGACCAAGCTAAAAAAGTTTTAGCTGTTTCGATATATAACCACTATAAGCGCATCCTAAATGCAGGTGATAAAGATGAGGTTGAGATCGAAAAATCAAACGTGCTATTAGTTGGTGAAACCGGAACCGGTAAAACCCTTTTAGTGCGCACCCTTGCGAAAATTTTAAAAGTGCCTTTTTGCATTGCAGATGCCACTGTTCTAACAGAAGCGGGTTATGTTGGCGAAGACGTTGAAAGCGTTATATCGCGCTTATACCAAGCAAGCGACTACGACGCAGATGCTACCCAAAAAGGCATTGTGTACATAGATGAAATTGACAAAATTGCCCGCAAAGGCGACAACCCTTCCATCAGCCGTGATGTTAGTGGTGAAGGTGTTCAACAAGGTTTGCTAAAACTACTTGAAGGTACAATCGCTAACATCGCACCAGAAGGTGGCAGAAAACACCCTGATCAAAAGTTTGTCAAAATTGATACCCGCAATATTTTATTCATATGCGGAGGTGCTTTCAATGGCATAGAAAAACTAATTGCGAAACGACTCAATAATTCCTCTATCGGATTTAACTCCACCAAAAAAGACCGCATTAAAGATTCAGATTTAATTGAGCAGATAGCCCCCTCAGATTTGAAGTCATTCGGACTTATACCAGAAATTATTGGTAGAATGCCAATGATTACATATTTGCAACCATTGGACCGCGAAGCACTTCAAAATATTTTGGTTAAACCTAAAAATGCCCTGCTTAAACAATACGTCAAACTGATGGATTTGGAAGGCATTAAATTAAGTTTTGACAAAAAAGCCATAGACCTAATTGTCAGCAAAGCTGTTGAATTTAAGCTTGGTGCACGCGGACTTAGAACCATTTGCGAAAAGCTAATGCTCGATGTCATGTACGATGCGCCTTCTATGAAGGAAAAAGAAATTACCATTACTTCCGATATGGTGGTGAGCAAATTGGCCGATTTGGACGCCACTAAAGCTGCCTAAACCATGGACGCCCTAAAAGCTGCATTTCCAAATTTTGAAGCAGGTTTAGTTGAAGGCATTGAAACACATGCTGTACACAAACATTTAAAAGCCGGCGAAATCATTATACGCACGGGGCAATACATTCAAAGCACCTTGCTGGTTTTAAGTGGAAAAATTAAAATATTCCGCGAAGACCAAGAGGGCAATGAATTTTTAATGTATTACCTCTTGCCAGGTCAAGCCTGTGCTGTTTCTATGATATGCGCCACCAAAATGGAAACCAGCCAAATAATGGCTAAGGTGCTTGAAGATGCAGAAGTCCTTATGATTCCCCTTCAACAAATGGAATCATGGATGGCCAATTACAAATCGTGGTATGAATTTGTAATCAATACCTACCGAAACCGTTTTGACGAACTCCTAACAGTATTAGACCAAGTTGCCTTTAGAGGAATGGACGAGCGCTTAGAATTTTACCTTAAGCGCCAAGCTGAAAACCTAGGTCAAAAAAACATCAACATCTCCCACCAAGAAGTGGCCAACGAGCTTAATTCTAGCCGCGAGGTTATTTCGCGTCTACTTAAAAAAATGGAACAAAGGGGCTTGGTCAAATTGCACCGCAACCACATTGAGTTGTTGAATTAATAGGCCCTGAAAATTGCTAAAATTTTGTGCAAATGAACTCTACAAATTGTAGTAATTTGCCCTTCGGTTATGATGTCTCCTGAATCCATATTAGAACAATATTTTGGCCACTCTGCGTTTAGGCCATTGCAGAAAGATATAGTAGAAAATGTGCTCAAAGGAAATGACACCATAGCCCTATTGCCTACTGGGGGCGGAAAGTCTGTTTGCTTTCAAGTGCCAGCAATTATGTTGGATGGTTTATGCATAGTGGTTACACCTCTGATTGCCTTAATGAAGGATCAGGTTGAAAATTTGAAACACAAAAACATTCAAGCCATTGCGCTATACAGTGGCATGAGCCATAGAGAAATTGAGTTTGAACTTGAGAATTGTGTCAATGGCAAATACAAGTTTTTGTATGTGTCGCCCGAGCGTTTAATGAGCCAACATTTTTTGAGCTTTGCCATACACATGCCCCTTAATTTTTTGGCCATAGACGAGGCGCATTGTATTTCTCAATGGGGCTATGATTTTAGGCCCTCTTATTTAAAAATTGCTGACTTCAAACTGAAATTTCAAAACCTCAAGTGCATTGCTCTAACCGCATCGGCAACCCCTGAAGTTTTAAAGGACGTAGAAGCCAAACTTGAACTTAAAAACACAGGTATTTTTAGCAAGAGTTTTAGCCGGTCCAACCTCTCTTATGTGGTGCAAGAGGAAGAGAATAAATTGGAAAAAATAAAATTAATTTGCAAGAAGATTCAAGGCACTGGTTTGGTGTATGTAAAAAGCCGAAAAAAGACTTTGGAAATTGCACATTTTTTAAGTCAGAACGACATATCTGCCGACCATTACCACGCCGGCCTTGATGTTGAATTGCGCACCCAAAAACAAGACAATTGGAAAAACAATAAAACCCGCGTAATGGTGTGCACCAATGCCTTTGGGATGGGTATAGACAAACCTGATGTGCGCTTTGTTATTCACCATCAAAAACCTGATACTTTAGAGGCTTATTACCAAGAAGCTGGAAGGGCGGGCAGAGATGGCCAAAAATCGTATTGTATTTTGCTGAGTCACCCAGTTGACTTTATAGAAGATGAAAAAAATATAGCCAACAAATACCCCAGTCCAAAAGACATCGCAAGGGTATATGAGTTGATTTGCAATTATATAAAAGTGGCTGTAGGTTCGGGACAGGGTCAGAGTTTTGACTTTGATATTAATGGGCTAGCTACTTACTTTAATATTCCGGCCAATTTGGTGTACAATGCGTTAAGAATACTCGAGTCTGATGGCTATTTTCAAGCCAGCGAATCAGTGCACTTGCCCTCGCGCATGCGCATTCGCTGCTCCTACAATGAGTTGTACGATTGGCAATTGCAGAACGAAGGTGTGGATGCCCTCTTTAAAGTCTTGCTGCGGTCGTATGGTGGCTTGTTCGATTTCTACACCAACATTTACGAATATGAAGTTGCCCGCCGTATTCAAAAACCCGAACGCTGGGTGAAAGAGCAACTATCTAAGCTCAAAAAGATTGAGATTATAGACTATATCCCTCAGAACAATAAACCGCAATTGTATTTGTTGGAAAACCGTTTATCTTCCATACATATTTCAGAAGATAGAATTGCTTTCTTGCGCAGCAGGTATAGAGAAAAGCTCGAATATATGAACAAGTATGTGCGCAACAAAACCGAGTGTCGTTCGGTAAATTTGGTGGACTATTTTGGCGAAAAAAACGGGCAAGCCTGTGGAATTTGTGATGTGTGCTTGGCCAAGAAAAAAAACTTAAGTCCAGCTGAAAAGTTTGACTTCTATTTCCCTAAAATTCAACCTTTAATCGATGCAGGTGGATTCAAATTGGAGCAATTAAAATTGAAGGTAAAATCGTCTGAAACACTTGAATATTTGAGTATATTGCGTTGGTTAAAAGACAATAATTATTTGGAAGAAAACACAGAGGGCATTTGGACATGGACACAAAAAAAACATTGATTATTGGCCTAAGTGGTAATTTTCTTTCTGATCAAAGGATGCAGAGAATAGCCTCCGCTATTACTGAAACCTCTTGGGAACCCATTGTCTATTTCCGCGATTTCTACAAATACAAAAACGGCAAGGCTTTAAAATCCCCAAATTTTAAATACCAAATCCAGCCTGTGCGCTCAGTTTTTAAGTCGGGGATTTTGTTTTATCTGTGGTTTAATCTCTTATTGTTTTTTAAGTTGCTGTTTAAAAAAACTGAGGCTTATTATGCCGTCGACAGCGACACCCTTTTGGCCTTTGTCCTCTTGAGTAAATTGCACGCCAAACCCTTGGTATACGATGCCCACGAATATTTTGCTGAAGTGCCTGAACTCAATGGAAAAACCTTGAAAAAGAAGCTTTGGCATTGGCTGACACAATGGGGAGTTAAACAAGCAAAGGTTTGCATAACTGTGGGTGCAGAATTGGCCATTGAATTAGAGCGGGTTTATGGCAAACCCTTTGCCTGCGTGCGCAATGTAACAGACGCAAAGCCGCAAGAAGCCGTGCAGGCCTTTGAGGGAAAAACCATTATTTACCAAGGCGCTCTCAATGAAGGACGAGAATTGGAATTGCTCATAGATGCCATGAAAGATTTGCCAGAGTACCATTGCTTAGTGGTGGGTGAAGGCGATTTAAGTAAAGCACTTAGAAAACGTGCAGAAGGCTTTGGCAATATAGAATTTCTTGGTTTGTTAAGTCCTGAGGAATTGAAAAGAATTACCCCGAAGTGCTTTGCAGGATACAATCTGTTAGATGCCAGTGGGAGCTTAAGTTATTACTATTCTTTGAGCAACAAATACTTCGATTACATACACGCCGCCCTGCCTTCAATTTCTTCTGAATTGCCCGAATACCTTAAGTTAAATGCCCAATGGGAATGTGGTGTTTGCCTTCCAAACAGCAAAGAAGCCTTGGTGAATCTATTAAACTTTTGGAAAAATAACCCTTCAGAATATGCCAAATTAAAAGAAAATACTAAGTTTGCTGCCCAAGAGAACAACTGGACTCTTGAAAAAGAAACACTTAAAAATCTTTTAACATTCTGAAAAAGCACTTACATATCGTTGCCTTTGATGTACCATTCCCTGCTGATTATGGAGGTGTTATAGATATTTATTATAAGATTAAAAGCCTTAAAGCAGTTGGTATTCAAATAACCTTGCACTGTTTTCAATACGGACGTGAAGAAGCGCCAGAATTGGAAAAACTTTGCAAAAAGGTAATTTACTACAAGCGCAGCAAGTACCGAAATCCTTTTATAGGCAATGTGCCTTATATTGTCTTAACCCGAAACAATGAAGCGCTTTTAGAGAACCTGTGTAAAGACCAAGCACCCATTCTTTTTGAAGGCATGCACACCACTTTCTTTTTAAACCATAGCCGTTTAAAAGACCGAATTAAATTGGTGAGAAACCACAACATTGAGCACGACTACTACAAGAACCTTGAGTTGGTGGAGTCCAATTACTTTAAAAAATATTTCTTTCGCAACGAATCAGACAACCTAAAACACTACGAAAAGATATTAAAACACGCCAGCAAGGTATTGGCCATTTCGCCTTCAGATAACCAGTACTTAAACAAGAAATACCACAATTCAATGCTTGTGCCTGCCTTTCATGCACAAGACGGTGTTAGCAGCAGCAAAGGCACAGGTAAGTTTATTCTCTACCACGGAAACTTGGGTGTAGGTGAAAATAATTTTGCTGCCTTGTACTTGGTCAACGACGTGTTTTCAAAACTCGATATTCCTTGTGTTATTGCCGGCAGTAACCCAAGTGATGAATTGAAAAAAGCGCTTGTAAAATACCCACACATCAAATTGGTGGACAATTGGAACAACGAACAAATAATGGATGCGGTGGCCAAAGCACAAATCAATGTTTTGCCAACCTTTCAAGGCACTGGAATAAAACTTAAACTCTTAAATGCCTTATACGCTGGACGCTATTGTTTGGTAAATACTCTAATGGTTAAAAACACCACCCTTGAGGTAGCCTGCATTATTTCTGAGAACGCCGAAGGCATGGTGCTCGATATTAAAAGATATTGGAAAACTCCATTTGGCGAGCGTGAAATTGAAGAGCGAAAAACCGTATTAGACAAGAGCATATTTAGCAATGATAAAAACGCTCAATTGATTGTGGAAATGCTCGGTTTTTAAATCGGATAAATTGTGTGTAGTATTCGATTTAAGGCTTGGTAAACCATTCAAAAAATAATTACTTTTGTATGCGTGCCTCTATCAGCACAAACAAACCTCATTAAATGGATTGCATCAAACTTTTACCAGACAACATAGCCAATCAGATTGCAGCTGGTGAAGTGGTGCAAAGACCCGCTTCGGTGGTTAAAGAACTTTTAGAAAACGCTCTGGATGCAGGTGCCACAGACATTAAACTTATTGTTAAAGAAGGTGGCATTTTACTGATACAAACCTTAGATAATGGAGGCGGAATGAGTGTTACCGATTCCCGCATGTGTTGGGAACGGCATGCCACTTCAAAGATTAGTGTTGCCGACGATTTGTTTCGTTTGAGAAGTTTTGGTTTTAGGGGTGAGGCCTTGGCATCAATTGCCGCTATTGCCCACGTTGAAATGAAAACCAAACGCAAGGAGGATGAGCTCGGCACCTTGGTTAAAATTGAAGGCAGTAAAGTAACCGAGCAAAGTCCGGTAGCTTGCCACAACGGCACGCAATTCTCCATTAAAAATTTATTTTACAATGTGCCCGCAAGGCGCAATTTTTTAAAAAGCATACCGGTAGAGCTGCGCCATATTATCGATGAATTTACCCGCGTGGCCATGCCCCATCCGCAGATTGCTTTTAGCATGGCCCACAACGACAAAGAGGTATTCGATTTAAAACCAGGCTCTGCCTCTCAACGCATCGCAGAACTCCTAAGCCGGAAAAACGATAAAGATTTCTTGTCGGTTGACGAAAGCCACGACCTGCTTGTGGTTAAAGGTTTTGTGGGCAAACCAGAAACCGCCAAAAAAACCAGAGGCGAGCAGTTTTTATTCGTCAACAACCGTTTCATCAAAGACCATTATTTGAACCATGCCATTATGAATGCATACGATCAAATGATTGGAAAGGACCAATTTCCTTTGTATGTTTTGTTTTTAGAAATAGAGCCAAGGCGCATTGATGTGAACATTCACCCCACCAAAACTGAAATAAAATTCGACGACGAGCGCGCCATTTATTCGCTTGTGAAATCTGCTGTGCGCAAGGCCTTAGGCCAATACACAGCCATGCCTGAAATTGAGTTTAGCGACCCTAATGTATTTAACCCTGTTGGCTTTACAAAACCTCAACATGCAGGCATGAACCTGTCTCAAAGTCCTGAGGTAAAGGTCGACCGCTCATACAATCCATTTAGCAGCAACAGCATGAACATTCGCAATGTTCAAAGCAAGCAGTGGGCCGCCATGTTTGGCAATCCTTACCTCGATGAGCAGACACCACAAACCTTGCAAACTTCTGATAAATTTATTCCTTTCGAGCAAAAGAAAAACAGAATAGATGACGCCTTTCAATTGCCCGATGGATTTATAGTAGCTAAAAAAGATCACCAATTAATATTGGTCGATCAGCGTGCTGCCCACGAACGCATCTTGTTTGAAAAGTACGTCCAAAACATCAACAACAGAAAAGCGCCGATACAACAATTGCTGTTTCCGCGCACCATCGAATTGTCTAAACACGATTATGCATTGGCCCACGAAATAATGGAAGAGATGCGTGATATTGGCTTTGACGTGGCCGACTTTGGAACCAATTGTTTAATTATAAACGGCGTGCCCGCAGAAACGGCCAAAGGCAGTGAAAAAGAACTACTTGAAGGCTTGTTGGAATATTTTAAACACCATGCCAATGAATTTGCCGGCGACAAACGCAAAGCCTTGGCTTTAGCCTTGGCACAAAATGAAGCCATACTCAGAAGCAAAACCATGGGGCAAGAAGAATTAATAGGCTTGCTCGAGCGCTTATTTGCATGTGAAACACCCGGCAGCAGGCCCAACGGAAAACCTGTATTCATAGAATTAAACCAAGAAAAAATTGCACACCTTTTTAGGTAATACACATGAATAGAATTGAAATAACCCCAGTCATTAAACAAATACTCATCGCTTGCGTGGTTTTGTTTTTGGGCAGCTATCTTTTAGAATCAAGAAATGTATACGATTTGAATGGCTTATTGGCCATGCACTTCCCAAATTCACCATTGTTTAAGCCATGGCAAATTATCACCCACATGTTTATGCATGGTGGCATCGCCCATTTGGCGTTTAACATGTTTGCTTTGGTGTCCATGGGTGTGATTATTGAAAAAGTAATGGGTGGTCAACGTTTTTTCAAATTGTACTTTTATTCAGGTTTGGGTGCCATTGCCTTGCACTTAGGCATACAGGTTTTTCAGGTATATAGCATAACAGGTTTGTGGTTTCCTAGCATGTCTGATATGGGCTTAAAAATTGATGGTGAACAAATCTTCTCTAACGGTTCAGTTATTACCAGCAAAGAAGACTTAAATAAATCGGGTGGTATTTATTTCCAAACTTTATTGGGTGCCAGTGGTGCCATATATGGTGTGGTAGTAGCCTTTGCCTTTTTGTTTCCCAACACCGAATTAATGTTGATGTTTATTCCCTATCCCATCAAAGCAAAGTATCTTGTGCCAGGCTTAATTGCCGTCGATTTAGTTTTTGGTATCAGCAATTTCAGTGGCGATTCAATTGCCCACTTTGCCCATATTGGTGGTGCCATTACTGGTTTAATCTTGGTATACTTCTGGCGCAAGAAGGACAGAAGTCATTTTTGGTAATACAAAAATGAATTTATAATGCTTAGCAATCCACCTTACCCACCCTGTTTTGGTGTCTTCCACCTTCAAACTCGGCGTTTAGGTAGGCGTCTACAATTTCTTTTGCGGTTTGCTCAGAAATAAAACGGGCAGGCAAACATAAAATATTGGCATTGTTGTGTTGACGGGCCAAAGCACCTAGCTCAGGCAACCAACACAAAGCTGCACGGATACCTTGGTGTTTGTTGGCGGTTAAACAAACCCCATTGCCACTACCGCAAATCAATATGCCCAAAGAATTGGCATCACTAAGTACTGCATTGGCCACCGGATGGGCAACATCTGGATAGTCCATAGAATCGGTGTTGTGGGTACCGAAATCTTGCATCGAATAACCTTGCGCTTCAAGGTAAGATTTGATGCTTGCTTTAAGTTCTACACCAGCGTGGTCAGAACCGATTTGAATATTGATGGATTTATGCATTTTCGATTTCTTTTTGTTTTTCGACACGCTTTACAATTAGTATACCTAATTCGAAAAGCGAATACAATGGAACAGTTAAGGTAATTTGACTCACCACATCAGGAGGTGTGGCAATAGCAGCTACTATAAGGATAACCACAAATGAATGTTTGCGGTATTTCTTTAAAAATTCGGATGATATAATGCCAATTCTTGCCAAGAAATACATCACTATTGGCAATTCGAAAATTAGGCCAGTGCCCAAGACTATTAAACTTAAAAATGATACGATGCTCGAAACCGTGTACTTGTTTTCAATCATCGGACTTAATGTATAATTGCTTAAGAAATTAACTGAAATCGGGCACAACACAAAGTAGCCAAAACACACACCGGTCATAAATAAGAAGGTGGTATAAAATGTAAATCCTCTGGTTTTGGCGCGTTCTTTAAGGGTTAAGGCTGGTCTTAAAAACTTCCACAATTGCCAAACCAAATAAGGCATAGAAAGTATGATTCCAGTAAGAAAGGCCAAGCGAAATGAAATCATAAACTGACCTGACATTTCCAAATTTACCAGTACAATGTCTAAGTTTTTGATGCAAAATTGGTTGTTGCCATATAGGTAATGTGACAAATCACATAAAAGTCGGTAAGAGATAAAATCATTTTTAAGTGGTCCTAAAATAACTTGATCAAAAATATACTCAATGTAAACAAAACCAACAATGGTAAAAAGAGCTACTGATACCGCACTGCGAAACAAATGCTTGCGCAAGGTTTCGAGGTGGTCAAAAAATGACATTTCCTTATCTTCCGAATGGTCCTGCTCCTGGTCTAATGCCATTGATGCGTATATTTTTTTAATTAAAATGTAAAGACTTAAACCACCATGCCACCGCAAACGTTTATGGTTTGACCAGTAATATAGGTACTCATATCAGAAGCTAAAAACAAACAAGCATTTGCAACATCATCGGTAGAACCACCGCGCTTCAACGGAATGGTGTCTATCCATTGCTTTTTAACTTCAGCATCTAAACTTGCAGTCATTTCGGTTTCAATAAAACCTGGAGCAATGGCATTGCAACGCACATTTCTACTGCCCAATTCTTTGGCCATCGATTTGGTAAATCCTATCATACCAGCTTTAGAAGCTGCATAGTTGGATTGCCCGGCATTACCCGTTAATCCAACAATTGAAGACATATTGATGATACTTCCCGCTCTATTTTTTAAGAAGGTCTTTAAACACGCTTTGGTTAAGTTGAAGGTTGATTTCAAATTGGTGTTCATTACATCGTCCCATTGCTCTTCGGACATACGCATTAAGAGTGTGTCGCGGGTAATCCCCGCATTGTTAATCAAAACATCAATGCTGCCAAAATCAGCAACAACTTGATCGGCCAGTGCCATAGCCGCATTGTAATCGGCCGCATCGCTTTGATAGCCTTTAACCTTTACGCCATATTTAGCTGATAATTCTTCTTCGAAAGCTTTTGCTTTTTCAACAGAACTCGCAAAAGTAAAGGCTATGTTTGAACCATTTTTAGCAAATACTTCAGCAATTCCTTTGCCGATTCCTCTGCTTGCTCCTGTAATCAGTGATGTTTTTCCTATTAACATATACAATTTGATGTAGGGGCGAAATTAAATAAAATTATTGGGTATTTGAAGGCAAAGTATCAGAGAATTACTTTTCTTATAAGACCAATTTCATGGCGAAATGTCTAATACCTGCCTCGTCAAATTCTGGCCCATAGGCCACAAATCCATATTTTTCATAAAATGGAATGGCATGCATTTGCGCATGCATCATCACTTTTTCAGCGTAAGGCAAATCGGCCAATACTGCTTTCACCAAGGCCGCTCCTACCCCACTTTTTCTGTATTTGGCATCAACTGCAAAACGCTCCAACTTAATAATACCTTGCTCTTTGAAACGCCAACGGGCAGTTCCACAGGCTTCCCCATCTACAGTTGCTAGAAAATGAGTGCACTTATGGTCATCATCGTCATACTCCTCACTTGAATCGACTATTTGCTCTATTACAAAGACACGGCGTCTTACCTCAAATGCTTTTTCTAGATCTTCTTTATTTTTTATTTTATTTACACTAAGCATGTTTCTTGATTTTAAGTTTAAAGTATTTCCAATTGGAAAAATAGGGTCTATTTTTTAAATAGCCCATATTCCTTTCCTGCTCGTAGGCTTCCATTTCAAAACTGATGTTTCGGTAAGCTATTTCATGTTTGAATTTACAACCAAACATACCAACCCAATATTCAATAAAATACCAAATATAAAATGGAAGTATCAGCAACTCGATTTGTTGTCTGTGGTGAATCTTTTCGTGGTTTTGAATCACTGTATTCTCGCTGGTCTTTTTGTTTCTATATATTACTACAGGCCAAAGGGCCATAGCCAATACATTTTTATTGTTAAAGGTGAGAATAGAAAGAAGGAATGAACTGACAATACGCATCAACCATTGCCATTATTTTGTTCTGCTTCCTTGCGCTTGCGCTCTTCTTCCTCTCTGCGCTTGCGGCGCTCTTCGCGCTCTTTCTCTATCATCATTTGAAGCTTCTCTTCTTCAGTCAGTTCTTTTTCAGGTAAACCATTTTTAACGTTTAGCTCCATTTGTTTTTTCTGAATGGAGTCTTTCAAAATTAAAATCTGTTTTTTCAAACTGTCAGTCTCACTTTGGTGAGCAAGTTGATTGGCTTTTAGGAGCGTTATTTCATTTGTTGCACGGTCCAAAGCTTTTGTCAAATCTTTGGTCTCCATAAACAAACTGCTGTTCTCTTCATTTAAGACTTTATTTGTCTTTTCTAAAGCATCCAAACTTACTTTTTGATTGCTCACCATGTTGGTTAAGTTGATTACAATATCACCGTCATTTCCTTTTTCAACCCCTGTTTTAAAATCATTCAGAGCTTTAATCTCCTCCTCCATTCCCATTACTTTTATTTGAAGGTCGTTGTTTTCTTCTTCCAAAACGGTCACCTTAGCCAACAAACGGTTTCTTAAATTATTGGCGGCAGTATCGCTGCCAGATTTTCCAAAGCCACCCGATTCACAAAGTTTCAGTTTGGTTTTGTAATCGTCAATATCCTTATCCCTTTTGTTGATTTGCTCTTTCAATTTTAAAATGATTTGGGTAAAAGCTTGCTCCTCACCTTTTGCATCTTTAATTTCAAAGTTTAACAATTCGGTTTTGTCTTCTCCTAAAACTTTTAAGAAATCAAACTTAACCTTACTATCTGCACCTACATATATACCAATCTTACCCTTGTTCAATTCAATATCGGTAAAGGTTTGAACAAATTTACCATTGATGTATAGGTCGTATACTTTATCGTAGGTCTTTATCGTAATTTGATTTTCTGTTTTGGTAATGGCCGCAGTGGCTTTTTGCCATCCATCTCCGTTTGAATTTAAAGGAACTTGTTTGTCTTTATAAACGCGAACAATTCGGTATTGTTTCTTCTGGTTAATTTCCACCAACAAACCGCCACCAGTTTCCGAGTTGGCCATCAATAAAACACCTGCACTTTGTTTGCCATTGTCATGTTGAGCAAACACCAAACCTGCTTCTACTTGAAATGCAGTATATTCCTCAGACTTATTAGGGAATAAATAATACCCTGACTTTTTTGATTTACGGTACAATTCAAAAAAGCCATTTTGGGCAATAAAAAGATTGTCGGCATTAAATGTGCTGTTCCAATTTTTATCTGCTTGATCAAATTGATCGTTAAGCAATAATTTGGAAAAATCTTTATTGACCTCTTGAGCCTGCGCAAAAAATCCGCAACTAAGCACCCAAATTACAATTAATTTCTTCATCTTTGCATTGGCCATTATAAAGGCAAAATTAATACAAATTACGTAAATGAGACCTTGTTTTCAATATTTATTCCCATTACTCTGTGTTTTCCTATTAAATGCTTGTTCTAACGACCTTGACGTGCTGGGCAATTACGAAGAAAATGCCTCGGTATATTGCCTATTAGACCCAAACCAAACATGGCAATTCATCAAAATAAACAAAGTTTTTGTTAATCCAAATGCCAAAGCCGGCGATGTGGCAAAAATTGCCGATTCTTTGTACTTTGATTCCATTAAACCTGAAATCGTAGAATTGGAAACAGGCAGACGCATTTCATTACAAAAGGCCAATATTGCGCTTAAAGACAGTGGATACTTTGC
Organism: Chitinophaga pinensis; assembly: GCA_945888525.1. GTDB lineage: Bacteria > Bacteroidota > Bacteroidia > NS11-12g > UBA955 > JABMMZ01. Next base: position 71,191 of record CAMDAF010000003.1, read on the forward strand.
CAATTCTCCCAACTACATTTACGTTACAAACCAAAGAATTTACAATATCTATACATACCAGTTTGAAATGACCTTGCCCAAAACTGGCAAGAAGGTGCTTGCAAAAACCAATATAGTAAACACCCCATTTGTTGCCTATCCTGTTTCGCCTGCCCAAAGAATTATCTCCATTCAGACCACAAGCTCGATTCAGATTCAATTTCAAGCACCCAAAAAAGGCAAAATATACGATGCCTACTTTCATTTTAATTACACCGAAATTGACAAATTTGATACCAGTAAAAAAACCGATAAAACCATCGCTTGGAAAATATTGAGAAGCTACAGAAGCATTAGCGATTTAGGCAATGAATTTGTTTTTCAAAGGGTTTCAGGTATCATGTTTTACGACCAATTATTGGGCAATATTCCAGTAAATCCAAATGTAATGCGCAAATTTAAAACTTGCGCCTTTGAATTGGTAAGTGGCAATCTGGAACTTGACAATTATATTCAAGCATCGACACCTTCTATTGGAATTGTTCAAAAGCAAAGTGAATACACCAATGTGAGCAATGGCATAGGCATTTTTGCTTCACGAAATACATATTACATTGATGAGGTTTCCTTGTCTGAAACCACAAAAAATGTCATTGTTGGAACTGCAGATTACAAAGTCTTAGGCTTTGTAAAATAACCCAGCACAATTGTTCATTCATCAGTCTTCCATTTTCGGATAAGAAGTATACTCACTGCGACTTTTTGACATATTTTGTGTCATAAATTTCTTCTCTAGCAGACAAAATATACATGTTTGTCAGTTTTTATGTTATGGCACTAGGTTTGAAAACAGAAAGGTATTACTGAACAGTAAATAAAATTTTTATGAGCAAAATAATTGGAATAGATTTAGGTACAACCAACAGTTGCGTTTCTGTAATGGAAGGCAACGAGCCAGTTGTAATCGCGAACAGCGAAGGCAAACGCACAACACCATCTGTAGTGGGTTTTATGAAAGACGGTGAAAGAAAAATTGGTGATCCTGCAAAGCGTCAGGCCATTACCAACCCAAGAAACACCATTTTCTCAATTAAGAGATTTATGGGTAATTCATTCGACCAAGTAACGATGGAAGCTGGAAGGGTTCCATATGAGGTGGTTAAAGGCGACAACAACACGCCAAGGGTGAAAATTGACGACAGATTATACACCCCACAAGAAATCAGTGCTATGATTCTTCAAAAAATGAAGAAAACAGCTGAAGACTATTTGGGAACTGAAGTTAAAGAAGCGGTTATCACAGTACCTGCCTATTTTAACGACGCACAAAGACAAGCAACAAAAGAGGCTGGTGAAATTGCTGGATTAAACGTTCGCAGAATCATCAACGAACCTACTGCTGCTGCTTTGGCTTATGGCATGGATAAAAAGAATACTGAAATGAAAATTGTAGTGTTCGACTGCGGTGGTGGTACCCACGACGTTTCTGTATTGGAACTAGGTGATGGTGTATTCGAAGTAAAATCAACCGATGGTGATACACACTTAGGCGGAGATGATTTTGACCAAGAAATTATTGATTGGTTGGTTCAAGAATTTAAAGACGAAAACGGTGGATTAGATTTAAGCAAAGACCCAATGGCACTTCAAAGATTGAAAGAATCTGCTGAAAAAGCAAAAATCGAATTGTCAAGCACCAATAATACCGAAATTAACTTGCCATACATTATGCCAGTTGACGGTATTCCTAAACACTTAGTGCGCACCTTAAGCAAAGCAAAATTTGAGCAATTGGTTGATTCATTGGTTCAAAGAACCATTGAGCCTTGCCGTTCAGCACTTAAAAATGCAGGTCTTAGCACAAGTGATATTGATGAAGTTATATTGGTTGGAGGTAGCACACGTATTCCTGCTGTGCAAGCCGCAGTAGAAAAATTCTTTGGCAAAGCACCAAACAAAGGTGTGAATCCAGATGAAGTGGTTGCTGTTGGAGCTGCCATTCAAGGTGGTGTGTTAACAGGAGAGGTTAAAGATGTCTTGTTGTTAGATGTAACGCCTTTAAGCTTGGGTATAGAAACTTACGGCGGTGTAATGACCAAATTGATTGAGTCTAATACCACCATCCCAACCAAGAAAAGCGAAACATTTAGTACGGCTGCCGACAACCAACCAAGTGTTCAATTACATGTATTGCAAGGTGAGCGCCCATTGGCTAAAGACAACCGAACCATTGGTATGTTTAACTTGGATGGCATACCGCCTGCACAAAGAGGTGTTCCTCAAATTGAGGTAACATTTGACATTGATGCCAACGGTATCTTAAATGTAAGTGCTAAAGACAAAGGGACTGGAAAAGAACAAAAGATCAGAATTGAAAGTTCAAGCGGATTAAGCAAAGAAGAAATTGAAAAAATGAAGCAAGAAGCTGAGGCCAATGCTGAAAGCGATAAAAAAGCAAAAGAAGAAATTGAAAAATTAAATGCAGCTGATACCTTAGTGTTTACTTCAGAAAAAAACCTGAAAGAATACGGAGAGAAATTACCTGAAGACAAAAAGCAAACGATTGAAGAAGCTTTGGCGCAATTAAAGACTGCACACCAAAACAAAGATATTGCTGCTTGTGATACAGCCTCAGAAGCTTTAAACAAAGCATGGGAATCTGCTAGCCAAGACATCTATGCTGCACAACAAGAAGCTGGTCAAACAGCAGAAGGTACTCCAAACACCGAAGGCGCTAACAACACCAACAATGCCGGTGGCGCTGATGTTGAAGATGTGGCTTTCGAAGAAGTGAAATAAGCTTTTTAAAAACCATAAAAAAACCCTCTTATTCAGAGGGTTTTTTTATGCGCATAATATTGCTGAGAAATGGGCCAGTGTTTTTGAGTTCTAATTATATCTTCTTTAGATACTTTTAGAATCCATACAGGCTTTTCATTTTCTTAAACACATCGGTATTTTCTATAGTTCCAGTGAACAATTCCGAACCAGGTCCATACGCATATATTGGAACCATTATGCCAGAATGATGGGTGCTTGAATAATGGTGTTCTATGGTCATTTTTTTTAAACTACCTGCATCTAATGATAAGCCGCCAGTTTCATGATCGGCTGTTACCAGCACCAAAGTATTGCCATCCTTTTGCGCAAATTCAAGTGCAGCTCTAACTGCTTGGTCAAAATCGATAAGCTCAGATACCGTGTAGTTTAAATCATTTTCATGTCCACCCCAATCAATTTGACTGCCCTCAACCATTAAAAAGAATCCTTTCTTATTGGATGATAAAAACTCTATGCCTTGTGTGGTGGCTTGTTTTAACCAACTGCCACGTTCAGGACTTTTTGGTGCATCGATGCTGTCGTTGTAAAACCAGAAGTATTTTTGAATGGCACTTAAACCAATTAAATCTTTGCCAGTATGCACTGTATAATTATCGGCCTTTAAGCGGCTCAAATCAAAATATGGTTTACCAGACCCCGCTACATAATCAATACCTTTTGCATAAAAATCATTGGCAATTTCTTTGTGCATTTCACGGTTTTTTTGGTGTCCAAAAAATGCAGCTGGTGTTGCATGGGTAATGCTGCAAGTGGCTATCAGTCCTGTCGACAAACCATGGGCTTCAGACATTTCTAATATTGTTGGCAATGCCATTGAATCCATGCTCAATCCAATTGCACCATTGTAGGTCTTTTCTCCTGTGCTGTAAGCTGTAGCTCCAGCTGCACTGTCTGTGATATAATTGTTCGCAGACGCTGTTTTCACCAAGCCTATATTTTTAAATAGCTCTAAAGCCAAGCCACCATTCATAAACGCAGCGGCCGAAATTTGAGCCAAACCCATTCCATCGCCAATAAGTAAAATAATGTTTAATGGTTTTTCTATTTTCTGAGCCATTACTTTAGCTCCCGCATGGCAATTGGAAAATAAGATGCAAATTGCTATTAAAAAACTTTGATACGAAAGCGATTTTCTCATCTTACAAATTTGAATAAATTTTTCGAACTTTAAGACTTTGTTTTTTCAATCAGCCTTAATTTTTCAACTTGCTATTTTAAAAAATTAGTTTTAAATTCGAGTAACTATGAAAAATTGCCTTGAATGTGAAAAAACCATTAATGGTAGAAGTGATAAGAAATTTTGCAACGATAGCTGTCGAAATTCATTCAACAATAGACAAAACACTGCGTCTAATATCTATGTTCGAAACGTCAATACATTGTTGCGTAAAAATAGAAAAATACTTCAAAACCTATTGCCCAAATCAGGGAAAACAAGCATCTCAGAAAAAACCTTAAAAGTATTGGGCTTCAACTTCGAATACTTTACCCATGTTTACGAAACAAAAAACGGCAATACCTATAAGTTTTGCTACGAATTTGGCTATCTAAACATCGACAAGGGGGTATTAATGTTGGTTAAGAAGTCTTAATACCATCCAACCAATTCTTGAGCAAATCGAGTCCATGCTCGGTTAAAATAGCCTCTGGATGAAATTGCATACCAACAATTGGCCAATGAGTATGCTCAATTCCCATACATTCATTGTCGATAGTTTGAGCGTTTTGTTGCAATTCAGTGTTTTCAATATTTTTTAAAACCAAACTGTGGTAACGGCAAACATTAAACCCATTTGGCAAATTTTTATATATACCCTCCCCGTTGTGTTGTATTCGAGAAACCTTGCCATGCATAGGTTCTAGGGCATGGGTCAATTGGGCTCCAAAAAATTCACCTAAGGCTTGATGCCCAAGACAAATACCTAAGATTGGATAATTCTGATAAGTCGCTTCAATAATAGACATTAAATTTCCAGAGTCTTTAGGTCTATTTGGGCCAGGAGAAATAACAATCTTATCAAAGTTTAATTTTGACAAATCAGAGACTTGTATCTCATCATTTTTAAACAATAAAATTTCTTCACCTAACTGAGCAAAATAGTCTGTTAGATTGTACGTAAATGAATCGTAGTTATCAATCAACAGAATCATAAGATTGTAATTAAAAACTCAAACCCTAATTAATAGGCTCTGGCATTGTTTTTCTCCATGAAATAGATAAATGCCCTATTGGTAATTTTATTTCCACCAGGGGTCGGAAAATCACCAGTAAAATACCAATCGCCAGTATTATCCGGGCAAGCAATATGCAAGTCTTCTACTGTTTGGAATATAATCTCAACTTCTGGTTCAAAATTCTCAGGGGTTACAATCTCCGCTATTTTTTTAGAGATCTGTTCTGTTGTGAAAAGCTTGTATAAGTCAATTACGCGGTTGACCATCTCTTCAGAAGGTTTGTGCATTTCTATTTTACACAACTCATAGGTTTCATTTAACTTATGTTCGAGTTTGTTGTCTTTTAACAATTCCAATAAAGCCCTAAAAGCAACAAAGTCCTTCAATCTGCTCATGTCAATTCCATAACAATCTGGAAATAAAATCTGAGGAGCGCTCGAAACAACAATTATCTTTTTAGGCTTCAATCGGCCTAATATTTTTAAAATACTTGTCTTCAAAGTGGTGCCTCGAACAATAGAATCATCAATAATAACTAGGGTATCTTGGTTAGGCTCAATGATGCCATAAGTCACATCGTAGGCGTGTCCAACAATGTCTTCTCTATCGGTATCATTGGTAATAAAAGTCCTCATTTTGGCGTCTTTAACCAAAATTTTCTCCCTACGAATTCTATAGGTTAATATCTCTTGAATCCGCTCTTGGGTTAAATTATCCTTCTCTGCCATCAAAACCTCAGAACGGTGAATCTTTAACCAATCATTGACACCATCGATCATTCCATAAAATGAAGTTGCGGCAGTATTAGGAATGTAAGCGAATACCGTGTTTTCTATATTGTAATTTAATTTTTCAAGAACTCTAGGTGCCAAAAGCTTTCCTAAATTTTTTCTTTCTTTATAGATATCCGCATCGTTGCCTCTTGAAAAATAAATGCGTTCAAAAGAACACGCTTTTAATGGTTTTGGGTCTAAGATTCTTGATTCCTTATAAGAACCATCTTTATTGATAATAAGAGCGCATCCTGGAGTTACCTCTTTGATTTCACTGTAAGGAATATTAAAGGCGGTCATTATGGCTGGACGTTCGCTTGCCACCACCAATAACTCATCATTGGCATACCAAAAACTCGGTCTTATTCCATTAGGATCACGCACAATAAATGAAGCACCGTGCCCAATCATTCCAACCATATTGTAACCTCCATCTGTGCGTTTAAAAGCATTTCTCAAAATATTTTCAACCGATAAATTGTCTTTTATTTTTTCGGTTATTTCAAAATTTGAATACCCTTCTTGCTTGTAAATTTTAAATAATCTTTCATTTTCTTCATCCAAAAAATGCCCGATTTTTTCCAACATGGTAACGTTGTCACTGATCTCTTTTGGCTGTTGACCCAATTCAATAAGTTGGGTAAACAACTCATCCACATTGGTAAGGTTGTAGTTGCCGGCCAAAACCAAGTTTCTACACATCCAATTGTTTTGCCTTAAAAAAGGATGCAAGTTTTCTAGACTATTGCCGCCATGCGTACCGTATCTTAAATGGCCCAACAACAATTCGCCTGCATACGGAAAATGTTCTTTCAAATACAAGCCATTTTTTAAATTGTCTTGATCCAATTCCGCTAAAGATGCATTCACATCTTCGAAAATATCTGCAACTGGATTCCTTGAATTTGAACGTTTACGGGCAATGTAACGTTGACCAAATTGTGGGTCTAATTTGATAACCCCGATTCCAGCTCCATCCTGACCCCTGTTAATTTGCTTTGCCATTAGCAATTGCAACTTTTTTAGGCCGTAAAATGGCGTTCCATATTTTTCGTTAAAATACTCTAGGGGTTTTAGAAGCCTTATGAATGCGACACCGCATTCGTGCTTTATGGCATCACTCATGATTTAAAATTGACGACAAAGTTACGAAATTTAATCCTTATTAAAGGTTAATTTAACACAAGAAATTGAGAAAAAAGTAAGCTTAAATTAAAAACACTTTTATAACAAGCCAACATTCTTGCCAACTCCATAGTAGCATAACCCTGTCGCAATCCTGAGGCATCTCTGAAAGTTTTAATGTCACTTTAGGTACTGATACTAGAGCCTGTTAAGACAATAATTCCTCCCCTCAACTTTACCACAACAGGAGGATTATTTCATCCCTAACCCTGAAAATGTTTTGACTTTGCGTTTAAAATGGGCCCATACTATGCTTCCTTTATAAACTTCTTCGCCAAAATAAGCTTGATTGCCATCGTGGACCACGCGCTTGGTTTTCCAATATTTATACTTAAGAATAAAATGCCTATGGGCTGAAACGATGGCTTTGAAGTCGCCCCATTTTCCTTGCATTAAAAACCTTAAAGCAGCAATATGATCCAAAATAATTCTAAACGCTATCACGGAAAAAACTTTATTGCTTGGTAAGTTTTTAAGCAATAGTATTAAGCCATTTCTGAAGTTGTAATATGTTTTTCTAGGATTTGTTTTTTGCAAAGTGCCGCCACCTAAGTGGTAAACAATGCTATCAGGGCATATCCATATTTCATGACCAGCATTTTGTAGGCGCCAACACAAATCAATTTCTTCCATATGCGCAAAGAAGTCTTCGTCAAGACCCCCTAACTTATGGTATAATTCTGCATCAATAAACAAGGCAGCTCCGCTAGCCCAAAAGACTTTTTTATTGTCGTTATATTGGTTTTGGTCTTTTTCTAAATGATCAAAAATTCTACCGCGACAAAAAGGAAAACCAAATCTGTCTATATAGCCTCCAGAGGCGCCGGCGTATTCGAATGTATCGTTTTGCTGCAAAGCCAAGAGTTTGGGCTGTATGGCTGCGATAGATGGATTTGATTCCATTAAATTCACCATTGGTTCTATCCAGTTTGGATCCACTTCAACATCGCTGTTTAACAAGACATAATAATCAGCGTTTACTTGCTTTAATGCCCGGTTATAACCGCCGGTAAAACCATAGTTTTTCTCTAATAATATAATTTTAACCAGCGGATAATTGTCTTTAACAAATTGAACAGAGTCATCAGAAGAAGCATTATCTGCAATAATAATTTCAGTGTTTGGGTAACTTGTTTTACAAACAGATGGCAAGAATTTCTCAAGAAACTCTCTGGTATTAAAATTTAATATGACAACAGCTACCTTCTTTGACATTATTCTTGTTCTGGATTTTCAGGTGCCTTTGTAAGTTCATAAGGAACAAAAATAAATTGTGCACCATTGCTGCTTACCAAAAAAATGCAGCACTGCACCAAAGGATCCTTATAGGCAGTTTTAAACTTCTCAACGTTTTTAGGTAGTATTATATTTTTGGAAACCAAATCCTCCAATGTACTTGCTTGTATCGTAAAATTGGTACCCAATTCATCGCGGTCTAAAATAACCTCACCCAATTTAACATCTTCTTGGTGTGCAATAAAAATAGGATACTTGCTATAGCCTTCATTGATAATATCTTCACTTACTTCCTTTATTGAATCCTTGTACAAATTCAAATCAAGTCTCAAAGTGTTGAGATAAGAACGGAGCATATCTTCTGTCATCATAATCTTTGCAAAAGTAAGAATTTCTAGGCGCTTAGTCAACCAATTCAAAAAGCTTCACCCAAGTCACTTAAATTTACGTACTTGGGATTCAATTTTTCTAAAAATTAAAAAATGCCTATAATTGAAAGGTGGATCAAAGACGTTTTTGGATATTGCTTATTTCGCTTCATTTATTATTTATGGGCAAACAACTGTTTTGGAGCAACAGCATATTGCAAGACAGCAAAGAGTATTTGTTTGCGGCAGAAAACCTTTTACAGCATCAAACATTATATTCTTGGAATTTGAACCATGCCTTTAACGCCGATTGGTTAAGCAAGAGACCCATTTTATATCCCTTAATTCTTGCTCTATTTAAAACCATTAGCTTCGGATCAAATTTCGTTTTTTTACTCCTGGTATACCTCAGCCAAAATGCTGCCAGCCTTTTTAGCTTTTCCCTTTGTGTGAAAATTTTAAATTACCTCAAAATTAGAATCAATTGGAAGCATGCAAGTATTTTTATACTTTTTAGCTTGTCTCAGCTTATTTATAGCAATACCATCATGAGTGAAACGTATTTGCAGTTGTGTTTGTGTGCCTTGGTGTATATTCAAATTTGTAAACCAAGCAATTTTAATTGGTCGCTTATTTCTGCCTTAATCTTAGTATGTGGATTAGCACTAAAGCCTGTGTTAATGCCCTTTGCTTATGCTTATCCATTTATCTGTTTATTGAGATTTTTACCAAAATTTGACCTTAAATATTTCTTCCCTAGTTTGCTTCCCCTTGTCTTTATTTTTATAACTATAAGCTGGAACCAATCAAGAACTGGATACAAACAATATTCATCAATTAGCACCATCAACTTACTGCACTACAACACCTACACCATGTTGATGTATAAATATGGCGAGCATAAGGCTGATTCAATGGTTGATGAGATCCATTTTAAAGGCAATTTACTTCGTTCTTACCCGGCCAAACAAGAATACATTAACAAATCGTGTAGTTTGCTTATTACAGAGAATCTAGGAACCTATGTATTTCTTCACCTCCGTGGAATGGCGTTTTGCGTCTTAGATCCAGGTCGCTTCGACTTAAGCCAATTTTTTGGACTTAGCCATGGCAAAAATTTACTTTATGAAACAAATAAAGACAATGCCGCAAGGCGGATTTTCGATTCAATTTTAAATCCCTTGGGAATTCTGTTGGTCATACTTTTTGTATTCAATTTGTTTAAACTAATATTGATTTTGAAGTTTTTATCTGATAAAAAGCTTGGGTTATTCATTAGATTAACTCTGTTTTGCTTTCCTCTATACACCGTATTCTTAACCGGCCCCATAGGAGCCAGCAGGTTCTTCATGCCTATCATTCCACTCGTGTTTGTAATGGTTTTAAGCCTTAATAATTGGCGGCTATTAAAAAGAAGAGAAGGAGATAGTAAAACTATCTAGCATTCTCAACTTTGTTGAAATCAATCTGAGAAAACAGCTTAGAGCCCAATACTTCCTTAACAACTTTAAGATGATTTATGCTATGAGCATCAGTGCCCAGAAAATGGTAGTGCCCATTTTTGATTAACCATTGTGAAAACTTTTTTGCCATGGGCGAATAATATGAGGCCAAGGACATCAGATTGATCTGGAACTTAACGCCAATATCTAAAATTCTCTCAGCTTCTTCGTAGTCATCTTGCAAATAAATATAGCGTTCTGGATGGGCCAAAACTGGCATATAACCGGCAGTTTTTACTTCAAATAACAACTGGTTAAAAAAGACTGGTTTATTCATAAATGAAGTCTCAACCAGCACATGGTTGCTATGGAAAGTTAAAACATCTCCTTTTGATTTTATAAGTTCATAAAACACTTCATCCATATAATATTCTGCCGCAAAATCAATTTTTAAATTCAAATGATTCTCGGCTAATGCCAATTCTAACTGATTTTTTTTATCTTCTATGACCGCTCTATTATTCGGATAATAGTCGCTCATAATATGCGGCGTTGCGATAATTCTTTCAAAGCCTAGGTCTATAAAACTCTTGGCCATATCAAGCGAATACTCAATGTTCTTAGATCCATCATCTATGCCAAACAAGATATGGTTGTGCATGTCCCATTTTAATGGCATATGGTCCAACTTACTTGTTCCAAAGAGATGGTCTAAAAAGCCCATTATTTCTTTTTAAAGGGATTAAATTTGTGCCACCACTTTGAATGGTCTCTGTCTTCTTCGTAATAGCCATAGCCATAACCATAGCCATAACCATATTTATTGCCGTAGGTATTCTGTCTGTTTACATCATTTATAACCACTGAGAGATTGTTGTAGTTCTTACTATTATAAAGTAAATTTATATTGTCTATTACAGCTTCTTTCGAATAACCAGAGCGCACAACATAAATCGACAAGTCGCAGCGCTTAAAAACAGTACTTGCATCTGTAACCAAGCCAATTGGAGGGTTATCAGCCATAATCACATCATATTCTAAAAACAATTGATCAATTAACTCATCAAATTCACTTTTTAAAAGCAATTCATTAGGGTTTGGTGGAATTGGTCCCGCCGGAATAAAATGCAAGTTATCTAAAGTCGACGTCCTAACAGCATCCTTCCATGAATTCATTCCAGACAAAATAGAACTCATTCCAATGTTGTTGTCGATATTAAAACCTACGTGAATTTTTGGTTTACGCATATCCAAGTCCAATATGATTACCTTTTTGCCTGTTAAGGCCAATATAGCTGCATAGTTGATGGCAAAAAATGTTTTTCCTTCTCCACTAATTGTTGACGTTACCCCAATTATTTGCTTCGCTTTCTTAGGCAGCATGAAATCAGAATTCGTTCTAATCGAACGCAATGATTCGCTAATAGATGACTTAGGATTTTTATCCACCACCAAGGTAGAAGCAGTCATTTTCTTGTTATAGGTTGGAATTGAGCCTAAGATTGGAGCCCTCAAAATATTTTCAATTTGCTGTTGGCTGTATATAGCATTCATCAATAAATATTTGATTACAATGAACATTGTAACAGGAAGTATTCCAATCAATAAAAACATTAACCAAATCTTTTTTCTATTAGGTGAAATTGGTGTTTCACTAGCATACGCGTCTGATAAAATTGTAAATTCAGGAACAGTACCAGCCTTTGAAATCTGAAATTCAATTTGTTTTTGAATTAAATCTAAATAATATTTTTCATACAAGGAATTAAAACGTTTAAGTCTGTTTAACTCTGTTTCTTTATCTGGCAATCCAGCAAATTGAGCGCTCATCTTTGAAATCTGCGCATTAATATCAACCGTCTGCTCAGAAAATACTTTTTTAGACTCATTGATATAGCTAAGAAGCTGCGACTTAACAATTGAAATCTCCAATTCCAATTTTCTAAATGGAAGTGTAACTTCTTTATTTGAAATCTTCAACATTTCTCTTTGTTTGTAGAGGTCATTTAATTTGCTTATACCATCCGCAACTTGAAGAGCAGGAGTGCCAAACACTAGAGGAATTATATTGTCTTTGCTTGCATCTGATTGAATAAAGGCTAAAATATCAGAATAGTTTTTAGCCCCTCGTTCTAACTCTTCTTTTGCCTTTTCAAGCGCTTCAACTTGCTTAACAATTTCACTCAGCTCAGTATTTGGAGAAACAGAGCCATTTTGTTTCACAAAAGTTTCTAAGTCATTTTCATAAGACTCCAATTTTCCTGCTGTCGCCTCTATTTGAGTCTGGATAAAGAGCAAAGTTTGCTCTTGAGATTTCTGCTTTTTATCTAATGATTGTCTTAAATAAACGGTGTCGTAGGCATTAACTATATCGATGGCTTTTGCTCTGCTGAAATCATTGAAAGCAATTGCCAAGGTTCTCGCTTCAACACTGCTGGCAACAACGGTCAAATTATTGAGCAAATAGGACAAAAGCGCATTGTGGCTGTTGATTCTAAAAATGAACTCCTTTCCTTCAATATCCAGATCTTGCACATTAGACCATTGCAGAGTAAATTTAAAAGGTCCGTTTTCAATCGGTTCGCCAATTTTATAGATTTTAGACTTCTTTTTATCTCCGTTTTTCTGGTTTAAACTAAACTCATATTTACTCACGAATACAACAGAAAAGTCCATGTCGTATTGAGTATATTTTGGGTCAGAAAACACTTGGACTTTAAATGGTGATGACTTATAAATTTCTGTCGTTAAAATATTTCCTTCGGCATAATAAGAAACATTTAAGTCCATTGAATTTAATATTTCTTGAGCAACCCTTTGTGAACGAATAAGTTCAATTTCTCCATCAAGATTTTCAGTCTGCATGGATTGAAGGTTAGAAAAACCCGCATTACTGGCTTCTTTTTGAACCTCTAATCTAATGGATGAACTTGCTTGATACAAGGGCTTGCTATACTTTAAATAGTAATGCGCACCAAGGCTAGATAAAAAAATAGAAATTGGAATCCAAGCCCAATATTTTTTTAGAATTAGAATTAATTTTTCACTTGAAAAACCAGCCACTTCAGATTGAACAACCCTGTTGACAATATGCCCGCTTTCTGATTCGAAATCATTCATAGTTTATTTTGTGAAATTATTTATTAATAAAGCCAAAGTTGCTAATATTTGTACAAAATTGAAAATATACATATTGTCCCGCACGGCCTCAGATCCTGGTCTTCTAACAGTCTCAATGTAAATGATGTCGTCAGGACGCAAGTTTACTATGGAATTTTTCATGTCAGCTATAGTTCTCAAATTTACCATTGTAACCTCAGGGTTTTTTAAATCTCCGCGAATGATTCGAATATTATAACCCTTAGACTTTTCATCCAAACCACCATACATTGCTATCGCTTCTAGAAGACTCATATTGCTGTTAAATGCCAATATCTTACCTCCCATACCGCCAAAAATCATGATTTTTTTATTTATTACTTTTGAAATAACATAAGCTCCGTTGTAATACGTTTCATATTTCAATGACAACAAGCTATCCAATTGTGAAGTTTTAAATCCAACAACAGGAATTTTCCCTATTAGAGGGAACAAACACATACCTGACTCTAATACTTCATAGGTAGGTTTATCATTTGCCGCAATATTACCATCCCCAAAAGACTTGGCTGATAGCAAATTTCCGCCCGGATCTATAATCGATTCTCCTTGATTGGTGTATATTGAATATTGTATTTTATCGCCAACTTTAATTGGATTTTCTACCACCGCCTTTTCATAAGCTGATTTCCAATTCATATCGGTAGGCTCAGCTTTAAAAATAATGTTAGAGGTATAAGATTTACAACTTTGAAGCAGTAAACCAAAGACTAAAACAATAAAAAGATATTTGCTATTTTTCATTTTTAATTAATCCTAATAAATATGTTCCGTAACCACTTTTTGTTAAGGGTTCTGCGACCTTTCTTAGTTGCTCATCATTTATAAATTTCATTCTCCATGCAACTTCTTCGATACTTCCTATTTTTAAACCTTGTCTTTCTTCAATAACTTGAACAAATTGGCCTGCTTGCATTAAACTGTGAAAGGTTCCGGTATCTAACCAAGCAGTTCCTCTTTCCAATATACCTACTTTCAATTGGCCTTTTTCCAAATACACTTTGTTGACGTCCGTTATCTCATATTCACCACGCGGTGATGGCTTTAAGTTTTCTGCAATTTCGACTACTTGGTTGTCGTAAAAATACAAACCAGGTACAGCGTAATTTGATTTAGGATGCAATGGTTTTTCCTCAATGCTTATAGCTACATTGTTTTCGTCAAACTCAACCACACCATAGCGCTCAGGGTCGCTTACGTGGTAAGCATATATTACTCCACCTTCTGGGTCATTATTGCTTTGTAGCAACCTTTGCAAAGAAGCTCCAAAGAAAATATTGTCGCCCAATATCAATGCTACTTTATCTTTTCCTATAAATTCTTTTCCTATAACAAATGCTTGCGCCAATCCGTTTGGCACCGCTTGCTCTGCATATGAAAATTGACATCCCAATTGTGAACCATCGCCCAATAATTTTTGAAAATGAGGTAAATCATGTGGGGTGGAAATAATTAATATTTCTTTAATACCAGCCATCATCAAAATAGACAATGGGTAATAAACCATTGGCTTATCATATACCGGCATCATTTGCTTGCTAACGGCTAAAGTTAATGGGTGCAAACGGGTGCCGCTTCCTCCTGCTAATATTATTCCTTTCATGATCTATTTGAATACATATTTTGATAATAACTTTGGTAAGCGCCGCTGGTAACATGGTTCAACCATTCTTGATTTGCCAAATACCATAACACTGTCTTTTCTAATCCTTGTTCAAAGGTAACTGATGGGTTCCAATTTAATTCGCCCATTAATTTTGAAGAGTCAATGGCATATCTAAAATCATGGCCAGCACGGTCTGTTACATACGTAATTAATTGTTCTGATTCGCCTTCAGTTCTTCCCAGTTTAGAGTCCATCAAACGGCATAAAAACTTAACCAAATCAATGTTCTTCCATTCGTTGTTTCCACCAATATTGTAGGTATCTCCAATTTTACCTTTATGAAAAATAACATCTATGGCTGCAGCATGGTCTTCCACAAACAACCAATCGCGCACATTCTCACCTTTGCCATATACAGGCAATGGTTTCTTCTGCATAATGTTATTTATCATCAACGGAATTAACTTTTCAGGGAAGTGATGAGAGCCATAGTTGTTGCTGCAATTCGATATCTTAACTGGCATTCCATAAGTATGCTGATAAGCGCGAACAAAATGGTCTGAAGATGCTTTAGATGCTGAATATGGGGAATTCGGGTCGTAAGGCGTTGTTTCTAAAAACTTGCCTTCATCACCTAGTTGTCCATATACTTCGTCGGTACTAACATGGTAAAACAATTTACCCTCATAGTTTCCTTTCCAAATACCTTTGGCCGCATTCAATAAATTAACAGTTCCAACAACATTGGTCATCACAAAATCCATAGGACTGTGAATTGACCTGTCGACATGTGATTCTGCAGCCAAATGTATCACACCATCAAATTGATGGGTTTCAAATAAATTTTTTATAAATTCTGTATCTATAATATCTCCTTTAACAAACGTATAATTTGCACTGTTTTCAATATCTCTAAGATTTTCCAAATTACCTGCATATGTCAATTTATCTAAATTGATAATTTGATAATTTGAATACAATTTCACAAAACGTCTTACAACGTGCGAACCTATAAATCCTGCACCACCGGTAATTAATATTTTTTTACTCATTACTTTAAGTCTGATAAAAACATGTCAAAAATAATTGTTGCATTTTCTGGTATCACACCCGGATAACCTTGTGCGCCATAGGCCAAAGCTGGAGGAATTATAACCCTTACTTTCATGCCCTTATTCATCCTAGGCAGCATTTCTTGCCAGCCTTTAATCATACCAGCCCCTGTAACCGGAACGTTTATAGGCTCAAAACGGTCAAAATTGCCGTCGAATTTTGTGCCATCCATCAAATAACCAGCATAATATATTGACGCTGTTTGATTCAATTGTGCCTTAAGTTTTGGATTGCCTTTGTCTATTACGATATACTTTAAGCCTGAAGACAATTTCACTGTGTCTTTTCCTTTTCCAGAAAAAGGTTTGTAGGCAATTGGTTTTTGTACGTTTACCAATTCAACGTCAAATATTAAAGTTGAATTCGGTGGAATATCGCCCATATCTTGTGTGCCATATCCTAAAGAAGCAGGAATTATTAAAGTGGCTTTTTCTCCTTTTCTTAAAATTCCAAAACCCTCGTCCCAACCGGCAATTACTTCGCCTTGACCAAGTGTAAAAGAAAATGTTTGGTTTCTATCCCGAGAGCTATCAAACTTTTTTCCATTTAACAAAGTGCCCGTGTAGTGCGCTTCCACCCTATCACCTTTAACTGCCATTATACCCTGAGGGTTTCTTTGTGTGATAACATACCTTAAACCTGTTTTGGTTGTAACTGTATCATTTCTAATTTCAACTTGGTCGCTGATTGCCTTTGTCTTAGTAATTGGTTTTTGAGAAACCATACTTGCAAGTACAATTAAAACGGAGAAAGCGGAAAAGCTAATAATGATTGATTTTAATTTCATATAAATTATTTGACGTTCAATATATTAAGTTCGTAAACAAGGGTTGAATAAGGAGGAATCATAGCCTCTACACCTTTGGCTCCAAATGCCAAGTCGTAAGGCAATATAAAGGTGGCTTTATCGCCATCCTTCATTTTAATTAACATCTCATACATCCCTATTGGTTGGAATTGGGTTCTACTTACCTTCACGGTTTGAGCTTGTCCAGCAGTGTAAGAATTATAAAATTCAGTGCCGTCCATTAACTTTCCAATAAAGTGAAATTTAACAACCGAGCCTTCAATAATCTGCTTGGCTGTATCGGCTCCCTTCTGATGGAACTGCATACGAATGCCTGTTAAGGTATCCAATTTTACGACAAGGCTGCTTTTACGAACATATTTGTTAATATTGACAATCTCTTCATTCCAGCGTTCTAATTTTTCTACATTTATTAAGCTATCCACTTGGAATTTTGTTAAAAATCTATCCATTTTAATGGTGAATTTTAAATCCGTTCCTGGCTTTATGTATATTGGCAATTCTTCCCCTCTCGTTTTTAAATAAAATGAATCAGCACTGATTAAAAATTGAGCACTGTCGCCCTCTGCCATAATTGAAAAAGCTTCCATAATATCTCCACCTTTATGGGTGAATTGTGTCAGCATAATTCTATCAGGTGTTTTTCCAAAAATAGAATGAACCACAGAATCCTCAGAATTCTCAATGCTGTAATAACATTGTAAATACTGACCTAAATTAGGGAGATTTTGCTTTGTGCTGCGCTTCAAATACTTAAATCGTAAACCAGATTCAGTTTTGGAAAAATTGTTACAAGACGCAAAAAACAATGCGGCAATAAGTAGTAAAAAAATATTCTTTTTATCCATTCAATTGTCCTTTATATAATTTCAATGCTGTTTTAAATTGATCAGCGGTTTCTTCTAGAGAAACAAAGCTACTTCCTCCTGCTGCATGAAAATGACCCCCGCCATTAAAGTGCTGCATAGCAAATACATTTGCAGCAAAGTCACCTTTACTCCTAAAACTCATTTTTACTATTTTGGTACGGTCAATAATCAATACGGCAAATTTAATGCCTTCTATACTCAATCCATAATTTACCAAACCTTCTGTATCGCCCGTTACCACGCCATACTTTTTAAGCTCCTCCTTGGTTATTGTAATCAAAGCCGTGTTATATTCGTGCAGTACTTCTAATTTCTCGCTAATTGCATAACCAATAAACCTTACCCTCGATTCAGTAAAACTGTCGTACACACGATCGAAAATCTCCTCGTGTTTAATCCCTTTGTCCATCAAACTTGCAGAGATTCGCATGGTTTCACTGCTGCAACTTCCAAACCTAAACGAGCCAGTATCTGTAACTATTCCTGTGTACAAACAAGCTGCTGCATCTTTGTCAATCTTATGGTCTAAACCATTGGCATGTATAAAACGGTAAACAAGTTCGCAGGTTGAGCTGGCCGTATCATCCCAAAAAGTATAATCCTCAAACCCTTGCGGAAATTGATGGTGATCGATTAATATCTTTTTTGCATTGCTGTCAGCAACCACATCGCCATATTCATTAATCCTCGACAAATGATTAAAATCTAAGCAAAAAATAAAATCAGCTTCATGAGTCAAAGCTTTGGCATGTGTAGGGTTGTGCTCGTATACTATGGTTTGTTCATCGCCTTTCATCCATTTTAAAAACGAGGCATAATCTGTCGGAGATATTACGGTGGCATCGTACCCAATTGACTCAAGAAATAATTTTAAACCCAAACTCGAACCCATTGCATCTGCATCCGGCTTGTGGTGGGTGGTGATAACAATTTTAGGATCTTGAACGGATGCAATTGCCTTGAGTATTTCTGTAGCTGAATGTAATACCATTTTGATTGAGCTACAAAGATGCTTAAATTATGGGATTATACACCAAAAGTTTTCGCCTATATGGTGCCAATTCTTCGATAAACAGTTCTTTCTGTCCTAAATTTAATTCAGTTTTAGAGGCAAAAATCTCTACTTTATTCTAGAAAATTCAAATTTTGGATACCCTTTATCCCCTTTATTGTTGTAAAAATCAAGAAAGCGAAGTTTGTAATAATTGCCATCAGTGTCTTTGACAATATAGGTAATTTTGGAATTAACTGTATAATTTCCTGCTGCTCCAAAGGCATGCGATTTCCAATCGTATCCAATAGCATTCCAATCGGCAGAAAAAAGATAATTGGGGATAGAAGCACCAGTAATTTTATCAAAATTATTGGATGAGTCTCTTGCTACCATAACTTTATTAGAGTTACTTAATACACCAGAAACCCTATATGGGAAGGGCTCATTTCCAGGCAATATGTCATAGAAAAAATGATTGTAACGCGTAAATACCAAGTCCCATCCATTCTTATCGGGTTCTATATTTTCTATAATGCTTCCCGTATTTTTAAAACTATAATACGTAAAATTTCTTGTCTTATCTTTAGGGATTACCAAAGTATCCCCAGAGGTTTCTGAATAATTGGTTATACGGACAAAAAAAGCAGTATCGTTTACATTTAACACCTGTAGTTTTTTGTACTTTCTTACCCCGGTTTCATAGCTCAATTCAATCACATATATTCCTGGCAAATAGTCTGGCGCCGCTGATTTATATGTACGCCAATCGCCTATAGCCGAGTTATTTACCTTGCCTTCTGGAGCATCTCTTAACTCTTTATTGGTTTTGTAATAATTTGAATCACTGGCCAATTTTTCGGTTAATCCATAAACACCAATTTTTCTAGCTTTTATAAGATTTCCATTGTTTAAAAAAATACCATAACCCGCATCAGTTGTCTCAAAGCGAATATCCCAATCCCCTGACTGCTTTTCTTGAAAGGAATTGGTACTGATATCCAAATACATATCCTTTTCATAGTCTGTCCCCAAGAAAACATTGCTAATTGTAGAATTGCCAGTAGGCAAAATTATTGCATCTTCTTTCTTAAAGCAGCCACTCAGAAAAACCAGCAAGGAAATCAATATGAATGAAAATTGTTTCAATTTCATAGTTTATAGTTTAGTTGAAGGAACAAAGAACGACCAACAGATACTGGCATGGTATTGCTGCCTGCATTGTGGAAAGAACTTGAAATATTGGTGGCCCTTATTGTTGTGACATTGAGAATATTCTTACAACCAAAAGTCAAGTTTAATTTGTATTTAAACATTGGCTTACTGACCGTAAAATCTAAAATATGATAGGATTCAGAATATGTACTTACAATATTTCTAAGATTGTCTAATGCATAGCCAAAAGTTCTTCCGTTGTATTTATGAAAAACCGAAAATGTTGTGGTTTTCAATTTCCCTTTTTTGAGGGTGTATGAGGTTTGTACCCTCAATTCAGGCGAATACATATACCTGCCCTTGCCAACTACTTTAAAAGCATTGTTGTATATTCCAGTGTAAGAACCTCCAAGAACCATACGCAAGCCTTTCCATGTAGAACTAATGTTAAAATTACTGCCAATGGATTTAAAACGATCAATATTTTTATACGTATACTCAATGTTGACAGCATTGGTAGATACCAAAGCAATTTGATTGAAAATCTGATTGTAAAAATAACTGTTGTCTAAGTAGAAAACCATTTTTTTGATTTTCAATTTATACTTGAGTGCTGCATTGTGGTTATTGGACATCTCAGATTTTAAATCTGGATTTCCTATAATGTTGTGGTTGTAATCCACAAAGTAGAGGTACAATTCTTTCAAGCTTGGGGCTCTAAAACCTCTACCATAGGCGTAACGAATGGTAAGATTTTTTGCGCCAGACCACATTAATTGTATAGAAGGAATAAAGGGGGCCGCATACCTTGTATTGTATGTCGTCCTAAAACCAGGTTTAATATTTAATGATTTTATCGGCTTAATTTCTGCACATGCAAACAGCGCATAATCATCCATTCTACCTCTATCTGCTTCAATTTTAGTTCCAAATGCGCTGTTAAAATTAACATCGTATCCTATTTGATAGGCAAACTTATCCTTTTGAGAATTGCTGTAGGTACCTCTGCTCATAAAGTTCATAAACGAGGTAGAGCTATTGGCATCCGGACTAGGCACGATGTCTAAGTTATTTGAAGATTGCGTTAGATCCTTCCTGTATGTAATTTTATCTCTTTGATAAAAACTAAAAGAGCTTAGCACATTCCAAAAAGATTTTTTATTTATTTTCCGTTCTAAATTTAGTGAGGTAATGCTTCGATTGGTCAAATAATACTCATCATAAGCATACGCTTCTAAGTGGTTTATTATGGGTAAGCCGCGGTTTTCTATTTTTTCACTAAACAAATCCGTTTTGAAACGGATCTTTAAATTTCCTGTTTGTTTTGTGATGCTAAAATTGCCAAATACCTGCTGTTTTGGTTTCCAAAACATTACCCTTGAATTTGGATCTAAGGCATAACCACCGAAGAAATTTCGGTTAATGCTTGCACCGAAATCAATGTCATTAACCTTTACGACAGCACCTGCACCCACATTGGTTTGTTTAATGCTTTCATAATAAGCATTTGCAAAAGCGGTCATCGGCTTTGTCGAATCCAGCATAATGCGTTTGGAAATCAAATTGATAACACCCCCAAGTGCATCTGTGCCATAAATTACAGAAAGTGGCCCTTCGATTATTTCTACTCGGTCAATATTGTTAAGATTTAATTGACCCAAATCAATATTGCCATTTTCACGGCCATTTATAGGAATTCCATCCAATAATATTTTTACATTTTGACCACTTATACCTTGTAAACTGATCGACGAGCCTAATAGATTATCGTTTCCAATTCGAATATTATTCTCTTTAGATAACAGATCTTTTAAATTAAAAGCCCCTTGTCTTTCTATGCTCGCGGCTGTAATAATGCGTACATTGTGGACTGTGTTAGATGCTGTGCTGGGTTTAATATTGCCAGTTGTAACTATAAACTTATTTATTTCGGTGGTATCTTCATATTGAGCAATAGCAATACTCTGAACGAGCATTGCTATTGAAAATACGATATGACGAATACCAAATGTCAACTATTCTTTAACTAATGTTTTCTTAAGCAAACCAGCTTCTGTTTGGATCAATACGATATAAATTCCAGCGCTCAAATTAGAAGCATCAACGAAATTTTCTTTGGTGTTAAGAAGCATTTGACCTTGTAAATTCATGATTGAAATAGACTCAATTGCAAGGTCTGCACTGATTCTCACAATTCCATTAGATGGGTTCGGATACAAGCTTACTGACTCAATAACATCGCTTGATTCAAGCCCTAGAGTTGCTTGGTAAAAATTAAAAGTTGTTTTTGATTTTGACCCACCAGCATAAGACTTCATGGTAACTTTGTATGTTTGTGTATCACGGGTGCTTATAAAATAAACAAAGGTGTCTGTAACCGCAAAAGCAGTTCCAGTAAATGTTTTCCAATCAGATCCAATTGCAGAAATGCTTGGGTTTATTTTGGCGGTTTTATTTGCCAACCAAACCTCGTTGCATTTTTTACCTAGATTTTTCGCAACTTTAGTCGCTGAATTGCCTAATACGCCAGTTACTGAATATGGAACTTTGCTGCCATTAAACTCAATCATTGCTTTGTATTTGGTCCACAACAAATCCCATTGGTCAGAATCAGGCTCTCTGTCTAATAGTTGTTTGGTCAGTACATTGTAATAAACAAACATGCGTTTTGGATAATTCTTTTTACTCACTTTTAAATACACAGAATCTGTATTGTCAATGTTGGATATAATGATGTGCCAAGTGGTATCCCATGAAAGTTCTTTAACATTAATTTTTTTATACCAATTAGCAGATTTGTTGTACAATACATAAACATTGCCATTGCTTTCAATATTTTTATTGTTTTGATTATAGGTTCCCCAAATGAAGTTGAAAGGACCTGCTTTTGGATAGCCGCTGGTGAAAGCGCTTAAATTCCAAGTACTATCAGAATCTAACAATTCAGGCAATGAACCCAAACCTGTAGTATCAGCATTTCTCCAATTGCTAACATTTGCACCATTCAATTTAACCAACTTTGTTCCGGTGGTACCTGCTTGAGGATTTTCACCTAATACAGAGTTCACACGGATTGCAGCTCCATTAGCTGGATTGTATGGAAAGTTGCTTGCTTGCACTGAAATGGCCAAATGCCAATTGTTGTTTACAGAAGAAGAAACAACACCATTGCCGGTGGTATTTGCCTTTTTTAAACTGTAAAAAACATCCGTTCCAGAACCGGGTCCCATACTAACGCTATCGTTAGCCGGACAATTTTGCGCGTAAATACTTGGTAAACTGATACTTAATACAGCTAATAAGAATATTTTTTTCATTTTTTATGACTGATAATTTTGTTGCCGCAAATTTACTTAATTATTGGTGTACACTGCTATAAATTTAGATTATGACAGTATTTTGACATTGGTATTTATTCTTTGCTTTCAAATATGTATCCTACGCCTCTAATAGCATTAAAAAATTTAGGGTTTTTTGGGTCAATTTCAAAATACTTTCGAAACGATAAAATAAAATTGTCAATGGTTCTTGTAGAAGGATAAACCGAATAACCCCAAACGGTTTGGAGTATCTTTTCTCTGCTCACAACTTCGTTCTTATGGTCTATCAAAAGTTTTAACAAAAGAACTTCTTTCTTGGTTAAGTTAAACGCTCCATTAAGACCTCTTGCTTCATGTTTTTCAAAATTGATGTGGTTGCCGCCAAAATCAAATTCTCTTAAGCCCAAATTTGATGAAACAGCATTAGCGCCCTTTCGATTCATTAAATTGTTGATGCGCAACTGCAATTCCTCCAAATTGAAAGGTTTGGTTAAGTAATCATCCGCTCCCTTTTTCAATCCCGCAATTCGGTCTTCAACTCTATTTTTGGCGCTTAAAAACAAAATCGGCACTTCTTGGTTTTTCAACCTTATGTTTTCGCAAACATTTAGCCCGTCGATACCTGGAATCATTATATCCAAAATGACCAAGTCAAATTGCTGATCTTTAAATTTCGAAACTGCACTTGTTCCATCTTTAACTCCAATAACTTTGTGGCCATCCATTTCTAGATTTAATTTCAGTAAATCGTGAAGACTGGATTCATCTTCAACCAGTAAAATTCTTTTGCTCATATTGGTGTTATTTAAAAGTGATATAAAAAGTTGTGCCACGAGGCATATTTGCCTCTGCACGGATGTTTGCCTTATGTGATTTTAAAATTTGTTTGACAAGAAATAGCCCCAATCCTGTGCCCTTATTTTCCCTGGTATTCTCGTCTCCTACCCTATAAAACTTCATAAAAATAGATTTGTACTCTTTTGAGTCAATTCCTTGGCCATTGTCAGAAATAGCAACATTTAATTGTCCATTTTCATAGATATAACTTACTGCAATCAATGAATTGCTTCCTGCGTATTTAACAGCATTTTGAAACAGATTACTAAAAACCAATTTTAAAGAAATTTCATCTCCTAATATGCGCGTTTCTTGTTCATGGAAAATAAATTGGCCTGTAAAATTTGGTTGGCATAAAACCAAATCTGCAGTCTTGTGAATCAATTCTGTCAAGTCTATCACCGACATGTTGTAATTGTAACTTTTGCCATCAATTCTGGTGGCTAACAATACATTATCCAACAATTCATTTAGTCGGTCTGAGTTGTTGACTATTTGCTGTATTAAAGTTCCTTGAATTTCAGCATCAATTTTTCTATGCTGCAGGGTTTGAGAACTTAACTTGATTGCAGTTAATGGCGTCTTCAATTCATGGGTTACAGACAATAAAAAATTGTTCTGCATTTTGTTTAGATTCAACAAGGACTCTAATTTTCCGAACACCCATACCACGCCTGAAATGACTAAAATGGTAAAGAATATAACTTCTGAATAAAAGGCCCTTTGTTTCTTAAGAAAGGTTTTTTGGATGGCTTTAAATTCTTCAGGAGCTATGTCAATTTTTAAGAGATTGTATAAATTACCATTGCTATCAACAATGGATAAACTGGTTTTTATATTATATTCGTTATTTAAGCTTTTGTGTAATGAATTAATTTCCTTTACATGCTTTTTGTAAATGGCATATGGTGATATGGCCTCATTACCCTGGAGTTTATCTATATATTCATTAACTTGATTGTGAATGACAAAAGAATTTAACTTCAAATTGTTGGATTCTAATTTGTACTCCTTTTCTGTATAATTAATGAATGAATACAACCACCATCCGAAAACCGCAATGATGTATACAATTACAAAAACAAGAAATAGTCTTAACTTCAAAATCAGATTATATTTGTGCGCTGCAAAATTAAGGCATTTCAAACTTCTCAGATGGAAACAAAATACACATTACAACAATTAGCACTAAGAAATGGGCAAGACAAACCAGAAATTTGGGTGGCCTATTTGGGCAAAATTTACGACGTTACAGAAAGTCGACTTTGGCGCAATGGCAAGCATTACGAGCACTGGGCGGGGCAAGATTTAAGTGCAGAGCTTAAAGATGCACCCCATACTGAAACCGTATTCCAGAAATTTAAGCAGGTGGGTATTTTAATCTAATTATGACAGTATTTTTACATTAAAACATCTGCAAAAGAAAACGGGTTCCAATTGGAACCCGTTTTTTATTGTCATTTCTAAAAGAAATGCATGTAGGAAATTGTCAATTATAATACTTGCTCTACTGGAGTATATGGCAAGTTGAAAGCTTCTGATACACCTTTGTATACCACTTTGCCTGCAACAACATTCAAACCAAGCAATAATTCAGCATTTTGTTTGCATGCTTCTTTCCATCCTTTGTTTGCCAATTGAATTGCATACGGAAGCGTTGCGTTGGTTAATGCAAGTGTTGATGTACAAGGAACTGCACCTGGCATGTTGGCCACACAATAATGAATGATTTCGTCAATTACATAAGTAGGCTCAGCATGGGTAGTTGCTTTAGTGGTTTCAAAACATCCACCTTGGTCAACTGCAACGTCTACCAATACTGCACCTTTTTTCATCAGCTTTAACATGTCTCTAGTGATCAAGTGTGGCGCCTTAGCACCTGGAATCAAAACACCACCAATAACCAAATCGGCCGTTTTAATTGCTTGTCTGATATTGTAACCATTGCTATACAAAGTTTGCACATTTGCTGGCATAATGTCGTCCAATTGTCTTAATCTTGGAATAGAAATATCCATAATGGTAACATGAGCCCCGAGTCCAGCCGCCATTTTAGCCGCTTGAGTACCTACAATTCCGCCACCCAATACAAGAACATCCGCAGGTTTAACACCTGGTACGCCGCCTAAAAGAATGCCGCGGCCACCCATTGGTTTTTCTAAATATTTAGCACCCTCTTGAATACTCATTCTACCTGCAACCTCACTCATTGGAACCAATAAAGGCAATGAACGGTCTGCTTTTTCAACAGTTTCATAAGCCAAGCATACAGCTCCGCTTTCAATCATGGCATTGGTTAAAGGTTGGTGAGAAGCAAAGTGGAAATAAGTAAACAACAATTGATCTTTCTTAATCAATTTGTATTCGCTTTCAATTGGTTCTTTAACTTTAACAATCATATCAGCAATTGCATATACTTCTTCGATTGTTGACATTAACTGGGCTCCTGCCTCAATGTATTCCTCATTTGTAAAAGCACTTCCTTCGCCTGCAGCACTTTGCACATACACTGTATGTCCATGTCTTACAAATTCACTAACACCTGCTGGGGTAACCGCAACACGGTTTTCGTTGTTTTTAATTTCTTTTGGAACTCCTATGATCATATTCTTATGTATTTTAAAAAAAGTTGTGCAAAAATAGTTAATTCCATTTGTATAGAAAAAAAATGTTTAAAATCGAGGTTTTTAAAAGGTGTTTTATCGATGGTAAATATTGCGTAACACAACAATAAGATACACATATTCAAAAAAAATATTACATTTGCCGCTAAATGATCATTGGAACTGTAAAAGAGACCAAAGCCTCTGAAAATCGCGTCGCTTTGAGCCCCGAAGTAGTAAAAAACCTAATTAAACAAGGATTTGAATGTTGCATCGAATCAGGTGCAGGTGTTGCTTCAAATTTCTCAGATGCAGCCTACGAAACTGCAGGCGCAAAAATCATACAAACAGCTAAAGAGGTATGCAATCAAGCTGATATTTTGGTAAAAGTAAATGCCCCATCAATTGAGGAGATTGCAAATCTCAAGGAGGGCTCTGCATTGTTATCCTTTATTTACCATTTAAATAATGCAGATTTAATTTCCCAGTTAAATGCCAAGAAAGTAACTGTATTTTCAATGGATGCTATACCGCGTATTTCACGTGCTCAAAGCATGGACGCTTTAAGTTCTCAAGCAAATCTCGCAGGTTATAAAGCTGTTATACTTGGTGCTCAGCATTCGGCTAGAATATTCCCAATGCTAATGACGGCGGCAGGAACCATTACGCCTTCTAAAGTTTTAATCTTTGGCGCAGGCGTTGCTGGTTTGCAAGCCATTGGTACAGCGAAACGTTTGGGCGCTGTGGTCGAAGTTACTGATATCAGACCTGAAACGAAAGAACAAGTTGAATCTTTAGGTGGTAAATTCATCAGTTTCGATACGGGTGAAGTAAAAATCGAAGGTGGATACGTAAAAGAAACAAGTGAAGATACTCTAAAAAAACAAAGAGAAATATTAGGCAAACATTTAGCTGCGGCAGATATTGCAATCACCACTGCCTTAATACCAGGCAAAAAAGCCCCAATATTAATTACTGAAGACATGGTTAAAACCATGAAATTAGGAAGTGTTATTGTTGATATGGCTGTAGAACAAGGTGGAAACTGCGAGATAAGTGAAGCTGGAAAAGTGGTAGTTAAACATGGGGTTAAAATTGTAGGTGAGGTTAATTTACCTTCACAATTGGCTCAAAATGCAAGCGAAAGTTATTCAAAAAATATTTACGCATTCTTAACCCACCTGGCCAATAAAGATGGTTTTAAATGGGAAATGGAAGAAGAAATAACCAAAGGAACCCTGATTTGCAAAGAAGGAAACTTACTTAAATAAACAATACGAATAATTTATAATGGAAGCCATATTAACCTTTATCTCCAACAATCAATTAATGATCTATATGGTCGTTCTTATGATTTTTGTTGGAATTGAATTGATCGAAAAAGTACCGTCCGTACTACATACCCCATTAATGAGTGGCGCCAATGCAATCCATGGGGTTGTAATTATAGGCGCTATTATTATAATGGGACAAGCTGAAAGCATATTTGCAATTGTACTTGGTTTTATAGCCGTTGTGCTTGGAACGCTAAATGTTGTTGGTGGTTTTGTTGTTACCGATAGAATGTTGGACATGTTTAAAAAGAAAAAGAAATGAAACAGTCAATTTTAGATATAATATACATGATTGGTGCTGTGGGTTTCATTTTCGGCATTAAAATGTTGGGCAATCCTGAAAAAGCTAAAAAAGGAAATCTTATCGCAGCCTTTGGTATGGGCTTGGCAATTTTTGGTACTATATTTTTATACGAGCACAATGGCAAACCGCTAAATAATTACCTTTGGATATTCGGTGGCCTAATTGTTGGGACAGTAATAGGAACAATGATGGCAAAAAAAGTCAAAATGACCGGAATGCCTCAAATGGTATCTTTCTTCAACGGTATGGGTGGTGCTTGTGCAGCTCTAATCTCCTTGGTGGAATTTAATCATTTATCACATGAAGGAGATTTCACTCAAGCTCCTGTATTAAAATTAATCATCATTTTCCTAGGTCTTATAATCGGTTCTATTTCATTTGCAGGTAGCATGATTGCCTTTGGAAAATTGGATGAAAAAATAAAAGATAAAACACTTCCACTTCAACAAGTCATAAATATTGGTTTAATGGTTGTGCTATTAGGCATAGCATTTGCCGCTTCATTCGGCGTAATTTCAAACCCAATGGTTCTTTATTTATTATTGGTTTTGTCATTAATATATGGCGTGCTATTCGTAATGCCAATTGGTGGTGCTGATATGCCAGTGGTAATATCTTTGTTAAACTCATTCACAGGAGTAGCTGCAGCAATGGGTGGTTTCTTATACGACAACAAGGTAATGTTGTTTGGCGGTATCCTAGTTGGTAGCGCTGGTACATTGTTAACGGTTGTAATGTGTAAAGCCATGAACAGATCTTTAACCAATGTTCTGATTGGTAATTTTGGTGGCGGATCTGCAGCAGCAGGTGAAGGCAAAGAAATAACAGGAAGTGTTAAAGAAATTAGCAAAACAGACGCTGCTGTTTTAATGAAGTACAGCAAGAAAGTGGTTATAGTACCTGGTTATGGATTGGCTGTTGCACAAGCTCAGCACGTTTGTCATGAACTTGAACAAGTATTAGAAGAGGAAGGCGTTGAGGTAAAATATGCCATTCACCCAGTAGCTGGTCGTATGCCCGGCCACATGAACGTGTTACTTGCAGAAAGCAATGTTAGCTACGATAAGTTAATTGAAATGGACGACATCAACCCAGAATTTAAAACAACCGATGTTGTGCTTATTGTTGGTGCTAATGATGTTGTTAATCCTGCAGCTAAAAACGATCCTAGCTCTCCTATATATGGTATGCCAATTTTAGAAGTAGAAGACGCTGCCCATACCATTGTTATGAAACGCAGTATGAAAGCTGGATATGCTGGTATTGAAAATGAACTTTTCTACAGCAATAAAAATAGCATGTTGTTTGGTGATGCTAAAAAGACCTTAACCGATTTGGTTACTGAACTTAAAAGTTTGTAACATTTAAAATAGCAATAAAAAAAGGCCGATACGAACGTATTGGCCTTTTTTTATTGCTAATGGCTTAATCCATTAAACAAAAATGCATTATTATTCGCGCTCTATACGCAACAAGTAATTCGCCTCAATAAAAGCATATAAATCAAAGCGGGTATCTAATTCTAGAACAACAGATTTGTCTGATACAACAACATTAATTGTTTGCCCATTGGGCAATTTAATGTTTAATGGAATGTTTAAATCCTTTACATCTGACTCTAAACGCATGCTATAAATGATCTTGCCATTTTTTAATACAGTTTGTTTAATTTCCAATTCAGGTATAGAACTTTTATATAAATATTGATTGAAAAATAGATCCCAATTATAAGATGTTTTGGAATTGAAATATTGAACAATCTCTTCCGTACTTACAATCTTGTGAAAGTACACTGTATTCATTTCCTTTAAACAAGCAAACCATAAAGAATCGTTGTTTAGAATGTTGCGCATGGTATGCAGCATCCATGTGCCTTTATAATAAATATCACTATCGGTTCTGCCATGGTAAAAAACACCTCTTGGTCCTTGCATTGGATATTTAGATACAATCTTTTTTTTCTGTTCACTAAGATATTCAATGGCTCTTGTTTTATCTACCCGATATTCCATGTATAAAGCTTCTGCGTATGTCGTAAAGCTCTCATGTAACCACATATCAGCAGCATCAGATGCCGTAATGCTGTTGCCAAACCATTCGTGGCCACTCTCATGTATGACAATGAAATCAAATCCAAAAACATTGTTCTTGTAATTGTTTCCATAAGCGATACAACTTTGATGTTCCATTCCCCAATAAGGTGTCTCTACCAATTTGTATGAATCATCTTTAAAAGGATATTGACCAAAGAAATGCTCAAATGCATCCAACATGCCGTGAACTTGCAAAAAATGCCTTTCTGCTGAAGCTTTATTGTAGTCTAAAACATAGTATGAAAGCGGAACTACATTTACACCTGAAAATGTATCTTTTATATTGATGTAATGCCCAACGTTGATGCTAATATTGTAATTGTTAATTGGGTTAACGACTCTCCAATGAAAAGCTTTGTAAGCACTGTCAATTAATTTTTCTTCAATTAATTTACCATTGGAAACACCCGTGAGGTCATTCGGTACAATTAGTGTAATGTCTGCCCCTTCAGCCTCATCGCTCCAATGGTCTTTGCAAGGCAGCCAAGCGGATGCTCCCAGACCTTCACAGGCCAAGCCAACCCAATCATACCCATTATTGTCTTTACGCCATACAAAGCCTCCATCCCAAGGGGCAAGTTTAGCTTCTAAAGGTTTCCCTGAAAAATAAAGCAGCAAATTATGACTTGAATTTTTGAGTAAACCGCCTGGAAAATCAAACAACACGATATTGCCTTTTCGCTTAAATGCAATTGGCTTGCCCAAATACTCAGCGCTATCAAGGTTCATAGATTTCGCATAATCCAATTGAATTTTTGTTGAGGCTTCCAACATTTTAAACTCAATGGCATTACTTCCTGAAATAAATTTTTCAGTCGGTTTTATTTTTACCTCTATGTCATAATGTATAACATCAAAGCAAGAGCGCTCAAAGACCAATTTTCCAATGTCTTTCCTTTTCGCTTGGGCTTGAAGGAATAATACATTCCCAA
Organism: Chitinophaga pinensis; assembly: GCA_945888525.1. Classification (GTDB taxonomy): domain Bacteria; phylum Bacteroidota; class Bacteroidia; order NS11-12g; family UBA955; genus JABMMZ01. Next base: position 102,314 of record CAMDAF010000003.1, read on the forward strand.
ATAGCGAAACTAGAAATAAAATTAAAATAAAATGAGTGGGTGAACGCATCGTCAAAAACTTGTATTACAATAATACAACTATTGCATGTTTAAAAAAACTGCAGGATCAAACATCTAAACCAAGGTTACGATACCTATTTCAGGTCTGATACCCAATCTGCCAGGATATCCCAAATAACCGAAGCCTCTATTTACATAAATATACTGTTCTCCGTCTTGGTACAAGCCAGCCCATTGTTTGTACATATATTTAATCGGACTCCATTTGAATCCTGCGGTTTCTATTCCAAATTGAGCGCCGTGTGTATGGCCGGAAAAAGTTAAATTAATATCAGGATATTTCTTAAGAACCTGTGCTTCCCAATGGCTAGGGTCGTGAGAAAGCAAAAGTTTGACAGGCATTTCTTCAGTTCCATCATAGGCTTCAGATAAAACACCATAGCGCGCAAAACGGCCCTTAGCTCCATAATTCTCAACACCAATTAAAGCAATTTTATCAGTGCCACGTTCTAATATTCTATTCTCATTCATCAACAAATCCCAACCCATTCTTTTATGAATCTGAATTAATTGTTCTAAGTTGGCCAATTGCATTGGTGACATATGCGATTTATTTGAATGCGCATGGTTGCCTATACCCATAATATCGCGGTCAGGCCACTGGTGGTAATCGCCATAATCGTGGTTACCCAATATACTAAACACGCCCATTGGTGCTTTTACACGGCTGAATATTTCAATGTAACTTTCGTTCATCTCGTCCGACAAACTGTTGACCAAATCGCCTGTAAAGAAAATAATATCAGGTTTTTCTTGCATCAACATTGCAACACCTCTTTCAACGGCTTTTTTATCCCAAAAACTGCCCGAATGTATGTCGCTTAAATGCCCAATTTTTAAACCTTTGAACCCTGTAGGTAAATTCTTTAATGAAACATCCTTTCTATGTATTTTATAATCGTGCGCACCCTTAACAATTCCATAGCCCAAACCAGAAAACGTTAACAAGCCAATGCCTGCGCTGACTTGCGAAATAAAGGTTTTTCTTGACACCAAATTGGCTCCACCTTTTTCCTCTGGTGTTGCAATTTGTGGCGCAAAAAGAGAAGTGAGCTTATGAAAAATTCTATACAAATCTTCCATCAACAATGGAATAATCATGAATATTTTTGCAAAAAATAATGCGGCAAAAAATCCTGTTACAAAAACATAAATAAAGCGTGGTGCATGCACTAAGATTCCTCCCATGGCCAGCAGTGCCAGGATATAAAATGAAATATTAACTACCCAATAGGCAATACGTATTCCTTTTTTAAAACCTTGACTTGAATCAGTTGTTAAAGTTTTAACTGCTTGGTAGGCATAAAAATCAAAAATCAAAATAAATACCACCATGAAAAATATGCGGAGCATAATGGGGATAAGTGAGGTCACAGATTGAAACATAAATTAATAATCAAACCTACGCATTTTCTTATTGTTTATATTTAGGATCTGAGAATATTTCTTTAAAACCTCAATAGTTTTCGAGAAAACACCTTCTTCACGGTTTATAATTCTAGATCGACCTTTTTCGCCAAACAATCGGTACGCCAGGGCTGCTTTTAAATGCTTGCGTATAATGTCGGCGGTTTTGCTTGAATACTTTAACCCGCGCAAATAAGGAATTTTTTTGGCCACTGCTATAAAACGAACCACATCTGCTTGTGAGATACTGAACTCATTTTGAAACACTATTTCATCATTTAAAAACTTAGTCTCATCCTTTAAAATTTCAGACATAAAGTCCAATACATAAATGTCAAATATTCGACTATAAAACAAGCCTGGCATGAGCATTTCTATTTCTGTACTATCTGGAATGGTGTCTCGCAACACAACATCAGGCCTTATGCCACCTCCAGAAGTCAACAAACGGCCATTCTTGCTGAAAAACTCCTTTTTAATTGTAGAATCTAAATTGGGATTTAGAGTATCTTTACTCTGATCACGCACATATATTTCATTCCTGTATTTCTCTATATCCTTTGTGTATGCCTTTTGAATACTTCTTCCACTTGGTGTGTAGTATCTTGCAATGGTTAAGCGCAACATGGCTCCATCAGACAATCTAAATGGTTCTTGAACCAAGCCCTTACCAAATGAACGGTTACCTATAATTACCGCTCGGTCGTTGTCTTGCAAAGCGCCTGCTAAAATCTCACTGGCAGAAGCGGTGTTGTGGTTAATCAACAATACCAATTTTCCATCTTTAAATCCCCCATTGCCATCAGCTCGGTAATAATTTCTATTTCTGTGGTAACCAAAGGTGTATGAAATCACTTCATCCTTTTGCAAGAATTCATTAGCAATTGCAGAAGCTTCACTCAATAGGCCTCCTCCATTGTTGCGAAGATCTAAAATCAAATCTTTCATTCCTGCAGCCTTTAATGCATTCATAGATTTTAAAAACTCAGAATGTGTATTGCTGCTAAAACGTTCAAGCCTTATATAGCCAAGCGATTTGTTAACCATGTAAAAAACTTCTGAACTGTTCATTACAATTTGCTCTCGTGGAACCGCAAAGTCTAAATATTGGTTCTTACTTCGGCGGTATACTTTTATGCTTAATTTACTTCTACCATCCCCTTGGATGGCCTCTTGTATCTCGGTGCTGCTCATTGAATCTGTTAGCTTCACTTTCCCTGCAAACAACAAACGGTCGCCGGCCATTATTCCAGCTTTTTGCGCTGGTCCACCCTCACTGGTGTTAAACACAAATAAAGTATCGCTAAATTGAATATACTCTATGCCCAATCCCAAATAATTGCCTCGAATCTGGCGGTTGTTAATCTCGCTTAATTGTGCAGGAATATAGGCACTGTGGGGGTCGAGCTGAGAGAGCAAATAATCAATGGCATTTTCCTCTAGTAAATCAATCCTTGTGCTGTCAACATAATCTTGATTAATGATATCAAATATTTGAGAAAATTTGTCCTTTTTCTCTTTATTGATATTCATCCCACAGAATAAACCAATGGCCAAAACCAAAGCTAAAATCAAAGGACTTAAAGCTCGGCTTTTTGAATTTTGAATTTCTGGCCTTTCAGTTGACATCGAATAATTATAATACGTTGAGCAATTGCTCTTTGATTTTTTCTAACTCTTCTTTCATCAAAACAACTGCCTGCTGAATTGGAAAATAATACGCCTTACTTCCCATGGTATTGATTTCCCTTCCCATTTCTTGGGCAATAAAATTAAGCTTTTTACCATTGGCGTCTTTTTCCAAACATTCGATAAAGAAATCCAAGTGGTGGTATAATCTGCTTTTCTCTTCGGCAATATCGTATTTCTCTAAATAATAAATGATTTCTTGTTCAAAACGATTTTGATCAACACTTACATCCTCTTTATTATCGTTCAGAGACTGCAACAATTTTCCTTTGATGCTTTCCCTTCTGGGTACTTCCTCTTTTTCAACCGTTTTTACATAGTTGCGAATTTTGTCTACGCATGCAATTAAATACAATCCTATTGTCTTGCCTTCTTGCAATCTGAAAGCATCAAAACGTTCAAAAGCTTCGTCGACACTCGATTTCACCATCATCCAATCTTCCTCGGTTGACACATTCTCTTCATATTTAATCACATCAGGGAATGCAATAATGGTATTCATCAAATCATTGCTTTGAATATTCAATTCGGATGCTAATGTCTGAATCTTTTCATAAAAGGATTTGGCTAATGGCAAATTCAAACTTAAATTGTCATTTAAAGAAGTCCCATTCTTTTTCTCCGCTACAATATGAACCGAAACTGAACCTCTATTAATTTTGTTGCTTAGCACTTGTCTAAGCTCAATATCTTTGTCTTTAAAAGATTTTGGTAAACGAAGATTTAAGTCAAAAAATTTATTGTTTAATGATTTAATTTCCGTCTTAAGTTTCCATTGTTCATTTTCGATTTCGTATGAACCGAAACCCGTCATGCTTTTGATTTGTACCATTGTATTTTTGTTGATGTGATGAATACGCCTGCAAAAATCAACATAATTGCCAATATTTTGTGCATGCTAAGTTCATCTTTTTTAAGTAACACCGCTATAATGGCGGCTAGTATAGGTTGTAAATAAATATATGCCCCAACCAATGCTGGTCCGGCTTTTACAATCGCGTAGGCATTTAATAGATACGTAACGAAGGTGGTAAATACAATAATGAATAATACCTCGATTATTATCTTTGCATCCATCAATGCAAATTTTGCTTCGCTTAATTCGCCTATTCCAAATGGAAAAACCAATATTGCCCCTATTAAAAAGGTGTACTTTGATACAGTCAAGGTATGGTAATGAACCAATAACTTTTTTACTAAAACCAAATACGCGGCATATGAAATGGCATTGAATACAATTAAAATATCGCCCGGCAAAGTTTCACCTGAAAAACTGAATGTTCGTCCAGCCATTAAAATCAAACAACCAACACTGGCCAATAAAACCCCAAACAACTGTGCTAACAACAATTTCTGTTTATTGATCACAACATTTAATATCAATACGAAAATGGGTGTTGCCAACATTAAGACTGCACCATTAATTGGTGTGGTAATCTCTAGTCCTTTAAAAAACATCAACATATTGGCTGCTACGCCAAAGACACTGCATGCAAATATTCTTAGCCCGTGTGCTTTCCAATCTATCTTTTCACTTTTAATGGCCAGCGAGGCAATCAAAAATAAAAATGCAGCACCAGATACCCTGAGTACAATAAATCCAAATCCTTGCAAGTAAAAAGGCATGATATCCTTTACCAAACTAAAGGTTATAGCATAGATAAATGACACGGTGAAAAGTGCAAAGTGAACGCTGGAATTTTTATTCAAGATGTAAGTTTCTAAGCCTTTCTATTTATAACGCCAGCCATTGGTTGAGCCGTTGGCATAATGGTCATTTCATTGATGTTTACATGTTCTGGTCTATTGAGCATAAACCAAACACCTTCTGCAACATCCTCGGCAATTAAATTTTCAAATCCTTTGTAAACAGTTGCAGCTCTTTCGGCATCGCCTTCAAAACGAACCAATGAAAACTCAGTCTCCACAGCGCCAGGATGTATTGCAGATACCTTAATTGGATATTTGCTTAAATCCAAACGCATGCTTCTGTTTAAAGCATCAACAGCGTGTTTGGTTGCACAGTAGACATTGCCATTGGCATACACTTCTTTTCCAGCTATACTGCCAACATTTACAATATGACCTTTGCCCTGTTTAATCATTAATGGAACCAGGTATTTTGTTACATACAATAGACCTTTAATATTTGTGTCAATCATGGTGTCCCAATGGTTAAGATCTCCGTCTTCAATAGAGGATAAACCCATGGCCAAACCAGCATTGTTTATTAAAACACTTATTTGGTTCCAAGGACTTTCCAAAGAATTCACAAAGGCTTCAACCTCATTCCTATTACGCACATCAAAAACCGCAACCTTACAAGGAACCTGGTACTTAGATTCAATTTCACTTTTCACCTGCTCTAATCGTTCTTCTCTGCGGCCACTAAGTATTAATCCATAACCATTTTTGGCCAAAATCATGGCACAGGCTTTTCCGATGCCTGAACTTGCTCCCGTTATCAACGCATATTCGGTATTCATAAATTAAATGCAAAAATAGGTAAATCTTTTTGGGGGCTAGAGGCAAATTTATTGTATTATCGTGGAGAGAAAACATGAATCCGGAATTGTATATCCTTGGATCTAGCAGCGCTACCCCAACAAGAGAGCGCCACCCGAGTGCACAAATATTAAAAATTGAAAGTGAGAAAATCCTAATAGATTGTGGGGAAGGCACACAATCTCAAATGATAAAATTTGGCATAAGGCATACGGGCATAAACACCATTTGCATAAGCCATTTACACGGTGACCACTATTTTGGATTGATTGGATTAATTTCAACCATGAGTTTAATGGGAAGAGCCCAAAGTCTAACTTTAATTGGTCCTCCAGGACTCAAACAAATTATAGAACTCCAAATAGAACAAGGTGGCATGTCTCTAAGATTTGAATTGATTTTCATAGACACAAGAATGGATACGTCTGAAAAAATTTACGAATCTGATGTTTTCGAAATCAAGACATTTCCATTAAAACACCGAATTCATTGCACTGGATTTGTTATTACGGAAAAGAAAAAAGAACGCAATTTGAATATTGAATGTGCTAAAGAATTTAACGTCCCTATAAGTGCATATAAAGAAATTAAATTAGGCGCAAATTTTACCAATGAAAACGGCCAAATCATCGGCAATGAGATATTAACGTTTGACCCTCCTGCACCCAAAACATTCGCATACTGCTCCGACACAATTTTCGATCCCAGTATTGTAGAATTTATTAAAGATTGCACTTTGCTGTACCACGAAGCTACTTATATGAAAAACATGGAAGACCGGGCAGAATTATACTTTCATAGTACGGCCGAACAAGCGGCTAAAATAGCTAAGCTTGCAAATGCAGGACATTTAGTCATTGGTCATTTTTCTTCCCGCTACGAGCACCTTGGACCTCTGTTGGAAGAGGCTAAATCGGTTTTTTCTAAAACGTCTTTGGCAATTGAGGGCGAAAAGCACAATGTCAAAATCCACAACAATTAAATTCAAATAAGAGTCTCTTTGGCGCTTGGCTAAAATAGTAGTAATTTTGACTTTTCTTTTAAAACCTTGAAACCTGCAGCACTCATCAAAAAATCTAAGCAGTTAAAAATTGCAAGAAGCGTTATGCCTTATGAACAGGTACAAAGCGTGCTGTTAATTTGGGATGCCAGCCAAAGCAGAACTGACATCGAAGAATTAAAAATATTTGGTCATGAGCTGCGTAAAAGTGGCAAAAACATCACTTTCTTAAGTTTTCATCCCATCAAAAAACTAAGTGCAGATATGCAACCTAATGAGCTGCATAAACTTTGTTGCAAATCAGATTTTAATTTTTTCGGGGTGCCTAAAAGCAAAAATTTAAAAGACCTGTTAAACCAACCATTCGATCTTTTTATAAATGCTTGTCTTACTGAAAATAATTTTTTAAAGACCATTGCAACCTTCACAAAATCAAAATTTAGAATCGGTCCATATCTCGACCAAAAGGATACAAATTTTTACGAATTATTGATTAAACCCAATGGGGCAAACCCTTGCGAAAACTACCTGATTGAAACAGGTCGTTACTTGCGTAAAATTATATAATAAAACATGGCACATTCAATTTCACAACAATTCAAAGGCACCGGCGTTGCACTTGTAACTCCATTCAATACCGACTACAGCATTAACTTTGAAGCTTTAAAGAAACTTGTCAGACATCAGATAGATGGAGGCACCAATTACTTGGTTATTTTAGGAACAACGGGCGAAAGCACCACGGTAAACAAGGCTGAAAAACAGGCAATCTTAGATTGTATTAGAACTGAAAACAATGGAAAATTACCTTTGGTACTTGGCGTTGGAGGAAACAATACTTTAGAAGTTGCTGAAACACTTAAAAATCAAGATTTCGATGGAATATCTGCGGTACTAAGTGTTAGTCCGTATTACAACAAACCAAATCAAAAAGGCATAGTGCAACACTACAAATACCTTGCAGATGCTTCTCCTTTGCCTATTATACTTTATAATGTGCCAGGTAGAACTGGCAGCAATGTTGGTGTTGAAGCAACCTTAGAATTGGCAGAGCATCAAAATATTTTAGGCACCAAAGAAGCCAGTGGAAATTTTTCACAGTGCATGGAAATCATCAAACACAAACCAGCTAATTTTTCTGTTATCAGTGGTGATGATGCTTTTACCCTTCCTTTTATCTCAATGGGTATGGATGGAGTTATCAGTGTAATTGCAAATGCCTATCCTAAAGAATTTAGCACCTTAATTCAATTGGCTTTGGAAAGTAAATTTGAAGCTGCACGTGAATTGCACTACAAATTACTTGATTCAATGAATGTGATTTTTGCTGATGGTAGCCCAGGTGGGATAAAAGTGATTCTTAAAGCGCTAAATATTTGCGATACCACTGTGCGCATGCCTTTGCATGATGTGAGCGACAGCGTGCGTCAGCAATTGCTGAATGCGATGTTGAAATAAGCTTTTAAAAAAACTCTTTACATAAAAAATGCCCAGACTGGTCTGGGCATTTTTTGTATCATATATTTATTTTACCAAAAATTGTAAATACATACGCGCCTAAAATTCCACAAACCAGCGCTAATAGGGCGTTTAAAACTGTTTTTTTCATGAATCTATGTGGTGATATCTATTACTATTTTTATTCTAATTTCAGGATTGTTGGGGTCGTTGGTATACACCGTAATATACTTTGTATGCGAAGCAATAGATTGGTTTACGGTGTCAATGGTTAGTACCAACTGTAAGCTTTCGCCGGCTTCTAAAATCTGTTTTGCAATTTTATAAGTAATACATGAGCAATTTGGTAAAATAGAATGCAATTTTAATGGCGATTTACCTGTGTTGCTGATGTTAATGGTGTATGAAAACTTTTCTCCCGCTGTATGCTTTCCCAAATCAATTAGGCCCCTCGGGTCCATTTTAACTGCAGGTGCATTCTTCAATTCCTTTTTGCTCAACTTAGAAAAATCCTCTTTTAAATTGGCATGAACATGAAGGATCTTTGTTGATCCATTTGGATCGTCTGTTATCAAACCAAACCGTCTTCTTATTTCTCCGTAAGGACCCAATTTACTTGCATCCACGGTAATTGTAATAACAATCGAATCGTTCGGATCAATTATACTATCGCCAATATTTACAGAAATATATTCGGGGGTTTCAACCTCGTAAATGCGAATTGGGTAGCCCATATAGTTAAAGGCTTTGTATTTAAATACCCGCTTTTCTGTGTTTAATAAAGTATTCAACTCCGCCATGGTGGTCGTAAAGGCTAAATTGGAATACGTTGTTGAATAATCACTCGGTCTGTTGGCCAAATTTGCTTCTGGTATAACATAACCGGTAATCATCAAGCTTTGAAACAAATCGGTGTTGTTGTTAAAATACACAAAAACATTTTTATGAAATTCACCCCCTCTTCCACGTGTACCATATATGGCTTTAACATATCCTGTATCACCTGGTTGAATGGTATCTTTTACATATTCAGGTGTGGTACAACCACAACTGGTTTCAACTTTAGAAATCCAAATGGGTTTATTGCTGATGTTTCTAAAACTAAAAACAGCAATTGCATTTTCACTTTCTTCTTTTACATTGCCAAATTCATAGAGAAGTTTTTTAAACTTAACCGTCGTATTAATCTGCGCAATTAACATAGACTGCAAACCCATTAAAAGCAAAACAAGGCCAATTTTTCTCATATTTATTATTCCTTCAAATTTCATACAAATTTTAACCTTAAGAGCAATAATTTTTTCAAAAGGTTGCTTATTCCTGAATATCTTTGCAAAACAATGCTGAATAAAAACCTCGATGCGGATGCTGACAAATTAAGTCAAACTGACAGAGACATAGAAAAAGTGTTGCGCCCTGCTCAATTCGATGACTTTGCAGGACAAGACAAAATCTTGGACAATTTAAAAGTCTTTGTAAGAGCAGCTGTCCAACGTGGAGAAGCGCTCGACCATGTTTTGTTGCACGGACCTCCTGGCCTTGGCAAAACCACCTTGGCAAACATTATTGCCAACGAATTGCAAAGCAACATTAAAATCACCAGTGGACCGGTACTCGAAAAACCAGGTGATTTGGCTGGTTTGCTCACCAACTTAGAGGAAGGCGATGTCTTGTTTATTGATGAAATACACCGCTTAAGTCCGGTAGTTGAAGAGTATTTATATTCAGCTATGGAAGACTATAAGATTGACATCGTATTAGACAGTGGTCCAAGCGCTCGATCGGTTCAAATTAGTTTGGCTCCATTTACCCTAGTAGGTGCCACCACGCGTTCAGGATTATTAACCTCTCCACTGCGCGCAAGGTTTGGAATTACAAACAGACTAGAGTATTACAACACCGACCTTTTAGCGAAAATAGTTACCCGTTCTGCGGGCATTGTTAAAGTTCCAATTGCAAATGAAGCGGCTTACGAAATTGCAAGACGAAGCAGAGGAACCCCAAGGATTGCAAATGCTTTGTTAAGAAGAACCCGCGATTTCGCTCAAATCAAAGGCAATGGCGAAATTACTATAGAAATAGCCAAATATGCCTTAGAAGCTCTAAATGTTGATGCCAATGGGCTTGACGAAATGGATAACCGCATTTTAAGCACGATAATCGACAAATTCAAAGGTGGGCCAGTTGGAATCAGTACCATTGCAACAGCAGTAGGTGAAGAAGCTGGAACTATAGAAGAAGTGTATGAACCTTTCTTAATTCAAGAGGGGTACTTAATGAGGACGGCTAGAGGAAGAGAAGCTACAGAATTAGCCTTCAAACATCTTGGTAGACTTCCTTTCAGCAAAGGACACGAATTGTTCTAAAAGTACTGAGATTTAAATTTCTCAAAAGAAATTCTACAATTCTCAACCCAATGGCTGTGGTCTCCATCATCTGAAACCCATTTGTAGGCTGAAAATTTTACACCAAACTTTCTACAAGCCTTTGCCATGGCATAGCATTCCATATCAAATACAGAATTTGATTTTATACCCTGTAAATATTCCTTCGAATATTTCTCAGCTTGCTTTTGGTCGTAAAAATAATCCGTTGAAAAACATGAAAAAGTCGAAACACCATCAATTTCAATAAACGGTTCTGCGGGTTCAAATGGCGATAGTCCATAACCGCAAATTGGTCTGGCATCAATATCCTGATAAACCTTTCCTATTTTTAATATCTCGCCATACTGGTGGTTCAATGATCCGCATGAACCAATATTGATTATCTCGGTAAATCCTTTTTGAATACACTCAAAAACACCCATGGCAGCATTCACTTTTCCTACCCCACAAATTACCACAGGAATGCCATTTACAGCTTCAGCATGGTTTAATTCTTCTCCAACTGCAACCAGAAATACTTTACTCATACTCGATAATGCTTTTAACTGAGGTGTCTGAATTTAAAAATTTCAAGTTGATTAGCACCAATTTATCTGTTACGGTATATCCAGCATTCGAGGCCAATTGCTCTGCTGCATTCATGGTTCCGCCTGTGGCTAAAACATCATCTACAATAACTGCGTTTCCTTGGCCAGGTTTGATTTCCAAGGTATCAGTACCGTATTCTAATTGATAGTCTAAAGCTATTTTAGGTGGTGGTAATTTTCCTTTTTTTCGGCATAAAACCAAGCCGCCACCATAGTGCATTGATAAGGCCGAGGCAAAAATAAATCCTCTAGATTCAATGCCAATCCAATAATCTGGAATCGCTACCTTTTCACCCATCAAAATTATTGCTTCTTTAAAATGCTTTGATTTTAATAAGTGGCTAATGTCTTTAAAATTTACACCTGGAATTGGGAAATCTGCGACATCAACTATTTCATTTTTTATGTTCTCTAGCATTTAATTAATATCTATATTTTCAATTGCCTTTAAAACCATCTCAGTTGCTCCTGAATTTTCGTTTATAAAGCTTTTGCAAGCCATTGTATATGACTGAGCTTCCCTGCTTTCTATAAAGTATAAAAGTGCATTTTCAAAATCAGCTAAGTCGCGCACTTGTTTGGCCACCCCAGCGGCTAATGCCATTGCAGCTTCCGGGTATTTCTCGGTATTCGGACCAAATACAACAGGAACTCCATAAGCCAATGCTTCTAAAATATTATGCAAACCCTTGCCAAAAGCACCGCCGATAAATGCCATATCTGCATACAAATAAGCTGAAGCCAAATGACCAATGGTATTCAACACCATTACATTGGATTCTGCCATTTCATTTTCCGTGTACAACTGGGGATGGTAATCATAAAATCTATTTACAATATCAGCTATATGTCCGTCTGATACATCATGAGGAACAATTAAAAACTTGTATTTATGATTGTGATTCTTTTGGTAAAACGCATGAATTATGCGTTCTTCTTCTGGCCAGCTGCTCCCTAAAATAATCAACTGCCTATCCCCTTTGAACTGTCCAATTTTTTGATTGGTCTGAGCCATACTTGACAGCTGTTTTACCCTGTCATATCGAGTATCTCCCGATAAAAATACATTATTCAAACCTTTAGCCTTCAGCAATTCTAAGGTGTTTTTGTCTTGAACAAATATGCCTGAATATTGAGGAAGTAGTCTAAATAAAAACTTACCTAAGTTCGAAAATAGAAATTGTTTTTTCCGAAAAACAGCTGATATTAAAAACACAGGAATCTTCTGTTTAAAAAGGGCTTTCAAATAAAAATACCAGATTTCGTATTTAACAAAAATAGCCACATCAGCCTGTAAATAATTAATTGTTTTTTTAGCAGCCCTAGGACTATCTAAAGGCAAATACATGACAAGATCAGCCAATGGATAATTTTGCCTTTGTTGGTATCCTGAAGGCGAAAAAAAAGTAAGCACTATGCTGTTGTTAGCATTCTTGCTTTTTAATGCTTCCATCAAAGGTCTTGCTTGTTCAAATTCGCCCAAACTGGCACAGTGAAACCAAAATCTTAGGCCATTTTTTTCTAGAGGTACGCTCGGAATACTTTGTAATTGCGCCTCTAAAAATTGTTTGGTTTTCCCTTTCTTTATGAAAGTATTTACCACTGGAATTAAGCATTTAAGAATAGACAATATGAAACGGTAAACAAAAGACATATTTATTCGAAGAACCGCTCCTCTTCACCTTTTTTATTTCCTGCTTGTCTTCCTGAAAGAGAAATCATAATGCCAATCTTAAGTCCTAAAAGCATGTCGTTGCGCAATTCTGTATCTGCTTTTCGGGTATCATAGTTATAAGACCGTCTGTTTTTTGTGAACCCATTTAACAATTCCATACCAGCATAAAAGTTCATTCTGCCTTTTGGATCTATGCGCTGATAACCAACAAATCCGCGAAGCATTAAACCATTGGTTAAACGGTCGTAACCTTTATAATAATTGTTTTCTAATTGAGGCAACACTGTTCTTTGGAAGGTGAATTTAAGCTTGTGTTGCATAAACCCTAAACCTCCTGTTATTAAAAGCCCAGAATTGCGCTCAAAACTTCCCAATGGAATTATTTTACCAAAATCAATATGCCAATTATAGCCCCTTTCATACATCCTAACATCTGCATAGGTTCCTGTATTGTCAATCAACAATCCCCCATTGCCAATCATAGAATCTAAAATACCACTTTCTTTTACCTGCCCTGAAAATATTGTATTTACACCCCCTTGCACTTGAAAGTTTTTTCCAAATTTATATGCCAGCGTAAAACCAACTGAATTACTTCCACCAAATCGTTTGCTTAAGAGCCCTATTGGTGCTTGCCTTCCGTAATTCATGCACAAAAGCACAGTGTTTCGGTAATTAGAATGTTTCGATGAGGCAACTGAAGCTGTATCTGCAGAAAATACCCACATTGGGCAAAAAAATAAACAAATGATTACGGCTCTAAAATTGTACACATTGCAAATATACAAAAAAACAATCTCAGTCAATAAGCCCTATTAAGAACTAAGCCAATTGACCGTTTACATAAACAGAATAGCTAACATTTGAACCGTATTCTAAAGCTTTAGAAACAGAACAGTACTTTGTAAATGAAAGCTCTGCGGCGCGCTTTGCTTTGTCTAGATCAACTGTTCCTTGGATCAAAAACTTTACTTCGATGTCTTTATATACTGAATGGTCTTCAACCTTTATGCTGTCACTTTCTACCTCAACTTGAAAATCTTGAATATCTTGTCTTTGTTTTTTCAAAATAGAAATAATATCAATGGCGCTGCAACCACCTATTGAAACCAATAACAATTGCATTGGACGCATACCTTTGTGTTGCCCTCCAATACTTTCTGATCCATCCATCAATAACGTATTGTTGGTGTCATTTGTGGCCTCCATTAAAAAGTCGTCGTTAATGCGTTTAATGTTTATTTTCATAAGCTATTGTAATGATTCAAAATAAGTTTAAAATCTCCATTTTCAAGTGTAAAATATCACAAATAAAAACATTATACCAAGATTACCTATTCTAAGATAAAGTTGGGTAACTCCTCATGGGGTGGAAAACACCCCATGAACAATTATCTAATTATTAAGAATGGGTACTGTGCAATTTGTAATAATAACCTTGTTTAGAAAGCAATTCCTGATGGTGTCCTCTTTCAACAATGCGGCCCTTGTCCATTACTATTATTTCATCTGCATCCTGAATGGTGCTGAGCCTATGCGCAATTACCAAAGTGGTTCTTCCCTGACGCAAACGGTCGAGTGCTTGTTGAACCAATTTTTCACTTTCATTATCCAAGGCAGAAGTTGCTTCATCCAAAATTAATATTGGCGGATTTCTTAACAAAGCCCTAGCAATTGCCAATCTCTGTCTTTGACCACCGCTTAACTTACTTCCACGCTCACCAATTACAGTTTCAAATCCATGCTCTGTAGCCATTATAAATTCGTAGGCATTTGCCAACTTTGCTGCTTCTTCAACTTCCTGCATGGTATGGCCAGTTTGACCAAATAAAATATTGTTGCTAATACTGTCGTTGAACAATATTGCCTCTTGGGTCACAATACCCATAAGCGAGCGCAAATCATCAATTTTGTAGTCGCGTATATCAACGCCATCAATTTCTATAGCACCTTCTGCAACATCATAAAAGCGGGGCAACAGATCAGCCAAGGTACTCTTTCCGCTTCCACTCGATCCCACCAATGCTACTTTTTTGTTTTTAGGTATTTCGAAAGAAACGGCATCCAAAACATTTTCATTTTTGTAAGCAAAAGAAATGTTTTTATAAGATACACCCGTTTTTAACTCTGAAATTGGCACTGGATTAATCTTTTCGATAATTTTTATATCGGTGTTCAATATCTCTTCATAGCGGTCCATACCTGCCGCACCCCTTTGAACCATTGGAAAGGCTTGAGACAATTGTTTGAATGGCGGAATAACTTGACTGAAAATAGCAAAATAAGCCAAGAATGCTGATCCAGCTATTTCACCATTAAACACCATGTTACCGCCAAACCACAGCAATACACCTGCTACAAAAATGGCCAAAGTTTCTGATATTGGCGAGGCCATATCCCCTCGGTGGTTCACTTTAATGTTTGCGCTTGTAGAGTTGTCGTTTAAATTTTTAAACTTCGACCTAAATACCTGCTCAACCACAAAGGCTTTTATAATTCGAATGCCTCCTAATGATTCTTCTAAAAAGGACAAAACAGTACTTTGTTCCTCTTGGTTGCGCTTCGATTTACGCCTTAATGATTTTCCCAACAATGCAATTGAACCGGCAGCCAAAGGCAATAACATTATAACATACAATGTGAGTGTTGGACTCATGTAGACCAAAGTCCCAATATAGAAAACAATACTTACTGGCTCTTTAAATATCGCTTCCAATGAAGCCATCAAACTCCATTCAACTTCTTTCACATCATTGCTCATCCGTGAAATAATATCGCCCTTACGCTCATCACTAAAATATGAAATAGGTAAATCTAAAATCTTGTCGTAAACCCGTTTGCGAATATCTTGAATGACCCGGTTTCTGAGTATCACCAAATAATACAAAGCCATATACCGGGCTATGTTTTTTATCACTGTAGCAACAACCAAACTGATGCAAATTAAAAATAATGCCTCGCGCTTATTGTCTTGCACAAATTCGGTCATCCATTGAATAAAATCGCTGTAAAGTGAATTAAAATCGCTGCCTCCAGTTGACTTCTGTCTAAATGCATCCTTGTTGTTGTTGAACATAAAATCGAGCAAGGGCATGAGCAAGGCAAGGGAGAAAAGTCCTGCTAAAATCTGAATCAAATTAAACAGCATATTAAGTGCCGCAAGCCCTTTAAAAGGAACTATCAGTCTTATCATGCGCAACATGGCTTTCATAAGGGCAAAGTAAAGCTATTTTTAACGGAAGTCAAATACAAATTGTGGCATGAAATGACATTTGGACATCCGATAAAATCCTCTAAGTTGACTTACAAATTCAACAAATCCGCGAATTCCTTATTCAAATACAACTTTTCCCTTCCAGATGATTTCTCTAACAACAAGCCCATTTTCACTAGGTGGTTTAGGTAGGTATAAGCAGTTTGTCGATGGCAGCCCATCTTCTCACAAATCATCTTAGGTTTAATGTAAGGCTTATAAAATAGAACATCCAGAAGTTCATATGCAGGCAAAATATAATCGGTATACTTCTCTAATTGGTCTTTGAATTTCTTGCGCAATTGAACATAAAGTTTAGTTTTCTCCAATAAAAGAACAACAGCTTCCTCAAGCTTTTGGATGATAAATACCATCCACTTTTCAAAACTTTGATTGATCATTACGTCTCTTAACAAGGAATTATAGGTCTCCTTTTCTTTGAACAAGATAAACGAAATAGGAATGCAATTATACAGTAAGCCGAGCTCTCTAAAAAATAGTTTAGTGAGGATTCTGGCAGAGTGTCCATTCATTTGTAAATAGGGCGCCAAGGCTCGAAATTGATAATGTATCAAAGCCAAACTCTGCAAACTGCTTGTTTTCTTCAATTGCTTAAGGGCCTTATCTAAATCAAGCCTTAAATATTGAATCAAACTGGGGTTATTTGGGGTTGTATACAAACACAAATTTGTAAAATAACTTTGAATACGTACTTCCTTTTTTTCTCTAAACATTTCAGAATGTCTTTTTGAGAAATGCAAAAACTCAGGAGCCAAATTGTTTACACTCAGAGATTCAATCTCATCTTTCCATTCTAAAGATTTCAAAATTAGTATGGCATTTTTTTCATTTAGGCTATTCTCGGATGAATATGCCTCCAATAAACGCAGCACAGAAATTGAAACACCTTCAAGGTCAAATGAATACTTGCTGTCTACCAATTCAATTAATTGAAAAAAATTAAGAATGCCATTGTTTGATTGAGCATCCACATATCCGTTTAAATGATAAATTGATTTCCAACACGACTCTGAAATACCATGTAGCTCTGAAAGACTTAATATTTTTAATTCATTAAGTGGTTTTAACTGGTTATGCGGTAATTGACTGTTTATCAATTTTATGTCGAATTATCTTACAATTTTCGACATTTTTATTCAATTTATTAAATTTTATTTAAATAATTAATGATTTCAATCAATTAAAATCTCCTCGAATAACTTAATTTTGCAGTCAAATTTATCAAGAATGTCTTCAACATCAAGCAAGAATTTAATTCAAGAAAAACCACCCCACAAACAAATGAAACAGATATCAGAGTACTTCGGAAAAAGTGTTTTCGGTCCAAAAGCAATGGCCGAATTCGTTAGCAAAGAAGCCATCAAGGCTGTAAATGAATCAAGAAATACAGGAAAGCAAATGGACCGTAAAATGGCAGACCAGATTGCAGAAGGTATGAAAAATTGGGCCATCGAAAAAGGTGCCACCCACTACACACACTGGTTCCAACCATTGCGTGGTTCTACTGCAGAAAAACACGATGCATTCTTCGATCCAACAGGAATAGATACAGGCATTGAAGTGTTTACAGGAAAATCATTGGTGCAACAAGAACCAGATGCATCAAGTTTTCCTAATGGTGGCATTAGAAATACATTTGAAGCTAGAGGTTATAGCGTTTGGGATCCTTCATCTCCTGCTTTTATTATGGAAAAAGCCAGCGGTAAAACCTTGTGTATTCCAACAATTTTTGTTGCCTACACTGGCGAAGCACTCGACTACAAAGCACCTTTGATAAAATCAACTAATTTCTTAACCAAAAACACAACTGCTGTTTGCCAATATTTTGACGCTAATGTTAAAAACACAAAAGTTTCCCTGGGTATCGAACAAGAATATTTCTTAGTTGATGAGGAACTATACCACCAAAGGCCTGATTTGGTTTTTGCTGGAAGAACTCTAGTTGGTAACATGCCTGCCAAAGGCCAACAATTAGAAGACCATTATTTTGGTAGCATTCCAGAGAGGGTCTACAACTATATGACCGACTTTGAAAAAGAAGCTTTAAAATTAGGCATACCTCTTAAGACTAGGCACAATGAAGTAGCGCCTGGTCAGTACGAATGTGCGCCTATGTTTGAAGAAGCAGATATAGCCATTGACCACAACTCTTTGCTTATGGATGTTATGCAATCGGTTGCCAGCAGGCATAAATTAAAAGTTATTTGGCATGAGAAACCATTCAAAGGTGTTAATGGTTCTGGTAAACACAACAACTGGTCTCTTATTACCGACACAGGCGTTAACCTTCTTTCTCCAGGACATAGCCCCATTGATAACCTGCAATTTTTAACCTTCTTTATCAATACCATTAAAGCGGTTCACGACCATGCTGATTTGTTAAGAGCCAGTATTGCAACTGCAGCCAACGACCATAGATTAGGGGCTAACGAAGCGCCTCCTGCTATTATGTCCGTTTTTATTGGTAGTACGCTAAGCGAAGTGTTAAATCAATTCCAAGCAATTAAAACACCGGTTATAACCGGCAAAGTGAATGAAAAGACCATCAGTGTGTACCGAATTCCTGAAATACTTTTAGACAACACCGACCGCAACCGTACGTCTCCATTTGCTTTCACAGGAAATAAGTTTGAGTTCAGAGCTGTTGGTTCAAGCGACCATTGTGCAAATGCTATTATTGTTTTAAACACCATCGTTGGCAACCAATTGGCCGAATTTAAAAAAGAAGTAGACGCTTTAATTAAAAAGAAAACCAATAAACTTCTTGCCATCGAACAAGTTTTAAAATCGTACGTTAAAGCCACGAAAAAAATCATTTTTGAAGGCAATGGCTATGGTGATGAATGGGTAAAAGAGGCTACAAAAAGAGGTCTAAGCAACATCAAAACCACACCTTATGCATTGGATGCCTACAGCACCAAAGCAAGTAAAGATCTGTTTGTAAAAAACAACATCTTTACCATTAAAGAACTTGAAGCACGCACTGAAATTAAATTTGAAAACTACCTGTTAAAAATCCAAATTGAAGGCAGAATCTTAGGCGAATTGGTTAAAAATTATGTTATTCCTTCTGCGGTTGAATACCAAAAGAAATTAATTGATACCATTGAAGGGCTTAACAGAATTGGACAAACCAAAGCAGAAAACAAAGGCTTGTATACCTTGGCTAAAGAAATTTCTTACAACGTTAATGCGATTTGGGAAAACAACAACAAAATGGTTGATGAAAGAATCAAAGCCAATCGATTAACGCATGCCGATAAAAAAGCAAAAGCTTATTGCGACAAAGTAAAACCTTATTTTGACAGCATCCGCGAAAGCGCAGACAAACTTGAAGAGCTAATCGACAACGATGCTTGGAAACTGCCTAAATACCGCGATTTGTTGTTCTTGAAATAAGAAGCTTAACTCTCCTATAAAAGTCCCATCTGGAAACAGATGGGACTTTTGTTTTTTTACAGCAATTTTCAAGTTTAATTAAAAAAACAAAACGAATATCGTCTGATTTCATATATTTGAATCGTTCATGCGCATCAAGGCAATCAATATTTACGCTTCTATTTTTCTTGCTCTAGGCATGGCTTGCGTCTATGGCATTTTACACTATTTATACGGCGTATTTACCCAGCCTTATTTTTGGGATGAACTCGGTGTCTACAGCCGCTCGTCTATGTACCTTAGCGAATACGGCCTTAGCCTTTTGCCCGATTCCGTTCCAGATGAATTATCGCGCGGCCATCCGCTTTTATGCCCTCTTTATTTTGCCTGCGCATTTAAACTTTTAGGCTGCAATCCTCTTACCGCTCACATTGCGGCGGCTGTATTAAATGCCATTGGCTTCTTTTTGGTATTCGCAATATTGCTAAAAAACACAAAACCCTTTGTTGCAGCAGCCGCCACTTTGGCTATTTTTGTTCAAGCGTTGTTTCTATCCCAGTCGGTCCTTATTCTGCCTGAAATGCCCCTTATGGTGTTAACGCTTGCTGCCGTATATTTTTATATAAATGACAAGATTTGGCTGACTGCAATATTCATTATTCTCGCACTTCAAATAAAGGAATCTGCCCTGGTTCTGCCATTTGCTTTTTTAGTTTCCGAATCACTGAAACAAAGAAAAATATTTACAAAAAACAACCTTTACCTATTTGTATTTCCTGTCCTAAGCTTTTTAATATTTATAGGCATTCAAAAAATCCAAAGGGGTTATTTCTTTTACCCGCTTCATACATCCCTAGCCTCATCGGATCCATACTACCTCAATGAACGCTGGCAAAATTTTAAACTATTTTTTCTTTACCAACAAGGGCATATTTATTTTGTCATTGCCTTGGCTTCGATACTTTTATTGAATCTGATTTTAAAGTTTAAAAGCATACCAAATCTGTTAAAAAACAAAATGAGCATTTATCCCATTATTGTAATAGGAAGTATTGCTTTTTTGGTTTTAAATTACTTTCTAAGTAGGTATACGCTTTACTTCTTTATCTTCTTATACATTGCCTTCTTTCTCCTTGTATTTAATCTGCTAAAAGAGAAACAGAATCTTGCCTATTTAATCGCTTTGGCACTAGCTGTTTTAGGAATTATGAATTGGAACACAGACGAAGATTACACCGACATTGACTTTTCGTATAGCCAACACATACAGTCTGTTCAATTGTCAATCGATGAACTAAACACCGACTCATTTACCAATAAAACAATAGGCATGGACTTCCCGGTTTCTGCCGTGTATTGGAATTCAAACAATGGTTTTAAATTAAAAGGGAACCATAAAATGTGCCCGCTGTACGACTCAGCATGCTCTAAAGACTTTGTTCTTTTAAGCCACCCAGGCAACATGGCCGACACCACAAAATTTAATGCGTCTTACACCTTTTACAAAGAGCTTCGCAAAGGATATGCTTATTGTAGAATATATAAAAAGAAGTAGTTAACGCTCAATTAGAAGTCGTTTAAATTTAACTGGTCTTGCGTTTGCGGCCTTTGTCAAAAACCAAACGGCCAAAGTTCTTGCCTTTTCGCAATTCCTTTTGCTCATCTTCCGGCAATAAAGCTATATGTGTGCACTCTTCGCTGCAACAATTGTGTGTTTTCTCTTTGCACTTATCGCATTGGATAAACAACAAATTACAAGCCACATTGGCACAGTTGGTATGGGTATCAGATAAGTCTCCACATTGATGACATTTCGAAATGATTTCATTGGAAATGCTCTCGCCCAAACGCTCATCAAATACAAAATTCTTTCCATGAAACTTGTTTTTTAATCCTTTATCCTTAACCTGGTTGGCATAATGAATAATGCCGCCTTCTAACTGATAAACCTCTTTAAATCCTCTGTACAACATGTAAGCACTTGCCTTCTCGCAACGAATACCTCCAGTGCAATACATAACCACTGGTTTGTCTTTTTGGTCTTTTAGCATTTCTGCTACCTGAGGCAATTGTTCTCTAAAATTAACAACGTCGGGAAGTATCGCATTTTCAAAATGACCCACTTCACTTTCATAGTGGTTGCGCATGTCAACTATAATCACATCGTCTCTATCGGTAACTTCATTGAACTCCTCAGCTTTTAAATGTTTGCCAATTTTTGTGACATCAAAATTTGGATCATCTATTCCATCAGCTACAATCTTGCGACGCACCTTGATGGCTAGTTTAAAAAATGATTTTCCATCATCGTCAATTGCAATGTTCAAACGGTTGCCCGCTAGGAAATCTATGCTTTCTAAATGGGCTTTTAATGCATCTAAATTTTCAGTTGGTACAGAAAATTGGGCATTGATGCCTTCATCTGCAACATAAATTCTACCGAGAACACCCAGCTCATTCCACCTCAAATACAATGCATCTCTAAAGGCCTTTGGATCTTTAATATGGTGGTACTTGTAAAAGGAAATAGTGGTTCTTAAAAGACCGCTTTCTTTGATCTTTTGCTTTAATACTTCCGCGTTTATCTTATTGTGTAATACCACCTTGCAAAACTAATATCCAGTAGGCACTTGTTAAATATGACTTACGTCAGTCTTATTGACGAAAACTATTTTTTCTTGCTTAAATCAATCATTTCTACACCGACATGTTCAGCGGCATTGAATACAAAAACCTTGTCATCCATCACTGCATTTGGTGTTTGAGAAGTAACAGTGTAGGTTTGCTTATTGCCCGCTTTAAATGACACCTTTAGATTTTGAACTGTTTTAGCGGTTTTATCAACTTCTAAGTTCATCAAGAAATATGGCTTGTTCTTATCTGTTGGTGTTAACTTAATTTTTTCAATATCAGCAGTACCTTTTTTAGTTGTGCCATCGCTTGCATATAAAAAACCTTTTTCCCAGACTGTAAATATTTTGGAAGGGTTTAAACCAGAACTAGAATTAGGATTGTAATTGTCCTTGATGCATTCATTGGTCTCTTTGGTGTAAGTCCAAATGGTCTTGCCATCGCAAAAAATTTCTTGTCCGCCAAAAATCAATTTGAAACTGTTGCCTTTAGAATACAAAGTACCCTTTTCAGTTTTGCTCTTAGCTTTTGTATCAGCAGGCTCATTCAACATGGTGAACTCAGCTTTCAAAGTCTTGTATCCTTTGTACTTTTTAGAAACTTCTTTTAATAGTTTATTGACTGCCTTGTCTTTCTCAACATTTGCTGGAACGAAGGCTAAACTAGCCAAAGCAATTAAAAAGACAGATATTATGCCTGATTTATTCATTAGATACTGTAGGTTAAATTTAAAGGGTGCAAAAATAATCAATTATTTGTTATAAAGATTATCCAAAAAGCGTTCCAAAGAACTTTCATCTGGAATCAGGACTTTACGGGCCTTTGCGCCTTCGAATGGACCAACAATTCCCGCCTGTTCCATCTGATCCACCAATCTTCCAGCTCTATTATAACCCAATTTTAATTTTCTTTGGATTAAAGAGGTGCTGCCTTGTTGGGTCATTACAACCAACCTTGCAGCATCTTCAAACAGCGCATCACGCTCGTTAGGATCAAAGTCGTCCCTCGATCCATCATCATCTGCACCTTTGAACTCCGGCAAAATCATTGCACTCGAATAGCCGCGTTGGTTGCCTATAAATTCTGTAATTCTTTCCACCTCAGGGGTGTCAACAAACGGACATTGCAAACGGATTAGGTCATTGCCCGTGCTGTAGAGCATATCTCCTTTACCTATTAACTGATCCGCTCCATTGCTGTCTAAGATGGTACGTGAATCAATTTTAGAAGTTACCCTGAAGGCCAAACGTGCAGGGAAGTTGGCTTTAATGGTACCAGTGATAATATTTACCGATGGTCTTTGTGTGGCCAATATAACGTGTATGCCAACCGCTCTTGCCAATTGAGCCAAACGGGCAATTGGGGTTTCCACTTCTCTTCCCGCAGTCATCATCAAGTCGGCAACCTCGTCTATCACCACAACAATGTAAGGCAAGAATCTATGTCCTTCCGTTGGCAACAGCTTACGTTCTCTAAACTTGGTATTGTATTCAATGATGTTTCTCTTTCCTGCACCTTTGAGCAATTCATATCGCTCATCCATTTCCATACACAATGAATTCAAGGTGTTGGTCACCAATTTGGTGTCGGTTATGATTGCATCGCCATCGCCTGGCAATTTGGCCAAATAATGGCGCTCAATTTTATTGTATAAGGTTAACTCTACTTTCTTAGGGTCGACCAATACAAACTTTAATTCCGATGGATGTTTCTTGTACAACAATGAAACAATCAAGGTATTTAAACCAACCGACTTACCTTGTCCTGTTGCACCTGCGCACAACAAGTGAGGCATTTTACTCAAATCGGCAATGTACAATTCGTTTGAGATGGTCTTGCCCAAAATAACCGGCAATTCAAAGTTGCATTCTTGAAACTTCTTGCTGGCAACCATTTGACGCATTGGTACCATTTCTGGTTTCTTGTTTGGAACCTCTATACCAATGGTACCTCTTCCTGGAATTGGTGCAATAATACGTATACCCAAGGCGGCCAAACTTAAAGCGATATCATCTTCTAAGTTCTTGATACGCGAAATCTTTACTCCCGGCGCTGGAACAATTTCATACAGTGTTACTGTTGGCCCGATATTGGCTTTAATTTCAGAAATCCCAATATTGTAGTTCTTTAAGGTTTCAACAATTAAATTCTTACTGGTTTCAAGTTCGGTGCGGTCAACTTCAATTTTGGTAAATTCATAATCTTGCAATAAATCTAAGGTTGGCATTTGATAACCAGCCAAATCCAAGGTTGGATCGTACAAATCGTCTAAGCCAGCTAAAGGTCTTGCTTCAACAACATTGGACTCTACAATTTCTTCTACCTGAGGTGCTTCTATCTTTAATTCAAAATCTTTTGGCGATTCGGCTTTCTTTGGTCTAACATTGTCAACAGCAAATGAAATAGGAGCCGTAGGCGCATCTATTGTATCCTCTACTATTTCTGATTGTACCTCGTCTGAATTAGTTAAGGTAATTAAATCTATCCCCTCTGCTTCATCTTGAATCTCTGCAGCAGAAATATCCTCTAAATTAACATCTGTATCGTCCGGCTGATCTCCAAAATGTGTTTTAATGGCTTCGGCTTCTAGCTCATGGTCACTGAAAGGGGCTGCAGAACCTTTTGAATCTCCTGAGGGAAGGCCCTGAACCAAATTTGACATCTTAAAACGAAAATCGACGTTGTAAACCGCTATCATAAAAACCGCAGCATACAAGAGTAAAAACAAGACCATTCCTATACTTCCAAACAAACTCTTGAACCACAAGAATCCAAAATAACCAAATCCTCCGCCCATAAATAAATTGTAGCTATGGAAAATAAATCCCATCAGCAAGGATACCCACACCACGATAAAAAAAGTATAGCGCAGTATTTTTCCAATCGGATACATCTGCCAATTGAAAAGCAATTTAGTGCCCAAAGTAAAGACGCTGAATAAAATAATAAACGATGCGACACCAAACCATTTATGAATAAACAAATGGCCAAACCAAGCGCCCAAGTATCCCATCAAATTTGCTGAGCCCTTGGGGTTATTGGTTTTATACCATTGCCAGCTGCCGCTTTGAAGCAAATCTTGGTCTGTTTCAAAACTCCACAAATTGATGATGTGCGACGTAAAAGACAACAATAAAAACAGTGAAAATAAGACAAAAAATGCACCAATTATCCTCAGGGTTCGCTCGTCTTTAAGCCATGCCATGCGAGCACCTTTCAAAGGTTTTTTACTTTCCTTTTCTTCAGCTTGAAAATCGTCTGCTGAATTTCTAAAACTATTGCTATTTTTTCCGGCCATGGGTTTGCTTCTCGCAAATGTAAAACGCAATGTCCATATACTTTCTTATGTGGGCTGAATAAAATCCACATCTATTTGAATGTGTGCAGATAAATGGAATACTTAATTTAAGATACAAAAAACAAACTTAAAATACCATAGCACAATTTTGAAATAAGCATTTTAATTTTACAATAAGATTTTACACAAAACTCAAAAAACATGAAAAAAACATTTAAAATTTACGTGTGCATCTTTGCACTCATTGGCCTCCAATCTTGTGGTATTCTTACAAAAACACAGTATGGAAATGGCCTAAAATTAAATCTAGGAATTGGATGCAAAAAAGAAAATCCTCAAGCCCAAAACAGATTTAAGAAATCGAACTTAAAACCACAAGTCACTTTAAATTTTCCCAGCCAAGCAAATATTCCTTTTGAAAATTTAAAACCAGTTTCTTTATCAAAATCTTTCCCAAAAAACAAGAGTAAATCTTTTAAAACGAATGTAGTTTTAGTCCATTCAACATCAAAAATTCCTTTATCGAAAGGGATTAAACCAATCAAAAACCACAAGACCAAAGAGCCGTACAAACTTAAAAAGAAACTCGAACCACATGTAAAAATTGGCGGTATTTTATTTTATGTCTCAATACTTGGTTCCATAATCATGAGCTTTTTCCCTTTCCCACTGTTAGCAAGTATCTTAGGGCTTGGTTTGCTGGCTGGTATTGTTTTAACTTTAATCGGAAAAAAATTTATGAAAAAAAATCCAGAGCAATTTAGAGGCTATGGCTTAATGTGGAGCGTACTCATTGCCTGCTCTTTGTTTCTATTATTAACCTTTATAAACTTGGCTTTTTTTATTGTAGCCTTTGCATAAGTTACAAAGCATTAAAGCCCAATGCTGTATTTGAACAGAATTGGGCTTTTTATAAAACTATTCTCCAATCATTTTTAAAAATTCCTCTTCATCCAAAATAGGAATATTCAATTGCCTTGCCTTCTCTAATTTGGCAGGACCCATATTTTCTCCTGCTACCACATAAGATGTTTTTGCACTGATGCTGCCTGCATTTTTGCCTCCATGGCTCTCCACCAAATCTTTAATTTCATCGCGGCTAAAGCGCGTAAATACGCCTGAAATAACAATATTTTTGCCAGAAAACACATCCGATAATTTTTCTTTCTCAAGTTCAAAATTCTCCAATTGCAAACCCGCTTCTTTAAGGCGTTGCATCAAATTTCTGTTTTTTTCTTCTGCAAAAAACTCAATAATTGAAACAGCAATGCGCTCACCAATTTCATCAACCAACATAAGTTCTTCGTATGTTGCAGACATTAAACTTTCTATGGTTTTAAACTTAGCTGCTAATTTTTTAGCAACAGTCTCACCAACATATCGTATGCCCAAGCCGAATAAAACCCTTTGGTAGGGAATGTTTTTAGAGGCTTCGATGCCCTCAATTAAATTTCTAGCCGATTTATCTGCCATGCGGTCCAGATTCAAAATGTCTTCGTATTTCAAATCATACAAATCGCCAATATTTTTCAATAAACCATTTTCATATAATAGCTCAACGGTTTCATCTCCCAAACCATTAATGTCCAAAGCTTTTCTGTGAATAAAATGCTGAATTTTACCTACCACTTGAGGTGGGCATAAAGCTTCATTGGGGCAATAATGCTGGGCCTCTCCTTCTTTTCTAACTATTGGCGTATGACACTCCGGGCATTCTATAATGTATGGGTGAATAGTAGTGTTTTCTGAACGCTTGCTCAATTCAACACCCGTTATTTTTGGAATAATTTCACCACCTTTTTCTACATATACATAATCGCCTACCCTTACATCCAAACGCTCAATTTCATTGGCATTATGCAAAGAGGCACGCTTAACGGTTGTGCCCAATAAAAATACAGGTTCCAAATTCGCAACTGGAGTTATAGCTCCTGTTCTTCCAACTTGATAATCGATACTCAACAACTTGGTACAAGCAGCTTCGGTTTTAAACTTGTAAGCGATTGCCCAACGTGGCGATTTGGCTGTAAATCCCAACTCTTCCCTTTGGTGGTAATCGTTAATTTTTATCACCACGCCATCGATGTCATAGCTTAATTTTTTTCTCTCTTCTTCCCAAAACTGAATGAACTTAAATACCTCATCAATGTTGCCACAAAGTCTTGCATGTTCACTGGTTCGCAAACCCCAAGTTTGCATTTTATTCAAACTGTCAAAATGCGTTTTTATGGTTTCATTTTTCTCAATCAATTGGTACAAATAAATATCCAATGGGCGTTTGGCGACTTCAGCACTGTCTTGTAATTTAAGGGTGCCAGAGGCCACATTTCTCGGGTTTGCATATAAGGCCTCTCCAGCTTCTTCACGTTCCATATTCATGCGATCAAATGCCGGTCTATGCATAAATACCTCTCCACGTACTTCTATCTTTTCAGGAAAACTGCCACCCAATTGCGTGCGCAAGGCTTTTATGGTTCTAACATTGTCTGTAACCACATCGCCTTTTGACCCATCACCTCTTGTAACTGCGCGCAACATTTTTCCGTTCTCATAGTGTATGCTGATAGACAATCCATCAAATTTTAACTCACAAACATACTGGTAATCGTTGTGCCCAAGTTGTTTGATAATTCGCTTGTCAAACTCTTGCAACTCTTCTTGGTTGTAAGTGTTGCCAAGACTTAACATCGGATACTCGTGGGTAAAGGTTTCAAAATTCTTATTGACCTCTCCCCCCACTTTGCTGCTCGGCGAATCGGGGTCTTCAAATTGGGGATAGTCCTTTTCTAGAGTTTGTAGATCTTCTAAAAGTTTATCGAATTCATAATCGCTGATACTCGACTGAGCCAATACATAATATTTGTAATTGTGCTCGCTCAAATTTTTTCTCAGCAATTCAATTTTTTCTTTAATTTCTTCTAAGCCCATAGTGTGGTTTCAAAAATAAGATTATTATTACATTATTTAAACAAAACACTTAATTTCGAACACCTAATATTAGCAATAATGCCAAGTTGGAAAAGACTATTTATTGAAGAACAAGCAAAAGACTATTTTATTAAATTAAATGCTTTTATAACTTCTGAAATTACTGCTGGCAAAACCATATTTCCACCTCAAGACAAGCGCTATATTGCTTTTGATTTATGCCCTTTTGAGCAGGTTAAAGTTGTTGTTATAGGCCAAGACCCTTACCACGATTTTGCGCAAGCGCATGGACTGAGTTTCAGTGTGCCAAAAGGTGTTGATATACCGCCTTCCTTGCGCAATATTTTTACAGAACTGAAAGCAGATTTAAATTGCCAAATACCAAACCATGGAAATTTAGAACAATGGGCAAAACAAGGTGTTTTATTGTTAAATGCCTGCTTAAGTGTTGAAGCCCACAAAGCAGGCAGCCATCGAAATAAAGGCTGGGAAATATTTACCGATCAAATGATCAAATCTTTAAATGAAAAGAAAGAGAATTTGGTCTTTTTACTTTGGGGAAATTATGCCAAAACCAAAAGGCATTTGATTGGAAACCAACACCTTGTTCTTGAAGCTGCTCATCCTTCTCCGCTCTCAGCTTACAAAGGTTTTTTCAATTGCAAACACTTTTCACAAACCAATGAATTTTTAGCCAAGCACGGTCTTGAAAAAATAGATTGGCAAATACGTTAATCTTCTAGTGTCCGATAAAGTGCAATTTTAATGTCTTTTGTGCAGAATCTCTGTGCTTTAACTTGAAGTATTGTGAAGTAAAAAAGTTAATTTTGCCCAACCCAAAGCAGATATTATGCAAGAACAAGCCGTTATTCATTTACAAGAAGCTGATATTTTTCAAGAAAAGAATTTGGTACTGCACCAAGTCAATTTGGATATCCGCAAAGGTGAATTCGCCTACCTTATTGGAAAAACTGGTAGTGGAAAAAGTTCTTTATTAAAGACCTTGCACGGCGAACTAAAACTTGAATTAGGCAGTGGCAGTGTAGCTGGTTTCGATTTAATTAAGTTAAAACGCAGACAAGTGGCCAAACTTAGACGCCGCTTGGGTATTATATTCCAAGACTTTCAATTGCTTACCGACCGAAACGCCAAAGACAATCTTTTATTTGTATTGCGCGCTACCGGTTGGAAAAATAAAATGGAAATGTTCAAACGTGTGAGTGAAGTTTTACAAATCGTTGGCCTTGAAACCAAAGACTATAAAATGCCTCACCAATTAAGTGGTGGCGAACAACAGCGTTTGGTAATTGCACGTGCTTTGTTGAACAAACCGGAAATCATTTTGGCCGATGAACCAACTGGGAATCTCGATCCAGATATTTCAAATGACATCACCAAGCTTTTACAACAAATTGCAAAGGATGAAGGAACAGCAGTGTTAATGGCTACCCACGAACACCGCTTGCTTGAAAAATTCCCCGCACGTGTAATTAAAGTCGAAAACAACAAGGTACACAACGACCCAGCCTACGAAGGCAATTTAGAAGTGCACGAATAAGAAATTACGTTATAAAGGTGTATGTTTCTAAGGTGTTCTACACCTTGTTCCCCGTCCCAAGGGTGTTTTCCACCCTTGAGAATGCGCAATATTGTTTTATGTCACAAAGGTGTTTTCCACCTTTGTGTTTCTTTTGTGTAACCTTCTCGTTGCTATCTTAAATAGGTGTTTACATTTACAAAGTATTTATTAAAGATATTTACGATGTAACCCATACATTGGAAGGGACACTGACGGTGTTGAAATGAGGGGTTAATAAGGCTTAACAGCCAAAAACCGTTTGTTATATTTTCAAATTAAATGTATATAGTTCGAAAAAACGCGTATTTTTGTTTAGAAGGAAGAATAAAAATGCTTGTTTACTTCTATACTTCGAAGTCGCTAAAAAAGGTACTTTAATCTTAAAAAAAACTATGAAAAAAAACAGACCAAACACATTTTTA
>CAMDAF010000004.1 GCA_945888525.1 Chitinophaga pinensis
ATAAACAATGAACTTTCGCCTGCATTAAATATTTGCTTTTCAGCCTCTAACATTTGGGCATACTGTTTAACCGTTTCTGTATACAGTTTCAATTGCTCTGAGCTTAAAAAACATTCATTGATATTGGCTTGCGCTTTGTTGTTCAACTCCAGATTTTTTTGTTTAATAGCCAATTCTGTTTCTTGAATCATCAGCTCCATCACACGCACATCACCGCGCTCCTTGCGCAGTAAAATTGGCATACTTAATCCAATTCCCCAATTGTAATTATTGCTCGAATAATTGGCAAAAGGCGCACTTCCTGAGCTTAGCAACGGATTGTACTTCAAATTAACACTTGGTTTTAATTGTTCTAGTTTCAAACGTTTTTCAACGGCCATACCATCCAATTTAAATCCGTACAATTGCATTTCTGGATGGCTAAGAATCAAACTGTCTATTTGATTTCTTAAAGCCAACAAGCTGGTTTTATTGGTTTCAAAAACCAATTCGTCTATTGGAATAGTATTCCTATCCAATTCCAAGGGGGTATTGTTTTCAAACCATAAATACACAGAAAGCATCAAAGACTTATTAATGTAATCCAGTTCTGCTTGCCCCAAACTCATACGTCGTTCCTGTAATTGTATACCAGCTTCTAAAGTGTCTACAAATGGCCTATCGCCCAATAAAGCACTTTGCTTAACGGCTGTAAAACGCTGTTCAGCAAAAACATACGCCTCTTGGTAAACCCTAAATTGTTTATACGCTAAAAACCAATCCCAATAGGCCTTGCCTGCATGGTTAAGCAAATCGTTTAGCATATTCATTTGCTCAGATTGAGCTGCTTCATTAAAAATCTTAGCTTGCTTAAGGGCAAAACGACGCTCATCTATGAAAAGGCCTTTACCTAAGCTTAGACTCACCCCTGCGTATGCCAATCCACTCTGAGGTAATATGTTTTCAGGGTTTAAATTGCTGCCTTGGTTCTGTTCAAAACCAGCACCAAATTCAATGCCATACCAAGTCGGTATTTTCAAGCCACTGTTAAACAAACTGTAATATTGCGAACCTTTATAGTATTTTTGATCTAAGTCTGAATTAATTCTGGGGTCAAAACCACCCCTAGCTTTTAATACATTTGCCTCCCCTTTTTTCAATTGCAATTGCGCTTGCTTGGCCAAAGGATGGTATTGCTTCACCAAATTAAGATAGCTTTTAAAATCAAAGACTTTGGCGCTGTCTTGGGCTTGAATTGAACACCAAACACCCAAGCACATAAAAAGACCGATTGTTCTATTTAGGAATTTCATGCTTATTTTTTTACGGAAGGTGTTGTGTTTAATTGTTTGTAGTATTCTGGAGGGAATCCATTAATCTGTCGCCACAACTCATACCAAATTGACACATCTTTTAAAAGCATCATTGAGCCAACACCGGCCCCTACTCTAATTTCTTTAGGCCAAGAATGGTCATTGGTATCGGGCACCACCAAAACTCTGTACTTCCCATTTTCACTGATAAAATTATCTATGGCAATCACTTTACCTCCATAGGTTCCATAAGACACATTGGGCCAACCAGAAAACACAATGGCCGGCCACCCATCAAATTGTATCCTTACTTTACTGCCTTTGCCCAACAAGGGAATATCTATTGGTTTAACAAAGACTTCCACAGCAACATCTATATTGGCAGGCATGATACTTAGAATCTCAGTGCCTTCCTTAATGGTCTCTCCGATGCCACTTCTCAGGGCTTTGGTGATAAATCCATCTTGAGGTGCAGTAATGTAATACATACCTGATCGCACCAAATAATTGGAGTATTGGTTTTGCAATTTTGTAACCACTGCCTCTGCGTCATACATCCCTGAAAGGGCGGAAAATTTTTCTGATTCACTTTTTGAAATCTTATCTCTAAAATCTGCTTTAATAGAAGACAATTCAATACGCGCATTGATTAATTGGTTGCGGCTGCTCAATAGCTTATTTTCTTGGGCAATCATTTTTGCATTGGTCTCTTGCAATTTCAATTTGCGGTTCTCCAAATCGGTTAAAGATTTCAAACCCTTATCGTGCAATTCCTCCATACGCTTATATTGCTCCAAAGCTATTTTATAGTTGACTTCAAAAGCTTGTAAATCGATGCTGTCACTTTTGACACTCAAACGGGCTTGTAACAATTTATTGGCCGCCTGTTCTTGTTTTAAAATCAATCCCTGAGCCAAAGCTGAAACTTGATTGTCCATTGCCTTTACCTTTTCCATGTAGGAATTGACGCTCATTTCTTTCGACTTCAATTGTTCGTCGGTTCTGGCCAACAAATTAGGATCAAAGTACTCGTCTTTTATTTCTGAAACATACAAAATAGTATCGCCCTTGCGCACCATATCACCTTCTTGAACAAACCATTTTTCTATTCGACCACCAATAATGGAATTGATGGTTTGCGGTCTCTGTCCTGGCTTAAGTGCAATAACAGTTCCATTGGCTCTTATGTTTTGAGTCCAAGGAAGAAAAACAAAAAGAACGAACAAAAGCAATAAGACAATCAAAACCCGGGGCAAACGCTTTTTGCCTTTGTCTTGATATACTTGCTTTAAAGACGCAAAATGCTGCGTATTGATATTTTCTTTAATTGAATTTTTAGCAATGTTTAACATATCAAATATTTCTTGTTTTAGTGATTTTCATTTCTACCATACGCATACAAGAACTTCTAAAATAGACGTCAGAAGACGTTGTAATTAAAGTCCATTGTTGGGCCTTGCTGCATAAAAAATCTATAATTTTCTCTCTATCCGTTTTTTCTATGAACACAATGCTGTTTTCCAAAAGTAAAAGTCCGGGCTTGTTGGCAATGCTTCTGGCCAATAAAATTTTCTGAACAATACTTTTGCTCAATTTATCGCCCTCTGCTCCTACTTCGGTATCCAAACCCTTAGGCAATGACTTAACAAATTCAGACAATTGCATCTTATCAATGGCCCATAAGACATCATCAAACTTTACATCTGAACGCCCTATACTGATATTGTCGTATAAAGTACCTTGAAACAACTGTTCCTCAGCAAAACGAATGCCCATTTGTGCGCGCATTTCCTCCGGATTGAAATTCCCAATGGGCAGTCCATTGAAACTGATCGAACCGTGGTGAATTTGGTACAATCCGGCAATTAAATGCAGCAAGGTTGATTTACCGGATCCATTCTCTCCAAAAATGCATACTTTCTCACCAGCTTGCAGCTGCAAATCAAATTGTGAAATTGCTAGCGCTTTAGAATTAGGATAGGAAAATTGTAAATTTTTAATTTCCACCTCTATCCCACTTCCGGCTTGGTGCACCAATCCAAAGGATTGTCCTGCATTTGATTCTGTTTCTAAATCGGTAACCAAGCCAATTTTATCTAAGGCAGCCAAAACATCGTAAATATTCTCTACACTCAATATCAATTTTTCAACAGAATTCAAGACCAAAAGTATAATAATTTCAGCTGCAATGAACTGCCCAATATTCATTTGTTGGTTTAAAACCAATAAGCCACCAATAATTAGCAAGCCAGCAGCAACCAGCGATTTAAAGACTACCAACAAAGTATATTGTTGACGTAAAACTTTAAAATGCTTTTCTCTATAATTTAAATAGCCTTGCACATGGGAATCGGTTTTTTGCAAATGCAATTCAGTGGCGCCAGCCAATTTAAATGTGTCTTTGTTTTGAGCCAAATTCTGTAACCAAAAAGCCACCCGGTACTTATATTTTGATTCGTTCAAGCTGGTGTCTAGGCCTTTTTTGGCGGTTAACATATAAATGATATAAACCAATATCAAGAGCGCAAAACTGAATAAAACAAAAAACGGATGGTAAAAAGACAAGAGCAATAAACCGAAGACAACTTGCAAAGTGGCAGTCGAAAAATCGATGAGTATTTTTGACAAACCTTTTTGAATGCTCAATGTGTCAAAAAAACGGTTCATCAACTCTGGCGCATTGTATTGGTCTATGGCCTCTGATTTGATTTTCGGAATTCTGAATGTAAATTCAAAGGCAGAACGCACAAACAACTTTTGTTGCATGTTTTCAATAATGCGCAATTGAAACAATTGGAGAACACCAGAAAACACCACACCAGCCACAACAATAGACACTAAGACAATCCATGAACTTGACACTTGTCCACCTTGAATAAGATTTACAATAGCCTGAATGCCCAAAGGGATAGAGAGATTCACCAGACCGTGAAAAACGGCGTAGGTATAAATGCGTCCGAGGTCTTTTTTATCCTCCTTGAGCAATTGCCAAAAACGTTTGATTGGGGAAAGATGTTGCATATTAAACGGGTTTAATGGTTTTAAAAACGAGGTCCATATAAAACTTACTTAAATAATGGGGTTTGTTTTGTTTGTTTGTTAATCGGGGTAGATGTTCAGCAAAAAAACGCTGCTGATGGGCACCTTCAATCACTGTGGTGACCAGCATAATTGGGTATTTGTATTGCGGATTAATTTCTTTTATAATATTGGCCACTTTAGCTACAAATTGTTTGTAGGAAAGATACGCACCGTCTTGATTGGCTTGATCAACTTGCTTGTTTAAAAATGATTTAGATGCCTCAGCAACCACAATTTCTTGCATCTTTACGATGTCAATCCCTTGAAAATTAGGATCATTTTGAACCCCTTCTGTCATTAGGAAAACAGATTTTTCCAAGCGTTTGTCTGCAGAAGACACATTGCTAATGGCTAAAAGCAATTGGTACTCCATCCAACCCCAATACCAAGCGTTCAGATACAATAAGAACTTGTG
The DNA here is from genome assembly GCA_945888525.1 of Chitinophaga pinensis. Classification (GTDB taxonomy): domain Bacteria; phylum Bacteroidota; class Bacteroidia; order NS11-12g; family UBA955; genus JABMMZ01. The sequence continues at coordinate 4,789 of CAMDAF010000004.1, forward strand.
TTTGCTTTCAAAGTAACGGTAGATTGAAGCTTCTGGCGAATGGATTTGCAATCCAAGTTTTCTAAATGTAAATTCCTCAAACCCAATTTCCTTAATTAAATCGATGCCATTGTGCACAATGTTTATGCCCAATTCGCTCGACTCAGGGTCTTTTAAATACAACTGAGGATTGATGGCGATTTTTACGCTGCTAATTAAAGTATCCATTCTAAATATTTAGAATGCAAATTTAATAGTATTACTATCAACTTTGTTATCAATAATATTTATATATTATGTTTTACTATCAATCATTAAAAAGCTTGACAATTCAAACAACAAATAAGCCTATCCTTTGAACAACAAAAATGACCGCTCAATCAGTTGCAAAAACTTTGCGAAATAGAAGTCCTTTTTTTAATTTACTTTTGCGGCAGAGTCCGGCTAATATTTGAAAAATTAACACTTTTTTTATTCTGGCTGAACCGCTCTTCAAAATCAGGCTTTTTTACCCCCGTGGGATTTTTAAAAGTAATTTTAAAGACGTTAGAAGATTGCGAAACTGGCGGAGGCTAAATCCTTATTTATTTTGGATTTTATCAAATACCGGACTCTTTTTTTTGAAATTTGATTTTCTTTTGTTATTCAAAAGATAAATTTCCGATTTCAATAAATATCAATAAATTTGCAGTCCTATAAATCGCAAGGTTTATAACAAGTGGGATTAGCTCTCCCGATAGCTATCGGGAGGCAGAGCGTTTGCAACATTAACGCAATTCTCAATAGTTCTTAAACACAAGGGGGATTAGCTCAGCTGGCTAGAGCGTTTGCATGGCATGCAAGAGGTCATCGGTTCGACTCCGATATTCTCCACAAGAACATTCAATTAAATGCCGATACGCAAGTGTCGGCATTTTTTGTTTTAAAACTGCGTTTAAAGTTCACTTTCAAAAGCAGGATTAAAACAAAATAAAGCTTTTGAAAAAAGCGCATTTTATTGAATATTCTTGTTTGGTCCTCCCCAACCGGAGCACGCAGTACCCCGATACTTTCGTATGTCTCGCAAAATGGCATGATGAAACAAAATAAAGCTTTTGAAAAAAGCGCATTTAATTGAATGCTCTTGTTTGGCCCTCCCCATGCTGCGGAAAAATCGTTGAATAGAACAACTGTTCAAATTTCTTTTACAATATTCTTTTAAGTTCTTTCGTTATCAATCTGTGGTATCGAGAAGTTCCAATTGCCCAAGACAACCAATAAATTTTATTCCATATATGAAACATCTAACTTTAAGCATTTTTATCCTGGCATTTATCCAGCTAACTTGGGCGCAAGAACAGAAATACAATATTGTGTTTAAAGCCACTGAGGTTCTTATGGGTGAAAAACAAAAATCCGATATCAATTTTGTGGCCTCGCATTTAATGGAGGGCGAAACCATCATGTTTTATCCCCTTGCCTACGATAGTATTTACGACCGCTATACGTTTAGCAACAACGCCAAATTGCAAGCCGCCGCCCTTGCCGAATACGCCAGCAGCATTGGGTTTCAAATGCAAGGCATGCCGCGTAATTTCCCTAGCCCTTACAGTGGCTTAAGTGTTGGTGTGATTCTCAAATACATGAGACCTATTGACCCCAACGCTGTAGCGGCTTTAAAACCGCGACTCAATGGTTTATTTCCCGAAAAACCTTCGCAATTCTTTCTTATCAATCCGCTTAAAGACACCATTATTATTGGCAATGAGGGCACAATTCTGTATTTCAAAGCGGGGTGTTTACTGAGCAACAAAAAGGTGCAAATTGAGCTCAAAGAATTTTATGTTTTGGGCGACTACATTAAAAGTGGCTTACCCACGGTTTCCAACGGTCAAATGTTGCAAACGGGTGGCAGTATGTATTTGAATGCCCACGAAAATGATGCAGCAAAAAAGCAAGTTAAAATAGACCCTAAAATTGGGCTTGGTGTCGATTTTACCCTCGGCAAATCAGACAACGATATGCAGGTTTTCATCAAAGACCCTCGCAGCCCAAATGAATTAAATTGGATACTGCCTTCAAAACGCACAGTGCGCGAATCTTGGGAGATGACCGAAACGGTTTTGGATGCCGAGGGCAATGTCATTTCAGAAACCACATACAAGTCGAAAGAGGAATGGGAAAAACACCTAAAAGAAGAGAAACTTAAGAAAATTGAGCGGGATAAAAAGGCAGCCATTAAAGCGGAAACAAGCAGTAAAATGGACGGCAAGTTGCAGGTATACGATCTTGGCTACATTAACTGCGATAAGTTTTACGACGAGCCAACCATGCCATTGTTTGTGTCCATTGACGAGAAATTTACCGCCGAATACTATTTGGTGTACACCGATATCCGCGGGGTGATGAAAGGTGATGTGAGTGGCCCTAAGGTTGGCTTTGGTTCAATTGCCAAAAACCGAGAAGCCTATCTGATTGGGGTTAGCTATGTCGACAAACAAGCGTATTATTTCAAATGCAGCATCGGTGTTGGAGGCAAGCTGACACAAAAGGTGGCTTTAAAACCAGTTGAAGAAAAATTCTTAAATCAAGAATTGGCCTTGTTGAAATAGGCACGCCAAGGTCAATTCGAACTTATTGGTTTTAAATATCAATCAATAGATAAAACCCTGCATCAAAATTGAATGCAGGGTTTTATATTTGTGACACCAAATAATACATTCGTATGAGCGACGGACTAAATCGCAGAAATTTCTTAAGCAGAATGACTCTAGCAGCTTCAGCGCTTATGTTGGCGCCGATTGAACAATTTTCAAAAACCTTAAAAACCATGCAAGACAAACAAGACGATATCGACCCGATAAGAAGCATCAGTGCTTTGGGCTTTCAATGGGAAACCGCCGATCCATTTTTATTTTGTGTACACCATGAAGACAATTTTCCTAAGGGCAATGATGCCATGGGACCAGACCCAAGTATGTTTCAAGGCCGACACATGGGTGACGATTTTATTGTCAAAGATGGCTTTAGAATGTACCATGGCAAAACCGTTCCTGGATTCCCGGGACATCCGCACCGCGGATTTGAAACTGTAACTGTGGTAAGAAAAGGTTTGGTTGACCATGCTGATTCATTGGGCGCTGCTGGCCGTTATGGCAATGGTGATGTGCAATGGATGACTGCTGGTAAAGGCGTGCAACACTCTGAAATGTTTCCACTTCTTGAAAAAGAAAAAGAAAACCCAATGGAGTTGTTTCAAATTTGGTTGAACTTGCCCAAGGCTAAAAAAATGGTGGATCCTCACTTTACAATGTTGTGGAGCGACAGCATTCCAAATTACACTCATACAGATATCAATAATTTAAAGACCAGTATAGAAGTTATAGCAGGCAAGATTGGCGAAACCAAAGCGCCAGCTTGTCCTCCGAACTCATGGGCCAACGATCCATTAAACGAGGTGGCAATATGGAACGTTAAAATTGAAGCCAATGGTTCATGGACCATGCCAAAAGCGAGTGCGGGCATTAACAGAAATTTATACTTCTACGAAGGCAGTTCTTTGCTGATAGCAGGTAAAACCATTCCAAAATACAGTGCAGTAAATGTAATTCCTGAACAAGACTTGGTAATAAAAGCGGGTGCAGAACCTGTAAGCATTTTGGTCTTGCAAGGCAAACCAATAGCTGAACAAGTGATACAATACGGACCATTTGTAATGAACACCAAAGAAGAGATACAACAAGCGTTTGAAGACTACCACCAAACCCAATTCGGCGGCTGGCCATGGTCGCGCTACGACCAAGTACACGACCGCAGCAAGGGCCGTTTTGCCAAACATGCCGATGGCACTTTGGAAGAAAAGAATTCCTAAACAGTCAGATTTTTAGAATAGCTTAGGTTAAAAAAATGGGCAGACTTCTGTTTTCCCCATTCCAATAAACTTTCCTAAATTGCACCCATGAAATCTGTATTCAAACATTTTGTATTTGTATTTTTATTTTCTGCGGCATTTCTAAATGCAAAGGCACAAGGCTTAAGCAGTTTGCAAATCGACACCATCGTTGAGCGCACCCTAAAAGCTTTTCAAGTGCCTGGAATTGCCGTTGGTGTGATTAAAGACGGCAAACTGATACATGCCAAAGGCTATGGTGTGCGTTCTTTAAACAACCCGCAGCCTGTAGATGAAAATACTTTGTTTGGTATTGCTTCAAATTCAAAAGCCTTCACTTCTGCGGCCATAGGTATTTTGGTTGATGAAGGCAAAATCAAATGGGACGACAAGGTGCGCGACTATATCCCTGAATTTAAATTGTACGATCCGTATGTGACTGAAGATTTTAGAATACGCGACCTACTCACCCACCGCTGCGGTTTGGGCCTCGGTGCCGGCGACTTAATGTTCTTCCCCGACTCAGCCAATTTTAATGTGCAAAATGCCATCTTCAATTTGCGTTACTTAAAACCAGAATCTGCGTTTAGAACCAAATTCCAATACAACAATTTAATGTTCATCACCGCTGGTGAAATCGTTGCCCGCGTTAGTGGTGAATCCTGGTTTAGTTTTATAGAAAACCGATTTTTCAAACCTTTGGGCATGAGCCAATCGTCGGCCCAATACAACAGATTGAGCAACAAATCGAACATCATAGAACCCCATGCAATTTGTGATGGCAAGTTGATGACCATATCTCACCACAACTCAGAACTCATGAGTGCCGCTGGTACCATATTTTCAAATGTTACCGATATCAGCAAATGGCTAATTGCCTTAATGAACAACGCGCGCTATGGCGAAAACAATGCGAAAACTTTATTCTCTCAAAAGGTATTGAATGAAATGATGGGCGCTCAAATGTCTATACCTGTTGCGGCCCCAGGCACATACAACACCCACTTTTCAGCGTATGGTTTGGGCTTTTTTTTGAAAGATGTTAAAGGGTATAAAGAAGTGAGCCACTCAGGTGGATTGCCAGGCAATGTAACCCAATTAACCATGATACCAGAATTGGGTTTGGGCATCATTGTACTCACCAACCAACAAGAAGGTGGCGCATTTAAAGCCATTACCGACGCCATCAAAGATTCGTATTTGGATATGGGAAGGAAAGACATAGACCGCGTATACATGTATGCCGCAAGCCGCAACAAGAACGTGAACTATGCGAACCATTTAATGGATTCAATTTACAAGGTGGTGAATTCCAATTTGAAATTAAAAGTAAAAGCCAATCTTGCTCAATACGCTGGCACTTTTAGTGATGCTTGGTTTGGCGACGTGGTGTTCAGTATGCAAAATGGCAAACTAATTTTCGAATCTAAAAAATCGCCTAAAATGAAAGGCGAATTGTTCCTATATAAAAACAACACCTTGTTGGTAAAATGGTACGATAGAAGTTTTGACGCCGATGCTTGGGTACGCATCAAAATGAGCGACGAAGGCAAAGTAATTGGTTTTACTATGGAAGCCATATCACCTATGACCGACTTTAGTTTCGACTTCGACGACTTGGATTTTAAGGTTAAATAATCTTACCCAAACCATTCAATTGGTCTATACCCCTAACAGGTAAACCGCAGATAACATTCAAGAACTTACCTTCTATTGATCCGATTTTTGGTTTTAATCTTCGATTTTTTCGTTGCGTATTTTATACAACAAAATAGAGCCTATTACAAAGAAAACCACCAATGACAACACGGAATAACGCATGCTTATTTCTCCGTTCATGTTGCGCATCATGTGTTCAATAAATCCAAATGAAAAGGTCCCAATGGCAACCGCTACTTTCTCCGAAAATTCATAAAAACTAAAATACGATGCATTGTCTGCACTATTGCTTGGTATCATCTTAGCAAATGTAGAACGCGACAGACTTTGTATACCGCCCATAACCGAACCAACGACGGCCGCTATCACATAAAACGCATTGATGGAATACACAAAATATGCGGCTATGCAGATCACAATCCATATCAGGGTCAACAACAACAATGCCTTTAAATTGCCGATCATTTTAGACACTTTTGAAAACAAATAGGCCCCCGCAATGGCGATCAATTGAATCAATAATATTGTAATGATTAGTTTATCCGAAGGCATGTGCAGTTCTTTGTCTGCAAACGAGGCGGCAACATACATAACTGTTTGCACCCCCATGCTGTAAAAGAAAAATGCGCTTAAATATTTTTTAATTAATGGTGAAGCTTTTACCGCATGGTATACCTTTATCAATTCGTGGTAACCTTTACTAAAGGAAATTTTGTTTCCGGCTGCACTGTTTTTAGGCAAATAATAAAATGGAATCAAAGAAAACCCCAACCACCAAACACCTACCGCCACAAAAGCAATTCGACTTGCATTGCCCGCAAAATGTTTGTTGGCTAGCGTCATGGCATCCGCTGAAGCAAGTGATGGATCTGCTGCCATCAAGCCATCAATATAGGGTTGGGTATTAAAAATCAAACTTGGCTTTAACACCATCACTAAGTTGATTATCAACAACAATACACCTCCAATATACCCCATAGAAAACCCTTTGGCACTCAATTGATCATAACGGTCTTCGGTAGCAATCTCAGGCAAATAGGCGTTGTAAAAAACAATGCTCCCAGCATATCCTATCGTTCCAAGTATAAATGTAATAATGCCAATATACACATGTTGGCTATCGAAGAAATACATAGCAAAGCAACTGGCTACGCCAATGTAAACAAAGGCTTTCATAAACGACTTCTTATTCCCAGCACTGTCGGCAATACCACTCAACAAAGGATTGATTAGCGCGATAACGACAAAGGCAAACGACAAACAATAGGCAAATAAAATAGAGTCGGTTAAATGCATACCCAAAACATCCACGCCATTCTTGGTTTGTGCATTCCAATATATCGGGAATAAAGCTGAGGTAATTGTTAAAGGGAAAACACTGTTCGCCCAATCGTACATGCACCAAGCATTGGTAATACGTTTATCATTTTTAATTGTTGATGCCATTCAAGAAGTTAATCTTGACAAAAATAGATTTTATTTTTAAATACCGGATGCTTGATCGCATAAAATGAAGAAAAAACCCACGACAATTGCTTTTCATAGTCTTTGTGGTTCATCCCCTCAGCAGCCATAGTGTTGCGCATGTATATGCCACCTTCCTTTAATAATTCTCTGTTGCGTTTTAAATAATCTTGGTCTTTGCAAAAATCAGGTATCCGATTGTCCCAAAACACATCATCAACAATCAAATCGTACGAATGCGCCACCAATTGATGGATTGCCGTTTTAGCATCCAAACAAAGCATCTCTCCATTGCCCGTCTCGTCTTGGTCAAAATATGTCTGTTTCAAGCGTATAATATCCGCATCAATCTCAACTGCCGTGTAGGTATATGACCAATTGAATTTATTTTTCATGATTGACAAAATAGACCCTGCTCCCAAACCGAGAATCAATATCCTTTTTGGGCGGTGTTTTTTCAAAACCTCTTCTATCCCCTTCAGCATGATTTGATGCAAACTACCAAAACTGTAATTGGCATTTTCGGAATTCAATACTTTAATGCCATTTTCGTAATTCACCTCATACTTTTGGCCCAATTTGGTTGTGCCCTCTTCTATAATCTGAGGATACACAAAACTGATAATTTTCTTTGAACTCAAAATCAGAATAAATAAAGGAATCCAAACTGCAAGCCTATGCTGCTGTATGATTGGGCATAACTCAACTTATCGCTTGCCTTGGTTTTGTTGAAGTTACTTGGCAATACATCTTGGTTGTTGCGTATTAGAGACACATCGGTGTGGTAATTGTATTCGCGGCTTGCGACTGTTTGGTATGCATCTTCCAAACTTCTATTTCTAGAATCCGAATAAGCCGTCAATTTCCTGCTTTTGATGTTGGCATTCATCAAAAACACATCGGCATTCAAAAACAATTCAAAATTTTTAAAAACGTTTGTATTAATGCCTATTCCACCCATAAAGGCCAAAGATTTGAAGTTTTTGATCTCCGCTGTGCTGTGGCTAGTGAAACTAGAATCGTTCAAATAGGTATCTTCTGTCAACTTAGTGCTAATTGGCAAACCTATGCCCCCAGATATTTGCAAGTCAAAGCGGTCTACATGAAATTCGTAGGTCAGTTTATTGATCCAACGCAAAGTGTTTAAACTTAAAGTTTGATGCATTTCGGTTTGCCCATTTGCAGAACGGTAATGAGCACTTTCAACGCCATTGCCCGACAAAGCAAACAAGCCTGTAGAAAAAAACCAATTGGAGCTGTCTGGAAACAAATGAAACATCAGCTGTCTGCTAACGCCAGCACCCAAAGAAAATGACTTTGTTGATGGATAAGGTACATCATTCTTGTTTTTAGTCTGTATTCCTTTCTGATAACCTGCCTCAATACTTACACCATACTTCTGGGCTTGCAAAAACCCTGACATACCCAACGCCAAAAGAAAGCAAAATAATTTTATTTTTACAGTTTTTGGCTTCATTATTGAGGCAAATATACTGAAAGCTTTATTCAAATAAAATTGTGTATTTTTCGCTAATAACTTCCTCAATCAAAATGATTAACTTTGCAGCAAATGAAATTTGGTGTAGTAATATTTCCCGGTTCAAATTGCGACAAAGACTTAATTGAAACCCTTTCTGCAATTTCCAATTCTCCCGTTCAAGAACTTTGGCACAAAGACACAGACTTGAAAGGGGTTGATTTCGTATTTCTTCCTGGTGGCTTCAGTTATGGCGACTACCTCAGAAGTGGTGCTATCGCAAAATTGAGTCCAATCATGCAAAGCGTTATCGAACACGCAAATAACGGCGGCTATGTTATGGGCATTTGCAATGGTTTTCAAATCCTTTGCGAAAGTGGTTTATTGCCTGGCGCTCTTTTGCGCAACAACAAACAAAAATTCATTTGCAACAATGTGTTTTTAAAACCGGCAAATACCGACCTTAAAACCACCAATTTGTTAAATGCAAACAAGGCCTACAAAGTACCAATCGCCCATGGGGAAGGAAGATATTATGCCGATGAAGAAACCTTAAGATCTATTGAAGCAAATGGCCAGGTAATGTTTAGATATTGCAATGAAAATGCTGAGGTAAATGAAGAAAGTAATCCCAATGGTTCGCTTAACAGCATCGCTGGAATTTGTAATGCAGGAAAAAATGTATTTGGAATGATGCCACATCCTGAAAGATGTTTTGCTGAGCATTTGCTTAACACCGACGGCCGCGCCATTTTCGACAGCATTATGGCAGGTTCTACTGTTGGAGCATAATCCAATCAAATAATTTATTAGAAAGGTCCTTCTAAATAAGTACTTTTTTATTCTACAAACAATTCGGAGGCCACCGCATCCGCATACAACTTGCCTTCTTCAGTTAAGAAAATTCGAGAATTCTCTTGCCTAATCAAACCCCGCTCCAAAAAAGAAACCACACGTTCTTGAAACTCAAAATTCTCTAATCCAAAGGTATTCAAATGCTCAATATCGCAACCCCAAATGGTGCGCAAACTGGTCATGACATATTCGTTGTATTTATTTTCTGTACTCAAAACCTCTATGGTTTCAGGCACTTCTCCTTTTTTAATCGACTCAACATAAACATTGATGTCAGACACATTCCACCTGCGTTCAATTCCATTGTATGAATGTGCCGAGGGTCCTATGCCTATATATGGCTTATTCTGCCAATACGAAGTATTGTGAACCGCCATTTTATCGGGCAAACAATAATTGCTAATCTCATAATGCAACCAAGCCTTTTCGCGCATAAAATCCATCCCTATCCGAAACTGTTCTGCACCCGCTATTTCATTTGGACCCTCCGATTTTTCTTTTTCAATCAACTTTTTCCATGGTGTATTCTCTTCCAAAGTTAATCCGTAACATGACAAGTGACTAATAGGATAAGAAACCGCTTTATTCAAGTTCTGCAACCATTGTTCATTGCTGCAATTGGGGATACCAAAGATCAAATCAATGCTCAATTCAAAACCCATTTCGCTTGCCAAAGCCAAGGCCAATTCAGCCTCCATGGCCGTATGTGCCCTATTCATCCACTGCAAATGTTCGTCGTAAAAACTTTGAACACCAACACTAAAACGGGTTATACCCATAGCCTTCCAAGCCAGCAAATTCTCAAGTGTCATATCATCGGGATTTGCCTCTAAAGTAATTTCCCTCAAATTGTTTTTTGGATACAACTGCTTAACCTTTTTGATGATACTTTCTATCTGTTCTGGCTCAACATATGATGGCGTCCCACCGCCAAAATACAAGGTTTCTAATAGGTGTTCTTCTCCCTGATTTTTCATTTCGAGCTCTTTTATCAAGGCTTCAATTAAATCCGGGGCTTGCTTCTTTCCTGTTTTAAAAAAAAAATTACAATAGACACACGATTGCCTGCAAAATGGGATATGAACGTAGATTCCTGACACGGCGCAAACTAAACCATTTAAAAGCACTTATCCTATTAAAAACAAACGGTAAAATCTGTATTTTTTTTGAAAATAAGGGAAGAAGAAATGAGAAAAAGTTTTGTTTTTTATTTTATTATATTTAGTTTTGTTAAACTTAAAAATCTCAAAGCCTATGATTAATATTAACACTATTCTAGTCCCTTTTGTAGATTCTCCTTCTGCAATCGGAGCCCTTAAAACAGCCATCGCAATTTCAAAAATCAACCATTCTCAGCTGATGGTTATCCATGTCGTTAACGACAAAACGCCTGAGAATCTTTTGGAAACAGTGAAAAACATCTGCAGCCGCGAAAATGCTGTATTCACCTTCATGGAACGCAGCGGAAATATTTCACGCGAAATCATTAAAGCCGAAAAAGAATGCAGCGCCAATTTAATCATCATGGGCGCCTATGGACTTACAGGTTGGCAAAAATTTTGGGTTGGCAGCAATGCCTTCAAAGTGATCAGCACCTCACACTGCCCTGTGCTTACTCTGCAAAACGATGTGGGTACTTTTAAAGGTTTTAATAAAATCATGTTGCCATTGGACGACAGCGAAGAAACCCGTCAAAAAGTGAATTGGGTAGCCAAACTCGCCAAAGGTTTCGATGCTGAAGTGCTTATTTTTAACACCACTAAGGTAAAGGGTGATGATTCTCGTAAAAAATTGGCTATTTATGCGCAACAAATCGAAGAAATACTCAACAAGGAGGGCATTAAAACCCAGTTCGATGAAAGCTATGGCAACAACATCGCTGAAGATTGTATCAAATTCGCTCAACTTCATAGTTGCGACCTCATAAGTATTATGACCGAAACCGAACAAACCAATAGCTTCTTTATGGGCACGTATGCCCAACAGTTGGTAAGCACTTCGCCGGTGCCGGTTATTTCGATTCATGCTCGATCGGTCGCCAAACCAACCGGCATGGGATAGTCGATTGAATTGGATCTTACTTCAGGTCGTTGGACTCATAAAAAAAATGCTCACATACAGACGCATGCTGCGCTTTTTTTTATTTCGTCCGCCTACTGAAATTTCGCCCAATTCAATCTCCAGAAATTCTTAAGAGTGTAGAGGTAGTTCGAGCATTTCGTTTTTTTAAGGTGGTAATGCTATCAACTTTTCGGATCAAGCTCGTATACTCGCTTGTTTACATGATTTCGTTTCGATTACTTGTATTTTCAGAACGAAATGTTCATGGGGTGTTTTCCACCCCATGATTCGATTCCCGAATAACTATCTCAATTTCCTTCCCTTTATGCAATCTATCTCAGTAGCAGTTCACACTACAATCCCACAACATATTTGTCTTTTGGATACCTCACCTCATAGGAGAACACCAACTTCTTTATATCTTTTGATTTTACATTGATCTTCCAAGTCAACTTGCCTGTCAATTCATTGTAAATTGCGCCATCCTTGCTCAATAAAGTTATCTTAATGTTTGGGTCGTTCGTTACGGGGATCTGATCTTCGATCTCAAAATCCAATGTAATGGCCTTGGTGTTGCGCACCGTAATCTCGAAAGTCTTGTTTAATACTTTATACTCGCTCAAGACTTGTTCTTTGCACTTGTCTTTCATCGCCAATCGCTTTACCACGATGTTGCGGTCGCGGCCCAAGTTCATGTACAAAGTGTCTTTGGTGGTTTCGGGGTCGATGGCGGTTAAACCGATGTATGATTCATCAAAATAAATACGGGCACTGGCAGGCAATAAATTCAGGTCTTCCCAATTGGCAATCTTTCCCATTAAGAAAGCATCTTTTTCTAATTTCGGAACTGCCATATACGTTAAGGTAACCGGCACTTCTGTGCTGCTCACCACCACATTATGGGCCTTGTTGTCTGAGGCAATGGTATACTTGGTTTTGATGTCGTATTCCATGCGTAAGAAATTATCACCCATCTTAAAAATTGGTTCTGCTACCTGCACATTCGCATCGTCCATGTCTTCTGATTTGCTGTCTGAAGTTACTATGCTCGCCTTGCCCAAAGCCTTTGGCATTTGGTTGTAGTTATAGCCCATAGACTTTTGCTTGTTCACCGATTCTGAATATGTACTTGGATATCCAAAATATAAATTCCAAGCATTCAATAAAGGTTTTGTGTTGCCTAGGGCTGGATTACTGGTAGACAAAGTCAATGACACATCTTTCCAATCTACCCCAGTGTTCTGATACACTTGCGCACGGTGAACCAATTGAATTTTTTCTTTGCCAGAACCCGCCATAATATCATATCGTGGCATCCAACCTGCTGTTGGTACATAGTATTTCAAGCTTAGCTGGCAAGTAGCTGCAGCCTCCATTTCAACACTTACGATGATTTGATAAATCGGATTGTACTGCTCGGTGTGAATGCCATTCAAATTGTTGCTTTGTAAATTGCTGAAGTATTCCAAACGTTCATTCAATTTCGCCGTAATCTTTCCATATTTGCTCTCGCGTTTGTCAACCGTTAATTCTTCTTCGTCGATGTTGTTTAAGCGGCTGCGCAACAAGTCTAAGGTCGACTTCAACAAGCCTAATGAATCGCGCGCAAATTCACCACGCATCAAACGATTACCCAACAACAAGGCCCTTTCCTTTTGCAAAGCCGCTTGCTTGTTGTTGCAATCTTTTACCAGCCAAGCCATATCTTCAATGGAATCGTTGATGCGGTTGATGATAAAATTATACTTCATATCGATGTCAAATACCTTGGGTGCCTCAGGATAACGAAGGCCTTTTTTTGTGTCTATTACCATCCCGCCCCTTAAAAATGCAGAGATGCTATTCTCATCGGCAGAAGGCGAAACGCCCTCAATAATAATTTCTGTAGCTCCGGCAGACAAGGCTATAGACTCGGAATAACTAAGTTCTGCCCCACTCAAATAAACAATGGCTTTGTCTGGTTTTGGTTTAATGGTTTTACTGCTCTGAGCTTGTAAAAAAAGTGTGGCGCTAAGGAAGGCGCAAATAAATATTGATTTCATGGTAGCTATTTTTTGGTATATATACGGGAAGGGAGGAAAAGGTAAATGAGGAGAAGAACAGCAAGAGCAACAACTTAGCGGCAGCGTTCTCACGACCAGAGGGAGTAGGGTTGAGGAAGGCAGGTAATTTTGAAAACTTTTTTTGTGCGCCTGCCCGTGCCCTCTGTCTCCGCTTCGCTGCGGCTTTGTGGCCGAAGCGCCACAAGAGCTTCACGTCGGTCATCGGGGCGCGATTTTCGGCAATTCCATTTCCCGTAGCGTGACGCAGCAAAGCGAAGTCTCTGCTACTGGGATCATTTTCTCAATTTATCCTTCCCCTTATCAATTTCTCTGATACCATCTAAACAATTTTTCCCTTAAATTTGCACTTTAATCAATAAAACAATTTATCTATGCCATATCCAGAAATGCTAGTTTCCCCAATGAGAGCTGAGCTCACCAATGTTGGGTTTAAAGAATTAAAATCTACCGAAGATGTAGTAAACTCCATGAGTAACAACGAAGGCGTTAGTTTGCTTGTTGTGAATTCAGTATGCGGTTGCGCCGCTGGTGCTGCCCGTCCGGGTATTATCCGTTCACTAAGCAACGACAAAACACCAAATAATTTGTATACAGTATTCGCTGGTCAAGACCTTGATGCAGTATCAAAAGCACGTGAATTCATGATGCCTTTCCCACCTTCATCGCCTTCAGTGGCTTTGTTCAAAGACGGCAAATTGGTGCACTTCGTAGAACGTATGAACATCGAAGGCCATACCGCTGAACAAGTGGCTGAGCAATTGAGAAAAGCCTACGACCAATACTGCTAATCAAAAATCTTTTTATACAAAAAAGTCCCGCTTAAAAACGGGACTTTTTTTATGCGCTTTAAATTACATTAAATCAAGGCGACAAATTCTGCCACCAAAGTATTTGGATTTACCGGGGCTTCAATGTTTCCAGTTTTTACCAAACTGTGCATCACATTCTCCAACATCTTTTCACTTACCTGGAAATCGGTGTTCCATTCGGTGCTGTAAAACCACGACAAGGCATCTTCGGGTTTCATGTCAAAATTTTCCAATACCATATCAACGCTGTTGTCGGCGGTCATAAATTGTTTGGTCGCAAAATTAATCACCCCCAACAAATCCTTTACCGCTTCGGGATTCTCTTTTAAAATACTATTGCTAGCAACCACTTGGAAACATGACCATGGGGTAATAAATTCACCTATTCGTTTCAGTTTACCTTGATCGACCAAAGGTTTGGTGGTATATTTTTCCCAAAAGAACACATCCGATTGCGCGCCGTTAAGCGACTCGGTTGCGCCACCCATGTTTTCGACCAAGACAAATTCATCTTCCGCAATTTTCTTTCCTCTCACTTCGGCATCAACCATTGCCATAAGGTGACTACCACTGCCAAAACGGCTAATGGCATAGCGCTTACCGGCACAATCGCCAATATTTTGCAGGGTCGATTCCTTGCCTGTATGTATGCCCCAAATTAAAGGCGAAGTAATGTATTGTTTTACGATTTTAGCTTCCAAACCTTTGATGATGGCAGACACCGCTCCTTCGGTAAGCAACACGGCCATATCGAGTTTCCCCGCCTTCAAATCAGCAACCATCGCACCAGTGCCGGCCGAATAAAACGACCATTGTAAATCGATGTTTTTTCGCTCAAATAGACCGAAATCTTTGCTGAGCGTCCAAGGAAAATTGAAATGCTCGGGAACGCCTCCTATCCTGATGGTTTGCATGTTAAAATGATACAACAAATCTACTGCGATTTTGTTTAGGGATGGGGGGAATTTTAGATGATAGTTATTAGTAGGGGCTGGGGTTCAACTCCTCACACCCACTCTGACATTCACTCTCACTCCGCTCTCATTCTCATTCTCACTCTCATAACCCGCCCTGATTGCAGCGGTAGCTCACTGCATTTGAGGCCTATATTTTTGCAGGCGCTAAAGTGGCGGCGCGGCAGCAAGCCACTGGGCAACTAGCAAAATAAGGCAAGAAAGGCAGGGACTATAGCGAAAAGCAGGAAAGGCGGCGGGAAGAATAGGGGTTAGGGGCTAGGGTTTAGCGTCTAGGGGTTAGTTTAGTATTACAAACGATATCATTCGAACACGAACATTTAAGTATTCTATTTTGAAACGCTACAATCAATCGCTTCCGGAAAAAAAACCATACCCTATCCCCTAAATAGCCGCTTCCGGAAGAAAACTATACCCTATCCCCTAAACCCTAGACCCTAATTAGCCCCTATTTTCAAAAACATTTGTCTTTATCAATTAAAATGCTTATCTTTGCAACCCTTTTAAGTAAAATAACGTATGACTTTAGTCAATTATGAATCTGCAATCATACTAACACCCGTACTGTCTGAAGCGCAAATGCAAGAAGCCGTAAAAAGCTACAGACAGTTGATTGCAGAGCACGGTGGCACCCTTGTGAATGAGACCAATTGGGGTCTTACCAAGCTTGCCTATCCGATTAAAAAAAAATCCACCGGCTTTTATCACTTCTTTGAATTCCAGGGTAAACCTGAGTTCATCTCACAACTTGAGACTCTTTACCGCAGGGACGAGAGAATCTTAAGGTATTTAAACACCAAATTAGACAAGCACGCCATCGTCTTCAACGAAAGAAAGAAGAAAGGCGAAATCGCACCAGCAGCAAAAATCGTTAAGGAGGACGCTAAAGTATGAGCAAACCACAAGGAAAACCAGGACAAGACAATTTCAACTTCAACAGCCAACAAGCTCAACAAGTAATTAAAAAGAAATACTGTCGTTTCAAAAAACATGGTATCAAGTATGTTGATTATAAAGATGCAAACTTCCTTTTGAAATTCATGAACGAACAAGGTAAAATCCTTCCGGGCAGAATTACTGGAACATCTGATAAATATCAACGCAAAGTAGCTACTGCCGTTAAACGTGCGCGTTTCATGGCGATATTACCATACGTAGCTGACGGTTTAAAATAATCATTAATCAAGGAGGAATACAATGGCAAACATGAAATTAATTCTTACTCAAGACGTTAGAAACTTGGGTCATAAAGACGATGTTGTGGCAGTGCGCCCTGGTTATGGTCGCAATTATCTGATCCCACAAGGTATGGCGAAAATGGCTACCGAATCTGCTATGAAAATGCTAGCAGAGGACATCAAACAAAGAGCATTCAAACAAGACAAAATTAAGAAAGATGCTGAAGCACTATCTACTAAACTAGAAGGTGTGCAAGTAACGCTTAGAGCAAAAACTGGAACCAGCGGCAAAATTTTCGGTGCTGTTACTACCCTTCAGGTAGCTAACGCCTTGAAAGACCTTGGTATAGAGGTTGACAGAAGAAAAATCGTTTTCTCTGAAGAACCTAAAATGCTTGGAAGCTACACTGCATTAATCAACTTACACAAAGAGGTTTCTAAAGGAATCGCTATTGAAGTTGTTGCAGAGTAATTCTTAATCTTTACAATACCTTAATTAAAAGGGATGAAAATATTTTCATCCCTTTTTTCGTTATTATACTTCCCTTATATTCGTATATTATTTCCAATGAATAACATCAACAAACTTTGTTTAGCGCTAATCCTCTTCCTTAGCGCATTTTCCATCACCGCTCAAAACAAACAAAAAGGTCTGCTTTGGCAAATCTCTGGCAATGGACTCAAAAAGCCTAGCTATGTATACGGCACCATGCACGTTAGCCAAAAAATCGCCTTTCACCTTGGCGACTCTTTCTTCATCGCGCTGTCAAAAAGCGATGTCGTTGCACTTGAGCAGGACCTAGACAGTGTTATACACCGCTGGATTACCGAAAGTGAATCGGACAACCCTGAGGATGCCGCAAAAGTATTTCCGCGCGATGCCTACGATTTCCTTAATCTTTACACCTTTACCCTTAACAGCTACAACAAAGCGCTTCTGCAAAAGAAACTCAGCGCCCAAGTTCGTGAGGTCAATTACCTGCTTACCCGCGGCGAACAAGATGATTTTGAAGAAAATGCTTGGCTTGACTTATACATTTACCAAATTGCGAAAAAACTAGGCAAAGGTTTTACCGGCGTGGAAGGCTTTGAGGAGAGCCGCGACCTGGTGAAGAAATCGCAAAAAGAACCCAAAGATTCTAAAAATAAAAAACCTAAAAAATACAATTATAAACTAAGACAGCAAATTGCAGAAGCCTACCGCAAAGGCGATATCTTTATGCTCGATTCAATAGACCGTATGACTGAATCTGAACATTACCTAGAGTATATGTTGTATAAACGCAATGCAAATATGGTAAGGCGCATGGATTCTATTATGCATTTGGGCAAAACCATGTTTACCGGCGTGGGTTGCTCCCACCTTCCCGGCAGCAAAGGTGTTCTGCAAATGTTGCTTGAAAAGGGCTATACCGTGAGACCTGTGCAAAGCATTGCTTTAGAAAAAAGCAAAATGGCTAAGAAATATGAAAACATGGTGATGAAACATACCTACACCACGTATTCTTCTGAAGATGGATTGATTTCGGCTGTTCTGCCAACCCGCCTAACCAAAGTAAACGACAACAGCTCATATTCTTCTTACCTGTCGCCCGACCTAGCCAACGGCTATTATTACCAAATTGAAAAAATATCATGCAACACCATTTTCTCAGGTAAAACACCTGAGGATTTGCTCTTGGTGATAGACACCATGATATTTGAAAACATCCCCGGTGAAATTTTTGAAAAGAAAAACATAGTCTCCAACGGATTCAATGGCATGGAAGTGGTAACCCGTCTGAAGACAGGCGATCTAAACCGTTTTCAAATCCTCGCCTCTCCATTCAATGTTTACATTATTCGCCTTTCAGGTAAAAAGAATTTTGCCGTTTCATCCGACGCCAATAATTTCTTTAAGTCGCTTAAAATAAATGAAGGCAATGCCAGTGCCTGGCGCAAAATCAGCAGTCCTGATTCTGTATTCAGCATCGAATTACCGAGCAATGACAAGGAACTAAAACTGCCTATGCCGTCTAAGGCCAATCCGAGTTTTGAACATTTGGTATACGATAAATCTTCTGGTAACACCTACCTCATCAAGCAAGAGGATATATTAAACGAGCATTATTTGGAAGAAGACAGTTTTGAATTGCATGTGATGGCTAGAAGTTTTGCCGCCACCGACAAATTCAAAATATTAAACAGCAAACAGCATATATGGCAAGGATACCATGCCCTGGATGTTACTTATGAAAACAAGACAAATGATCAATTATTTGCACGTTTTGCTATTTGTGGAACACGTTACATCATGTTTGTTTTAAAACCTCAGCAAGAGGGCGCAGGATTTAATGAGCGCTTTTTCAACAGCATACATTTTAACGGCAAACCGAAACTCAATTATTTTGAATACAGCGACACCAATTTGTTTTTCAAAGTGCAAACACCCCTTAAACCAATTCTAACAAAAAAAGCACCTTCCTATGAATCTTATTATGGTGGCGACGAGGATGAAGATAAAGAAAATAAGTACAATGGCAATTACAAAGAAATTTATTTCAAAACCGATAATGCCAATGAATTTATCAATGTGAGTGCTTACAAATATGGGTATTATGAGAGCCAAGACAAAAACCTTAACGATTATTTCAAATCATGGGAAAAGAAAATGTCATTAAAGACTTTGTCTATTAGCAAATCAAATCGCAAGGGCATCGATTACATCACCTATACCTATACAGATACCAACAGCATGCGCTTAATTAAAGAAATGAACGTTTTACATGGTCAAATACGCTATTCGGTTGTGGCCTATATGGACACACTTTCTGGCAATAATGATTTTGTTAGCACTTTCTTTAACAGCTTCGATGTATCAGACACCTTAATGGATGACCATATTTTCACCAAGAAAGGCTACCGTTTTTTCCAAGACTTCAACAGCAAAGACAGTGTGGTGCGCAAAGCTGCAATAAAGAACTATGGAACAATTAGTTTTTGCCAAGCCGATATTGCCAACCTTTGCAATGTCATAGACACGATCAACATGAAAGGCGATGCAGCAGAGATTCGCAGCGTTCTAATTATTAAGTTAAGTGAGATAGACAGTTCACAAGCCATTATCATTCCGTATTTGCAAAAGTTGTACAAGCGTTTTTCAGACACAGCCTACATGCAATTGGAAATTTTAAAAGCCATGGCAAATCAGAAAAACGACAAAGCATTTCAGGCCATTAAGCCAATATTGTCTAACGACATTCCCATTTCCGACAACAGCTTCAACATGCATGAAATGCTTTGGTCCTTTGGAGATTCTTTAAAATTGGCCAAGATCATTTTGCCCGAATTAATCGAATTGACCAATTACCCTGAATACAGAAACGCGGCTTACAGCATGATTTCTAAGATGAAAGACAGTGGCATTATAACGGTTAACGATTATGCCAGCATACACGACAAATTGGTGAAAGAAACCAAGGTGGAATACAAACGCATGATGGCGAGCTTGACCAACGAAAACAAAGCCAGCGATTACGACCAAAACAACAACCGTTATTCTATTTCGTCACAGAATTTCACGGGCAATCAATTCGACTATTCAAGCAACAGCAACGACTTCTCTTTATTGGCTGATATCTTAGATTTAAGTCTACCACTTAGAGACAAAAATAGCACGGTGAACGACATAGTTGGAAAGATATTAAAAATCACAGACAATGAAAAGCGTTTGAGCTTATTGCCTGTCTTATTAAAGTACAAAATCAATTTTGCAGATTCGGTATATGAGACTTTGGCAAAGAACAAGTCGACCCGAAAAGGGTTTTACTTGATATTGACACAAGCCAAGCAAGTTAATTTATTCCCTAAGACATACTTAAACCATAGGGCTTGGATAGAATCATCCATCACTGAACAAGAGAATTCCTATTCAAAGCTCGATACCTTTGTGGTACTTAGCAGTCAGAAGTTGCACATGGGCAAAGACAGTGCTTTGGTTTATGTATGTAAATACAAGATGGAAGACGAAGAAACTTGGTCCTTATACCTTTCTGAGTCTTTACCTACCGATAGCAACAAATTAAATTCATTGCAGGACAATGTATTGTTTGAAGGTGCTTCAGAAAGTTTGGATGAAGAATCTGACATCAAAATACTGGTAAACGAGATACTGTTTGAAAATTTATTGCGCTACAGACGCATGCACAACGGCGGATACTACTATAAGAGATACGACAGTGGCTCGAGTTACGATTGGGAATTCTAGGGAATTTAACTATATTTTGATTGCATACTTAAAACAAATGATTATCAATAAGTTAGGTAAGTTATTTTTGGTAAAATTTTCAGACTATAGAATTTAATGCACCCAAAGTAACACTTAATGCACTATTATTGAGGTACTAATATTTTGTTACCAACTTGAAACCACCAAATCAGATACTTGAATTTCTAAATATGAAAAAGTTAATATTTTATTTTTGTTTGCTGTTGAGCTCTATTATAAGTGTAAATGCACAGACACCAAACTGGCAATGGGCAAAATCAGAAGGGGGGACTAGTTCTGAAGTAAGTACTGGTGTTTGCACCGATGCAAGTGGCAATGTGTTTATAACGGGCTTGTTTTTCAGCCCTACCATTACCTTCGGAACAACCACGTTAACAAATGCCGGCAGTATGGATATTTTTATTGTGAAATACGATGCAACCGGAAATGTGCTATGGGCAAAATCAGCAGGAGGGGTTTATGGTGAACGTGGTCAAAGTGTTTGCACGGATGCAAGTGGCAATGTATTTATAACGGGCCATTTTTACAGTCCTACCATTACCGTTGGAACAATTACATTAACAAATACAAATCAAACATCAGATTCAACATCAGATATTTTTATTGTGAAATACGATGCTTCCGGAAATGTACTTTGGGCAAAATCAGAGGGAGGGGGTTCTAATGAAAGTGGTCAAAGTGTTTGTACGGATGCAAGTGGCAATGTATTTATAACGGGCAGTTTTTACTCTGATAATCTTTACATTGGAACAACTTGGTTATTTAAGTCCGAATGGGACAGATACAACGATATTTTTATTGTGAAATATGATACTTCCGGAAATGTGCTTTGGGCAAAATCAGCAGGGGGGGTTGGTTATGATGAGGGTTATGCTGTTTGCACGGATTCAACTGGCAATCTATTTGTAACAGGCACAAATTCATTTACAGATATTTTTATTGTGAAATATGATACTTCCGGGAATGTACTATGGGCAAAATCAGCAGGGGGGACTGGTAATATTCGTGGTCAAAGTGTTTGCACGGATGCAAGTGGCAATGTAATTATAACGGGTTTTTTTTTCAGTCCTACCATTGCCTTTGGAACAACTATGTTAACAAATACAAACAACAATACATTTGATTTTTTTATTGTGAAATATGATACTTCCGGAAATGTGCTTTGGGTAAAATCAGCAGGGGGGACTGGTAATGATGTAAGTAATGGTGTTTGCACCAATGCAAGTGGTAATGTATTTATAACGGGTTATTTCGACAGTCCTACCATTACCTTTGGAACAACTACGTTAACAAATATAAATGCAGCTAATGATATTTTTATTGTGAAATATGATGCTTCCGGAAATGTGCTATGGGCAAAATCAGCAGGGGGGGCCGGTTCTGATGTAAGTAGTGGAGTTTCCATCGATGCAAGTGGCAATGTAATTATTACAGGCGGTTTCGGCAGCCCTTCCATTTCCTTTGGAACAGCTTTGTTAACAAATACAAAAACTACCGTCAACTCTATGGATATTTTTATTGCAAAACTAGGTGGAATAACAGGAATCAACGATATCAAAAACTCCAACATCAAAATCTATCCAAACCCAACCAATAACATCATCAATATTGAAGGGTTAACTAAAAACGAAAACAACACCATTCAAATTTTTGATGTGCAAGGAAAATTAGTCATCACAAAAACAATCAACGAAAAAGGAACGATAGATTTATCGGAACTAAACAAAGGCGTTTATGTGATTAAGATTGGTGAGGTTGCGCAGAGGATAGTGAAAATGTAATACGAGATATTCAACCAATTAACGTAAAAAGCCACGCCCTAACGGGTGTGGCTTTTTACGTTAAAAAAATATTGCATTAAACATTGCAGTAAGCCCCCTTTTTACCTTAAAAACCCCAAATAAAAACCTTGTTTCTCAATCAGTGTATTATAAAATAAAAAAAGGTCAAAAAAATGTTTTAACAAATGTTTTAACAAAAAAAATGAAAAACCTTGCAAATACAGGGGTTTAGAGTGTTTTTGAAGTGGAATTTGGGGGGAAGACAACAACAACACCCCATCTAGGCTTAGACAAAAAAATCCCGACCACAAGGATCGGGATTCAAATATTGGTTGCGGAGCTGAATTATTCAGCAGCGTTGTCAGTTTCTTTGCTTTCTTCGGCAGCAGGTGCAATTGGCTCAACTGTTTCAATCGTTTCAACTTTTGCTTCTGTAACTTCTGCAGCTGGAGCACTTGTTTCAACCTTGGCCTCAGTAATTTCTGTAGCTTTAGCTGTCTTGCCTCTTCTGGTTTTGGATTTGGCCGCTTTTTCTTGTTTACCAATTTTATCAGTATACTCGTTAAAGTCAACCAATTCAATCATTGCCATTTCAGCATTATCACCCATTCTAGTGCCTAATTTCAAGACTCTGGTGTATCCACCTGGTCTGTTGGCTACTTTTTCTGCAACAACACCGAACAATTCTTTCAAAGCTTCTTTATCTCTAAGATAAGCGAAGACAGTTCTTCTAGAATGCATGGTATCATTTTTAGATTTGGTGATGATCGGCTCAGCATATACTCTTAATGCTTTAGCCTTAGCCAAAGTAGTGGTAATGCGTTTATGGGTGATCAAAGAGATCGTAAGGTTAGCCATTAAAGCTCTCCTGTGTGAAGCGGTTCTTCCTAATTTATTTACTTTATTTCCGTGTCTCATGATATGCTATGATTAATCCTCGCTTAAATTGTATTTAGATACGTCCATTCCAAAGTTAAGCCCTTTCTCTCTTACAAACTCTTCCAATTCAGACAATGACTTTTTGCCAAAGTTTCTGAATTTCAAAAGATCATCGATGTCATAGCTTACAAGTTCCCCTAAGGTACGAATCTCTGCTGCTTTTAAGCAATTGTATGCTCTAACAGAAAGATCAAGGTCAGCCAAATTGGTTTTAAGAATTTTACGCATGTGTAAGAAATTCTCATCAACTTCTTGAGCTGGCTTCTTCACTTGGCTATCCAACAAGATGTTCTCGTCGCTGAATAGAATAAAGTGTTGGATTAAGATGTTTGCGGCTTCTTTTAAAGCGTTTTCTGGATGGATAGATCCATCGGTTTGTAATTCAATGATTAGTTTCTCGTAATCGGTCTTTTGCTCAACCCTGAAATCTTCGATAGTATATTTTACATTCTTGATTGGGGTAAAGATAGAGTCGATGGCGATTAAACCAATTTGAGCGTCTTTAGGTTTGTTTTCGTCAGCTTGAACATAACCACGGCCTTTGTCAATTGAAATTTCCATTTCTAAATTAACGAATGGCTCCATGTTGCAGATAACCAAGTCTGGGTTTAATACCTCAAATGTATTGGTGTATCTAGCGATGTCGCCAGCAGTGAATTGTTCTTTACCTTTGATACTAATGAACACCTTTTCGTGGTCATCAGAATTACTGATTTTTTTGAAACGAACTTGTTTAAGGTTCAAAACGATTTCAGTAATATCTTCAGCTACGCCTTTGATGGTTGTGAACTCGTGCTCCACACCTTGAATTCTAATCGAAGTGATGGCATGTCCTTCAAGTGAAGAAAGTAGAATTCTACGAAGTGAATTACCTATGGTGATGCCATAGCCTCTCTCGAGTGGGCTAAATTCAAACAGACCATAAAAGTCTGTATCCTTATGCATGATCACTCTTTCGGGTTTTTGGAATGCTAATATCGGCATTTGTTTATGGATTATTTAATGGTTTATTTAGAGTACAACTCTACGATTAACTGCTCTTTGATGTTTTCAGGAATTTCAGATCTTTCTGGAAGGTTTAAGAAAGTACCAGTCATGGTCTTCTCATTCCAATCCAACCAGCTGAAACGTTTTCTACCTGCACCAAGTGAAATGGTTATTGTCTCCAATGATTTCGACTTCTCACGAACTGCTACAGTATCCCCTGGCTTCAATAAGTATGAAGGGATGTTTACCACTTCACCATTCACCAAAATGTGGTTGTGTGAAGTTAGTTGTCTTGCAGCGCTTCTAGTTGGCGCAATACCCAATCTGAATACCGTATTGTCCAATCTTGATTCAAGATATTTCAATAAGTTTTCACCTGTGATACCGCGTTTGGTAGCAGCTAATTTAAAGGTTTTAGCAAACTGACGCTCCAATACACCGTAAGTGTATTTAGCCTTTTGCTTTTCAATCAATTGTATGGCATACTCTGATTGTTTACCTCTTCTCCTTGAATTACCATGCATTCCCGGAGGATAGTTCTTTTTCTCTAATGCTTTATCCGGACCAAAGATAGCTTCTTTGAACCTACGTGCGATTTTGGATTTGGGACCTGTATATCTTGCCATTTTTGTTTTCTACTATTAATTAAAAATTAGATACGTCTGCGTTTAGGTGGACGGCATCCATTGTGAGGAAGTGGAGTTGTATCGTTGATTGAAAGAACTTCAATGCCACAAGCAGCCATGTTTCTGATAGCAGAATCTCTACCTGAACCTGGTCCTTTAACAAATACATCAACCTTTCTTAATCCTAAGTCGTATGCAACTTTACCGCAATCTTGACTTGCAAGTTGTGCAGCATATGGTGTATTCTTCTTAGACCCTCTGAAACCCATTTTACCGGCAGAAGACCAAGAGATCACATCACCGTTAGCATTGGTTACAGAAACAATGATATTGTTAAATGATGCTTTGATGTGCACCTGACCCACTGGATCAACTTTTACTTTCTTTTTGTTTTTTGCAGTACTCATTTATCTATTATTTAGTAACTTTCTTTTTGTTTGCAACAGTCTTACGTTTACCTTTTCTGGTACGCGAGTTGTTTTTCGTGTGCTGTCCTCTTAAAGGTAAACCTTTACGGTGACGGGTTCCACGGTAGCAACCAATGTCCATTAAACGCTTAATGTTGAGTTGAACTTCAGAACGAAGCTCACCTTCGGTTTTGAAAGAAGTTGAGATGATGTTCCTGATCGAAGTCAGTTCATCATCATTCCATTCGCCCACTTTTTTGTCGTGGTCGATGTTGGCTTGATTCAATATTGACTTAGCTCTGCTTGAACCAATACCGAATACATAGGTTAAACCTATAACGCCTCTTTTGTTTTTGGGTAAATCTATACCAGCTATCCTTGCCATTGTTAATGATTATCCTTGTCTTTGTTTAAATTTTGGGTTCTTTTTGCAAATCACAAAAAGTTTTCCTTTTCTTTTTACCAGTTTGCAGTCTACGCTGCGCTTCTTAACTGAAGTTCTTACTTTCATAATATTTTATTTGTATCTGTACGAAATTCTACCTCTGCTCAGGTCATACGGGCTCATCTCCACTTGTACTCTATCTCCCGGTAATACCCTGATGTATTTCATGCGCATTTTCCCTGAAATGGTTGCAATAATTTCATGCCCATTGCCCAACTTCACGCGAAACATTGCATTTGACAATGCTTCTACGATTGTTCCGTCCTGTTTTATTGAGTCTTGCTTGGCCATTTTTTTCCGGGGTGCAAATTTAATACTTTTATTTTATATAATCAAATTGATTGTGTTGCCATGGTTCCAGTTCTACCTCTTATGCGTCCAGATTTCATCAATCCATCATAGTGACGCATCAATAAATGACTCTCGATTTGTTGCAAGGTATCCAATACAACACCTACCATAATCAACAAGGATGTTCCGCCGAAAAACTGAGCAAAACTCTGACTCACACCGAACAACATCGCAAATGAAGGTAAGATTGCTACCATAGCCAAGAACAATGATCCTGGGAAGGTAATTCTATCCATAATTTGATCTATATACTCACTGGTTTGTTTTCCTGGCTTAATACCTGGAATAAAACCTCCACTCTTTTTTAACTCGTCAGCCATTTGATTTGAATTAACCGTAATAGCTGTGTAGAAATAGGTAAATGCAATGATTAAAGTTGCAAATACTGCATTGTAGGCAAATGAACCATAATCACTCATCGCTCTTAGAAACGAACCTGGGTTCTCAACACTTTGAGCAATGGTTGGTGGCAAGAACATGATTGCTTGAGCAAAAATAATTGGCATCACACCCGCTGCATTAACCTTTAAAGGAATGTATTGACGTGCACCACCTACCATTCTACTGCCTTCTATTCTTTTGGCGTAGTTGACACTAATCTTTCTGACACCTTGTATGAGTAAGATTGTCGCAACTATAACCCCCAACCATGATACAATTTCTACAATAAATAAAGGCAATCCACCCTTAGATATTCTTTGATCCAATTCAAAACCCAAAGCTTCTGGCAATCTATCAATAATACCAATCATGATAATTAATGAAATACCATTGCCTAAACCTTTATCTGTAATCTTTTCACCCAACCACATCGTGAACATAGTACCAGCTACAAGCAAAGATACGTTTATGATCATGAACAATGATTCAGTCATTAATTCAGGATGTGTTTTGAACAACAAAGCACCCCAATTATCTGATTTACCTGTTATGTTGTATAGATAAGCAACCGCTTGCACCATAGTGATTGCAATGGTTAAGAATCTAGTGTATTGGTTGATTTTTCTTCTACCGTCCTCACCTTCCTTCTGCATTCTTTGGAATGTAGGTACTGCAATAGTTAATAATTGAATAACAATTGAAGCTGAAATGTAAGGCATAATACCCAATGCGAAGATGGCACCTCTTCCGAAAGCACCACCAGCGAAAATATTCACTAAACCAAGGATACCTTCTGTCTGGTTTTTCAGTGCGCCCATAAGAACGCCACCGTCAATACCTGGCAGAATGATAAAGGTACCAATTCTGTATATCAATAGAAACAAAAGGGTGTTTTTGATTTTAACCCTTAGTTCATCAATGCTCCAGATTTCTTTTAGTTTCTGAATAAATTTCTTCATTCCTAGTAAATAGTTATAGGGTTTATTGAACCACCTTTTTCTTCGATTGCTTTTTTAGCTGTTTCAGAGAAACCATGCGCATGAACTTCTAATTTAGCAGTTAATACACCACGGCCCAAGATCTTAAAGTATTCTCTTTTGCCTACCAAGTTGTTTTCAACCATGGTTGCGTGATTGATTACGCTCAGACCTTTGGTTTCAGCCAATCTTTGAAGCACATCAAGATTAACACTTGTAAGCTCCACACGGTTAAAGTTTTTGAAACCTCCCTTCGGAATACGTCTTTGCAATGGCATTTGACCGCCCTCAAAACCCTTCTTACGAGAGTAACCGCTTCTACTTTGAGCACCTTTGTGTCCTTTTGTAGACGTACCGCCTCTTCCGGAACCTTGACCTCTACCTATTCTCTTTCCGTTTTTTGTTGAACCTTCTGCAGGTTTTAAAGTATTTAATTCCATCTTAAATATTTTCTATTTTTACTAGGTGATTAACTTTTCTAAGTATGCCTTGGATTTGAGGAGTTAAATTCAACTCATTAAAGCTATTGATTTTATTTAAACCCAAAGCCTCCATGTTTTTCTCTACTCTTTCTGATTGACCAATGGTACTACGTACTTTTGTGATTCTTACTTTAGACATAATCTTATCCGTTAAAAACTTGTTTTAAATTGATATTTCTTTGTTTAGAAATGCTGTATGGATCTCTTAATTTTGATAAAGCATCCAAAGTAGCCTTTACCACGTTGTGTGGATTTGATGAACCTTTTGATTTGGCTAACACGTCGTGAACACCTGCGCTCTCAAGAACGGCACGCATTGCACCACCCGCGATAACACCTGTACCGTGAGAAGCTGGTTTTATGAAAACGTTTCCGCCTCCAAATTTACCATATTGCTCATGAGGAACCGTTCCATGAAGGATAGGCACTTTAATTAGGTTTTTCTTTGCGTCTTCGATTGCTTTTTGAATAGCATCGGTCACCTCACCTGCTTTACCTAATCCGTTTCCTACGATGCCGTTACCATCTCCTACTACCACGATAGCGGTAAAGGTAAATGTACGACCACCTTTGGTTACTTTGGCAACGCGATTTACTGCAACTACTTTTTCTTTAAGCTCCAGTTCAGATTGTCTGACACGTTTTATATTGCTGTTTGTCATGATACTCTTAATAAATTAAAATTGTAAGCCCCCTTCTCTGGCACCTTCTGCCAAACTCTTGATTCTACCATGGTATAAGAAACCGTTTCTGTCGAAAACAACTTTCTCTACACCCAATGATTTTGCTTTTTCAGCGATGCGCTTTCCAACGATTGCGGCTTTAGCAACATTGGTGTCTTTAGATTCTACTAAATCTTTCTCACGGCTTGAAGCTGCGCAAATGGTCTTGTTGCTTACATCTACGATTTGTGCGTAGATTTCAGCGTTGCTTCTAAATACAACCAAACGCGGACGTTCGATGCTTGCAGAAACTTTACCAGAAACTCTGCGTTTTATTTTAAGTCTTCTTTGTGATTTTACTTGGCTCATTTTCTAATTATTATTTTTTAGACGCTGATTTACCTGCTTTTCTTCTCAATTGCTCACCTGCGAAACGGATACCTTTTCCTTTGTATGGCTCAGGCTTGCGGAATCCTCTAATCTTAGCAGCGACTTGACCTAACAATTGTTTGTCAGCGCTCTCCATGATGATGGCAGGATTCTGTCCTTTTTCTGTTACAGTTGTCAATTTGATTTCTATAGGCACCTCTAACATAATTCTGTGAGAGTATCCGATAGAAAGATCAAGCACTTGACCTGCGTTTGTTGCTTTATAACCTACACCAACTAACTCTTGTTTAGTTGAGTGACCAGATGTTACTCCGATAACGTTATTGTTGATCAATGAACGGTATAAACCGTGCAATGCTCTGCTCGTTTTTTCTTCGTTAGGGCGTTCAACGGTTAAAATGTTGTTTTCAATTTTGATTTTGAAACCTTCTTTTAATGGTTGGTGTAATTCACCCTTAGGTCCTTTGACCGTTACAACATTATCCGCTGAGATTTTGATATCTACACCTGCAGGGATATTGATGATAGCTTTACCTATTCTAGACATGTTCTTATTCTTTTAATTTTTACGATACATAACACAGCACTTCGCCGCCTATGTTCAAGGTTCTTGCTTCTTTGTCTGATAATACACCTCTAGAGGTAGAAAGGATGGCGATACCCAATCCGTTAATAACTCTTGGTAATTTGTCAGCTGGAGCATATTTTCTCAAACCTGGTTTACTTACTCTTTTTAGATCTCTAATGGCAGGCTGCCTTGTTGTTGGATCGTATTTAAGGGCAAGTTTAATTACACCTTGTTTGTTTTCTGTTTCTTCAAACTTATAGTTTAAGATATAGCCTTTTTCAAAAAGCACTTTTGTCATTGCTTTTTTGATGTTTGAAGCAGGGATTTCAACAATCCTATGTTTTGCTTGCAATGCGTTTCTTAAACGGGTTAAGTAATCTGCTATTGGATCAGTCATTGTATTCTTTATTTATTTACCAACTTGATTTTGTTACACCTGGAATCTTTCCTGCTGAAGCCAGTTCACGGAACTGATTTCTGCACAAACCAAATACTTTCATATATCCTCTTGGTTTGCCTGTTAATTTGCATCTGTTACGAAGACGAACTTTTGAAGAACTTCTAGGTAGTTTTTGAAGACCGATGAAATCACCAGCTTCTTTCAACGCTGCACGTCTATCTGCGTATTTAGCAACTAGTCTCTCTTTTTTGAGCTCTCTTGCTTTTATTGCTTCTCTTGCCATGTTCTGTTTTTATTATTTTTTAAACGGTAAACCGAAAGCTCTTAACATTTCTAAACACTCTTCATCAGTTTTGGCCGAAGTTACAAAAGTAATGTCCATACCTGAAATTCTATTGGTTTTATCGATATCGATTTCCGGGAAAATGATTTGTTCAGTGATGCCCATGGTATAGTTGCCTCTTCCATCAAAACCTTTAACATCTAATCCTTGGAAGTCTCTTACACGTGGCAATGCAATTGAGATCAATCTTTCTAAGAACTCATACATGGCATCTTTACGAAGGGTTACTCTCGCGCCGATTGGCATTTTAGCTCTCAATTTGAAATTACTGATATCTTTTTTAGACATAGTAGCTTGTGCTTTTTGACCAGAAATTCTTGACATCTCATCGATGGCAGCATCTATCAATTTTTTATCATTCACTGCTACCCCTACGCCCTGATTTAAGCATATTTTCAGAAGTCCTGGCATTTCCATTACATTCTCATATGCAAACTTTTCTTGCATTTGCGGAATAACAACTTCTGTGAACCTTGTTTTTAAATTTGGTATGTACGACATTTATTTACTTTATTAGCTGATAAATTCTCCTGTTTTCACAGAATATCTCTGTAATTTTCCTTTTTCGTTTTCTTTTCTACCTACTCTTGTTGCGGTCTTACCGTCCAACAGCATTAAGTTAGAAATATGAATTGGCGCTTCTCTTTTGATGATTCCGCCATTGGGGTTGCTTGCACTTGGTTTTGTGTGACGTGAAATAATATTCAAGCCTTCAACCACAGCTCTGTATGTTTTAGTGTAAACACGTAAAACTTTACCCGTGTTGTTATTGTCTACAATCTTTCCTGCAATCTGTACAACAGTATCACCTTTCTTAATGTGAATCTTTGCAGTTTGATGTGAATTGTTTTTTGCTTTCATTCTTCTGTGCTATTATAATACTTCTGGTGCCAGTGATATGATTTTCATGAATTGTTTTTCACGTAATTCTCTTGCTACTGGGCCAAAGATACGTGTACCTCTTGGTTCGTCTGAGTTGTTAAGCAATACACAAGAGTTTTCGTCAAAACGAATGTATGAACCGTCTGCTCTTTTGATTTCTTTTTTAACCCTAACGATAACGGCTTTTGATACAGTACCGGCTTTTACACCGCCTGATGGTATAGCAGATTTGATTGCCACGACAATTTTATCTCCTACAGACGCATAACGTCTTTTGGTACCACCTAGTACTCTTATACAAAGGACTTCCTTTGCTCCGCTGTTGTCAGCTACTTTTAAACGACTTTCTGTTTGTATCATTATTTTGCCCTTTCTACGATTTCAACAAGTCTCCAGCATTTTAATTTGCTCAACGGTCTTGTCTCCATAATTTTTACTACGTCATTCACGTTACACTCATTCTTTTCATCATGAGCATAAAACTTTTTGGTCTTTTTGAAGTATTTACCATACTTCGGGTGCTTTACCTTTGTTTCCAAAGCGACAACGATAGATTTATTCATACCGTTGCTGGTAACGCGACCAATAATTTCTTTTCTTGAGTTTCTGGTTTGTTCCATTTTTTATTCCCCCTTTTCAGCGGCTTTTAATTCGTTATCTACTCTACGAGTGTTGATTTCAGTTAACATTCTAGCGATAACTTTTCTTGACTCTTTTAATTTGTGAGGTTGCTCAATTCTTGCTACTGCATTATTGAACTTCACTTTGGTGAATCTCACTTTTTCTTCTTTGTATCTTTCAACCAATTCTTTGGTCGTAAGATCTTTAATTTCCCTGTGCTTCATTATTATTCTGTATAATCAGGTTTTACAATAAATTTGGTTGCTACTGGTAGCTTTTGTGCGGCGAGGTACATACCTCTTTCTGC
Organism: Chitinophaga pinensis; assembly: GCA_945888525.1. Lineage (GTDB taxonomy): Bacteria > Bacteroidota > Bacteroidia > NS11-12g > UBA955 > JABMMZ01. The sequence continues at coordinate 36,992 of CAMDAF010000004.1, forward strand.
AACTGCTAATGGCACACCGGTTACTTCGAACATGATGGTTCCTGGCTTAACGATAGCTACCCAATATTCAGGTGCTCCTTTACCTTTACCCATACGAACCTCTGCAGGCTTCTTGGTAATAGGTTTGTCTGGGAATATACGGATCCATACCTGGCCTTCCCTTTTCATAAACCTGGTGAGTGCAACCCTGGCTGCTTCTATTTGTCTGGCAGTGATCCATGACTCTTCCATACTTTTCAAACCGAAAGTACCGAAGCTCAATCTATGGCCTCTTGTGGCTAGACCTTTGATTCTGCCTTTATGCTGTTTTCTGAATTTGGTTCTTTTTGGACTTAACATGTCTAATTCTTCCTTATTTTGATTGAACTATAATCTATTGACCGATTAATTTCTTCTTCTATCTCCTCCACCTCTGTTATCACCTCCTCTGTTGTCACCGCCTCTATTGTCTCTGCCACCATCTCTTCTACCACCTCTGCGGTTGTCGTTTGATGGACGCTCATCTCTCTTTGGTCCGCGATCAGAACCTGCGTTTAATGACAAATCACGTTTACCGTAAATCTCACCTCTGCAAATCCAAACCTTTACACCAATTTTTCCATAGACAGTTAAAGCTTCACCTAATGCATAATCAATATCTGCACGCAATGTATGCAATGGAGTTCTTCCTTCCTTGAATTTCTCTGATCGTGCAATCTCTGCACCGTTTAACCTACCAGAGACGCTAACTTTAATGCCATCAGCACCCATTCTCATGGTATTGCCTAAAGCTTGTTTAACTGCTCTCTTGTAACTTACGCGACCTTCGATTTGTTGGCAGATTGTTTCTGCTACTAATTTCGCATCTAATTCTGGTCTTTTGATTTCGAAGATATTAATCTGAACATCTTTCTTAGTGATCTTCTTTAATTCTTCTTTTATTTTGTCTACCTCAGCTCCACCTTTACCGATTACGATACCTGGTTTTGCAGTATGGATAGTGATGATGATCCTTTTGATGGTTCTCTCGATCACAATCTTGGACATGCCACCTCTTGGGATACGCACAAATAAATATTTGCGGATTCTTTCGTCTTCAGCTAGTTTGTCAGCAAAATTCTTGCCACCGTACCAGTTGCTTTCCCATCCCCTGATGATGCCTAATCTAAACGCTATTGGATTAATTTTTTGTCCCATTAATTATGCTTCTGCTTTTTGGTTTTCTACCTTATTAATACTGTCAACTTTGATGGTAACGTGGCTGAATCTTTTTCTGATTCTATAAGCACGACCTTGTGGGGCAGTTCTCATTCTTTTAGCAACTACGGCACCATCTACAAATACTGCTGACACAATTATATTGCTCTCATCAGACTTGCTACCTTGGTTTTTTTGTTCCCAATTACTGATCGCTGATTTTAAAAGTTTCTCTACGTATTGTGCGTAGTACTTTCTTTGGCTAAACTGTAGAATGCTTAATGCTTTATCTACTTTTTGACCTCTGATTTGATCAACTACCAGTCTCATTTTTCTTGGAGACAAAGGGCAATTTTTTAATACTGCTACTGATTCCATAATTATTTACTATTACCTCCGTGACCTTTGAATGTTCTTGTTGGTGAGAATTCACCTAATTTATGCCCAACCATGTTTTCAGTTACGTAAACAGGGATGAATTTATTTCCATTGTGCACGGCAAATGTGTGCCCAACGAAGTCAGGTGAAATCATGGATTTTCTGCTCCATGTTTTGATTACTGCTTTCTTCTTGGTTTCGTTCATTTTGGAAACTTTTTCGTCTAGTTTCCAATCAATGAAGGGACCTTTTTTAAGTGACCTTGCCATTATTTGTTTCTTTTACCTTTTCTACGTTCTATGATATGTTTGCTTGAGCTTTTCTTGGTATCACGGGTTTTTTGACCTTGTGAATAGATACCATTACGAGATCTTGGTTGTCCACCTTTTGATCTACCTTCACCACCACCCATTGGATGATCGACAGGGTTCATCGCTGCTGGACGTGTTCTTGGTCTTCTTCCTAACCATCTGCTTCTTCCCGCTTTACCATATACTTCTAAGCTATGGTCTGGGTTTGAAACTGATCCAATAGTTGCAGAACAAGTACATAAGATCATCCTTGTTTCACCGCTTGGTAATTTAACAACTACGTATTTACCATCTCTTGCTGTCAGTTGAGCGTAAGAACCTGCACTTCTGCAAATCTTGCCACCTTGTCCTGGAGCCATTTCAATATTGTGAATGATAGAACCGAGTGGAATTTCAGACAATGGAAGTGTATTTCCTAAATCTGGAGTTACACCAGTGCCAGAATTTAACTTCTGACCAACCTTTAATCCATGCGGACAAAGAATGTATCTCTTCTCTCCATCTGTATATTCAATCAGAGAAATAAATGCAGAACGATTTGGATCGTATTCTACAGTTTTTACCTCGGCAACTTCACCATGCTTGTCTCTTTTGAAGTCAATGATACGGTATTTTCTTTTGTGACCGCCGCCAATGTAGCGCATGGTCATCTTACCTTGGTTGTTTCTTCCACCGGATTTCGATAAAGATTCAGTCAGGCTTTTCTCCGGCTCTGAAGCTGTAAGCTCTGCAAATGTGTTTGCAACTCTAAATCTTGTTCCCGGTGTTATCGGTCTAAGTCTTTTAACTGGCATTTTCTTTAAATATTTTCGTAAAAGTCAATTTCTTGACCCTCTTTCAACTTACAAATTGCTTTCTTATAAATGTTGGTTCTACCGGTAGTTTGACCTGTGCGTCTATTCTTCTTACGCTTGGGAGAGGTAACGATAGTGTTTATCCATTCGATTTCTACGCCGTAAATACTTTCAATTTCGGCTTTTATTTGAACCTTGGTAGCAGAGCGAAGGCATACGAAACCGTATTGCTTTCTTTTGTCTGTTAGCATGGTCATCTTTTCTGTTATCAGCGGCTTGATCAATACTGACATAATCTTAATTCAATGTTTGTTTAATGACTTCAATAGAATCGTTCACCAGAACTAAAGTTTTAGCTTTTAAAATCTGGTAGGTATTAATTTCTGATGCTGGTAAAGTATGTGCTTTAGGCAAATTTCTTCCGCTTAAATATACATTCTTATCGTTATCTGGTGTTACCACCAATACCCTTTGGTCGTTTAGTTTCAAATTGTTCAAAAGGCTGATGAACGACTTGGTGTTCGGTTTGTCGAAGCTTAAAGAATCCAAAACAACGATGTTGTTACCTGATGCTTTATAAGACAAAGCTGAAATCCTAGCCAATCTTTTCAATTTTTTGTTCAACTTAAAGTTGTAATCTTTAGGACGTGGACCATGAATACGGCCACCACCTACGAATACACCTGACTTTATGCTACCTGCACGGGCTCCGCCTGTACCTTTTTGACGTTTAATCTTTCTAGTACTGTAGTGCACTTCAGATTTATCTTTGGTTTTGTGGGTTCCCTGTCTATGATTAGCCAGGTATTGTTTCACATCCAGATAAATAGCGTGATCGTTTGGCGCTACACCGAATATTTCACTTGGTAATTGAACAGATTTACCTGTTTCACTGCCATTGATTGATAATACTTTCAGTTCCATATCTTATTTTTCTATTACTACTATTGAACCGTTATGTCCTGTGATTGAACCTTTAATTACTAATAAGTTCTTTTCAGGGATAACTTTCAAAATCAGTGCGTTAACATTCTTTACTCGTTTTCCACCCATTCTACCAGCCATTCTTAAACCTTTGAATACCTTTGAAGGATAAGAAGAAGAACCAATAGATCCTGGAGCTCTTGCTCTGTCATGCTGACCGTGGGTAGAAGGACCAACACCATTAAAGTTGTGTCTCTTCACAACACCTTGGAAACCTTTACCTTTTGAAGTTCCAATTATGTCAACGAAGTCGCCTTCAGCAAAAATGCTTACATCAACTACATCTCCTATTGAACCTACTGTTTCGGCAACCCTAAACTCATGAGACACTTTCATTGGAGCTGAATTGGCTTTCTTGAAATGTCCAATCGCTGAGGCGTTGGTGTGTTTTGTTTTTACCTCGATCGCAGAAATCTGCAATGCATTGTAACCTTCATTTTCCACAGTTTTAATCTGTGAGATAATATTTGGTTCGGCTTGTACTAATGTACATCCTATCTTAGCACCATTTTCGCCAATGATGCTAGTCATTCCTATTTTTTTACCGATTAATCCTACCATGTCGTTATACTTTTATTTCAACATCTACACCACTTGGAAGCTCTAATTTCATCAAAGCCTCTACTGTCTTGGCAGTAGAACTATGAATATCTAAAAGGCGTTTGTATGAGCACAATTGGAATTGTTCTCTGGCCTTTTTGTTTACGTGCGGTGATCTCAACACTGTGAAAATCTTTTTGTTTGTAGGCAATGGAATTGGTCCGCTTACTACGGCTCCAGTTGCTTTAACAGATTTCACAATTTTCTCTGCTGACTTGTCAATCAGGTTGTGATCGTGTGAACGCAATTTAATTCTTATTTTTTGTGTTACCATGACTGTACTATGCGTTTGCTTTTTGTCCTTTTACTTTCTTAATTACTTCTTCAGCCATTGAACGTGGAACCTCTTCGTAGTGATCGAATTCCATTGTTGATGATGCTCTTCCAGAAGTGATGGTACGTAAACTTGTTACATATCCGAACATTTCCGATAATGGCACTTTGGCTTTTATTACTTGTGATCCTGCTCTCTCGTCAATTCCCTCGAGCATTCCGCGTCTTCTGTTTAAGTCACCTTGAACATCTCCCATATAATCTGCTGGAGTTAATACCTCTAACTTCATAATAGGTTCCAATAAAATTGGAGTTGCTTTAGGTGCGGCCTCTCTGAACGCTGACTTAGCACAAATTTCAAATGACAATGAATCCGAGTCAACTGCGTGGAATGATCCATCAAACAATCTTACCTTCATTCTGTCAATTGCATAACCTGCTAATACACCATTCTTCATCGCTTCAGCAAAACCTTTTTGAACAGCTGGAACATATTCACGGGGAATTGATCCACCTACGACTTCATTCACGAATTGTAAACCTTCGCCAACAAAGCTTTCGTCTGCTGGTCCGATTTCAAACTGAATATCGGCAAATTTACCTCTACCACCTGTTTGTTTCTTGAACGTTTCTCTATGGGTTACTGAACCTTTAATTGCTTCTTTGTAAGCTACTTGTGGAGCACCTTGGTTAACCTCAACTTTGAATTCACGTCTCAATCTATCAACAATGATCTCTAAGTGAAGCTCACCCATACCAGAGATAATTGTCTGACCAGTTTCCTCGTCTGTTTTTACTCTAAATGTAGGATCTTCTTCGGCCAATTTACCCAATCCTATGCCTAATTTATCTATGTCAGCTTGGGTTTTAGGCTCGATAGCTAATCCAATAACTGGCTCAGGGAATACCATTGACTCAAGCACGATTGGATGTTTCTCATCGCACAATGTATCTCCTGTTTTGATGTCTTTAAAACCAACAGCAGCTCCTATATCACCAGCACCTAGAAACTCGATAGGATTCTGTTTGTTCGCATGCATTTGGAAGATACGTGAAATACGCTCTTTGTTGCCGCTTCTTGTATTTAATACGTAGGAACCTGCATCCAATTTACCAGAATAGGCTCTCATGAATGCTAAACGGCCTACGAAAGGATCGGTTGCAATTTTGAATGCCAATGCAGCAAATGGTTGGTTGTAATCAGGTTTACGTCTTACTTCTTCTTCTGTGTCAGGGTTAGTTCCGATGGTTTCTGCTCTATCCAAAGGACTTGGCATTAATTCCATAACTAAATCTAACATCGTTTGAACACCTTTGTTTTTGAATGATGAACCACATACCATTGGAACGATCTTCATATCCAAACAAGCTGCTCTTAAAGCGTCTAAAATTTCTCTTTCTGTGATAGAAGCTGGATCTTCAAAGAATTTCTCCATTAACTTATCATCATACTCAGAAACTGCTTCAAGTAATTTTTCTCTCCACTCTAGAGCTTCCTCCATCATCTCTTCAGGAATTGGAACTTCTTTGTAAGTCATTCCTTTATCCTCTTCATTCCAAACCATTCCTCTGAAGTTGATCAAATCAACTACGCCTGTGAAATGGTCTTCAGCACCAATTGGCAACTGAAGAGGGACAGCGTTACTGCCTAACATGGTTCTTACTTGTTTTACAACATTTAAGAAGTCTGCACCAGAACGGTCCATTTTATTTACAAACCCGATTCTTGGCACATTGTAGTTGTTGGCAAGTCTCCAGTTGGTTTCTGATTGTGGTTCAACACCATCAACCGCACTAAACAAAAACACCAAACCGTCTAATACACGCAATGAACGGTTCACCTCAACAGTGAAGTCTACGTGACCAGGTGTGTCAATAATGTTAATGTGGTAATTGTTGTCTTTGTATTTCCAGAATACAGTTGTAGCAGCAGAAGTGATAGTAATACCTCTTTCTTGCTCCTGAGCCATCCAGTCCATAGTAGCAGCACCATCGTGCACCTCTCCTATTTTGTGGTTGACACCAGCGTAGTACAATATACGCTCAGTAGTCGTTGTTTTACCGGCATCGATGTGCGCAGCAATCCCTATATTTCTCGTGTATTTTAAATCGCGTGACATTGAAATCTACTGTGCTTTAAAGTGAGCAAACGCTTTGTTGGCCTCAGCCATTTTGTGGGTATCATCCTTTTTCTTCACTGTGGCACCTTCACCTTTAGAAGCGGCTACGAACTCAGCGGCTAGCTTTTCAGCCATTGATTTCTCATTTCTCTTGCGGGAATAAGAAATAATCCACTTAATGCCCATCGCTGCTCTTCTTTCAGGAACGATTTCTGTTGGTATTTGGAAAGTTGCTCCACCTACGCGGCGCGCCTTAACTTCTACCATCGGCATTACATTGTTCAGTGCCTTCTTCCAAGTTTCAATACCTGGTTCCTCAGTGATTTTCTTCTCAACCAATTGAATGGCGTCATAAAAAATTCTGAATGCTACACTTTTCTTACCATCGTACATCATGTTGTTTACGAAGCGTGTTACCATCACATCGCCAAACTTAGGGTCCGGTAATAAAATTCTGCGTTTTGCTTTTGCTTTTCTCATTGATACTTGTCCTTATTTCTTTTTACCTTTTACCTCAGGAGCTCCTGCAACTTTGGCTTTTGGTTTTTTGGTACCGTATTTACTTCTTCGTTGGTTTCTACCTTCCACACCAGCAGTATCCAAAGCTCCACGAACGATGTGATAACGTACACCTGGAAGATCTTTTACTCTGCCTCCACGTACAAGTACGATAGAGTGCTCCTGTAAATTGTGACCTTCTCCTGGAATGTAAGCATTCACTTCTTTTGCGTTGGTTAAACGAACACGCGCTACTTTGCGCATTGCTGAATTTGGTTTCTTAGGGGTGGTAGTGTATACACGAGTGCAAACACCGCGCCTTTGCGGACAAGAATCAAGAGCTGGAGATTTGCTCTTAACTTTTAAGGTTTGTCGCCCCTTTCTCACCAATTGTTGTATGGTTGGCATAATTTATTAAACTGTTCTTTTTTTGTAAAAAGGACTGCAAAAGTAGGCAAACATTTTGATTCTACAAATATATTATGGAAAATTTTCTTATTTATTTAAAAATATGACGCCAGTTCTGCATTTTTGCAGTGTTAATAATGAATTTTTCACCTCCTCCATATATTTCTATTTGGCTAAAACGCAATTTTTTAAGCCTAATTTCACTTACTTTTTGTAGAATTCTGTTTATTATTTACCTTTTTCCATACATGAATGGCGCCCCATTGTATGAATTACCAATGGTTTTGCTCGTGGGTGTCCTTTTTGATGTACAGGCCTTGGCCTATTTTCATCTCCCCTTTCACCTTCTTAGCCTAATCCCAAACCGAAAATATTTTGTAAAAAAAGAAAATCTCCAACGATTTTTCTATTTAATCGGTATCGCAAGTGCTATTCTGCTCAATTTTATTGACCTTGAATTCTATAAAATCAAAACCCGTAGAAGTGGTGTTGAACTTTTCGCCTTGATAAGCGATCAATCAAACCCTATATTTTCTTACCTATTTAATTATTGGTATTTATTGCTCCTATACATTGGCTTGGTTTTTTCCGTATACAAATTCTATCCAAGATTCAAAAACAATTATCCAAGCCAAAGCAAGAAATCGATTGCCACTTATTTTATACTCTTTTCCTTTGTTGTTTTCATCTCTGCTAGAGGTGGTTGGGCTGTAAAACCGCTCAGAAGTTTTGACGCTGCTCGTTTCGTGAACCCTCAATGGGTATCGGCTACAATTAATTCCCCAACTCAATTAATTACCTCCTACAGTTCTTCGGTACCCCCAAAAATGAGCTACATGTCGGATGATGAGGCCGAAGCCATAGCAAAGACAACACAGACAGCTGTCCCCTACTTTAAAAACAATTTTAAGCCCAATATTGTCCTTATTATCCTTGAATCTATTGGCCGTGATTATTGTGGATTCCTCAACAAAGAAAACCGTTTTACCCCTTTTCTTGACAGTTTATCAAAACAAGCTTTGGTTTTCCCTAACGCATACAGCAGCGGAACCACCTCAATGGAAAGTATTCCTGCCATATTCGCCTCCATCCCTTCACTGCTCGAAGTGCCATACATCAACAGCACCTTTCAAAACAATTCTATTTATGGTTTCCACCATTTCTTAAGTCAAAACAAATACAATTGTTCTTTTTATTATGGTGCCAAAAACGGGTCTATGGGCTTCGACAACTTCTTGCGTATCTCTGGAGAAATTGATTATTTCGGTATCGATGAATACCCTAATTCTAAAAGTGATTTTGATGGCAACTGGGGAATATGGGACCAAGCTTATCTTCAATATTACAATTCTGAATTAAATAAAAAACAAGAACCTTTTTTCAGCTCCGTTTTCACACTAACTTCTCACGACCCCTATCAGATTCCAAACACGTACAAAGGGGTTTTTAAAGGTGGTCAGCTTCCCATTTATAAGGCGGTGCAGTATACAGACCATTCGTTAAAGTTGTTCTTCGAACAGGCTTCCAAACAAAAATGGTTTGACAACACGGTATTCATAATAACCGCCGACCATCCTTCACACAGCGTCAACGAATATTATTATACCCCAACAGGAAAATATGAAATCCCGCTCTTGGTCTATGCGCCTAAATTAATCACCCCTGGCATCAACAACAAAATAGCAGCTTCCCATACCGACATCATGCCAAGCATTCTCAGTTTGGCAGGAATTAAAGATCCTTTCTTTGCTTTCGGGACAAGCTTATTCGACAGTACCCAACGTTATCCAATAAACAAGGATTATGGCATTGCTCAATTAATCGATTATCCTTATTGCCTGAGATACTATCCCGATGGTAAATTTAAAATGCATGTACAGCCTAAATATGTGCCGAATAAATTAATCCGCTACCAATTAAGCCCTGAAGAAATGAAAAAACAAAAATCGCTTGAACTTTTATTGAAAGCCAAATTGCAGGTTTATTACAATGGTCTTTTAAACAATAAATTTAAAAAATAAGTCTGAATTTTCCTCTTACAACCGCAAAACGGTCTGGATTGCTCGACTTTGCCACATATCTGAATTGGGTGACATGCGACCTTGATGCTTCAGAAACTCAGCAATGAGATAAGAGTATGCTAAAAATCAAATCGTTAAATTTTGCCATTACACAAATGTATTTCAAATTTATTGGTAATAAAGTAGAATTAACTCATCGTCATTTTGTTTCCAATGGTCGATTTTTAGAAATTTACAGTTTAAAATGACTTGTTTTGTGACCGAATCAAACCTAAAATGAACAACACAATTTTAAGTATTCAAGGCGTTTCTAAATTTTACACTGGAAAAACAGCCTTAGATAAAGTTAGTATCGATATCCCAAAAGGCTGTATTTACGGCTTATTAGGCCCGAATGGTGCGGGTAAAACTTCTCTAATACGCATCATCAATCAAATTACCCAGGCTGACGAAGGGACTGTTTTTATCAATGGAGAAAAGCTAAATGCCAAGCACATTAAAAACATAGGTTACTTACCTGAAGAAAGAGGTCTTTACAAGAAAATTAAAGTCATAAGTCAACTGCAGTACTTTGCTGAATTGCGCGGATTAAGCCGCAGAGATGCTACTGACAAAGCAAACTACTGGCTTAAAAAAATGAACCTTTACGATGTTAAAAACAAAAAAATTGAAGAACTTAGTAAAGGCATGCAGCAGAAAATCCAATTTATTGTTGCTGTTATACATAGTCCTGAGATACTCATTTTAGATGAACCATTTAGTGGTTTTGACCCTGTAAATGCGGAGCTTCTAACTGAAATAATACTTGAATTAAAGGCCGCAGGTTCTACCATTATCTTTTCAACACACAGAATGGAAAGCGTTGAAAAACTTTGCGATTACATGGCCATGCTCAATTTGTCAGAAAAAGTTCTTGACGGGAAAGTGTCGGAAATAAAAAAACAATTTGCAACCGGTACGTTTGAAATCACGACGGTGATGCCTGTAGATTTAAATATTGAAGGTGTTGAATGCATTACTGGAACCATTAACGATTCTGGCTACAACCAGTATACATTAAAAATAAATGGTATGAGCCACAATGATTTCTTAACGAAAGTGATGAAGCAAACAGAACTGATTTCTTTCAACCCTTATATTCCAAGTATTCTGGACATATTTATTCAAAAAGCAAAAAACTAGCCCATGCACAACATATTTCTTATCTTAAAACACGAATTCCTTACGCGTGTATCAAAAAAGTCCTTCATAATTATGACCCTTCTCGGGCCTTTATTAATAGGATTGTTTTATGGAAGTATTGCCGCAATTTCATACTCAGAGCTCAATCAGTCCGAGTCCAAAAGGGTTGCGATTTACGACCCATCAAATGCTTTAAAAGGTCAAATTTCAAATTCAGCCGATTTTGAATTTTACTATACAAAAGACAATGCTACAGCCATTAAAGATGTTGACGATGGAAAAACAGATTTGCTTATTGACATTTCCAAAAATTCAATGGACACGATGACTGTTACGGCCAAAAACAGTTTGTCAATTACAGACAAACAAGATCTAAGGGAAATCCTATCCAACCAATACTTCAACAACGAATTGGCCAACCGCGGCTTGTCAATTGGAATGATTGATAGCCTAAAACACAAGATTGTAATTTCAGACCAGTTGTTAAACGGTCAAAATTCTGCAACAGAAATCAAGTCAGGCATTGGATACATCGGTGCATTTATTATTTACTTGTTTATTTTCATGTATGGGGTAATGATCATGCGTGGTGTAACGGAAGAAAAAAACAACCGCATTGTAGAGATTATCATTTCTGCAGTTAAGCCTTTTCAATTAATGATGGGTAAAATATTGGGCGTGGCATTGGTGGGACTTACCCAGTTTATAGCATGGATAGTGCTTTCCGGGCTGCTTCTAACTGTTATTGGCGTGGCATTTGGGGCAACGGCAATTGATCAAAATTCGATGCAGGAAGCACAAACGCAATTATCTAAAGTAGACACTGGCGCCATGGGACAAATTATGGCACAATTGCAAAGTTTAGATTTCGTAAAACTCATAGTTGGGTTTGTTCTGTTTTTCTTTGGCGGCTTCTTATTGTACAGTTCGCTATTTGCGGCCATAGGAAGTGCGGTTGACAGTGATACCGAAACGCAGCAGTTTATGTTCCCGGTATCCATGCCCCTGATCTTTGGTTTGGTGATCGCTCAAATTGCTGTAATAAAAGATCCGAATAGCAGCTTGGCTGTTTGGAGCAGCATGATTCCATTTACATCGCCCGTTGTCATGATGGTTCGCCTGCCATTTGATGTATCGTGGACAGAGATGCTTTGCAGCGCCGCAATACTTTATGGAAGTTTCATTGTAGTGGTATGGTTTGCCTCAAAAATATACCGAATTGGCATCTTAAGCTACGGCCAAAAAGCCAGTTACAAACAAATGTTTAAATGGCTTACAATGAAAGGGTAAGTTATTTTTTCAGTTCAACCCAAGCATTTAACCATTCTGGATCAAATGAGGCATTAAACCGTTTGTAAAAATCTATGGCCGATTGATTCCAATCCAAAACTTGCCATTGCAAACGTGTATAGTTGTGCGCTAAGGCATAATCGCAGGTAAATTCAAACAATGCCTTTCCTATACCTTTTCGGCGATGGGATTCGCTAACGATTAAATCTTCAAGATATAAAACAGGGCCCTTCCAGGTAGAATACCTAAGGTAGCAAAAAGACATCCCTAAAATCGTTTGTTCTTGCTCTGCTATAAAACAAATGTATTTTGGAGATGCGCCAAATCCATCTTCTAATAATTTTTCTTGAGTAAGTACAAATTGCTCGGGGGCTTTTTCAAAAACGGCCAATTCATAAATCAAACGGTGAATGGCTGAAACATCCTCAGGAGCAGCAGGTCGAATTTGAGGCATTATTTAACTTCTATGGTTTCGTTTTCAAAAACAATAATGTCTCCTGACTTAACTTTATAACGTTTCCGTGTTTCTACTTGCCCGTTGCAATACACAAAACCATCGACAACCATTTCAGAAGCGTGTGCACCTGATTCGGCAATATTGGTGTATTTTAACAGTTGGATAAGGGGAATAAATTCTTCCTTTAGTTGGAATTTAATTGTGGCCATTAACGAACTACTAATTTTTGAACAGACGACTGATCGCCAAAAATCATTTTGCTGAGATAAACGCCTTTGTCTAGTTTTATCTCATCGATGCGAACACTGAAGTTGCCTCTTTTAACTTCATCATAGCTTAAAATGTGTGTGTATACAACTTGCCCAATTACATTGGTAATTACGAAGGTATAAACTTGAGCAGGCTTAAAGTCAAAATCAAAATTGACTTGCAATATATCGCCAGTAACTGGATTTGGATACAATTTGAAAGGGACCTCTTGGTTGCTGGCATTCAAACCACCAATACACATACATAGAGACAAGATCAAAGAAAGAACACTTTTCATATTTTTTGCAAAGTTACGATAGTTTTTTAATTTTAGGGCATAAAAAATGCAGCTATCGTATGATAGCTGCATTTTAAAGATTGTCGAGAATTACTTTTTAGCAGCAGGAGCAGCTTCAGTTGCAGGAGCAGCTTCAGTTGCTGGAGCAGCTTCAGTTGGAGCAACTTCAGGAGTAGCTGGAGCTTCTACTGGAGCAACAGCAGCAGCTGAATCTTCAGTTGTTCCTTCGGTTTTTGCAGAATTGTTGCAAGCTGTGAAAGCAAATGCAGCGATAGCGATGATTAATAATTTTTTCATTTTCTATTTTATAATTAAAATTGGGTGCAAATTTATAGATATATCTCTGAATAAAAAATACAATTTAATAAAAATATTCACATTTTGTAGAAAATTATTACGAAGATTGTTTGGAGTATCTTTCTCTGTCGGTTTGCTTAAGGTATATTTTTCTGATTCTCAATGCTTTAGGAGTCAATTCAACATATTCATCTTTTTGGATGTATTCAAGTGCTTCTTCCAAAGAAAAAAGCCTTTTTGGTGGCATTTTAGCATTATCGTCTTTACCAGCGGCTCTAAAATTGGTCAATTGCTTGGCTCTTACCAAATTTAATACCATATCATCTTGTCTAGAATTTTCGCCAACAACTTGACCTTCATATATTTCTTCTCCTGGATCAATAAAGAATACACCTCTGTCTTGCATTTTATCAATTGAATATGCAGTGCTCATTCCCGTATCCATGCTGATCAATGAACCATTTGATCTACCAACGATATCACCTTTCCAAGGCTCGTAGCCAATGAATCTGTGCGCCATAATCGCCTCACCTTGGGTAGCGGTCAACATATTGCTTCTTAAGCCCATCAAACCCCTTGCAGGGATTTTAAACTCTAAGTGCAACATATCACCCTTTGGCTGCATAATTTGCAACTCACCCTTCTTTTGGGTTGACAATTCTATGACTTTACCAGAAAATTGTTCAGGAACATCAACAACCAACATCTCTATCGGCTCACTTTTCTGTCCGTCAATTTCTTTTATAATTACCCTTGGCATACCAACTTGCAATTCATACCCTTCTCTTCTCATGGTTTCAATCAAGATCGATAAGTGCAACACACCTCTACCATAAACCAAAATACTATCAGGGCTCTCGGTATCTTCAATTTTAAGGGCCAAATTCTTTTCTGTTTCCTTCTCTAAACGCTCTCTTAAGTGACGTGAGGTTACAAATTTACCCTCTTTACCAAAGAATGGTGAATTGTTAATGGTAAAAATCATACTCATTGTTGGCTCGTCGATTTGAATTTTCTCCATGCCTTCAGGATTTTCAAAATCAGCAACAACATCACCGATTTGGAAATTCTCAATACCTACAATTGCGCAAATATCGCCATTGATCAAATCTGTTACTTTCTTTTTGCCTAAACCTTCAAACGTGTACAATTCTTTAACACGCATTTTTGCCATGCTGCCATCGTTTCTAACCAAAGTAACTGGTTGGTTTTCTTTAACCGTTCCTCTGTGGATTTTTCCAACCGCAATACGACCTAAATAATTGCTGTAGTCCAATGAGGTAATTTGCATTTGCAAGGTACCTTGGTTGTCTATTGGCGCAGGAACGTAATCTAAAATACAATCCAATAATGGAGAGATGTTGTCAGTCTTAACTTTGTAATCTGTGCTCATCCAACCTTGTTTGCTGCTTCCATATATGGTTGGGAAATTCAATTGGCCTTCTGTTGCATCCAAATTGAAAAACAAATCGAATACAGATTCGTGTACTTCCTCAGGACGGCAATTTTCTTTGTCAACTTTATTGATTAATAAAATTGGTCTTAAACCCAATGACAATGCTTTTTGTAAAACGAAACGGGTTTGTGGCATAGGACCTTCAAAAGCGTCTACCAATAAAACAACACCATCTGCCATTTTCAAAACACGTTCTACCTCACCACCAAAGTCCGCGTGACCAGGTGTGTCGATGATATTGATTTTAATTCCTTTGTATTGAACAGAAACGTTTTTAGAAAAAATCGTGATACCACGTTCTCTCTCCAAATCGTTGCTATCAAGAATCAATTCGCCCGATTCTTCGTTGTCACGGAATAAATTACAGTGGTGTAATATTTTGTCTACCAGTGTGGTTTTACCGTGGTCAACGTGGGCAATAATTGCGATGTTTCTAATGGCTTGCATATAATTTTGGGGAGGTATTTTACTCTGAAAAAGTTTGCAAAGGTAGGCATTTATTCTTGTAACACCAATATAATTGAGCACTATAAACCCATTAAATCAATGAAATAACCTGGATTTAAGAATTAATTAAAACAAAAAAAGGCAAAAAAAACCTTTTGCAGATCTAATATTAAACAAGAAAAGGCAAAAAAAATCCCGGACAAGTCCAGGATTTTAAATATTTTAGAAGTAAAAGCTTCTTAGTACTGCCATAAGTCATGCTCAAAAATAAACAAGTCATTTTTGATTTCATCACTTTTTAACAAAGCACCAGTCGCATCATTTTCAAATTCTTGAAAGTCGGTTATTTTGTTATCAAACATGTTAGATTCATAAACAATGTAGCTATCAAAAATTCTCATTTGAAAGAAATCATCAAAACTCAAACGTAAAGCATCGTTGTAACGGTTAAACATTTCAGTGTTGGCTAACAAACTTCTAATTTCATCCATTTTAATCCAACATAAAGGTTGTTCTTTTCCAACTTGTCCACCATAAGATGGGGCAAACATTGGAGCCAACGCGATGATTCTTGGTTTGAATACAGAGTGTTTGTAGTCGAAAATCCAATCTTCCATTACCCAATACTTTTTGATTTTTTCGTATTTATAAGGCTCATAGTAGACAGAATCTCTACCAATGGTAGGGTCATCTGGGTCTGTTGACACGAAGGTAATTACCTCTTCTCCGCCTCTTTTAGAAAAATCTTCTGTATTGAAAAAAGACAAAAGAGAATCAGTTTTATACGGAATGATTTCACCTTTAGCCATAGCTTCGTACAACAACCTGTTTAGAGGTTGACGGGGCCATTCAAGTTGCTTGTTCATTTTCTGACGAACATCAATACATCTGATGACACGTCTTGAAAACTTCACATCAGCTTCTCTAAGGGCTGGGTAGGCGATAACAGGCCTGTCGCGTACAGCAACTTTTACATAGCTTGTGTGCTCTCCGCTTGTGATGAAATCGGCGTAACTTACTTGTGCATTGCTAGTGAAGGCACAAAGTATTAATACCGCTGCAATAATGATTCTCATATTCTTTATTTAAATGTGTATGTAATTGGATTTAGTGGTTTTTCGCCGCCAGGACCAGTAGCCCTAATACCTTGAATAACCAACATGTCTCCTGTTTTTGCTTTGTTTGCAAAGTTTTTGATTGCTGCAGTTCCGTTACCAGATACAGCAGCTTCTTCCATATAACCTCTTTTTGGCATGAAGATTACTTGGTATTTAGTTACTGTAAATTTAACACCGTCGAATACGAAACCATCAAGGTAAGCGTATAGGAATGATTGCATGCTAATTTCACCTCTGTTGTATGCACCTGAACTCAAAGTACCCAATTGAGCAACTGGCTTTGGAACAGTCTTGATTCTGAATTTTTGTTCACCCATTCTTTTGCTGGTTCCATCAGGCATTTTAGCGCTAACAGAAATAGTGCTTTCCTTTTGACCCAAAGATACAGTAGCTACGTATTTGCCATCCCCTTTTTTAACCAAAGAGATGCCAGCACCAGCACTAACTGAAGTATTACCAGGGGTAACACCAGGAACAGAAATTGACATTGGGTTATCTAATCCGATGTAGAGCACATTCATTGCATCAGCTGCAATGGTAGCAGATGGTTGGAATGAGGTCCATTCGATTGGCTCAGCATTTACCCAAAAATCTATTGCACCTGTCTCAGGATTAACGGTCTTAATCTTTGCATCAATTTTATGACTTCCTACACCTGAGGCGGTAGCCGTATATTCTCCAATACCATCTACAACTTTAACGGTTTGTCCATTAACCATAATTTCATTCGCTGCTTCAGAGTTATATGCCATTAAGGCAATTTTAGCTTTGAATTGAGAACCTGCCATAACATTGGTAGATTCTGCAATAACCAAGGCAGCCGTTTTATCGAATTTAGCTACAGTTGCATCAATGTTCTCAGATAACTTAGTTAGTATATCTGTTTCTAATGATTTACAATCGTTTTGCACCTTAGTCAATATGGCCATAACACCTGCTACAGGAGAATGTCCTAAAACATCTCTTTCCCACGTTTTAAGGGCACCGTTCTCATCTTTGAAATCTTCTACTCTAAAGGCAGTATTCTTTTCAAACATTTGTTTAACAGCTTTATCATCTTTAACACCATCTAAAACAGTTAACATTTTAGCCCGTGTGTTGTCGATTAATTTTCTTAAATCGTCTCCTTTGCCTTTTACACCAGGATCGTCAGTACCTAAGTAATGCTTATGGCCTTCCATGTCATCACCTTTACTCATTTCTCTGATTCCAGCTTCGTTAGCCTCCGCTTCTTTTCTACCACCTGCAGCTACTTCGATATCTGTTTTATATTTATCGATGTCTTTGCAAAAAGCATCAGAAATAGCCTGAACTTGTCTTGCTTTATCTGCCCATTTTTTTGCTCTTGCTCCCTTTGATGGATCCTCTTCAGCAGCTTTGAAAGCGGCCATGATGGCTTTGTTTTTGTCAGTTAAAGCCTGACTAGCTTTACTGAATGAAACCTCCATAAGGTGGAATGCCTTTAGAATTTCATTCGATATATTTAGCGCCAATAATGCAATCAACACCAAATACATCATGTTGATCATTTTCTGCCGGGGGGATAATTTACCACTTGCCATTTCTTAATTCTCCTTTCTTAAATTGTTTGGAAAGAATTAATTCTTAGAAGCACCACCCATAGCACTTAACATGCTACCATAAACATTGTTTAAGGTACCTAAGTTTTTATTTAATTTGTTGATATTGTCTTTGAATTCAGCACTGTCATTAGCAGTAGAAGACAAGGTATTAACCATTGTAGTTAATCCACCTGCAAATGAATTCATTGAGCTACTAATCTCATTAGATGCAGAACCGATAGATTCGATTGCCTTAGCAGCTTTAGTGATATTAGATGTGTACTCGTTGGTTGCTAGTGTAGCGTTGCTCAAACTGGCCATGTCTTTAACGTTGTCGCTTAAAGATTTCAAACCATTTCCTAAGCTCGTAATCAATTCTGGACCTACTTTAGCCTCAGCCAACATTTTGTCTAATTGTTGAGAGATTGTACCTTTTGCCTTCTTTTCGCTCGGCTCAATACCTGCTAATTCTGGATATACTAAAGTCCAATCATACTCTGCGTGCATAGGTTCAAATACTGATATGAAGAAAATCAAGGCTTCTGT
Organism: Chitinophaga pinensis; assembly: GCA_945888525.1. Lineage (GTDB taxonomy): Bacteria > Bacteroidota > Bacteroidia > NS11-12g > UBA955 > JABMMZ01. The sequence goes on from CAMDAF010000004.1 coordinate 55,457, forward strand.
TCCAAGTCCTAAGATCAGCATCAAGTTTGCTCCAGGCCAGTGCATAATCTTGAATAATGCGCCAATGATTACTACTGCAGCACCCCATCCATAGACGTATGCCATTATTTTTTTAAATTGTTTGCTTTCGAAAAAACTGTTACTGCTCATAATTAATAAAATTTGTTTTTGGTTAATGTTAATTGGTTATTGTTATTTATATTGTCTATTGTCTACTTTACATCCTTGTTTGATCTGCCGATGTAGGTTTGTATGCATCGGAATCCAACATAACTTTTAGATGTGTCTTGATACTCGTATGTTCTGCTGCCATTTTGAATAAAATAAGCAACATCTTTCCAACTTCCGCCTTTGATTACTTTGCGTTTCAAAGTTATTGCAGAATTCTCTTTACCTGTTCTATTGCCTTTGCCATCACTGGCATACTCATCAATGTTAATTCTATAGTCAGGGTTAAGGTCATGCGTGAATACATGTGATTGCTCACTCCAAGCATTTATAGTCCATTCAGCAACGTTACCAGCCATATTGTATAAACCGTAATCGTTAGGGAAATAACTATCCGCTAAAACAGGATACATTCCACCGTCAGCGCCGTAGTTGCCTCTTAACGGTTTAAAGTTTGCCAACATACAACCTTTACTATTTCTAGTGTAAGGACCGCCCCATGGATATGGACTACTTACTCTTCCGCCACTCGCAGCATACTCCCACTCATATTCTGTAGGCAATCTGTAATCCTCTGTTAATGGATCACCATAAGATTCCCAATAAGCATTTTTGTAAATGGTTCTCCAAGCTGCGAAAGCATTTGCTTGGTGCCAATTCACGCCAACTACTGGATAGTTATCATACTTCACGTGGTTGTAATAATGACGAGCCATTGGATCGTTGTATGCGTAAGTAAAATCTCTTACCCAACAAAGTGTGTCAGGATAAACCAATGTTTTGTTGGTTTTGATGTATTTGCTACGGTTTTTAACTCTACCTTCTTGGTATTTGTCTTGGTTTTCAGCATCGTTTGCCGCAAACTGGTAGTCAAACCATTGGTATTCATATTCTAATTGGTTAACATCAATCTGCTTTTTACCTCTGAAACGCTCATCAGCACCATAATACAATTCTTCTAATTCATCTTTGTACTGGGTTTCATCAAAATCTAATTCATAATTGATAAATCCCATTCCGTTGTTTACATCAGAATTACCTGTGAAGTCATCGGGGAAAGCGGTAAATAATTTCTCATCACCACTCATAACCCTTTTTATTGAATCTATTACGAAATTCACGAATTGACGGTACTCATTGTTGGTGATTTCAGTTTCATCCATCCAAAATGCAACAATACTAACTTGCTTGTTAGGTGCAACAAAAGATTGAAAAACGTCCTGATCTCTTTGACCAGAATGGTAAGTTCCCGATGGAACATATACAGTTCCAATTGGCTGAGGATGAAACCAAAGTCCCCTTCCTTGAATACCGATCAGGTCACCGGTATTTACCGGACCACAACCAGCAAATGTGAACAAGCCTAAAACCAAAGCCAATCTTGTAATATTAGCCATGCCCTTCCACTTACTCTCTTTTTTAGCTGTTGTCTTTTTTAGTGTACTGACAACAAAATCCATTTGATTCTTCATGTTTAAAATACTGAAATATATTGTTTATGTGTGTGTAATCTTAGCGTTATATAATGCAAAAATAAGAGTTTTTGAACAAATGTCAATAACTTTTATAAAAGTGTAACGATTATTTTTGAGCCTTTATTGTTCAATGACTATTTTTTTCTAAAAATATTTATTTTTAGTCTGAATCCCTGTGCATGAAGGGAGGCGTAATAATGTTGATTTTAGGTGTTGGCGGTATGACAATTTCGAAGCAATAGTTTAACTGTATTTCATGTGTACCTGTTGATACAGTAAAAACTTTTGTCATATTTAAGTCATATGAATACCCAATTCTCAAACCAGCCAATGGGCCTTTGAATCCTGAGTAACCTAGCATAATAGAAAATGCATCGGCAGTGGTTCTGTAAGCGACTCCGCCCCAAAGTTTTCTTTGGTATTCAACCAAGGCAGTCATATCGGCTTGAAAAACGGTGTTGTATTTGAACATTACCGATGGATGAAATATTAAATCTGGTTTTCCCATGAAATCCAACATGTCAATGCCACCGCTAACGTAAATGTGTTTTACTGGCGTATGAAACACAGTTCCCCCACCGAAAACAAACTGTGGGCTGTTTAAATTTAAAACCGATGCACTGATCCATAAATTTCTAGTTGAAACTGAATTCACCATTGGATCAATGTAGTATACACCTGCACCAAAAACGTAGTGTCTATCTGAAACTGGCAATGTAGGGATATTCGGATCATTTGGTGCCAATGGTTTTAGCTTTGCGCCATTCAAACCTTTTTGCAACATATTCATCTCAAAACCTAATGACAATCTTGCTCCGCTTCTAAGAGGAATAATTCCGGCTGCATCCAATTTGACGTGGGTGGCGTTTTCATAGCCCAATTTGTCGTTTATAAACCCTATTCCCAATCCGCCATACTGGGTAATTGGCGCTGAAAAAGTAAACATTTGGGTCTTAGGACCAACATTTTTTTCAGCAGGAGGAATCGAACTTGGATTGTTTGGATCTGGATAAAATTCCAAGGTGCGGTCTTCATAACCCAAGTACTGATAGTGCGACAAGGCCGTAACGCAAAAACGCTTCAAAGAGCCTGCTACAGCTGGATTGTACGCCATCCTATTAAATGCATAATGGGTGGTGTATGGGTCCTGTTGGGCCTTCAAATCGCCACCTATTAAAAGGGCGAAAGTTACACTTAGGAGAGATAGTATGATTCTATTCATTTGCTGGTTTATTTCAATACAGTATGATTTACAAATATGAAGTCAATAATTGAATTAAACAAATTTTTTTCCAATATAGTGTCCAAAGGACAAAACAGTTGCTTTACTCGTTTAAATTAAAGCTTAATTTAATGTAATTTTAAAGGCTGTTTTTTTTCAAGATTCATGGTCTGAAATGTTTGGTATTTTACAGCAACAAAAAACCCACTGTCGAGTGGGCTTTTTATAAAATCTTTTAATACAAATACTAGTAAGTGTTGATGCGAATTCTTTTGTTTAATTCTTCTACATCGTGTCTGAATTTCTTGTCGGTATCAATTAAATCATTAACTGTTTGACAAGCATGTATTACCGTGCTGTGGTCTCTGTTGCCAAAATGCGTTCCGATGTTTTTTAAAGATGCTTTGGTTAAATCCTTTGCAAAATACATGGCAATTTGTCTGGCCTGTACAATCTCTCTTTTTCTGGTTTTTGATTTAACACTGTCAATTGAAACATTATAGAAATCACATACCAATTTCTGTATGTAATCGATGCTGATTTCTCTTGTGGCATTTTTGACGAAATTCTTCATCATTTGCTTCGCTAAATCAAGATCAATTTCTTTTCTGTTTAGTGAGCTTTGCGCCAATAATGAAATCAATGCACCTTCAATCTCTCTGATGTTGTTGTCTACGTTGTGTGCAATGTATTCAACAACTTCTCTATGCAAAGCCAAGCCACTTTCGTAGGCTTTGTTTTCTAAAATTGCAATTCTAGTTTCAAAATCAGGAATACTTAAATCGGCAGATAATCCCCATTTGAATCTTGACAACAATCTTTCATCTACATCTTTAATGTCCTTAGGTGCTTTATCACTTGTCAGAATGATTTGCTTTCCTGTTTGATGCAATTGATTAAAAATAGTAAAGAATATTTCTTGGGTTCTGGTTTTCTGAGACAATTGGTGAATGTCATCAACAATTAACACATCTAAACTTTGGTAAAAATTCACAAAGTCATTCTGATTGTTTGCTTTAACTGATTCTACATATTGATTTACAAAACGCTCAGCAGATACATATATAACCGTTTTGCTTTTGTTAACCTGTTTGATTAAATTACCAATGGCATGTACTAAATGGGTTTTACCCAGGCCAACACCACCAAAAACCATTAAAGGATTGTAAGCCGTACCACCAGGGTTGTGAGCTACTGCCCAACCTGCACCTCTTGCCAATCTGTTGCACTCACCTTCGATAAAATTATCAAATGTGTATTTTGGATTCAATTGTGAATCAATTGGAATTTTCCTTAAACCCGGAATAATAAAAGGATTCTTAATATTGTTGGTAACATTAAGCGGTAAATTAACTTCGTTGGTTACTGGTTTTTTACTGCTGCCTGTTGGTACATTAATCGTGTAAGGACCATTGTTTGGTGTACTGTTTTCAACAATGATGTTGTACTCCAATTTTGCGCCTACACCTAAAACTTGCTTTAGTGTCTTTTGTAAAAGCGTAACATAATGCTCTTCGAGCCATTCGTAAAAAAACTGACTCGGAACTTGAATGGTAAGTACTTTGTTTTCTAATTTTACAGATCTTATTGGGTCGAACCAAGTTTTAAAACTTTGCGGGTTCAAATTGTCCTTAATAATTTTAAGGCAATTTGCCCAAACAGATTCTGCGTTAAATTGTTGTCCACTCATGCTCATTATATTTCTTTGATTTTCAATGTGTTGTCGTATGCTGTCTGATTTTCAATTCAGTTCTGAAATTAAGTTCAAAAAAAGTTATTAAAAAAATTTTTTTATGTTGTTTGTTAATTATTTTTACATACTGAATCGCTAATATGACTTGCTTATTTACGATTAAGCCATAATTTGTTAACATTTCTAATTGTTAACAAAACAGAAAAAAAATAAATCTTTACCCTTGGTATTCTCCAAATACCAAGCGCAAGGTGTCTGCAATTTCACCAAGGGTGCAATAAGCCTCAACGCAGTTAACAATATGCGGCATCAAATTCTCATTTGTCTTTGCCGCCTCAGATAATTTATTTAGCAATACCGCAACTTGTGCATTATCACGTTCTAGTTTAAGTTTGTCTAACTTCTCGATTTGAACTTTTCTGATGCTATCATCTATCTTCATTAGCGGCGTGCTGTTGATTTCTTTTTCAACGTATTTATTCACACCAACGATGGCTTTTTCGTTCTTTTCAATTTGCTTTTGGTATATGTAGGCACTTTTTGCTATCTCATTTTGCATATACCCTTGCTCAATTGCAGCTACACTTCCACCCATCGCATCAATCGTCTCAATGTATGAATAAGCCAACTTTTCAATTTCATCAGTTAGGGCCTCTACATAATAACTTCCGCCCAAAGGATCCACACTATTTGTTACACCACTTTCATATCCAATAATCTGCTGGGTTCTCAAAGCTATTCTGGCTGCACTTTCTGTTGGCAAACTTAAAGCTTCGTCAAAACCATTGGTGTGCAAACTTTGAGTACCACCCATAACCGCTGATAAAGCTTGTAAGGTTACCCTTATTATATTGTTCTCCGATTGTTGTGCTGTTAATGTTGAACCACCTGTTTGTGTGTGGAAACGCAACATTTGCGCTTGCGGATCGGTAGCACCTAGAGATTTGGTTATGTTTGCCCACATTCTACGAGCAGCTCTGAACTTTGCAACTTCTTCAAATATGTCATTGTGCGCATTGAAGAAAAAACTCAAGCGCTTTGCAAATACATTAATATCCAATCCTTTTTCTAAGGCAGATTGCACATAGGTCTTACCATTAGCTAATGTAAAAGCCAATTCTTGGGCAGCTGTACTTCCCGCTTCCCTTATGTGATAACCAGAAATAGAAATGGTATTCCACTTTGGAACTTCTTTGCTACAGAATTCGAAAATATCTGTAATCAAACGCATGCTTTGTTTTGGAGGATATATATAGGTGCCTCTTGCAGCGTATTCTTTTAAAATATCATTTTGAATCGTCCCACTGATCATTTTCAAATCCGCACCTTGCTTTTTGGCTAATACGATATACATAGCCAACAAAGTAGAAGCGGTTGCGTTAATGGTCATACTGGTGGTGATATCCTGGAGCTTAATGCCATCAAATAATGTTTCGAAATCTTTCAAAGAATCGATAGCAACACCAACCTTTCCTACCTCGCCTTCGGCAAATTCATGCGAACTATCATACCCAATTTGAGTAGGCAAATCAAAAGCCACAGACAAACCCATGGTGCCTTGACCCAATAAGAAATGGTAGCGTTTATTTGACTCTTCGGCAGTTGAAAAACCAGCATATTGTCTCATTGTCCACAATCTTCCTCTATACATATCATTGCGAATACCGCGTGTGTAGGGAAAATCTCCTGGAATTTCTGAAGTTTCGGATCCGTAATATGGACGGATTTCAATACCACTTTCGTTGCTGATTTTTTTTGTATCCAAAATAAAACTGTTTGTTAAATTAGAGTGCCGTGATCCATTTGCCTACTAAAGGCATTGGATCAATTAAAAATACAAATTGATTTCCGCTTTTAAAAAGTCAATTGCTTTTGATGTCGGAATTGAATTATCCGCAATCATTTTATCAATAATCGCCTTAGATAAATCGATGCCACTAGAATCAGAGCTGGTTTGCTCATAAGTTTCGTGTATCAATTGAATAACCTCTTCTTTTACAACTTTAATAATATTCCAAGCTTGATTGCTTATGTAAATTTGTTGCGACAAATTGTGCATGTACTCTTGGTTTACGGATGTTTCCATTAGGTGCCTTAAGCCCCTGGCGGTATTTGTACCGTCGTTGTAATTGTTGATGAGTGTCTGAGGACTTATTCTTTCTAGAAACAAAATCATTCTCTCATAAGCTTGCAATTTTAATGGAGTTAACATACTTGCATTTTGCTTTCTGATTTCCAATTGCATCCTATTTGAATGGTCTTCCATCACCTTATTGATGATTACATAGCAAACCGCTAAAACGACCAACGAAGGAATAATGAACTTCAGGATTTCGAGAACGTCATGTAAAAGTGGGTCCATTTGATGTTTAATTGAATGAGAAATGCAAATTTAATAAACTTTATTGTTTTTGTTCTAAATTTTGAATTATTTTTTATTTTTAGTCAAGTTGATTGAATTGTTGGTAGAACAAGTTGATAAAGAGCAAGCGTTTTAACTTTAATTTGTACCGGCTTGAATACTCTACAAAACATTCGAATTGCCTTAGATTCAATAAAAGACAACATGCTAAGAACAGTGCTGACTTGTCTTATTATTTCAATAGGCATTGCTGCATTGGTTGGCATGCTTACTGCTGTTGACGGTATTGAAAAAGGCTTGTCCAATACCTTCCAAAAAATGGGCAGCAACACTTTCAATATCCGCAATAGAGATGGAAGCATTCGTATCGGTGGCGGTTATCAAAAGAAAGTAGAATTTGTTCCAATTACTTTTGCTCAGGCAAAATTATTTAAAAATGAGTTTCAAATTCCGGCGACAATTTCATTAAATACAAATATTTCCATGAATGCCACTCTGAAAAGTGGAAGCGAAAAGACCAATCCCAATATCCGAGTTCTGGCAATTGATGAAAATTATTTCAATGTCAGTGGCACAGAACTTAAATATGGAAGAAATTTTACCGCTTCGGAAGCGAATAGCGGCAGTAAAAGCATTTTGATTGGAAAAGATATTGCAGTAGCTTTATTTAAGAAGGAAGATGCCATTGGCAAAGTTTTAAATTTAGCCAATACCCAATATACCGTTATAGGAATTATGAAAAGCAAAGGCAGCAGTATGGGCATGGGCGGAGAAGACCGAGTTGCTTACATTAGCATTACTGAGGCCAAAGGGGCATACCTTAATTCCACGAACTCATTCAATATTTCTGTTGCTGTTAATGATGTCAAACAACTGGATGTTGCTGTTAGCGAAGCAGAAGGTTCAATGCGTTCGATACGAAGAATTAAAATTGGAGCCGAACCTAATTTTAGCGTGGTAAAAAGCGATGCTATAACCGAGAAACTGAAAGACAATTTAAGTTCAATCAAACTTGCCGCAACTTTTATTGCCATTATTACTTTAATTGGTGCATCTATAGGTTTAATGAATATTATGCTGGTAAGTGTTACCGAGCGCACACGTGAAATAGGCACTAGAAAAGCTTTAGGTGCCACCCCAAAAACAATCAAATTTCAATTCTTAACCGAAGCGGCTGTTATTTGTCAAATAGGTGGTTTGGGTGGAATTATTTTAGGGTTGATACTCGGCAACATCGTCGGTGTGCTAATGAAATCAGGATTCCTAATACCATGGGCTTGGATTGCTCTTGCAATCGTAGTTTGTTTTGTTGTGGGTATTATAGCTGGTTTGTATCCAGCGTCTAAAGCGGCAAAACTAGATCCTACCGAGGCTCTACGATACGAATAATCTTTAAGAGAACACCTTACTACCTACCCTTACCATATTGCTTCCAAAAGCAATGGCCAATTGGTAATCGCCACTCATTCCCATAGATAAGGTGTCAAAATTATTCTCTTCTTTTAATTTGCTGTATAAAGTCTGCAAACTTAAAAACTCTTTTTTAACTTGCTCTTGATTCTCTGTATTGCTGGCCATTCCCATCAATCCCTTTATCTTTACATTTAACAATCCTTTTGCTTGTGCAATCAAAGCTTCACATTCTGTTTCACTCAAACCAAATTTGGTCTCCTCTACTGCAATATGAACTTGCAACAAACAATCAATCGTACGTCCGTTTTTTGCCGCTTGCTGATTAACCAACGTCAATAATTCAAAACTGTCAATGCTCTGTATACAACTTATAAAAGGTGCGATATATTTTACTTTATTTGACTGCAGGTGACCAATTAAATGCCATACAATATCATCTGGTAAAGCTTCTTTCCTTTCCAATAAAGCTTGAACCCTGTTTTCTGCAAACATTCTCTGTCCAGCTGCATACGCTTTGGTAATTTCTTCAATGGTTCTGTATTTAGATACAACGATTAATTGAACATTCTGTCCAATTTCTTGTTTTAACCCTGATATGTTTTCAGCAATCATTATATTTGCAAAAGTAATGAAACAACTTGTTCTTTGCTTAATTTGTATGGCTTTCTTGCTTGGTTGCAAAGAAAAACAAGCGCGTATTGCAAACAAACCGTCATGGGTGCTTGATGAAAAGAAAATGGTCGATATCATTGTAGACCTCAGAATTGCAGATGCTGCCACCTATATAAACAGCAGTGCCCCACCAAGAAACAAAGCGAGCGATTGGAATTTTGTGATGAAAAAACACAAAGTTCAAGACAGTATTTTTAGGAAAAGCCACGATTATTACGCGGAACATCCTGAGGTTGCAGAGAAATTATACGAACAAGCGATTGATAAAATCAGCGAAATGCAAGCCGACAACGCCGATGGACAATAATTCTAAAAAATCAAGCTTGCTTAACTATCCGCAAAACATTGAAGAGAAACTTGGATTTGATAAAATTCGAGAGTTTATTCAAGCCGAATGCACCACCAATACAGCCAAAAACGCCTTAAATAAGTTATCTTTTTCTAGCGACTTTAAGCGCATTCAACATTCGATAAAAACAATTCAAGAACTGAACAACTTGAATTCAAGAGGCATTTATTTTCAATTTCCAGAAGACCCAGAGCGCAACAATGATGATATTAGCCGCTCAGACATTGAAGGCATTATGCTGTTTGAAGATGAGTTGTTTGATTTACTCAAAGCTTTTCTGCATTTGGAACACAATTTCAAAACCTGCAAATCAGAAATTGAATTCATTCCTGAACTCAAAAATCAGCAGAGTGACCTAATATCTTTACAAACTGCCATTGGACTTCTAGATTCTGTTTTAGACAAAGAGGGGAAAATAAAACCAAATGCCAGTGCTGCACTTTGGGACATTCAAAAGAAAATCAATCAGAAGGAAAAAGATGTTAGAAGAATTTTGCATTCACGTTTTGAAATGGCGCGCAAAAACGGATGGGCAGGTGATACTGAAATCACAATACGAAATGAGCGTTTGGTTATCCCTATTATCGCAGAATTCAAGAAAAAAATGCCAGGCTTTGTACACGATGATAGTCAAAGCGGAAAATTTTTATACATTGAACCCATTGAATGTTTCGAAGAAAACAATTTGCTAAAAGAACTTTATCTCGATAAGAAAAAAGAAATAGAAACGATTCTTAGGCAAACGACCTCTCAACTTTCTGCTCATAAACACAATATTAAAAGGCATTTACAATTCAGTATTTACCTTGATACCTTAACAGCCAAATCGGTTTTTAGCAGCAAACTGCGTTCAACGGAACCGCTATATGTTAAAAAGCATGATGATTGTGATCTAATTGATGCCAGACATCCGTTGCTGTATTTGTTGATGAGCAAAAACAATAAAAATGCAGTTCCACTTAATTTCCACTTCAAAAAAGGGAATTATATGGTCTTGGTATCTGGACCTAACGCAGGTGGAAAAAGCATTGCTTTAAAAACAATAGGACTCTTGCAGTATATGTACCAATGTGGCCTGCCAATTCCTGCAGCAGCCGATAGCAAACTTTCCATTTATAAACATATATTTATTGACATTGGCGACAACCAATCTATAGAAAACAATTTAAGTTCATACAGCAGCCATCTTTTAAACATGAAATACTTCATGGAAAATGCAAATGACAACACCTTGTATTTAATCGATGAATTGGGCAATGGAACCGACCCTGCAATAGGCAGCACTATTGCGCAAGCCATTCTTGAATTGCTGCTGTCAAAAAAAGCAATTGGTATTGTAACAACCCATTTTGGAAACTTAAAGGCTTGGGCTTCTAATACAGAAGGTGTTCAAAATGCGCGCATGCTATATGACTTAAACAAACTTGAACCTTTGTTTATCTTAGAACCTGACAAAGCGGGCAGTTCTTTTGCGCTAGAAGTCGCATCCAAGGTTGGCATAGCACCCGAACTGCTTCAAAGAGCGCGAAACATTAGCCGATTTAAACAAGAAATTGATTTGGATGAGTTAATGGCAGAAAACGAAAAGCACAAAAAAGAACTGAGCGACAACAGTCAACGCATGCTTGAACGCGAGAAAGTATTAGAGCGTTTAATTTCCGAATACGAGTCACTCAAAACCTCTTTAAGCGACAACAGAACTCATATTCTCAATGAAGCAAAAACGAAGGCTGGCGACTTGCTAAATAAAGCCAATCAGAAAATCGAACAGACCATACGGGATATAAAACAAAACGAAGCGAAAAAAGAAAAGACCAAAGAGATTCGTTCTGCATTAGATGAATTCAAAAAAGAAATTGTAGTGATGCCGCTAAAAGAATTGGTTCAGCCAAATTTAAAAGCCAGCCAAAAACCCAAAAGCACCGAGCTCAAAGTCGGCTCAATTGTGAGGCATCCAGAATACAAAGTCAGTGGCGAAATCCTTCAAACAAAGAAAAAACAAGCACAGGTGTTGTTTGGTCAAATAAAATTATGGTTACCCTTAGATGAATTGAACAATTCAATTGCAGACAAAAAGCACACCCCTCAAACTGCAGTATTCAATGTGGATCAATTTAACAAACAAACTAATTTCAGAGCAGAAATTGATTTAAGAGGCATAAGAGGCGAAGAAGCAATTGAACAATTAGACGAATGGTTGCACGATGCCCACATGCTGGGAATGTTAACTCTGCGAATCATTCATGGACGAGGTCATGGAATATTGCGCAAACTCATATTCTCACATTTAAAAGCCAAATCATTTGTTGAGAGCTTCGAACACGAAACCGAGCAATTGGGTGGAGATGGCGTTACTTTGGTGAAAATAAAATAAATTATTTTCCAATAAGCTGACCGGTTAAAAGCAGCAATTGAGTCTCAGCAATTCTTGCGATATACCAAGTGCTAATCATTCTATAATTGGTTTCTTCATAGGTCCTCTGAGCTTCTTTCAAATCAACAATGGTGCTTTGTCCGAGCTTAAATCTTTCTTGCATTAAAAGAATGTATTTATTTGCAGTAAGAACAGCAATTGAATCAGACTCTAATTGCAATTTAGCGGCCGAATAATCTTGCCAAGCATGCTCATAAGCGGTTTGAATGTTTTGCCTAATTGATTCTAATCTCCATTCACTGCTTTGGATATTCAGTTTGGCATTTTCAGAATTGCTTTTAGAGATGTTTCCATTAAAAAGTGGCACAACCAAAGAGATTCCTGCCTGTGGACCCATGCTTTGGTTAAAGAGTGAAAAACCAGCTGAACTTTGAGAAAGTGTATAGTTGTAAGCGCCATTTAACTTTAACAAAGGCTGTCTGGCTGCATCAATTTCCTTTTGAGCTTGCAAAGCAATGTTGTATTGGTTCATTGCCCATTGCTTATCTGGATTGTTAAGCAATAAGGCATCCAAATTGCTTTTTTGAAACACAGCGATGTCTTTAAATTCATTTTCTACTTGATAAACGCTATCAATTTTGATATTCATCACCAAGTTGAGACTGTTGTATGCTTTATTAATTCCTGCTACTTGAAGATTTAAATTTTGTTTTCTAGCTTCCAAATCCAATTGTGCCAAATACAAATCGGTATTATTCGCCAACCCTGCAAGCTGTCTAGCGCTTATAATATCTAGACGCTGTTGGCTTAGGTCGAGCAGCATTTCTAAGACCTTGCAATATTCCTTCAATCGGGCGATATTGGTATAATTCAGAACGACATTTGCAATGACATTTTGCACTTGGCTATTGAATTTATTTTGAGCTGCGTCGTCAAGAATATCTAATTTACGTCTGGTTGCAAACATTTTTTTGCCATCAAACAAGGTGTAAGAAAACACAATTGCAGCATTTAAATTATTGCTCGTAACCCCATTCTTCTCAATAATGGTTCCATTTGTGAATTTTTGATTAATATTACTCAATGAAGGGTTATCAGAAACATTTAACGAAACAGTAGGCAACATGCCAGCATTGCCAGCATGGTTATTGTTCTGTGCTTGTTTTGAATCATTGCCAGCGATTAAAAGGTCTAAGTTGTTTTTTAAGGCAATTTCTACAGCTCGATCGAGTGATATAACACTTTGCGCAGAGATGCAGAGGCAGATAGAAAATCCAAGTAATAATGTAAAATATTTAAGCTTCATGGTTTTCAAATTTTTTGTTTCTGGAAAAGTAAACATAAACTGCAGGAATAATAAACAAGGTCAAAATAAGTGAGAACATAATTCCACCAACAACAACAACGCCCAAAGAGATACGACTGCTTGCAGCTGCTCCTAAAGATAGAGCAATTGGCAATGCGCCGAGTGCCGTGGCCAAACTGGTCATAAGAATTGGCCTTAGACGCTGCGCGGAGGCTTCTATTATGGCTTGCATTTTGGGCAAACCAATACTTCTTTTTTGGTTTGCAAACTCAACAATTAGTATCCCGTTTTTTGTCACCAATCCAATGAGCATAATCATCCCAATTTGAGAGAAAATATTAATGGTTTGACCTGTTAACCACAGCGAAACCAAAGCCCCCGTTAAGGCCAATGGAACCGTAATCATAATGGTAAGTGGATCTATAAAGCTTTCGAATTGTGCAGAAAAAACCAAATAAATAAGGACCAATGCCAAAACAAATGCAAAGGATGTGTTAGAAGCACTTTCTTCGAAATCGCGAGAAGGTCCATTTAATGATGTTGAAAAACTTTCATCTAATAATTTATCGCCTATTGCGCGCATGGCGACAACACCGTCTCCAATCGTTTTGCCAGGCGCCAGCGATGCAGAAATGGTAGCAGATTTAAAGCGGTTGTAGTGGTATAACTGCGGTGGATTGCTGTTTTCTGTTACAGTAACGATGCTACTTAATTGAATCATTTCATTGCGGTTGTTGCGGATATAATACCGATTCAAGTCAGCTGGATTGTCGCGTTCTGCTCTCATCATTTGACCGACAACTTGATACTGTCTGCCATTCATTAAAAAATAGCCAAGTCGACCACCGCTTAAAGCAGATTGAAGTGTTTGAGCAACGTCTTTAACACTTAAACCAAGGTCTTTTGCCTTGATACGATCGATTGATATCTCTAGTTCAGGCTTATTAAATTTCAAATTCGCATCAACCATTTGGAACGTTTCATCTTTTCGCGCTTCTGCAAGAAATTTGGGCAAGACTTCTTTGATTTTTTGAAAATCTAAATTCTGCAAGACAAATTGAACAGGCAAAGACCCTCTTGAGCTAAAACCGACACTGATGGTTTGTTCTTGCACCAAGAAGACCCGGGCATCATTGAATTTTGCAACCCCAGCGTTGGTGAGATTGACAATCTCTTCTTGCGATAAGTCCCGGTCTTTAGGATCTGCCAGCACGATCCGTCCAAACGCATTATTTGTGGAGCCATTTGAAAAAGAATTATTGGTGGAAGCAAAAACAAATTGTCGACCAGGCACACTGTCGTAAAAATAATCGGACAATCCTTGGGTATATTGATCCATAAAATCAAATGAAGTCCCTTCAGGTGCAGTGGCGTTAAAACGAAATTGACTCTTATCTTCCAATGGGGCCAATTCAGATTGCAAGGATCCATAAAGAAGACCGATAACAAGAACACAAACCGATAAAATTACCCATGCCACCCATTTGATCTTCATGAATTTTTGAAGCAAATTCTTATACCCATTTTCTAAACCCTCGAAGAATGGTTCAGTTTTAAGATAAAACCATGATGGTTTTGGTTTTTTACGGGTTAGCAAAACATTTAACACAGGGGTTAATGTGAGTGACACAAAAGCGGAAATCAGCACAGCACCGGCAATCACAATTCCAAATTCTCTAAAAAGACTTCCAACAAATCCTTGAATAAAAACAATAGGAAGGAATACCACCGCCAAGGTAATTGAGGTTGAAACAACAGCAAAAATAATTTCTTTAGAACCTTCTCTTGCGGCATCTTTAATGTCCATCCCTCCTTCAAGTTTTCTAAATATATTTTCGGTGACAACAATGCCATCATCAACCACCAAACCGGTAGCCAAAACAATGGCTAATAGGGTTAGCACATTGATGCTAAAACCAGCATAATACATGATAAAAAATGCACCGACCAAAGAAACAGGAATGTCAATTAGAGGACGAAAAGCGATACTCCAATTTCTAAAAAAGAGATACACCACCAATACAACCAATACCAAAGCTATTATAAGCGTTTCTTCAACTTCTTTAAGGGCGCGTTTTACATTTGCCGTATTGTCAAGTACGACGGTAAACTCTATATCCTCAAAACCTTTTTGCTTTTTTATAGATTCAAGGCGTTTGTAAAATTCATCTGATATTTTAACGAAATTAGCCCCTGGTTGTGGCGCTATTCCACAAGCAATTGACGAAATGCCATTGAGTCTGAATCCAACTTCTTCGGCCTCACTACCTAGTCTAACATGGGCAACATCGCCTAAACGAACAATTCCGTTTTCATCTTCTCGAAGAATTAAATTCCTGAAATCTGCCTCGGAACTTAAACGACCCATGGTTTTAACGATGAGCTCAGTTTTATTCCCATAAATTTTACCCCCTGGAAGTTCTATATTTTCTTTGTCTAAAGTGTTTGTAACATCACTGACTGTAACACCATATGCATTCAATTTATCAGGGATATAATCGAGGCGCATGGCATAGCGACGCAAGCCAAATACATTGACACCACTTACATCTGGAATGGTTTGGAATTTTTCCTGTAATACCGTTTCGGCAAAATCGCTTAATTGTATGATGCTTTTGTTTTTGCTTTGCACAGCCAAAATAATAACAACATCAGCACTTGCATCAGCTTTGCTAATTACAGGTGGTGCATCGATATCGGCAGGCAATTGCTTTAATGCTTGAGCAACTTTATCCCGTACATCACTTGCCGCATTATCTAGGTCAACATCCAAATTAAATTCGACCGTTATGGAACTGCTTCCCTGGTTACTGGAAGAAGTAATGGTTCGTATACCTTGAATACCATTAATTCCTTTTTCTAATGGTTCTGTTATTTGACTTTCTATTACATCTGAACTGGCTCCAGTATAGTTGGTCTTTACTGTGATATTTGGCGGGTCAATGGCTGGATACTCGCGCAGACTCAAAAATTTATAGGCTACAGCACCAAACACAATAATGATGATGCTGCATACTATGGCGAAAACAGGACGTTTTAAACTAAATTCAGCTAAATTCATTTTTGTAAAAACTATGGTTTAATCAATTTAATGCTTACCGCTGCTTTCGGTTTTAGGTACAATATACCACTAACAGCAAAAGTATCTCCCAAATTTAAACCTGAGGTAATTTCCACAAAACTCTCGCCACGGTAACCGGTTTCTACAGTGCGCATATCAACTACCCCATTTTTAACGACAGCAATTTTTTTGAATCGGGTTTCGGGTATAATACAATTGGTTGGCACCAAAATGGCTTCTTTGTTCTTAGCCACATCAAGTTGCACACGAACGAAAGCGCCTGGCCTCAATTTGCCTTTTGCATCTTGAACAATTGCTCTAATTTGAATGTTTCTTGTACCCGCATTTACGAGTGGCTCAATACCGATTATCTTTGCTTTGAAGACTTGCGATTGGTCATCTAAAACATCCACAACATTGCCATTGGCTATAGAATTGGCGTGCGCTTCTTGCAAAACAAAATCAACTTTTAAAACACTAGATTCTTGTAGGCTTGCTATGACATCTATAGGGCTCACATAAGCGCCTAAACTAACGCGGCGCAAACCAATCAAACCCGTGAACGGCGCTTTTACTTCGGTTTTTCTTATTTGGGCATTGGTGAAATCAATATCTGCTTCAAGGTTTTGAACTTGCGTAAGCGCAACATCATACTCTTGCTGATTTATACCGTTAAGTTGAAGTAAGCTTTTTAAGCGCGATTCGGTTTTTCTTGCAATACTTAATTGAGCATTAAATTTTTTGAGTTGGGCTTTTAAATCATCATCAAAGAGTTTCATAAGCAAGGTACCCTGCGCCACTAGTTTGCCTTCAGGAATATTTAAAAACACAATGCGTCCACTCATTTCCGGCTTAAGTTGCACAGACTCTTGTGCCAAGATATTTCCATTGGCTTCGACCAAATTAGAAAACGACTGGTAATGGGCTATGGACACATCGATTGAGATAGGACCTTTTCCCTTTTCTGCAGCCGAATTTTTCTTGTTCTTACCTGAATTGCAGGCGGAAATAAGCAATAGAACAAAAAAGACATTTAAAAACTTTGTATGTTGAGGCATTTTAATTTGTTGAAATGACCAAGCCCCTAATCATATTTGAAAGTGCTTAATCTTGCCTCAAAAATAATTCAATAAATGGACTTTGCTTGCATTCAAAGCTAAAATAAATGCATAGATTTTTGAGATAAAAAAAACGAATGAAGTTTACAAACTCCAATATTCCAATTCATTGAATTTACCTCTGTAAATTCCTTTAAGATCCAGTATGAATGACTTGGTATTGCAGATAGACAAGACGTACTTTTCATCAAGGGCTTTATATTCTTTGTGGCTTACAGCAGCAATTATACCATCATAGCCAGAGCCAATTTTGTCGGCCAGATGAAAACCGTATTCTTCAAAAACTTCTTCTGAATCTGCACGAGGATCTACAACTTCAACATCAACGCTGTAACTTTTTAATTCTTTTACAATGTCAATAATTTTAGAATTGCGAATATCTGCAACATCTTCTTTAAAGGTGGCGCCAAGAATTAAGATTTTAGCACCCTTAATTTGTTTGTCGTTGCTGATTAATTTCTTGATGGCCACTTTTGCAATATGTGCACCCATCATGTCGTTGGTGAACCTTCCAGCTGCAATTACGCGCGGATGCAAGCCAAGTTCAGTTGCTTTGTAAGTTAAATAATAAGGGTCTACGCCAATGCAATGCCCGCCAACTAGCCCTGGACTAAATTTTAAGAAATTCCATTTGGTGCCTGCGGCTTCAATAACATCATAGGTATTGATGTTCATTTTATCAAAAATTAAGCTCAATTCATTCATCAATGAGATGTTCAAATCGCGTTGCGTGTTTTCAATAATCTTTGCAGCCTCAGCAACTTTGATGGTTGGCGCTTTGTGGATACCAGCAGTTATAATTGAACCGTAAAGGGATGCAATTTCCTCCAAACTTTCAGCATCATTTCCAGAAACAATTTTTAATATTTTTGTGAGGGTGTTTACTTTATCCCCAGGATTAATTCTCTCAGGAGAGTAGCCCACTTTAAAATCGTTGTTGGCAAAACTCAAGCCGCTCTCTGCTTCCATAACAGGAATACAATCTTCCTCAGTGCAACCGGGATAAACAGTTGATTCAAAAACAACATAGTCGCCTTTCTTCAAAACTTTACCTACTGTTTTGGAAGCGCCCACCAAAGGTTTTAAATCAGGATTCTTACGTTCATCTATTGGAGTAGGAACAGCAACAATATAAAAATTGCAATCTGCAATGTCATCAAGTTTATGAGAAAATGAAATGTCACAACCTTTAAATTCTTCCGCACTTACTTCTTTGCTAGGATCTTCATGCCTGTTGAGCATGTCAACTCTTTTTGGATTTATATCAAACCCCACCACCCTGTATTTTTTTGAAAATTCAAGTGCCAATGGCAGGCCCACATAGCCTAAGCCAATAATGGCTATTGTTTTCTCTTTCGCAACGATGTCATTAAATATGCCCATACTTTTTTAGTTTTAATAAGGGAGCAAAAATAGAATTAAATCACTGAAAAACAAATCTCAGCAAGCATTGCTGTTTTACTTATTGAAAATAAGGTATAAAATTATTGAATTGACTTTGTTTTCCAGGTTTGACTGGCTTTATCATAGAACACGCCATTGCCTGGAAATTCGATCCATTCATCCTTGCTTTTTTCAGGTGTGTAATCGTCTAGTGACCTGTTTGCAATTGCCTTTTCGAAAAGAACAAGTGCTTTTTCTTTCAACTCATCTTCCTTCATTTTCCATGTCCAAAATATTTCTTCATAAGAAGATGAATCAATGCGACCGTTTTCCAATCGTTTGAACCGGCCACATATTGCAATAAATTTATCGCGCTTAATACTCGACTCATCACGCTTAAGCAAAAAATAAGAAAAGCCGTTATCGGCTTCAGCATAATGCATCCATTGGTAATTGCGTTCTTGCTTTTGAAGGTCGTAATAAAACTTATATTTAGGAGAGAATTTTAATGCCTTGGGAATTGTGTCATGGTCTTTTGCGAAATGAGGAATAATTGTATCTAACAAACCTTCATAATTGATTTTATAATCGGATAAATCCGTTTTTGATTTTGATGAATTACAAGCAAAAAACAAGAAAACCAAGCACGTAAAAATTACATTTTTATTGTTCATAAATTTAAAAACAAAAGTAAAGCAAGGAAAAAAAGCTAGCATCAATTAAAGATTGTTTAAATGTTACCAAATGCTTAACGATGGGCCAAATTCCAGTGTTCTTATAGGCATTCATTTTGTTTACTTTTTAATCTATTAATGTCTTTTTGTTTAAATAAGGAAAACAAATAAACGTGCTCAATAACCTGTATTACAATTATTTATACTTTATTATTGCATATTTTATTGTTTAAAAATTATTTAATAGTTGTATTTTTTGTTTAACATTATGCACAACTCGTAATTAAAAAATATTTAACATTTAACTACACAATAAACACAATTACTTAATTGCCTATGTGGTCTTAAGGCCTATATTTGTGCTATGCTTTGGTATCAATCTATACCCACTTGGTTTCAGAAATTTTTTCCAAATTTGATTTGGCAAATTCCTGACCCAAATGAAAAGGTTGTATACCTAACTTTTGATGATGGACCACATCCCGAAATTAGCATTTGGGTGGCCAATGAATTGGAAAAAAGAAATCTAAAAGCTACCTTTTTTTGTGTAGGAAATAACGCACAAAAATTCCCTGACACACAGGCTGAAATTGTAAAAAGAGGCCATCGGGTAGGAAACCATACAATGCGCCATTTAAAAGGCTGGCAAACTCAAGATGAATTGTACATCGAAGATGTTAAAGAATGCAGTCAATATGTTCAGAGCAATTTATTTAGACCACCATATGGAAGAATAAAAACAAAACAGGTGCGCAAACTAAAAGACAATTTTAAAATCGTCATGTGGAGCCTCTTGTCTTGCGATTTTGAAAAAAACTTGAATTGTCATGCAGCCTTAAAAGGCTTGAAAAAAAAGACAAAAAACGGTTCAATTGTGGTGTTTCATGATTCGACTAAAGCGGAAAAAAACCTAAAAAAAATGCTCCCTGAATATTTAGATTACCTCACCCAAAACGGTTTCTCATGCAAAACATTATAAGTTTCTTATTTTATTTAAGCCTAATTCTTTGCCTAGTTTATATTGGCATTTTATTCATTTACAGTTTTTTGCTTCAGAAAATCAAATCTGGACCAAACATTATTCCAGCCAAACTGCCAAGTGTATCTGTTTTGGTCGCCGCAAGAAATGAAGACCAAAACATAATTGATTGCCTACAGGCCTTAAACAATATGCAATACACTGAAGGGCAAATTGAAATTTTGATTGGGAATGACCAAAGTACCGACTGCACCCAAATGCAAGTGGAAGACTTTATCAAAGACAAGCCCAAGTTTAAACTCTTTAATCTTACAGGTAAAGAATTCCCTCAAACAAAAGGGAAAGCAAGGGTATTAGCTTTTCTTGCATCTCAGGCCAAAGGTGATTACTTTTTAATTACAGATGCCGATATTAGTGTTCCTGAACATTGGGCAGAAAACATGGTCGGAATGATGCTCAATAATGGGGCAGATATGTGCGGGGGCACCACCAATATAACCGCTGAAAAAATGCTTGAAAAATTCCAACAAGTTGATTGGTTGTATTTTATGGGCATCATCCATTCTTTTGCTGCAATGGGCAAGCCGCTAACCATTGTAGGCAACAACATGGGTTTATCTAAAAAAGCTTACGAGGCGACAGGAGGTTATGAACAAATACCATTTAGCATTACTGAAGATTACGCCTTGTTTGATGCGGTAAGAAAATTGGGCTTTAAAGTTGTACAGAATTTCAAATATGAAACCATGGTATATTCGAAGCCACTGGGTTCAATCAATGCCATTTTAAAACAAAGAAAGCGTTGGCTAACCGGAGGTTGGGACTTGCCATTATATTACCACATTGTGATTTTTATTTTTGGTGCTTGGTATTTCGCCTTGCCAGTCTTATTGTTTTACAATTGGAAATTGGCTTTGTTATTACTCTTAAGTAAAGAATTCTTGCAATTATTTCAATTTTTGAAAATCAACAAGCATCTTGGCATAAAAACCGAACATCCTTTGGCTGTATTTCTTTACGATGTCTATTTATTTGTTTTGATTCCAATTACTGCCATTTACTTCTTAATGCCGTCCAAAAATGTTTGGAAAGGAAGGAAGTACTAATGCAAAAGCAGTGAACTGGAATTTTAAGGCGTAAAAACTCGAAAAGAATTCCCTTAAATTCGCAGCATGCAATTGAGTCGGTTCATTGCGCTTAGGTTGGCCCTAGGCAAATACAAGTCATTTGCCTCTTTGATCATCAAATTGGCTTGGTTTGGCGTAGGCCTTAGTGTTGCTGTTATGCTTATATCCATTGCAATTGTGGTTGGATATAAAAATCAGATCAGCGAAAAAGTAATTGGTTTTGGTGGTGATATAGAAGTACACTCCACCGGCACGACTGGAAGCTTTGATTACATTCAGTTTTCAGACTCATTGCCAATTTTTCAAAAAATAAAAAACAATCCGAATGTCAGTTCAGTGAGTCCAGTGATGTCAAGACCAGGCATTCTCAAATCCAATGAAGAACTCGAAGGCATTGTATTTAAAGGCGTAGATGGTCAATACAATCTTGAATTTTTAAAACGGAATTTAACCAGAGGGCAACTCCCTGGCTTTGGGGACAGCTCACGAAAAAGAGAAATCATGATTTCAAAGGCTCTTGGCAAAAAAATGAAACTAGACACAGGCGATTTGGTGCGTATCTATTTTATCAATGAACCTGTTCGTGTTATTCCTTGCACAATTACGGGAATTTATGAAACAGGCTTAGAAGAAAATGATTTGTTGTTTGTCGTTGGAAGCTTGCGCGAAATGCAAAGAATCTTCGCCAACAAACAAAAACAAATTACCCATTATGAAGTTCAAACGAAAGACTTCAAGCAACTTGCGGCTAACACCAAGCAACTCAACAAATCATTGCCTCAAGAACTGAATGCTGAAAGTTTGATACAATTAAATCCTCAAATATTTGATTGGCTTGGCTACCTCGACCAAAACATTGTAATTATCTTAACCCTTATGGTTGTTGTTGCAAGCATCAATATGATTACCGCATTGCTTATTCTTATTATAGAACGCACCAATATGATTGGGATATTAAAGGCTTTGGGAACCAGAAACAGCGAGATCAAGCGCATTTTCCTCAACCATGCGCTCTACATATTAGTATTGGGTTTGGCCTTCGGAAACCTTGTGGGCCTGGGGCTTGCTTGGCTGCAATCAGAATACAAAATAATTACCTTGGCTCAAGAGACGTATTATTTGGCCTTTGTGCCA
This sequence comes from Chitinophaga pinensis, assembly GCA_945888525.1. Taxonomy (GTDB): domain Bacteria; phylum Bacteroidota; class Bacteroidia; order NS11-12g; family UBA955; genus JABMMZ01. The sequence goes on from CAMDAF010000004.1 coordinate 77,967, forward strand.
ATTGAAATTAATGCGTGGATGGTATTGGCTGTTAACATAGGCACTATTGTCATCTGCATGCTGACCTTGCTCTTACCGGTTCGTTTAATCAGTAAAATAGAGCCCGTAAAGGCCATTAAATTTAATTAATTTTTTTACCAATAGGTGGATAAAACCGCTCAGCTTTTCATTAAATTTGCAAGACTTTGAATTACTCATTTGTACTTAAATTTTCAGCCATTCGCAACCTCAGCGATGCGCGTTATGCGGCTGGTTTTTGGGCGGATTTTATTGGCTTTAATTTCAACCCCGAACACCCTGCCTACATAGATCCTGCGAAAGCAAAAGAAATATCTGGATGGATTAATGGCCCCATGGTTGTTGGTGAATTCGGTCATCAGCCGGTAGAATGGATAAACGATTTTATTGCAGCAATACCGCTGCAAGCCATACAAATTCCAAGTGATTACCCATTTCCTGAAATTTTCAATACACCAAACTTGAAATTTATTATTGAAGTTTCAGACATCAACAAAAAAGACCACATTGAAAAAGCGGATATGCTTATTTGTTCTGACCCAGTAATTTACCATGCTTTAAAAATTAGCACAGACCATCCTGTTATTTATGAAAACATCCAAGTAAACACCGACGCGTCTGTCTTAGATGGCGTTGCGTTTGTAGGTGGAACTGAGGACAAGCCAGGAACCAGAAACCAAAGTGAGTGGACCGATTTCCTAGATAAATGGGCCATCGAATAAGCCCTTAGACAAAACAGAACTTCAGGTATTTGATTTTAATGCCTTTCTCACGCCACATGTTCTCGTAGTAGGTCTTGATTTTTAATTCTTCTTGAAGGTCTTCTTTCTCATCGATATCAAACAACAATTCTTTTACCTGCGCATTCACTGGCTCTAGCGTTTTTAAAGTATATGCAAAAAGCAAATCGCTGTCGGTTTTTAAATTGACGTTTTTGTGGGTGCCTAACAATTGAAAATAGCGGGCAATAAAATTCGGACTCGTCAACCTTTGTTTTTCTCTTGGTTTTTGGGGTTGAGGATCAGGGAATGTAATCCATATTTCATCCACTTCACCCACTTCAAAATAATCGAGAATAAAATCAATTTGTATGCGGATAAACGCCACATTGTTCAGGTTGTCTTCAATGGCATATTTGGCACCTTGCCACATACGAGAAGCCTTCACATCGACACCCACAAAATTTCTATCTGGGAACAAACGCGCCAAACCAACGGTGTACTCACCTCTACCGCAAGCCAATTCGAGCGTAATTGGATTGTTGTTTTTAAATACCTCTGAATGCCATTTGCCTTTCAGCTGATTGCGTGCATCAAAGGTATTGTCGAAGGTATTGTACTGGTCGAACTTTTTGAGTTTATTTTTTCCCATAAAAAGGTTGCAAAGGTAGGTCATAGATGGTCTTTATAAAAGAAAAAGCCTGCAGATTAATCGCAAATATTGTTTTTGCATTTACAGAGACAATGGTTATTTTTGCGAATCTTAAAAACGTACACATGAGAGAAATTCAATTTCGCGAAGCCCTTAGAGAAGCCATGAACGAAGAAATGCGTCGCAACGACCGTGTTTTTTTAATGGGAGAAGAAGTGGCTGAATATAACGGCGCTTATAAAGTAAGTCAAGGGATGCTGGCTGAGTTCGGCGCAAAACGTGTTATAGACACCCCGATTGCAGAACTAGGTTTTGCCGGCATTGCAGTTGGTGCAGCAGCAAACGGATTGATTCCTATTGTTGAGTTTATGACCTTCAACTTTTCGTTGGTAGCGATTGACCAAGTAATTAACAGTGCTGCAAAAATGAACAGCATGTCAGCGGGCCAATACAAATGCCATATGGTTTTTAGAGGACCCACAGGCAGCGCTGGGCAACTGGGCGCACAACACTCACAAAACTTTGAAAATTGGTATGCCAACACACCCGGTTTAAAAGTGGTTGTTCCTTCTAACCCTTATGATGCAAAAGGTTTGTTGAAAGCGTCTATTCGCGATGGCAACCCAGTAATCTTCATGGAAAGTGAGCAAATGTATGGTTTGAAAGGTGAAGTACCAGAAGAAGAATACATTTTAGAATTAGGCAAAGCGCATATTGTGCAAGAAGGGAAAGATGTTACCATCGTTTCTTTTGGCAAAATGATGCTAAGGGTATACGAAGCAGTTAAAGCTTTAGAAGCAGAAGGTATGAGTGTAGAGGTTATCGATTTAAGAACGGTTAGACCGCTAGACCACGAGACCATTGTTAATTCAGTTAAGAAAACCAACCGTTTGGTTATTGTTGAAGAGGCATGGCCACTGGCTTCAATCAGTTCAGAAATTACTTACCAAGTTCAAAAGCATGCATTTGATTATTTAGATGCACCTATAAGACGTATATGCAGCCAAGACGTTCCATTGCCTTATGCATCTACTTTGGTGGATGTGTATTTGCCAAGTGTTGCTAAAATTGTTGAAGCAGCGCAATCTGTAGCTTACAAAAAGTAAAAAAAATACACTAAAAAAAAGCCTGATTAAGAGAATTAATCAGGCTTTTTTTATTTGCAACCTATAAAGTCTATGATTCTGAGGCTAATCAATTGTTCTGAAAGGAAAAAACATGTAGGTTTGCAGTCACATTCATTATGTCATTAAAAGACCACAAACACACGGTTTCAGAGCGTTTTATGCGCTATGTTCAAATTGATACTGAGGCTGATCCAAATTCAGAGACACAACCCTCTTCAGAGAAGCAAAAAGATTTAAGCAGATTATTGGTTGATGAACTTATTGATATGGGCATAGAAGATGCAGAATTAGACCGTTTCGGCTATGTATACGCCACCATTCCCGCAACTGTTTATAAAGACGTTCCAGTATTGTGTTTTTGCTCACACGTAGACACTGCTCCAGACGTAACTGGCGCAAATGTTAAACCCGTATTGCATAAAAAATTCGATGGCAGTCCTATCCTATTTGCCGACGATGCTGCATTAAGTTTGAGCATGGAAGACCATCCCTATTTAAAAGAAAGATTGGGCGATGACATCATAACCGCTTCTGGCAAAACATTATTGGGTGCCGACGACAAAGCCGGTATTGCCATTATCATGGATTTGGCAGCGTATTTGATTAAACGTCCAGAAATACCACACGGAAAAATTAGAATCTTATTTACCCCTGACGAAGAAATTGGCCGAGGCGTAAACAAAGTAGATATGGAAAAATTGGGTGCAGACTTTGGATATACTTTAGATGGCGGACCAAGAGGCGTGCTTGAAGGCGAATCCTTTTCTGCCGATGGTGCCACGGTAATATTTGAAGGCATCAGTGCACATCCGGGTTATGCCAAAGACAAAATGGTGAATTCTATAAAAATAGCATCCCATTTTATGGATTCTTTACCAAAAGACTCATGGTGCCCAGAGCGCACCAGTGGCAGAGAACCATTTGTACACCCCGTACACATGGATGCTGCGGTTGAGAATGCCATTATACATTTTATAGTTAGAGATTTTGAAACCAGCAAATTGGCTGAGCATGAAGCAAGATTGGAAGAGTATGCCAAAGCAACTTGTGCAGCCTTTCCTGGCACTAAATACACCTTTACAGTCAAAGAGCAATACCGCAACATGCGTGAGATGCTAGACAGACATCCTCAAGTGATGGCCCATGCTATGGAAGCATACAAAAGAGCGGGAATGAATCCTGTAACAGAGAGCATCAGAGGAGGCACCGACGGATCACGCTTATCGTTTATGGGCATGCCTTGTCCCAACATCTTCACCGGCGAAATGGCCATACATTCGCGCAAAGAATACGTCAGTGTTCAGGACATGGAAAAAGCCGTAGAAACCTTGGTTCACTTGAGCAATATTTGGGCGGAGTAAGAGATTGTTATTCGGTATTGGTTATTAATCGAAATCTCCAACATATTCCGACTGCCTTCCTCAGCCCTACTCCCAAAGGTCGTGAGAAAGCTGCCGCTAAGTTGTTGCCCTTGCTGATCTAGTTATTGGTTATTAGATATCAATCGAAATATCCAACATATTCCGACTGCCTTCCTCAGCCCCCTTGCCCTTGCCCCTAATGAGCGCAACGACACAGACGCTCGCTCAAAATTACCCAAAATCAGTTTATTGATTTTGGGTTTTAGATGCGAGGCGCATGAAGGTAGGTAAAGACGAAGTTTACTACTGTAAATGAGACTTTAACTAACGAATGCAACGAAGCAGATAAAAATTCAAAATCAATAAATACAATTACTAAAACCAGTCTTTCATTTTGTCAAAGAACCCCTTCTCCCTCTTCGCATTCTTCGGCGAGAAGTTCTCTGAGTCTTTTAATTTCTTCAAAAGATCGGCTTCTTCGGCACTTACTTTTTTAGGAATCCAGATATGAATCATAATAAGTTGGTCACCTGTATTGTATCCATTTACCTCAGGAAATCCTTTGCCACGAAGACGAAGAACCTTACCACTTTGGGTACCTGGCTCTATGCTTATTTTTGCTTTCCCATCGACTGTAGGCACTTCGATGCTGCAGCCTAGAATGGCGTCAGTTACACTAATGGCAAGGTTATATATAACGTGGTTTTCTTGGCGTTCAAGTTCTGGGTGTTTTTCCTCTTCAACAAGGATAAGCAAATCGCCATCGATACCACCGCCAGGGGCAGCGTTGCCTTTGCCGCTAATGGACAATTGCATTCCCTCTTGCACACCTGCAGGTATTTTGATGGTTGTTTCAATTTCCTCATGCACCAAGCCATGCTCATTGGCCCCAACTGGCTTATTGGATAGGGTCTTACCACTTCCGCCACAATGTGGGCAAGCAGAAACGGTTTGCATTTGACCTAAAAAGGTTTGGGTAATACGGTTCACTTGACCGCTACCACGGCAGGTTGTGCAATCTTTGAAAGTTGCCCCTTTTGCGAGTACCAGTTTGCGGTATTTTATTTTCTTTTCGACACCATTTTTGATGTCGATAAATGACAGTTTTAATTTGATGCGAATATTGCTTCCGACATTGGCGCGTGTGCGGCCGTTTCTTCCACCTTGTTGGCCAAAGAAATCGCCAAAACCACCACCACCGCCGCCCCCAAAAATATCTCCAAATTGACTGAATATATCATCCATATTCATGCCACCACCGTAGCCGCCACCACCTGATGCCCCACCTACACCGGCATGACCATATTGATCATAGCGTTGCTTCTTTTGTGCATCACTAAGAACTTCGTAGGCTTCAGCCGCCTCTTTAAATTTCTCTTCCGCTTCTTTGTTGCCAGGGTTTTTATCTGGATGGAATTTGATCGCCATTTTGCGGTAAGCTTTTTTAATCTCATCCGCGGAGGCACTCTTTGTTACTTCGAGTATGTCGTAAAAATCTCTTTTTGCCAAAATATTATTTATTTATTCGCCAACTACCACTTTTGCAAACCTGATCACATGGCCATTAAGTGTGTATCCCTTTTCGGTTTCATCTATTACTTTACCAACCATATCCTCGCTAGGAGCTGGAATATTGGTGATGGCTTCGTGTAAATCGACATTAAACGCTTCTCCAACGCTTTCAATGCTTTTTAAACCTCTAGCATTTAATATTGAATTGAATTGATTGTGTATCAATTCAACACCCTCTTTATAGGCTTCAAAACTATTGGTAAGGCTTGATTTTTGCGCACGTTCAAAGTTGTCAATGACAGGCAATAAAGCCAACATGACATCTTTACCAGCGGTTTGAAGAATTTCGGACTTCTCTTTAATGGATCTGCGTCTGTAATTATCAAACTCAGCATACAATCTTAGATATTTGTCATTGGCCTCTAGCACTTGTTTTTTAAGCACATCAAGTTCACTTTCGCTGCTTAGCGGCTCAGTTGCATTTTCGGCATCCTCTTGAATAGGCAAATCTTGCTCTAGATTATCTTCTAAATTATTTAGCTCATCGGTCATACTTCACAACCTTATCAAAAACATTGCCAAGCCAATAAAACTGACACAATGTCGGACAATACCTAAAAATAAAAGCAATTTAAAAATGCCTTGGCATTATTTCAGTAAAACACTGACGTTCGCTTCCAACTCGTGGGTGTTATTGGCGCTGTAAACTTGTTTACCGGCAGCATTAAAAACGATGAACTTTGGAAGTGTGGTCACTTTGTATTTAAGTGCCATTGGAGAATCGTATTTTTTAAAGTCACAGAAGTGTTCTTTCCAAGACAATTCATCTTCTTCTATGGCCGATTTCCATGACACATCGTCGATATCCAGAGAGACACTTGCAAAAACAACTTTGGGGTTTAACTTAAAAGATTGGTAGACATGCAAAAGTGTTTTGTTTTCATTGCGGCTATTTTTGCTCCAAGAGGCCCAATAATTTAGAACAACAATTTTACCCTTGTATTTGTTAAGGTCAAAAGTATCGCTGTGTTTGATGTTGCTGGCTAAGGGATAAACTTTAGTAAAGCCCTGAGAAACCATAAAAGCAGCAATTAATACACTGAAAAGGAAAACAAACTTTTTCATAGCGATGGGGTGTTTTAATCAATTCTTACAATATCCGCACCAATTTGATTCAGACGCTTGTCAATGAACTGATACCCTCTGTCAATTTGCTCAATATTCTTAATGGTGCTGACACCATTGGCACTCATTGCCGCAATGAGCATAGCAACCCCTGCACGAATATCTGGTGAGCTCATGGTAATTCCTTTTAGAAGCACTTTTTTATCTAAGCCCATAATGTTCGCGCGGTGTGGATCACAAAGAATAATTTTGGCTCCCATGTCAATCAGATTGTCTACAAAGAACAAGCGGCTTTCAAACATTTTTTGGTGAATAAGCACATTGCCTCTGGCTTGTGTAGCGGTTACTAAAATAATGCTGATTAAGTCTGGGGTAAACCCAGGCCAAGGCGCATCAGCAATGGTAAGTATACTTCCATCAATGAATGATTCGATTTGATAGTTCTTTTGTGAAGGAATATAGATATCATCGCCTCTGAATTCCATTTGAATGCCTAGACGTCTAAATGTATCGGGTATAACCCCTAGTTCGGCTATTTGGCAATTCTTAATGGTAATTTCGCTTTCGGTCATAGCCGCCAAGCCAATAAAGCTACCAATCTCAATCATGTCAGGCAGCATGGTATGCTCGGTGCCGCCCAAAGATTCCACACCTTCTATTGTCAAAAGATTAGAGCCAATACCAGATATCTTAGCCCCCATGCGGTTTAGCATTTTGCACAATTGTTGCAAGTATGGTTCACAAGCGGCATTGTATATGGTGGTGGTGCCTTCTGCTAAGGCTGCAGCCATTAAAATATTGGCAGTACCGGTAACAGAAGCTTCATCAAGCAACATGTAAGCACCCTTAAGTCGACCATTTTCGGAAGAAACTTTATAAAATTGTTCATCGGCAAGGTATTCAAACTTAGCGCCCAATTTCATGAACCCAATAAAGTGGGTATCAAGTCTTCTTCGACCTATTTTATCACCCCCTGGTGAAGGAATATATCCTTTCCCAAAGCGCGCCAGCAATGGACCGATTATCATAATTGAACCACGCAGTCCTGCCCCCTTGGCCTTAAAATCAGCAGAATTAAGGTATTCTAAATCGATGTTAGAAGCTTTGAAGGTATATGAAGAATCACTTAACTTTTTAACCACAACACCCAATTCACCAAGCAGTTCAATTAGTTTAAGAACATCTCTGATTGAAGGAATATTGTGAATGGTAATTTCCTGATCGGTGAGTAAAACGGCAGATAATATTTGCAAAGCCTCATTCTTTGCTCCTTGAGGAATAATTTCACCTTGGAGTTTCTTGCCTCCTGTAACTTTAAACGTAGACATGCCGTTCTTATTTATTTTTTATAAAAATTCTTTTTGTTTTTGTTGTTGTGAAACTTGTTGTTGCTGCCCGGACCAGGGTGTTTAAAAAACTTCTTCTTCCTTTGTTCCAGAGTAATTTCAAGTTCTTCAGGGTTAATCTTTAGTTTGTTCTGAGAGATTACTTGAAGGTGCTCAGCCAGTTGGGCATTGCTTAAGTTTTCATTGTTCCAATTGCGTGAAGAATTGGTCATGAAAGAAGCCAAAAGATTTAAGAATTCACCTTGTAAATCAGGATTTTCAATGGCGGTGGCTTTGTTAACCATAAATTGCAAATTTCGGCCATAAAATCTAAATTTAATGGGTTGAGAAGGGTATTCAATTTTCTCAGGCCTTTGGGCAATCTTAGCTATTTCAGGCATAGGATAAGGGCCATCAACATCCAATTTATAGTCGGATATGATGTATAAATGATCCCAAAGTTTGTTTTTATAATCGGCTTGGTCCTTAACTGTAGGATTTAAAATTTCCATAACAGAGATAAGGGCTTCAGCCATTTTAAGTCGTTTGTCTTTATCATCAATAGCTAGAACATGTTCAACCATAACTTGGAAAGAACGGCCATATTCAGATATTATTAGTTTTTTGGCTTTTGTATTGTACTGGAATAATTCGGGCATATTTGCTTTTCAAAGGTAGATGTATTTCTCCATAATAAAAAAAACCTGCAAACATGTATTTGCAGGTTTTTTTTAAATGAATTTATAAATTAATCTTTTTTGATTATTTCTTTGTTTTTGGGCACGAAAGTCATTGTGTGTGTTTTGCCATTGATTTGGAAACTCAATTTCAAATTATCGTTTTTCAACATAATGATATCAGAATTAACCACAGAAGTATCATTGACCATAAGATAAGCCAAATCGCCATTTCCATTGGCGCCGAAGTTAATGGTATTGTATTTGTCTTCAAAAGCCCATTTGCCACTTTGTTTCAATTTTTTGAATAATAAATTATTTACACTAAATCCAGCTAGTATATCATGATATGCGCGCGTGTCTGTAGCTGATGGAGACAGCAATTTATCTCCAGATGGAGAAACATAGCCATCGGCATAAGACATGTCCATAGAATAGTTGTAATTTCTGGTCATTTTAAATACCAACTCGATAGAATCACCTGCAGATTTGAATGATTTTTTGGCGGCAGCATCTTCAGTGCCATTAATTTGGTATCCTGAGATTTTCCATTCGTTTGCTACTCTGTCTCTTTTATTTCTAAGAGAAATTGCAGGGCCTTCCTCATATTTACAACCTGTAAATACAACAGCAAAGGCTGAAACAAGAACCAACGATAGATTTTTTAAACGTGTCATTTTAATTTAAATTTTGTGTATTATTTTATGCAAATATATAAATAACCTTTTTAATTGTCAAGGGGATTTTAAAATTAGAAATAGAAGAATAATTTAACCATCCCTTTTGAGTTGTCTCAGTCCAAAGACATACTATGGGTTTTGGGGCTTACTTCTTTGGTCTCTGTAGTGGCTGTGCCTTCTGTGAAATCATATTGTTCAACAGTCTGCTTTGGCGCCGAATTGAATGTAAAATAAGGTCCGTAACCTAACTTTCCTCCTAGTGAGAAATTTGGAGCTAAGAAAGTATTCCACACCAACAAAACCAATTAATTAACTGAAAATGAAGTAAATAAACTAAAATTCGTCAATCTTCTGAAACCAGTGTCCAAATTTTCCAATTTATTGCCAAAACAAGTAAAAAATGGATTCGCACCAATTACAATGCAATAGTTTCTTTTTTGTGGCAAAATCAAAATGCCTCTTTTGTTTTTTAGCAAGGACTGCTGTTGCCCAAAAGCTGTTAAACTAAAAATAGATCAAACAATTATCAAGTGTTTCTTCAACACACTAAAGTATTGTTTTTTATGAATGTATCATCAATTTGGCAAATTTCAACACCAAGGTTTTTTGACCAACCTCATCAAAATTTATTATTGCCTTTTTGTTGTCTCCATTGTCTTCAAGTTTTTGCACAGTACCCATTCCAAAGCGCTGGTGCTCCACCAATTGGCCTTCTTGAATTTCGCTTGCATCATTTGGTTTGAAGTTTTCAGAAGTTTTAATTTCTGGAAGAGGCCTCGCTGTTTGCTTTCCTACAAACAAACCATATCCAGTGCCAAAAGCTTTATCGCCGCTGTTTTGTTTAGGTTGAAACAAAGGCTCTCTTATGCCAGGAACAGCGCTGTAATCAAGGTATTTTGCATCTATTTCTTCAATAAATCGACTGGGTTCACACGGAATTAAATTGCCGTACTTGAAACGGGAAGTCGCATAAGATAAAGTGAGTTTTTCTTCTGCACGTGTAGCAGCGACGTAAAACAAACGGCGCTCTTCTTCTAGCTCTTGTCTGCTGTTTAGACTCAACATACTAGGAAATAGATTTTCCTCCAATCCAACGACGTAAACGTTTCTAAATTCAAGTCCTTTGCTGCTGTGGATAGTCATCAAGGTCACTTTATTGTTATCGTCATCATCTTTGTCTGCATCTGTGTACAGAGCGATGTCTTGCAAGAACGCCGATAAATCTTTTTCCTTTTCTGAAGTATCATCTTCTGTAAATTCCTTCATGGCATTTAACAATTCCACTAAGTTTTCATGTTTCGATACGCCTTCAACTGTTTTATCTTCGTATAAAGTTTTTAGTAGGGTTGATTGTTTTGCAACATATTCAGCAATTTCATAGGCATTCTTGGTGTTCAACATGGTTTGGAAACTGCTAATCATCATATGAAAATCGCGCAAATGGGCAGCTGCGGCACCAAGTATGGGGTAATGGTGTACTTCGCTTAAGATGCCCCAAATGGTTTTTTCATTTTCTGCGGCTAGAACCAAGAGTTTGTCAATGGTGGTATTTCCAATTTTACGCGCAGGATAATTGATAATCCGTTTAAGTGCTTCTTCGTCATTCGGATTTACAACCACTCTGAGATAGGCAATCATGTCCTTAACCTCTTTTCTTTGGTAAAAACTCATGCCGCCATAAATTCTGTATGGAATATTGAGTTTCCTCAAAGATTCCTCAAATGATCTACTCTGCGCATTGGTTCTATACAGAATTGCAAAATCTGAATTCGCCTTTTGCTTTTGATTTTTTTCTTCAAAGATACTATTGGCTACAGACTTGCCCTCTTCATTGTCGCTTGGAGATTTGAAAATAGAAATCTTATCTCCCTCAGGGTTATCGGTGTATATTTTCTTGTCTAATTTTTCTTTGTTTTTAGCAATAATGCTGCTGCTGGCATTAACGATATTAGATGTACTTCGGTAATTGTGTTCGAGTTTAAACACATTTAAATCAGGGTAATCCTTCTCGAAATTCAGAATATTGGCAATATTGGCGCCTCTAAACGAATAGATACTTTGAGAATCGTCGCCTACCACACAAAGATTTTCGTACATGGCGGCCAAACTTTTCACAATCATGTATTGGCATAAATTTGTATCTTGATACTCATCCACCATGATAAACTTGAACTTGTGTTGGTATTTATTCAAGGCATCGGGATGGCCTTTTAAAAGCGCATAGGTATTTAATAAAATATCGTCAAAGTCCATGGCCCCTGATTTAAAGCAACGGGCTTGGTAGGCTGCGAATATTTTAGACAGCAAAGGTCTACCAGTTGACGAATCCGATTCTAGTAATTCCGGAATTTTGATGTATTCTTTGGCGGTGATTAAACTGTTTTTACAATTGCTAATTCGGTTGTATACCACGCCTGGTTTGTATAGCTTTTCATCAAGGTTCATTTCCTTGACAATGGTTTTAATCAAACTTTTTGAGTCTTCCGTGTCATAAATTGTAAAATCCTTTGGGTAGCCAATCTTTTCAGCTTCAACCCTTAAAATTTTTGCAAAGACAGAGTGAAACGTACCCATCCAAATATTTTTTGCCTCTCCACCCACAACCGTTTCAATGCGCCGCTTCATTTCCTTAGCCGCTTTATTTGTAAATGTCAGGGCTAAAATATTAAAGGCATCATTGCCTTGTTTAATGATGTGGGCTATGCGGTAGGTCAATACACGGGTTTTTCCACTGCCAGCACCGGCAATAATCATTACAGGACCTTTAATACACATTGCGGCTTCGCGTTGTGTTTCATTTAATTTGTCTAAATACGGAGGATGGCTCATTTCAATAATATCCAAAATTTTACGGCTTAAAAATAGTCCCAAGCGCATTAAATCTAGAATCTACAAAACTAAAAGAACTTTGTGATTTATTATTCACAAAGTTCTTTTAAGAATCAAGAAAATATAAACCCCTGAGGTCTTGAATTTTAGAAATTTCCCCTTAAAGTGAACATCAGATTTCTGCCCGCTGCACTGTAGCCAGAAGAGAAGGTTCTGTAGTGTTGGTCCAATAAATTCTCTACCGCCAATTGCACTTGTAAAGTTTTATTGATTTGATAGAATCCTCTGACATTAAGTGTGTACCAAGCAGGATTAAACCCTTTAACCGGATCAGCAGAATACATGGCATTGTCTTCACCAACCAAATTATAATCAGTAGATTTTTTTGCACCGTTAAATACAGAAAAGAATTCTGCTTTCCATTTGCTGTGTTTGTAAACCACTCCGAAACGACCGAACACCGGTGAAATATGATCTAATGGATAATCGGTGGTATCGGTTTTAATTCTAGCAAACGTATAGTTAACACTTCCACTGAAACTCAACTTTTTGTTGATGTCATAATTCATTCCTAAATACCCGCCATAGATGTAGGCATTTTGAGCATTTTGAACTGAATAAATTTGACTGTTAACGCCATCAAAAGTAATGGTGTCTTTTCCATTCAATTGAGACCGCCCAAGGGTTAAGGCATTGCTGTATTTAGAATAGTATCCATTCACTTCCACATTTAGTTTTTTCTTAAATGTTTTGCTAACGGTTACATCCAAATTGGTGGTTTGCTCAGGTTTAACAAATGCATTGGGAATAATTACTCTTCCTTTCTTACTTTCAAACACTTTGGTCATGTCGTCTACATTGGCTGCTCTGAAACCGGTAGAAACTGTTCCTGCAATTTTCAAATCATTTTTACCCAAATAAACCAGACCTAAATTACCACTGGTGTTTTGATTGTTTTGAACGATGCTATTGCCCAAGAAAGGAAAAAACGTTTTGTCGTTAAAGTTTGATTTTAAGTAAGTACTTGTAAATCGAATTCCAGTGTTCAAAATTATTCGTTTAGAAAAATATGCACTTTGGGTTGCATACAATGCCATGGTTCTCATTTTAGAACCGCCATCTGGGTAACGGGTACTTTGAGCTGTGATTGCCCCAGAATTTACATTTTCTTTATTGGCTGTTGACTGCACGTCGTTATGGGTTATTTCAGCTCCATATCTCAACTCACTTTTAGGACTTATTTCTTTTTGAAAATCTGCATTAAAGGTGCTTACTTTAACATGCTCATTTCTATGGGTGATATTAGAACTGCCAAACCCTCTGCTGTGTCTGCTTTCTTTAATGTCTTGATAAGCGATTAGGATATTGGCCTGATCGTAGGCAATTGTCTTTATAATGCTTGACAATTTATACGAGAACATGGTTCTGGTTTGAGGACCATAATACCAAGTAGACTGCGCTGGCTTACCCAAACTTATTTCTGTTAAACGGTCGTACCTTGGCACATCGCTGGTATTAGAATGTTGAACATTTAACAAATGGCTTACATATTTATTTTGTTGGAACAGAACTTTTTGCATCAGGTCCCATTGCTTATAGCCGGTGGGATTTTGAACAAATGAATCTGGATTCATTACCATGCTGTCTTTGTTTCCGAAACGCTCGGCATAAAACGTTCTTCGCCCCCAGCTTTCATAGCCTTTGGTTGGGCGTTTACCTATGGTCATATCACCGAAATCGCTCACCGTTACAGAACTTAAAAACGCCCATTTTTTTAATCCGATGTTAAAATCGAAGTGGCCGGTTTTCTCATTCATAGCGGTACCGAGGCGGGTAAAAGCCATGGCTTTGATCAATGTTTTATTGCCCGTAGCAAGCAAGGGTTTCTTGGTGTAAAAATGCACCACACCACCCAAGGCATCGCTACCATATACGACAGAACCGGGCCCAAACAACAGTTCTGTTTTGTCCAACATATTGTTGTCAACGCTTAATACGTTTTGAAGATGACCACCTCTATATATGGCATTGTTCATGCGCACACCATCGATAACCATTAGGACTTTATTGGCTTCAAAACCGCGCATTGCTATGCTACCTCCACCCATTTGACTTTTTTGTATAAATGCTCTACCGCTTTGCTGCAAAACATCCGCTGTACTGGCTTGACCCATAAACTGAATTTGCTTTTGGTCAATTACCGCCACTTGCTGAGCGATATCGCTTGTTTTTTCTGCAAATTTCGATGCAGAAACAACATAACCATTGATGTCGTAGGCACGCTCTGACATCAAAACTGTAAAGTTTACCGCTTTCAATTGATCGCTGTATAATGAATCACTAAAGTAACCGACCTTAGAAAAAACATAAATCCCATTATTTCCAACTGGCACATCGGCAAAATCCACTTGGCCCTTTGCATTTGTATACTGATAATTAACCGAAACACCTTCAAGTGCTTGTAAAGTAGACTTGTCTTTAACCGTAATGGTTTGGGCGAAAGCCTGAACACCCAAAATAAACATTGCGAATACTAAATTTCTTTTCATTGTAAATTAAATTGAATTGATAAAGCATTTTACCGAAATAAATTGCATAGAAATTTCAAACACGGCTGTAGTGTTTGAAAACGATAAATTAACTCAATTTAATTGGTGGCCTATACAATGAAGCAGCGTATTGATTTTTATAATCACTGCTATTCAAACTGCAAAACCCCTGTTTTAGAGAGGCAAGTGCTCTCTCATCATTTTTGAACAATCTAGAAATCATACAAAACTTTTTAAGCATTTCATCCAGCACAGTACTTTGCTTTTTGTTTTTATCCAAAGATTTGTAGAGTTCAATTTCTTTTTTATCATTTACACAATGGTATAATTTACCATCCTTGGTTGTTTCAATTTTTACAACATCATATTTTTCCGAGCCTAAAAAAAATTCTTTTGGATGTTCCCATTCTGCATATTCAAGTTCCTTTTCTGAAAACAAAGTCAAATCTGCGTTGTGAAGACCCTTTTTCAACTCAGCCTTCATTAAAGTTTTAATTGCCTTCTTGTGCTTTCTGATTTCAGAAATGGTGTATAAAGAAATGAATCCTGACTGCACCAAAAGCGAAGAAATAAACACGAATATGACTGCAGTTTTAAACACGAATGAATGGCAAATATAAGTTATTTTTTATTCAGTTAAAATTAACCGACCTTTGCAGGTCAAAATCAAGCATGGACCAATCGGAAAACATAGAGATAATAGGCGCAGCAGAGCATAATTTAAAGCATGTAGATTTAAGTTTTCCGCGCAACAAGTTGGTGGTTTTCACCGGACTAAGTGGAAGTGGAAAATCGAGTCTCGCTTTTGACACCATTTTTGCCGAAGGTCAAAGAAGGTATTTGGAAACTTTCTCTGCCTATGCTCGACAGTTTATCGGCGACATGAAACGGCCTCAGGTTGATAAAATAAATGGCCTTTCTCCAGTTATAAGCATAGAACAAAAAACCGTAAGCCGCAATCCGCGTTCTACAGTTGGAACAATAACCGAGGTATACGATTTTCTTAGATTGTTATTTGCCAGAGCTGCAGATGCCTACAGCTATTTGTCTGAAAAGAAAATGGTTCGTTTTAGTGAGGCTCAGATTCTAGAATTAATCATTGATCAATTCAGCCTTAAAAAAATAACCGTTTTAGCCCCAGTTATTAAAGGCAGAAAGGGACATTACCGTGAGTTGTTCGAACAAATCAGAAAACAAGGCTACCGCAAAGTTAGAGTGGATGGAAAATTAATGGAAATTGAAGTGGACATGCAACTTGACCGATACAAAATCCACGACATTGATGTGGTTATTGACCGCATCGAGCCAAGCGATGCAAATAAAACCCGCATCCACGAGAGTATAAAAACAGCGTTTAAAGTAGGCAAAGGCACTTTATCCGTAATGGACAATTCTGATGATAAAGTGTATTTCTACAGCCAGTTTTTAATGGATCCTGAAACGGGATTGAGTTATGACGAACCACAGCCAAACACATTCTCATTTAACAGCCCATATGGCGCTTGCCCTAATTGCAACGGACTAGGTATTGTAAGCGAAGTAGCGGTTGAAAACATTATACCCGACAGGAGCAAAAGCATCAACAAAGGTGGCTTATTGCCAATTGGCGAATTGCGTGAGAATTTCACCTTTGCACAATTGCGTGGTTTGGCTAAAAAATTTAAATTTAGTTTGGCCGACCCTTTGGAAAAATTGTCTGATGAAATTATCGATGTTATTATGCATGGGAGTGAGGAATCGTTTCCAATTACCTACACCAATTATGAATTTAAAACCATTAATACTGAGACAGTTTTTAGAGGAATTATTCCAATCATTGAGGAACAATATTATGAGGGTAAAAGTGACTCATTGAGCAAATGGGCTGAAGAATTCATGCACAGCAAGGCTTGCCCAGTTTGTGAAGGCAAACGTTTGAAAAAAGAGGCCCTTTACTACCGTTTTGAAAACTTGAACATTGCCGATTTGTCGATGATGTCCATTAAAGAATTGAGCAAATGGCTGGACACGGCATTAGACAAATTAAGCGATAGACAAAGAATTATTGCCGCAGAAATCATCAAGGAAATTAAAACCCGTGTTGGTTTTCTTTGCAATGTTGGCCTCGATTATTTAACATTAAACAGCCCATCAAATACCCTAAGTGGCGGAGAGGCACAACGCATTCGTTTGGCCACACAAATAGGCTCTCAATTGGTGAATGTGCTTTATATATTGGATGAACCAAGTATTGGTTTGCACCAAAGAGACAACGAAAAACTAATCAATTCACTTAAAGAATTGCGCGATTTAGGCAATTCAGTTATTGTTGTAGAACACGACAAGGACATGATAGAGCAATGCGATTACATTGTCGACATTGGCCCAAGGGCTGGTATTCACGGTGGAAAAATTTGCGCTTTCGGTACTTACGACGAATTCATTAAATTGGATTCGATTACTGCTCAATACATCAATGGCAAGAAAAAAATTGACGTGCCGTTAAATCGACGCAAAGCGGGCAAAGAAAAAATCAGTTTAAAAGGATGTACTGGCCATAATTTAAAGAATGTTGACATCGATATTCCATTGGGAATTTTTGTGTGTGTTACTGGCGTTTCAGGCAGCGGTAAATCGTCTTTGATCAACGAAACCCTCTACCCTATTTTAGCCAAACATGTATACAACAGCAAATACCAGGTGTTGCCGCACAAAAGCATTTCAGGCCTAGAGCATATTGACAAAGTAATACGAATTGACCAAGCACCAATAGGCAGAACCCCAAGAAGCAATCCTGCTACTTATACCGGCACATTCAGCGATATAAGAAATTTATTCGCCATGTTGCCAGAAGCGAAAATCAGGGGCTACAAACCAGGTAGATTCTCATTTAACGTGAGTGGCGGCAGATGTGAAGCATGCAAAGGTGGCGGTTACAAAATCATACAAATGAATTTCCTTCCTGATGTTGAGGTATTGTGCGATGTGTGCAATGGCCGTCGATACAACAGAGAGACATTGGAAGTGCGCTATAAGGGTAAAAGCATCAACGATGTTTTGGACATGCCAATTGAGCAAGCCGTTGACTTTTTTGACAACATGCCAACCATTAGCAGAAGATTACAAGCATTAAAAGATGTAGGTTTAGGGTATATTACTTTAGGGCAATCTTCAACCACTTTGAGTGGAGGAGAAGCCCAAAGGGTAAAATTAGCGGAAGAGCTCGCCAAAAAGGACACTGGAAAAACCTTTTATATATTGGACGAACCTACCACGGGCCTGCATTTTGAAGACATCAATGTGTTGCTGCATGTTTTGCAAAAGTTAACCGATAGAGGCAATAGTATTTTGGTCATAGAGCACAATATGGATGTGATAAAAGTAGCCGATTATATCATCGATTTAGGCCCGGAAGGTGGCAGTGGCGGTGGAGAAATTTTAGCTGTTGGCAGTCCAGAGGAAGTGATTAAAGTAAAAAAGAGCCATACGGCAAGATTCTTAGCAAAAGAACTAAAAGCATAAATGGTAGATATTGAAGGACAATCATTCAAGAACATTGACTTCTCTTTAGAAGCTATCAAAAAAGGGGAATACAATAAATGTGTATTTATCCAATGCAATTTATCAGAACAAGATTTAACAGATTCCAATTTTTCTGAATGTGAATTTCATGCCTGTAATTTGAGCATGTTAAATTTACATGGGGTGGCACTGCGCAATATAAAATTTAAAGATTGTAAACTATTGGGCGTTCACTTTGAACATTGCAATGAATTCTTGTTTGAAGTGGGTTTTGAAAATTGCCAATTGGATTTATCGTCTTTTTACAAATTAGGATTAAAGAAAACCCTTTTCAAGACTTGCAGTTTGCATGAAGTGGATTTTACTTTATGCGATTTGAGCCAAGCGGTGTTTGATGAATGCAGTTTAATGGGTGCAACATTTGACAACACGAAATTAGAGGCTTGCGATTTTAGAACAGCCGTTCATTATGCCATAAATCCCGAGATTAACAAAATCAAAAAAGCGAAATTTTCGGTTCAAGGATTACCCGGTTTGTTGTACCAATACGGCATAGAAGTGGAATAATTTATTTATTTCAAAATAAAGGTAGGGAGCCAAAATCATCAGCTCCAGCTACTCTAATTTTATTTTATGAAAAATGATTATCTTTGAACCTTTAATATGGAAAATTCGCAATCATTACAACTCGTTGAACTTAACGATCTTCACATTTCCCTTGGTGGCAAAATGGTGCCATTTGCTGGCTTTAACATGCCGGTACAATACAGCAATTTAATTCAAGAACATTTGGCTGTGCGTAACAACGTGGGTGTATTTGATGTTTCTCATATGGGTGAGTTCCTATTAAAAGGTGAGAAAGCATTGGATTTAATCCAATTGGTTACCAGCAATGACGCATCCAAATTAAGCGATGGCAAAGTTCAATACTCATGCTTGCCGAACAATACGGGTGGTATTGTAGACGATTTGTTGGTTTACCGCCGCAACGCTACAGAATATTTCTTGGTTGTGAATGCATCAAACATTAAAAAAGATTGGGATTGGATCGCCTCTCACAATACTTTTGGCGTTCAAATGGAAAACATGAGTGACAATTTGAGTTTGTTTGCGGTGCAAGGTCCGAATGCAATTAAAGTTATTCAAAAATTAACAGAAGTAGATTTGGGGCCTATGGAGTATTACACGTTCAAAACCGGCACTGTTGCAGGATGTGAGCATGTTATCATTTCAAACACAGGTTATACTGGAGCAGGTGGATTTGAGTTGTATGTAAACAACAAAGATGCCCGTAAATTATGGGATTCTGTGTTTGAAGCAGGTAAAGAATTTGACATCATTCCATGTGGATTGGGATGTCGAGATACCTTAAGATTAGAAAAAGGCTTTTGTTTGTATGGCCACGACATCAACGATAGCACCTCTCCTATTGAAGCTGGCTTGGGTTGGATTACCAAATTCACCAAAGACTTTGTAAACAGCGCCTACCATAAATCTTTAAAAGAAAATGGTGTTTCCAAAAAACTTGTTGGCTTTGAGATGGTAGACCGTGGCATACCGCGTCAACATTACAGCATAAAAGACGCAGCCGGTTTGCTTATTGGCGAAGTAACTTCAGGAACACAATCTCCAAGCTTGAACAAAGCCATTGGATTAGGTTATGTTGATATTGCCCACAGCCAAGTTGGAACTGAAATTTTCATTGAAGTGCGCGATAAAGCCATCAAAGCGGTGGTTTGCAAAATACCATTCTTATAAAATATTAATATCATGAACAAATCCATCATTTTAAGCCTAATTTTAGCAGTAAATGCTATAAGTTTAACTGCCGTCAATAAAGCGCACGAGCCCGTTACAAAAAATGCTTTATATAAAAAAATGATACATTTAAATCCGCTTGCCCTTACCATTGGTGGATTTGAGATGGGTTACGAGCAGGCAACCACAAAGAATGAATCTTTCTTTGTAAACGCAGGTTATTATTTAAGCGCAGAAGCTGGTGCTTTGGATTTGAAAGATGATTATTCAAATATGAGTGGTTTTCGTTTAGAAGCGCAATACCGTTTTTATAGAAAACCCAACAACTATATCCGCAATGTGTATTTGGCCCCTTTTGCCAATTTCAAAACTGTAACGGCCGACCACAACACATACTTATACAGCAATTTTCCACCTTACACAAGCACATCAGTGGTTCAAAAATATAGCGCAACAACAATTTCATTTGGGTATATGTTGGGCATGCGTAGATCTGTGTTTGAAAATATATACATGGATTTAGGCATTGGTGGTGGTATATTCATCCCAGTTTCAGGCGAATACCAAAAGGAATTAAACATCCCGTTGTTCAGCCCTTACCAAAAAGGCGTTCAGTTCAAAGCCTCTTTTGGCTTCAGTATCGCTTTGTAGATCTGTTTGTCTTATATCCCTTATGTCTAAGACAAAATACACAGCCCTTTTCGTTTTTCTTAGCTTATTAAGTTCATGCTTTGAGGCAGTTGAAGAAATTACCTATACCACTGAAAAAGCAGGCAAGTACGCGCTCACAATAAATTGCAGCCAAAGCAGGGATAAAATATCTGCCATGCGATTCATTTAATGTTCCAAAGACGCCTGTTGAATACAGTGCTTATTTAAATTTCAACCAATCAGCCTTGGCGCAATATTTTCCTTCTGCACTTCAATACCAAGTTCTATATATCCATTCGCAGAAAAGCAATAATATTGAGTACTATTTTAAAATTAATAGCAGCAATTGGAAAACAATTTTGAAATCAAAACTGTTTTAATGTCCAAAATAATGCAATCAATATAAAATTGATTGATATAATTATTACACAATAATCTATTCGAATGGTCAATAAAGAGTATTTTTGCATCAAAATAAAGAGGCAGTGTCAGACACAATAAAGCACGAACAACATGTAGTCATTAAGTTTGCTGGAGACAGCGGCGATGGTGTTCAATTAACAGGAACACAATTTGCCGAAACCAGTGCTTTATTTGGAAATGACATTGCAACCTTCCCTGATTTTCCGGCGGAAATTCGCGCACCTATAGGCACTTTACCTGGTGTTAGTGGATTTCAACTCCATATTGGCAGCAACGAAATCCTTACACCTGGCGACACCTATGATGTTTTGGTTGCCTTAAATGCAGCTGCGTTAAAA
Source organism: Chitinophaga pinensis (assembly GCA_945888525.1). Taxonomy (GTDB): domain Bacteria; phylum Bacteroidota; class Bacteroidia; order NS11-12g; family UBA955; genus JABMMZ01. The sequence goes on from CAMDAF010000004.1 coordinate 99,212, forward strand.
GTCAATTTAAAATCCTTAAAACCAAATGGAATTATCATCGCCAACAGTGATGGATTTGACGAAAAAAATTTACGATTAGCAAAGATTGACGAAAATGACAATCCTTTACACAATGGCAGTTTGGATGCCTACCAAGTGTTTACTGCCGACATAACCAAGTTAACAAAATTGGCTGTTGCTGAGTTTGGACTAGGAAACAAAGAAGCCGAACGTTGCAAAAACATGTATGTTTTGGGTTTGGTGTATTGGTTGTTCGACCGCAATATGCAGCATAGTATTAACTTCATAGAAAAGCAGTTTTCAAAAAAGGAACTTGTTGCAAAATCAAATATTAAAGCACTGCAAGCTGGCTATCATTTTGGAGAAACCTCTGAAATGTTTGGCAACAGATTTGAAATTGCAGCAGCCGTATACGCCAAAGGAACTTATAGAAGTATAAACGGAAACCAAGCCACAGCTCTTGGTTTATTGGGCGCCTCAGTTAAGTCTGGAATACCAATATTTCTAGGCACCTACCCTATTACCCCAGCATCAGACATCTTGCATGAACTGTCAAAACACAAAGGATTTGACCTCATAAGTTTTCAAGCGGAGGACGAAATTTCAGGAATTTGTGCAGCTATAGGCGCCTCATATGGTGGGCGTTTGGGCGTAACCACAAGTTCAGGACCTGGCATTGCCCTAAAAACTGAAGCCATTGGTTTGGCCACTATGCTTGAACTGCCTTTGGTTATTTGCAACATCCAAAGAGGCGGACCATCAACAGGCTTACCAACCAAAACAGAGCAATCTGATTTGTTGCAAGCATTATACGGAAGAAATGGAGAATGTCCTTTGGTGGTAATAGCCGCATCAACACCCGCAGATTGCTATGAGATGTCATACATGGCTGTTAAAATCGCTATTGAGCACACTGTCCCTGTTATGTTTTTGAGCGACGGCTACCTGGCAACTGGCGCCCAACCATGGATGATTAAAACCTTGGATGAAATGCCAGAAATCAGTTCGCATTTTATCCGCAAAGCGGATGAGGGCAAACCTTATCAACCTTATGCCCGCAATGAAAATCTTTCCCGTGACCATGCCGTGCCAGGAACCCCTGGAATGGAGCACCGTATTGGTGGATTAGAAAAGGAAAACATTACAGGGAATATCAGCTACGATGCAGCAAACCATGAACTCATGGTAAAACTGCGCGCACAAAAAGTTATGAATGTAGCAGATACTTTACCTCTGCAAACTTTTGAGCATGGCAACAAAGATTCTAAAGCACTTATTATTGGTTGGGGTTCAACTTTTGGAAGCATATCCACGGCTACAAAAGAATTGCGCGAAGAAGGCATAGACATTGCGCATATTCATTTGAAATACATTAACCCCTTGCCTAGAAATTTGGGAGAAATGATAAAAAATTTCGACCATGTTTTTGTGGCGGAATTAAACAATGGACAATTAATTCGCTTGATTAGAGATCAATTTTTAAAGGATGCAAAAGGGATCAATAAAATCCAAGGCCAACCTTTTCAAATTACAGAGATTAAAGACATACTTAAACACAATCTTCAATAATGGAAACCGCACATAAAACAATATTTACTTCAAAAGATCTGGAGACCGATCAAGAAGTGAGATGGTGCCCCGGTTGTGGAGATTATGCCATCTTGAGCAGTTTAAAAAAGGTTTTACCAGAACTAAACCATTCCAAAGAAGATTTTGTATTTGTATCTGGCATAGGGTGTTCGTCGCGCCTACCATACTATATGGACACTTACGGCATGCACTCCATACACGGTCGCGCAACTGCAATAGCCTTGGGATTAAAAACCAGCAGGCCAGAGTTAAGCGTTTGGGTAATTACAGGTGATGGGGATGCTTTGAGCATTGGCGGGAACCATTTAATTCATACCTTAAGAAGAAACCCAAATTTAAATATTTTGTTGTTTAACAACCAAATTTATGGTTTAACCAAAGGACAATATTCGCCTACCAGTGAAATTGGAAAAATAACAAAATCATCGCCAATAGGAACTGTTGATAGTCCATTTAATCCGATTGCCTTGGCCTTGGGCGCCAATGGCACTTTTGTGGCAAGGACTTTAGACCGCGACCCTAAGCACCAGCAAGAAATATACAAGCGGGCTTATTACCATACCGGCTGTTCTTTTGTTGAAGTGTATCAAAACTGCAATGTTTTTAACGACGGTGCATTTGAAATAATGACTGAAAAAGACAGCAAGTCATTTTCAACTATTTTTGTGGAACACGGCAAACCCTTGGTTTTTGCTAATGGCACTAAAGGCATTGTTTTAGATGGTTTGCAGGCAAAGGTTATTGATATTGTTGATGGAAGCACAGATGAACTCTGGTTACATGATGAAACCGACCCAATGAAGGCCTATATTCTCTCTCGTTTCTTCGACAATGATGCATTGCCTCGGCCATTTGGTGTTCTATTCGCCGATTCTAGCAAGCCTTGTTTGGATACCCTGATACAAGACCAATTAAAAGACAAACGCATAGAAAACAAGACCATAGCTTTCAATGATTTGTTAAAATCGAGAAACAGCTGGGAGGTGCAGTAATAAGCCTACACCTTTTTCTATCGATTTGGTTTCCCTTTCTGAATGATTTAGCTTTAATTTGCGTCAACATAAGTTGATATGAAATTAATCTTTACTTTATTTACAATTGCTCTCAGTGCAATAAGCTTACACGCTGGAGATACCACAAAAGTAAGCTCACACAGCAAGGTGATCATTAAAACGAATCCGAGTGCAGGCGTTACCGAATACCCTTCAAAAGTCAAATTTCCGGCCGATTCTGTTTCTTACCGCAAGGTTTATATGTATTTAGAATTTGGATGTGCACCTGGATTAAGATGCGGCGAATGGGATTATGGAAACCATATCTATGTACGTAAAAATGGCGTTCGCTATGAATTGGCCCGTTATATTACACCTTACGGTTTTTATTGGAACAGTTCTCAAAATTGGAAGCATGGTTGGTATTTTGATCTTACTGATTTCTCTGATTTATTGCACGATTCATTGGAAATCATATACCAACATTCTGGCTACGAAGGCAATACGGACAGAGGTTGGACAGTAACTATGGATTACTTCATGGTGGCTGGCGAAGCGGCAAGAATCCCCATGGGTCTTATCAACATGCACCGCGTAAATGCGCCTTATGGCAACGACAACAATCCATTTTCAAGTGCAGTAAAACCTGTGTCATTTGTTATGCCTAAAGGCGCAGATGCTGTAGATTTTAAAATTATTCAAACTGGACATGGAATGGATAAGCAAGAAAATTGTTCTGAGTTTTGCTCAAAAAAACGCACTGTTACTTTAGATGCAAATACGGTTTCCGAAAAAAATGTTTGGAGAGAAGATTGTGGTTTAAATTCTTTATTTCCTCAAGCCGGAACTTGGATATACGACAGAGCGAATTGGTGTCCTGGCGCTCCTGTAATGGCAGATGATATTTACCTAAACATTAATGACACCAATACCCACACGTTTAGCCTTAACATGGAGGCATACTCAAATACAGCAGGCGGCAGTGCAAATTATGACGTAACAACCTATGCTTTGTTTTTCAAAGACAACAGAAAGCAAGTAGATGCAGCAATTGAAGATATTATTTCGCCATCAACTCACTTTGATTATTTGCGTTTAAACCCAACTTGTGGCGCGCCAATTATTAGTGTGCGCAATATGGGTAAAGACACGCTTACACGTTTGGAATTTGAATACGGAAAACTTGGTGGCGCATTACAAAAAATTTGGGTTCCTTGCAATATAGCTCCATTTACCAACCAAAAGGTAACGCTTGAAGCCATATACAATTGGAGTGGTGCTGGGAATAATTTCGTAGCCCGTATTACCAAGGTTAACGACCAAGTCGATCAATATCCGGCCGACAACACCATGGTTTCTAAAATAACCAACAGCGTGGTGTTCCCTACCAAAATTATTATCGTATTAAAAACCAATAACGCACCTTCAGAAAACTATTACACTTTAAAAGATGCAAAAGGAAAAGTGATTAGAAATAAAAATAATTTTGCAGCCAATACCATTTATAGAGATACTGTATACCTTGACAACAATGTATGTTATACGTTTGAGATGATGGATGATGGCACTGCACCAAGCAACAACCCATTAAATAGAGATGGCCTTGATTGGTGGGCGAATACGGCGGATGGAACTGGCTATATCCAAATTAGAAATGGCAACAACAACAGCATGTTAAAGAATTTTGGCGCTGACTTTGGCACCAAGCAAATGATTAATTTTCAAACCACTTACAGCATGGGGATTGAAAATCAAGCGACCCAGTCAATCGGACTAGACATCATGCCTAATCCTGCCTTGAAAGGCGTTGAAACAATGATCAATATAGATGTTGTCAATGCAGAAATCTACACCTTGAGCATTTATGATCAAACTGGCAGAGAGGTACAAGCCTACACAAGCAAAGCGCTTAACGCCCAATTCTATTTAAAAGGATTGGCCTCAGGAATATACACCGCTACCCTTCAGCAAGGAGTTGAAATAAGCAGCAAAAAATTTGTAGTAGAATAAGCAAGGAAAAATGTTTTTTAAAAGGATGTCAATTGACATCCTTTTTTTTAGTCAAGTATTTAAATTTCTGACTTTTATTTAAACTTTTTTTACCTAGCTTTGTTTGAATTACGATGGATATTTTAATCAATATAATAATTGTCTTAATTGGGTTTAGTTTCATGGAAGCAACTGCTTGGTTTACTCACAAATACATTATGCATGGATTCATGTGGCGTTGGCATAAAAGCCACCATGAACCGCGTTTAGGAAGATTCGAAAAGAACGATTTGTTTGGTGTTGTGTTCGCTTTTATCTCTGCGGGCCTTATTATATTTGGTTCGCTGACCTTTCCTATGGATTGGCGCTTTTATTTGGGCATAGGCGTTTTGCTTTATGGCGTTGCCTATTTCTTGGTGCACGATGTCTTTGTACATCAAAGGTTTCCATGGTTAAAAAACACAAACAGGGTTTACTTTAAGGCCATGCGTTTTGCGCACAAGATCCACCACAAAGTGAATGAAAAAGATGGTGCTGAAGCTTTTGGTTTTTTATTTGTAAGTAAAAAATATTTAGATAAATACCGTCAAAAAAAATAAGATGCACAAGAAAGTAATCGTAATAGGTAGTGGTTTTGCGGGATTGAGCGCAGCATCAAATTTAGCGAAAGAGGGGTATGAGGTTACTGTCTTAGAAAAAAACGATCAAACGGGTGGCCGTGCCCGCATTTGGGAAAAAGACGGATTCACATTTGACATGGGTCCAAGTTGGTATTGGATGCCTGAAGTCTTTGAAGAATATTTCGCAAAGTTTGGCAAAAAAGTAAGCGACTATTATGAATTAAAAAGACTAGACCCAGCCTATAGAATTTATTTTACAGGCAATCAAGAAATGGATGTGCTAGCCAACTTGGAAGAGCTAAAAGCATTGTTTGAAATAAGAGAGCCTGGAAGCGCGGTTCGTTTGCAAAAATTTTTGGATGATGCCGGTTACAAATACGAAACGGCAATGGCCGATTATGTAACACGTTTGTCGGATTCGGTATTGGAATTCATTGAACCAAAACTAATTATCAAATCATTTCAATTGAGTTTATTTTCCAGTTTGAGAAAGGCCGTGCGCTCACAGTTTTCAGATCCATTATTGCTTAGTTTACTAGAGTTCCCTGTTTTGTTTTTAGGCTCTACCCCTGCCAATACACCAGCCCTGTACAGTATGATGAATTATGCTGACTTGGTAAAAGGAACTTGGTTTCCTAAGGGAGGCATGGTAATGATATCAAAAGCGTTTACGAAATTGGCTGAGGAACTGGGCGTAAAAATCTTAGTAAACCATGAAGTAAACCACATTGAGGTGGTAAATGGAAAAGCGACTGCTGTGCACACAAACAATGGTGTATTCCATGCCGATATCGTGGTATCAGGAGCCGATTACAACCACACAGAACAAAAACTTTTACATAAAAAAGACAGGGTTTATTCAGAACAATATTGGGAAACACGAACCATGTCGCCAAGTTCTTTGCTTTATTATGTTGGTTTAAATAAAAAAGTAAAAAACGTTTTGCACCACAATCTGTTTTTTGACGAAAACTTTGAGCAACATGCTATTGAAATCTATGATCAACCAAAGTGGCCGACCAAACCTCTATTTTATTTATCGGCAGCCAGCAAAACAGATGCTGATTGTGCACCAGAGGGTTGCGAAAATTTATTTTTCTTAATCCCATTGGCTCCAGGATTAGAAGACAATGAAGACTTGAGAGAAAAGTACTTTAACATGATGTTGGATAGATTAGAGGTTAAATGTGGTGAAAATATAAGAGACCATATTACAGTGAAACGTTCTTATGCCATGAATGACTTTCAAGCTGATTACCATTCGTTTAAAGGCAATGCCTATGGATTGGCCAATACCTTGATGCAAACTGCATTTTTAAAACCAAAGATGCGCAGCAAAAAAGTTAAAAACTTATTTTATACAGGACAGTTAACGGTGCCAGGACCAGGAGTTCCACCAGCAATTATCAGTGGTCAAATTATAGCCAAAGAAATTGTTAGGCAGACAAAAAAGAATCTCTTGTAAAACAAAAAATGAACAAAATGGTTAATTACAATTGATGTATGTTTGAATTATTTGAAAAAACTTCCGCCGTTTGCAGCAAAGCGACCACCAACATCTACAGCACTTCCTTTTCCTTAGGCATTAGAATGATTGCAAAAGATTACCGTTGGGCGGTTTATGGCATTTATGGTTTTGTGAGGTTGGCAGATGAAATAGTTGATACATTCGAAAGAGACGACAAAGCAGAGTTGTTGGAAAAATTCAAAACAGATACTTACGAAGCAATTGAAAAAGGCATCAGTTTGAACCCTATCCTTTACACATTTCAAAAAGTTGCCAAGCAGTTCAATATAGGCAAAGATTTAATCGAGCCTTTCTTTGAAAGTATGGAAGCTGATTTACACAAAAAAGAATACAACAAACAATCGTATACCGAATACATTTACGGGAGCGCTGAAGTTGTAGGTTTAATGTGTCTAAAAGTATTTTGCGATGGCAACGAAGCTGAATATGACAGTTTGAAAGCACCAGCACGTGCTTTAGGGGCTGCATTTCAAAAAGTAAACTTCTTAAGAGACATTAAAAGCGATGTTGAAGACAGAGGCCGTATTTATTTCCCCACCTTAGACTTAAGACAATTTGATGAATTGGCAAAAGCTGAGATTATTAGAGATGTGCAGAACGATTTCAATGAAGCCTACGAGGGCATTAAGCGCTTGCCTATGAGTTGCCGTTTTGGCGTTTACACCAGCTACAGATACTATTTAAGATTGCTGGAGAAGATTGAACGTGTCAACGCCAAAGAAATATTAGAAAACAGAATTCGTGTAGCAAATGCTGAGAAAATGGCTTTGCTTGCTAAGTCATTTTTCAGGTTTAAATTCAATGCGCTTTAGTCTACTTCTTTTTAGCTTATTTTTACTCAGCACAACAAGCGTCGATGATTTGAATTCTGCGCGTGTTTATTTTCAAAGCGGGAGAGAGAGCAAATCATCTGCTGAAAAATTATTAAAACTTACACAAGGAAAAGAAAGTGCAATTCTAAAAGCATACAACGGAGGCGCTACAGCAATATTGGCAAAGCATCAAAGCAATCCATTAAAAAAACTCGATTACTTGAAAAAAGGATTGATTATCATCAACAATGCTGTTTTGTTGGATGCAGCAGATATTGAGATACGCTATGTAAGATTTGCGGTAGAAGAAAACATCCCGGGTTTTATTTCCTTTACCAGCCATATTGAATCGGATAAAAAAATGCTATTGAACAATTTGAATTCAACACACAGCAATTATAAGATGATTAAATCATACTTATTAAATTCGTCGAAATTAAGCGAAACTGAAAAGAAGAAATTAAAGTAACTATTCCCAAGGATGTTCGTCCTCGGTGATGTTCGCACCAGTATCAGAATTATTTAACCAATCAGCATCTCCTTGTTCAGGATTTTCATTGTTTTGCAATTGATTTAATCCTAGTTTATACATATCAACTTTAGACACGCTGTCTTCGGAGTCATTGGTGTTAATCTTACTTGAATAGGTTACGGTTTGAGGTCCGCTCTCCTCAGCGCCATTATATGGGTTGTCGTCCCAATTTTCGAATTTCGCAAGATGAGGAATGTAACGCACTTTGGCTTCACCTGTTGGACCATTTCTATGTTTAGCAATGATAATTTCACCCATATTAAGTTCTGTTTCAAAGCCCGCATCATTTAACTTGTAATAATCAGGACGCCAGATAAATCCAACCATATCGGCGTCTTGCTCAATACTACCCGATTCACGCAAATCGCTTAACTGAGGTTTTTTATCTCCACCACGTTTTTCAACATCACGGCTTAACTGTGCAAGAGCGATAATTGGAATATTAAGCTCTTTTGCTAGACCTTTAAGTGAGCGTGAAATGTAACCAATTTCTTGTTCACGGTTTCCGTTTTTATTGTTAGAATCCTCTCCACGCATTAACTGGAGATAGTCAATTACAATTAACTCAATATTGTGTTTACTGTGCAATCTTCTGCATTTTGCTTTTAACTCAAAAACAGGAAGCGAAGGGGTATCGTCAATAAAAATTTTGGCTTTGGAAAGTTTTTGAATTTTGGAGTGCAATTGCGCCCATTCATGTTCTTCCAATTGCCCTTTTTTTAATTTTTCAGAAGATAATCCACTTTCGGAAGCAATGAGTCTGGTTACCAATTGGGTTGCGCTCATTTCCAAAGAGAAAATGGCTACAGGCTTTTGAAAATCAACAGCGGCATTGCGCAACATGGTAAGCGCCAAAGCCGTTTTACCCATACCTGGTCTAGCGGCTAAAATAACCAAATCTGATTTTTGCCAGCCCGCAGTGATATTGTCTAGGGTTTTAATGCCACTCGGCACACCCGTTAGACCGTCTTTTTTAGCAACGTTTGCTTCAATTAATCCAATGGCCTCATTAATAATGTTAGAAATTTCTCTGTAAGAACGTTTCATTCCGTCATTTTTTACTTCGTACAAATCCTTTTCTGTGGCATCTAAAAGTTTAAATGCATCAGAGGAATCATCGTAGGCATCGGTGATGGTTTGACCCGAAATACGTATCAGTTCGCGCTGAATAAATTTCTGAATAACAATGTGTGCGTGGTATTGCAAATTGGCAGCAGAGGAAACTTTACTGGTTAATTTGGCAATGAAATATGGCCCACCAACAATATCCAAGAACCCTTTAAATTTTAGTTTTTCAGTAACAGTTAGAATGTCGACCGGTTGGTTTTCGTTATAAAGATCCAACATACATTCGTAAACGTATTGGTGGTTGTCTACATAAAAATGTTTTGCTTGCAAAGTTTCCATTGCATCTTTCAAAGCTTCCTTCTCAAGCATCACAGCACCAAGAATGGCTTCTTCGAATTCTATGGCCTGAGGAGGCATTTTTCCACCCGCGTCTAAAGAGGTAATATCTGGTCTTTTATTCTTTCTTAGTCCGGGTCTTTCTAACATGATGCGAAACTAATTTCTTTAATGAGATTCTGCAATTTAGTTTATACATTTAAAATGTGAACACAATGTTAATATTATATAGAAAAATACAAACCAACGAAAAAGCAGAAGGGAAAATAAATTACATTTGCCATGATGACCATTAAAGCGACGAATTGTCACAAAAGCGGTTCAAATAAATTATGGCATCAAAATGGATACTCACTATCATAATAACAGCATACTAAACGTAAAGCAATCAATTACAAACAATATTTTTTTCATAACTTTGTTTATATATCATTAAATGGAAGCAAAATTTTCCCCCAGAGTAAAAGAAGTCATTCAATTTAGCCGCGAAGAAGCGATTAGATTAGGCCATGACTATATAGGAACTGAGCACCTTTTGCTCGGCATCATTCGCGAGGGTGAAGGCACTGCCTTAACTACCCTCAAAGCCTTAGAGATTGATGTGATTAGATTAAAGAAAACGATTGAAGATACCATTAAAGGCACAGCAACTGGTGTGAGCAATTTAGGCAATATCCCATTGACCAAGCAAGCAGAAAAAGCTTTAAAAATAACCTATTTAGAAGCTAAAATATTCAAAACTGAAACCATAGGCACGGAGCATCTTTTACTTTCAATTTTAAGAGACGAAGACAATATTGCCTCACAAGTTCTGTCTCAATACGGCATCAACTACGATTTTTTCAAACAAACGCTTATGGATGGCGGTTCATCAATAAAACCGAAAAACAATCCTATGAATGCTTTCGAAGATGAAAACAACGACAGCAGCGAAGACAAAAAGATTGAAGAATTAAAAAAGAAAAATCCTAAATCAACTACCCCCGTGTTGGACAATTTTGGTCGTGATTTGACCAAACTTGGAGAGGACGGTAAGTTAGATCCTATTGTCGGCCGCGAAAAAGAAATCGAACGCGTTTCTCAAATCTTATCGCGCAGAAAGAAAAACAATCCAATATTAATTGGTGAACCAGGTGTTGGAAAAACTGCAATTGCAGAAGGCCTAGCCCTTCGCATTATTCAAAGAAAAGTTTCAAGGGTATTGTTTAACAAACGCGTGGTAACACTCGACCTTGCATCCTTGGTTGCAGGAACAAAATACCGTGGCCAGTTTGAAGAACGCATGAAAGCCATTATGACGGAATTGGAAAAAGCCAATGATGTTATTTTGTTTATAGATGAAATCCACACCATTGTTGGAGCAGGCGGAGCAAGTGGCAGTTTAGATGCCAGCAATATGTTTAAACCAGCCTTGGCCCGTGGCGAAGTGCAATGCATAGGCGCCACAACATTAGATGAGTACCGACAATACATTGAAAAAGACGGTGCATTAGAAAGACGTTTTCAAATGGTTATGATTGAGCCAGCTTCTCCAGAAGAGTCAATTGAAATTTTGCAAAACATTAAAGAAAAATACGAAGACCACCATCATGTAACCTACACAGCAGAAGCAATTATCGCTTGTGTTAAATTAAGCAACCGTTACATCACCGATCGAAACCTTCCAGACAAGGCTATTGATGTGCTGGATGAAGTTGGTGCCCGTGTTCACATCACCAACATCAATGTACCAGAAGAAATCGTAGATCTTGAAGCACAAATTGAAGCCATTAAATTGGAAAAAATATCGGTAGTGAAGAGCCAAAACTACGAAGAGGCTGCGCGCTTAAGAGACAAAGAAAAGAACCTAATTAAAATGTTGGATGCGGCAAAATTGAAGTGGGAAGAAGAAACCGGCAACAACCGTTTTGTGGTGAATGAAGAGAATGTGGCGGAGGTTGTGGCTATGATGACAGGCATACCAGTGAAGCGCATCGGTCAGAACGAAGGCAAAAAGCTTTTGACCATGGAAGCGGACATTAAAAAACGTGTCATTGGGCAAGACAAAGCAATAGGAAAACTATCAAAAGCCATACAACGCACAAGAGCGGGTTTAAAAGACCCGAACAAACCTATCGGTTCATTTATATTTTTAGGCCCAACAGGGGTTGGTAAAACCGAATTGGCAAAAGCTTTAAGTGAATACATGTTCGACAACAACGATGCGCTGATACGCATAGACATGAGTGAGTTTATGGAAAAATTTGCAGTTAGCCGCTTGGTTGGAGCGCCTCCAGGATATGTCGGATACGAAGAAGGCGGATTGTTAACTGAAAAAGTAAGACGTAAACCTTATGCGGTTGTATTATTTGACGAAGTAGAAAAAGCCCATCCTGATGTTTTCAATATCATGTTGCAAATTTTGGATGAAGGCCATATCACCGATAGCTTAGGCAGAAAAGTAGACTTTAGAAACACGGTAATCATTATGACCTCTAATATCGGCTCTCGTCAGTTGAAAGATTTCGGAACAGGAATTGGTTTTGCAACCAGCAATAAAATCAACAACCAAGAAGCAGAAAGCAAGCAGGTTATTGAAACTGCATTAAAGAAATTCTTTTCTCCTGAATTCTTAAACCGTATTGACGATGTGATCGTGTTCAACAGTTTGGAAAAACCAGATATCATCAAAATTTTGGACATCCAAATTGCCACCATGTTAAAACGCATCGTTGATCTTGGCTATAATGTGCAATTGAGCGATGAAGCCAAAAGTTTTATAGCAGATAAAGGGTTTGACATCAAGTTTGGCGCTAGACCTTTGCAAAGGGCTATGCAAAAATATTTAGAAGATCCATTGGCTGAAGAGATATTGAAAGGTGAAATTGTTGAAGGCAGCATGGTTTATGTTGATTACGACAAAGAAAACGACAAGCTAAAAGTTCAAACAGGGAGCAATAAAAAACCCAAAAAGATTAAAGGTTAATAGCATTGATTAGCGCATTAAAAAAATATTTAATAACTGTTCTATTTGCAATACTAATATGCAACACCGAGAGCTATGCTCAGGCCACAAAGGAACCTGATGCGAAAATTTTAAAGGCCTTCGAAGCCTTAGACAAAATTAGCAGTTATGGTGACTATGCAGAATTTGATAGTTTGTATAAGGAGCAAATTGAGCAAGGTTTGCAGGTTTGTCGAAACTTTCTGCTCCGTCCGCACGACAGCATAACAAAGTCTATCTTGTTATACCATAAAGGCCGCTTGGAGTTTGTGAAAAAGAAATATGAAGTGGCTAAGATCGATTTAGAAAAGTCTTTGGAATACGACATTTCAAATTACCTAGCACTTGAGCGCTTATGCGTTTTATCTTGGGGCCATCTAAAAGGCTATTCAAAGCGTAGGATCTTTATTAATTCCAGTTTGCATGCTTGGACGCAGAAAAGCAAAATAGACAGCAGCAATGCCTTTAATTGGTATTATTTGGCCCTGACCTACAATTTGGACATGCAGTATTCAAATGCCAATGTTAAAGGCTCCGTGCTGTTTTGTCTTGATAAGTGTATAAAATTAGATTCGAACGTCGGTACTTACTATTTTGAATATGCGCAATTGGCTGATAATAAAACCAGAATTTGGTATTTACAAAAGGCCTTACAAAAAGAAGAAAATTGGTTGTACCGTTCGCATATTGCAGCCTGGTATTCAGAAAATAAAATGGATGAACCTTTATTAGAATTCGTTAACCAAAGCATCAATTTATACGAAGCCCAATATCCAAACTATTATTTCTTTTTGGCCAATTTATACCAAGCAAAAGGAGAGATACACAAGCGTCAAAACAATTTAGCGCTTTACAACATGTGTTTGGATAGAATGAAGTATTACAACAACATGAACCAGTAGTTTATTGGCCTTGAGAATAGGAATATGACAAAAAAACCAATAAGACTATAGCCAATAAACCGTAAAGAATTGATTCGAGCAATTTTGATTTCTTCCCTTTTTTAACATCAGCAACCTCATCTGTATGCTCAGGTTGTTCAATTGCGGGCTTTGCAACAGAATTAACAGCAAAAGTCGTTTGAGGATTTTGATCCCTAAGCTTCTCATCATAGTCTTTTGCGCCCAATGATTGAGCGCTTTTAGGTGAAACAGTTGCTGTATTGATCTGTGCCGCTTTTTTCCTATGCGCTCTGACAATTAAGCGGATCAGAGAATAAATTCCCCATAGTATAGCGATGGCAATAATGAAGCCTAATAAAAAAACATAGGCAATCAATTCAGTTGTATTGTCAGGAAAAAAATCATAGTTGTTTGAACGGTATGTGCTGCGAACCCTACTTTTTTTCTTTTTGGATTTTTGTGTGTTTTTGCTGCTGTCAATTTGAGTTTTTAGATGCATCTGCGGAGCAATTGCATTCGGACTAAGCTCAATGACATAGGCATTGCCAAGGTCTGCTGTAAAACTTGAATTGCTATAAAATGTATTTGTAAAAGCGGAATCTAACAAGGCAACTTGATCTGTCTTTTTTGCTTTCTTTTCTGTACTTCTTGATTTTCTTGTTGCTTGAGCAGTGGGGTACTCTTCTCCCCTATCCAAGCTTACATTCCATCCTCCACTATACCGACATTTACTTACCATGCAAGATGGCAAACTGGCGAGCAAGGCTAAACAGATAAAAAAGGTCTTAAATTGAGTGTTCATTTTTACTTCTTTGATTGGTACAAATCAAAGACATATGCATCATGAAAATTTATTAATTACCACAACACACTACCGCAAAACATGTTTAAACACAAAAAAACAATAACTTTTAAATTTTTGAATTAAAATATTGTATTTTTATACGTTACTTTAATATTTTATGTCAAAAAACAATAAAATAACTTTACAAAATAACTACTTATTGCAAAACTTTAATTGTTTGGATGGCCAGCATTAATCCATTTTGTTACGGCAATGATATCGCAATCTGATATTGGAGAAGTACCTTGAGGCATGGCAGAATAACCCGATTGTTGTTTGATAGAACCCAATAAGCGTGCGTTTGTAACCGCTTTTACAACCCCATTGTAATTACTCAAATCGTATTGCCCACCAGAATAGTTTGCAGAGTGACAGCCAACACACCATTTGTCCATTAATGGCTGAATGCGGGCTGCGTATGTAAACGATGAATCGCACGTATTGCAATTGGAGGTGTTTTCGGCACCCGCTTTTATCCAAGCCTTTATGGTGCTTTTTTCCAATTGGGTTAATTGAACTGAATTAGATGGTGGCATGGATCCAGAATTTATTTCTGTGTAACATTCGCTAGACATTGGTTTACCTGCCTTCACGCCTTTCATAATGCCATTGTAATTTGTCAAATCTAAGTCCTCCTCCTTATCAATTGCATTGTGGCAACCAGATTGAGAACACTTGCTCACGAAAATTGGAAGCACATCTTCCTGAAAGCAATAGCTGGGAACCGGAATGTCGTATGTACAAGATTGGTAAACCAAAGGTGTAAGAGCCAATAGCAATACGATGGCGACGCTAGCAAAACGAAATTTAAACATATTATTCTATACTTTGTTAGGCAAATATCAAGCCAATTATTTAATCAAAAAAATGAAATTATTAAAAAAAGCCGACACCCTAAAGTATCGACTTTTCTAAATTATTTAATGATTGAATCTTAACGGCTCAAATACATGCTTTTCTTGCTGTAGATTTCTCTGAATCCTGGATCTTTTGTGTCTTTCACAAACAAGATAGATTCTCCAGTACTCTTCATTTCTGGTCCAAGCTCCCTGTTTACATTCGGGAATTTATTGAAAGAGAACACCGGCAATTTAATGGCCAATCCTTCCAACTTACGCTCGATGGTAAAGTCTTTCAATTTGTGTGTACCCAACATGATCTTGGTGGCAATATTGATGTAAGGTACTTGGTAAGCTTTACAGATAAACGGCACTGTTCTACTCGCACGCGGATTTGCTTCAATCACATACACTTTCTCGTCTTTAATGGCGAACTGTATGTTCAACAAACCTCTAATATTCATAGCGAAGGCCAACTTCTTGCTGTACTCTTCCATTTTGTCCATTACATTTTGACTTAATGAGAACGGAGGTAATACCGCAGAACTATCGCCTGAGTGGATACCGGCAGGCTCTATATGCTCCATCATGCCAATAACATGGTAATCGTCGCCATCACAAATTACATCGCACTCTGCTTCTTCTGCACGGTCTAAGAAATGGTCGATCAAAACCCTATTACCAGGCAGGTCGCCCAACAAACCAATCACCGCATTTTCTAAATCTTCGTCGTTGATTACAATTTTCATCCCTTGACCACCCAATACATAACTCGGACGAACCAGCACCGGATAACCCACTTCGTGTGCAATTTTAACTGCATCCTCTGCTGTTTCAGTAACACCGTATTTTGGGTAAGGAATGTTCATTTCTTTCAACAAGTCGCTGAACAAACCGCGGTCCTCACTCATATCCATATCAGGGAATGAAGTTCCGATAATTTTAATGCCGCGCTCGTGTAATTTCTCCGCTAATTTCAAGGCTGTTTGACCACCCAATTGAACAATCACACCTTCTGGTTTTTCCAATTCGATGATTTCCCAAATATGCTCCCAATACACTGGCTCGAAATACAATTTATCTGCCATGTCGAAATCGGTACTCACTGTCTCAGGATTGCAATTCACCATGATGGCTTCGAAGCCTGCTTCTTTGGCCGCCAGCAAACCGTGAACACACGAATAGTCGAATTCTATACCTTGACCAATGCGGTTAGGACCACTGCCCAATACCACAATTTTCTTTTTATCACTCACTGCACTTTCATTTTCGCCCTCAAAACAAGAGTAGAAATAATTGGTAGGTGAAGGAAATTCTGCTGCACAAGTATCAACCATTTTATAGGTACGGGTAATGCCCATGCCTTTGCGCTTGGCATACACATCATCTTCTGTGCAGTTCTTAATCAAGTATGCAATTTGATAATCGCTGTACCCTTTGCGTTTGGCTGTGCGCATCAAATCCATTGGCAAGGTCTCTAAAGTAAAACGTCTAATTTGTTTTTCGGTATTCACCAGGTCGAGTATTTGCTCCAAGTACCAACGGTCTATACGCGTTAATTTTTGAATGGTGGTTAAAGGAACCCCCAATTCAATGGCATCTTTTAAGTGGAACAGGCGGTCCCAGCTCGGGTTCTCCAAACTGTGGGCTATTTCTTCCAAATTTCTTATACCGGTACCATCGGCACCTAGTCCGAATTTGCGAATCTCTAAGGATTGACAAGCTTTTTGCAATGCTTCTTGGAAACTGCGACCTATAGCCATTACCTCTCCTACCGACTTCATTTGAAGACCCAATTGTTTGTTGGCACCTTTAAATTTATCGAAGTTCCATCTTGGTATTTTTATAATCACATAGTCGATGGCTGGTTCGAAGTATGCAGAGGTGGTTTTGGTTACTGGATTTTTTAATTCATCCAAGTTGTAACCAATGGCCAATTTCGCCGCTATTTTAGCAATTGGATAACCAGTTGCTTTTGAAGCCAAGGCCGATGAACGCGATACACGTGGATTGATTTCAATCGCTATTATATCTTCGTCTTCAGGATTCACTGCAAATTGCACATTGCAACCACCTGCAAAATTCCCTATGCTGCTCATCATTAAGAAAGCCATGTTACGCATGCGTTGGAAACAGGTATCGCTTAAAGTCATTGCAGGTGCAATGGTTATACTGTCGCCGGTATGAACCCCCATTGGGTCAAGATTTTCTATGGTGCAAATTACAGCAATGTTGTTGTTGTTATCACGCAATACCTCAAGCTCGTATTCTTTCCATCCAAGAACCGCTTGCTCAACCAATACTTCATGTGTTGGAGAGGCTTCTAGTCCAGCGCGCAATGCTGCTTCCAAATCGTCTTTTGTTTTAACAAATCCACCACCGTAACCACCTAGGGTAAACGAAGGACGGATAACCAAGGGATAACCAATTTCTTGGGCAATTTCTTTACCTTCTAGAAACGAATTGGCGGTTCTGCTGGTAGCAACACCAATACCAATGTCTATCATTAGTTGTCGAAACAACTCGCGGTTTTCAGTTTTCTGTATGGCCGCCGTGTCCACACCAATTATGCGGATATTGTACTTCTCCCAGATGCCTAAATCTTCGGCCTCAATGCAAAGGTTCAACGCCGTTTGTCCACCCATGGTAGGCAATACCGCATCAATATGTCTTTCTTGTAAAATCTTTTCAATTGACTCAACAGTTAGTGGCCATAAATACACATGGTCTGCTGTCACATTGTCGGTCATAATGGTCGCAGGATTGCTGTTTATAAGCGACACTTCAATTCCTTCTTCGCGAAGGGAACGGGCAGCCTGACTGCCTGAATAGTCGAATTCGCAAGCCTGACCGATGATGATTGGTCCGCTGCCTATAATTAATACTGATTTAATGGAGGGGTCTTTGGGCATGATTAAAATTTGGCAAAAATAACTCTAATTTTCGTTAAAAAATAAGGTTGTGGAAAAGTAGAGCAACGATTGTATGGCCCCCATTTCCGGCTGTGCATTTTAGCCTAAATGTTTTCTGAGGCAGCTGCAATTCCGCGCCAATGGCTATCTGCCGCCCGCCTTGCCGAAGAAGCAGCTTTGGCTCAGAAAACCTTCAGGGCTGGCATTCCCATCCGGGGTGCGTCGAAAATACCATATCGTGCAATTCTTTGGAAACGACACTTTGTTTTTGAGCGAAGAGTGCTATGATTGTTAAAGCCATTTGTATGTGAGGGAGAAGTAGAA